>NZ_JANZYP010000069.1 GCF_025506355.1 Sphaerisporangium corydalis
GGGGGGGGGGGGCGGCGGGGTCATGATGGAGGGATGAGGCTCACCAAACACGGACACGCGTGTGTGCGCTTGGAGAAGGACGGCTCCACCCTGGTCATCGACCCGGGCGGGCTCACCGAGGAGTCCGCGATCGAGGGGGCGAACGCGGTCCTCATCACCCACGAGCACTTCGACCACCTGGAGGTCAAGCGCCTCGCCTCGCTGGGGCCGGACGTCCAGGTGTGGACCTGCGCCGGCGTGGCCGCCCAGCTCGACGGCCTGAGCGCCAAGGTCAACGTCGTCGGGGACGGCGACTCGTTCACGGCGGCGGGCTTCGAGGTGGGGGTGGCCGGCCGGGAACACGCGATGATCGCCTTCGACGTCCCGGTGGTGCAGAACGTCGGCTTCCTGATCGACGGCGAGGTGTTCCACCCCGGCGACGCGTTCACCGTCCCGCCGCAGCCCGTGGGCACGCTGCTCACGCCGACCAGCGGCCCGTGGATGAAGGCCCCGGAGATGGTCGACTACCTGCTGGAGGTGGCACCCCGGCGCGCCTACTCCATCCACGACGGCCTCTACAACGACGTCGGGCTCATGCTGGTCGACGCCATCCTGACCCGCCGGGGCAAGGCGCAGGAGGGCGACTTCCGCCGCCTCAGGACCGGCGAGAGCGTCCTGCTGGACGCCTGAGTTCGCCGGGAGGTCCGCCGCACGGACCGGGGACCCGATCCCGCCGGGCCTTGGAGGTCAGGAGGAGGAGGCGATGGTGGCGGAGCCGATGACGGTGTCGCCATCGTACAGGACGGCCGCCTGCCCGGCCGCCACCCCGGTCGCGGGGCTGTCCAGCTCGATGTGCAGCTCGCCGCCGGAAAGCTGCGCGCGGCAGCCGTACACCTCGCCATGCGCCCGGAGCTGCACCGCGCAGGCCAGCGGCTCGTGCGGCGGGCCTGCGGGGCCGTTCCAGACGGGACGCTCCGCCACGATCGAGCCGACCGCCAGGGACGAGCGGGGGCCGACGGTCACGGTGTTGGAGACCGGCTCGATCGACAGCACGTAGCGGGGGCGGCCGTCGGCGGTCGGGCGGTCGATGCGCAGGCCCTTGCGCTGGCCGACGGTGAAGCCGTACGCCCCGGCGTGCGAGCCGACGACGGCGCCGGACTCGTCCACGATCGGGCCCTGCTCGGCACCGAGCCGCCGTGCCAGGAAGCCGCGCGTGTCGCCGTCGGCGATGAAGCAGACGTCGTGGCTGTCGGGCTTGTCGGCCACCGCGAGGTCACGTGCGGCGGCCTCCTCGCGGACCTCGGCCTTGGTGGACCCGCCCAGCGGGAAGATCGCGCGGGAGAGCTGCTCGCGGGTGAGGACGCCGAGGACGTACGACTGGTCCTTGCCCGCGTCGACGCTCCTGCTCAGGACCCCGTCGGTGAGCCGGGCGTGGTGGCCCGTGGCGACGGCGTCGAACCCGAGGGCGAGCGCCCGGTCGAGCACGGCCTCGAACTTGATCTTCTCGTTGCAGCGCAGGCAGGGGTTGGGCGTGCGGCCCGCGGCGTACTCGCTGACGAAGTCCTCGACGACGTCGCGGTGGAACCGCTCGGCCATGTCCCAGATGTAGAACGGGATGCCGATCACGTCGGCGGCGCGCCGGGCGTCGCGGGAGTCCTCGACCGTGCAGCACCCTCGGGCGCCGGTGCGGTAGGACTGGGGGTTGGCGGAGAGCGCGAGGTGGACGCCGGTGACGTCATGGCCGGCCTCGGCGATGCGCGCGGCGGCCACCGCGGAGTCGACGCCACCGGACATGGCGGCAAGCACACGAAGACTCATAACACTGTCGAGGTTACCCGCCCGGCGGCGCCCGCCGGGCAACGCGTTGGCGTCCGCGCCGGACACCTGGGAGGATCAAGGGCCATGCGACTGTTCGGGCGGGGAAGCGAGCCGGGTGAGCCGGTCGGCGGCGTCGCCGACTTCTGGGTGTGGTGGGCCGAGGCCCGGCCGAAGATCGACTCGCTGCTGGTCACCGAGGACGTCCCCGCGCTCGCCGAGGTGATCGCCCCGGCCGTCGCGGCCCTCGACCCCGGGCTGACCTGGGACGTCGTGCCCGGCAAGGCGGCGCTTCGCGCGCTGGTCGTCTCGGCGGCCGGCAACCCGGAGCTCCGGCCGCTCGCCCACCGCTGGGCGCTCGCCGCGCCGCCGTCGGACGCGCTGTGGGAGTTCCACCCGTCCCGGCCGGCCAACAGGGGCGCCACGGAGATGACGCTGGACGTGGGCGGGCGCGAGTTCGCGCTCGACAAGCTGGTGCTGGGGTTGCGGGTCCCGAACGGCACCCCCCGGATCGACGTCACCGCCTTCCACCCGATATTTCCGGACTTGACGGACGAGGTGCGCACGGAGGCGACCCTGCTCGCCCTGGACTGGATCCTCGGCGAGGACGAGGTGGCCCGCTGGGTGGGCGACATCGTGGCCGCCACGTTCCAGCCCCTCGACGCCGTGCCCGCCGTCCACCTTCCCGCCGTGGTCGCCGACCTCGCCTCGGAGTACCAGCAGGAGCAGTGGGCGCTCATGGAGGGCCGTACGGCCGGCGGGGCGCGCCTGGTCGCCACCGCGCGCTACCCCCTGCGCCCGGTCGACCACCCGCTCCTCGACCAGCACATCGAGATCACCCTGCCGTACACCGAGGCGGACGAGGACGGCCTGCCGGAGGGGGCCTCGGCGGCGGCGCTCAGGGAGTTCGAGGAACGGCTGGCCGCCGGCCTGGAAGGTCTCGGCGGCACCGCCCTGCTGGCCGCGCACATGAGCGCCGAGGGCACCCGCGTGCTGCACGTCTACGCCGACCCCTCGGCGGGCGCGGCGGCCCTGGCCGAGGAACTGGCGGCGAGCTGGGATGAAGGCCGCGCGCAGGTCGAGTCGCAGGAAGACCCCGGCTGGATAGCCATCTCCCCCTTCCTGAGCTGACCCCTCCCCCATCGGAACGTGCGGATCGTGGACCGTACGGATCGAACGGTCGTCATGCCCGGCGCGTCAGATGAGGTCGGCCAGGAGGGCGGCGGCTATCCAGGCGTGGGCGCGGGTCTGCGGGGGCGGCCACGGCGTGCCGGTGATCGTCGCGACCAGCTCCCAGTGGCGTACGGCGCGCGGGTCGTGCTCCTCGTACCCGCGTGACAGCGAGCGGCGGAACTCCGGGCCGTCCGCCTGGCCGTACACCTGGCCGAGGAGGGACACCACCCGGTCGAGCACGGGCCCGGCGGCCGGGGACCCGGGCTCCACGCCGTCGTCCAGGGCCGCGAGCGCCGTCTCCATGACGGCGTTGTTGAGGCCCTGCCATTCAGCGAGGTCCCGCTCGTCCCGGTTCTCCCAGAACCCACCGCTGTCCTTCCGGAGGGTGGCCCGGTAGTCCTGGTCGGAGACCAGGTCGACCAGTTCCAGCCAGGCGTCGAGCTGCTCGATCGACGGCTCGGGGGGAAGCTCGGGCACCATCGCCTCCCGCAGGCAGGTCAGCCACTCTTCGAGGGCACGGTTCCCTCCCCCGACCTCGGCGACGAACGAGTCCATCATCGCCTCGCGCTCGGCGGCGCCGAGGCGGCCGAGCGAGTTGAGCCTGCGCAGGTCCGCCTCCCCCGGCACGTCCTTGTCGAGCGTGGCCCGCAGGACGGCCCGGGTGCGCTGGAGGGACCTCAGCTGGGTCTCCACCGTGCGCAGATGCAGGGCGAGCACCTGACGCAGATCGCGCTCACCGAGCGAGCGGATGACGGCCAGCCCGACCCCCATCTCCCGGAGCGCGCGGACGAGCTCCAGCCTCGCCAGGTCCCCCTCGCCGTACACGCGGTACCCACCGGACGTACGGGACCGCTCGGGGAGGACCCCGGCGTCGGAGTAGAACCGGATCGTCTTCACCGGGAGCCCGGACAGCTTGGAGAGCTGCCCGATCGTGTACGTGTCGCGCTGGCGGGCCATGTTCCGATTATTCCGTTGAGTCTCCAGTTACTGGACACTTTACCGTTTCCCCATGGCCAAGAACAAGATCACACGAGTCGTGAAGCTGCAGGTCAAGGCAGGAGAGGCCAGCCCCGCGACCGTGGGCAAGGACCTGGGCCCGCTGGGCATCAACCTCATGGACTTCTGCCGCCGCTACAACACCGCCACCGAGACACAGCGCGGCTTCGTCGTACCCGCCGAGATCACTGTGTACGAGGACCGCTCGTTCGACCTCGTCACCAAGATGCCGACGACGGCCTCCCTCATCCGCAAGGCCATCGGCCTGGAAAGCGGCAGTTCCCGCCCCGGCCACCACGTCGCCGCGACCATCACCACCGCCCAGCTCCGCGAGGTCGCCCGCACCAAACTCCCCGACCTGAACACCACCGACCTCACCCAGGCCACGAAAATCATCGCCGGCACCGCCCGCTCAATGGGCCTCGAAATCAAGGACTGATCCCCGCCCACGAGTCGCTTCAGGCTTGAACCACCTTGTGGCTCGCTTCAGGCTTGAACCATCTTGTGGCCGAGCATCACGTCGTACTTGCCGTGCATGACGTCGAGCCGGTACAGACGGGCGGGATACGCCAGCACGTCCGCGAGGAGGTCGGCGCGAAGGAAGTTGCGGCCTCCGGGACCTGTGTCGTGGACGTGGCGGGCCTTCACGTCCGGGAACGCTTCGAAGATTCCGAAGACGGTCTTCGAGAAGCGCAGCGCGAACCACGGGCCGGTACCCGGTTCGTCATCCACCCCGGCGTTGACGTCCTCGAGGAACTTCTTCAGCTCACCCTCCTTGCCCGGCTTCGCCTCAAGGTGGATGTAGTAAGCCTTGTGCCCGGGGGTGTCGTCTTCGCCGACGACAACAAACCCTGGGTGCTCAGAATCGTCCGCCCTCAGATCTCGCGCCGGGTCAGGACCGGGAACGAGCTGCCCCTTGTTCGTCTCGACATCGTCGCTCATGATGACCCACTCATTTCGGCCCCCGCCGACCCGCGACACGCCGGGCCATACCGTCTTGTCCATGCGGGCCGATGCCCGCAGCGGCGCACCGCAGCGCCCGCGCGGGGCCAGCCGAGCGACCACGAATCCACGCTACACCGGGCACCTCGCCCAAGGGCCGCGCCTCGCCTGAGCTGGGAGTTCCCCAAAAATCCACCCGGCTCCAATCCCCACCAAAAGGAGCGCCTCCGGCGCACGTTCTCTTCTTGCGCCCCTCACCGCGAACGATCCCACCGACGCGCACGCCGGCCACCCAAGCGAGGTCACGTCCGAGACCGGGCACGAGGATCAGGACGACGGCGTACAAGGCGATCATCTGGCATCAGAAGACATGTCCACAGCTCGTGCTGAAACCTAGTGTTCGTACCGCTAGTCTCGCGGCAGTCGGTTCCCGCTGAGAGGCTTGACCCTGGCAAGCATCGCATGACCCTTTGCCGAGAATTGCACTGAATAGGCCATATTGAACGTATTGATGAGAAGCCGGAAGTCCAGGTAGCGATATGCTGATAAGCGAGATAGTACTGGAAAATGTAAAAGGATTCGGCGACCAGGCTGCCGGGGTATCGCTGAATTTTGCCCGAGAAGACGGTAGTCTGCCTCGCTGGATCGTGGTGGCCGGTCGTAATGGTGCGGGGAAGTCGTCCTTCCTTCAGTCGATCGCTTTGGCCGTTGCGGGACCATCAGCCGCCAGGACGCTTCGGGAAACATTTGCGGATTGGATTCGAGAGGACGCCGAGGAGGCCTATGTCAAGGCGCGTCTGCGGTTCTCGGACTTCGATGCGTTCACGCCGGGTCGCGTTCCCAAGTTCGAGCCCTGGGCGGGGTTGAGGTGGCTCCGGCAGGATGAAGGGCCGGAACCTTCCATCGAAAGGACGAAAGACAAGGTCCGGGAGGTCTGGGATCCTTATCGAGGACCATGGTCAGCCAATCCGCAAGGCTGGTTTCTCGCGGGTTATGGTCCATTTCGACGCCTGTCGCTGGCGCCAACCGAGGCGCAGCGGATGATGATGACGCCTGGCAGGCCTTCCAGGCTCGCAAGTCTCTTCAGAGAAGAGGCGTCTCTTTCTGAATCCGTGCTGTGGCTTCAGCAACTCTATCTGCGAAGACTAGAAGGATCGGAAGACGCCGAACGAGTGGAGAAAGCCGTACTGAAACTTCTTGGCGACGGGTTGCTCCCCGAAGGCATGCGGGTGGAGCGGGTCACTTCCGATGGATTGTGGATCACGACACCGGACGGGATCGAGCTTCCGCTTCGATCGTTGAGTGACGGTTATCGCACGGTAGCCGCACTGGTGCTCGATCTCGTCAAGCAGCTTTTTTCCGCCTTCGGCGATCTGAAAGAGATAGCCGGAGAGAAGGTGGCATTCGGTCACACCGGGGTAGTGCTCATAGATGAGATCGATGTGCATCTACACGTCTCCTGGCAGCAGAGGATCGGGTTCTGGCTGAAAGCCCATTTCCCCAACCTGCAGTTCATCGTCAGTACGCACAGCCCGTTCATCTGCCAGGCAGCCGATGACAGGGGCCTGGTCCGACTCTCCGCTCCAGGAGAAAGCGAGGGCGCTCGAATCGTGGAGGGAGACCTGTTCAACCGAGTCGTGAACGGAACCGCAGACGACGCGGTTCTCACCGACCTGTTCGGCCTGGACACCCCCTATTCGGGACCCACCATCGAACTGCGCAATGAGGCTGCGAGTTTGGAGAAAAAGGCGGCTTCCGACCATATCTCCGCTGGCGAGAAGGCGAGACTCAGAGAACTGAAATCCAAGTTGCCTCGAACGCCGTCGAAAGATGTGGCAGACGCCATCCGTCAGCTGACCCTCAGCTTCGACGATACGGAGCGCCTCCGGCGCACGTTCTCTTTAGGCGGCACTCACCGTAGGTGATTTCCACCGACCCGCACGCCAGGGTTGATCGTGGCGGCTCGGTGCTTCGGTCAGTGGCAGCGCACGTCGAACCCGGGATCATAGCCTGTGTCGAAGAACTCCACGATGACGTCCTTGAACCCGTCAGGCCGTGATCCGCTCGGATTGACATAGACGGTTCCGGAGAGTTTCCTGCCTGCGACACCCTCGACCGCGGCGGACTCGTAGTAGCGCGCGATCTCGGCGTCGGGCAGCGTGGTGAGCAGGGGCATGCGGACCAGATAGTCGCAGTGATCGCCGTTGGCCGCCTGAATACCGACCGTGCCTTGCATCGCTGAGCTGATATCAAGCTCTGTGTCAGGTGGTAGCGGGAGCATGTGCACCCGGTCCTCCAGCTGGGCCAGCTTCTCGTCGTTCTGCCACTCGGGCACCTTGAAAAGCAGGTAGGCGACGATCAGAGCGAGGAGCGCCAGGCACAGGAAGAACGGCCACCTGCTCCGCTGCTTGGGTAACGCCCCCGGAACCGTTTCGGTGAGCACCATGCCGTCCTCCAGAACGCTCGTCGGGCGGATCACCATTCAACAACATGGACCGCTGACCGTGCCGACGCCTGAGAGCACGGGCGCGGACGATCTGCACTTGCCTCGGCGGGATGCGCCCGTGCTCCCAAGAAGGAGCGCCTCCGGCGCACGTTCTCCCTGGGCGACCCTCACCACAAATGTCTCCACCGACCCGCACGCGAGCCAGTCTCCGCCTAACCCCCGCCTCGGTGCCCGCACGGGCAGACGCAGAGACTGTCAGGAAGACTCACGCACAGCGTTAACGGGCCTCAGGCGTTGAACTGGCTGCCGTTGACGCCACCGAGGAATGCCCGCCAGGCACGTGGCGTGAGTGTGAGTACGGGGCCGTTCGGGTTCTTACTGTCTCGGACGGCGACGACGCTGGGGAGGTTGGTGGCGATCTCCACGCACTCCCCCCCGTTGTTGCCGCTGCGGAAGCTCTTCCTCCAAACAGCCTCACAGAAGTTGGGGCTGGCCAACTCTTCGGGTTTTATTGCCCTACCGCATCTCGTTCTTACGCCGCTGTTCGAACAGGACGGCCGCGCGCACTTGTCCGCGCGACAGTTCGTACAAGTCCGCGACCATCTCTTCTGGGTCACCGGCCCGCACCTGTTCCGCGATCACTTCGGTCGGCACCGAGCGATCTTGCACGACCGGCTCTCCGAACGCCCGAAGTGGATCAATGGTGATCTCCCGTAGGTCGGGGTCGGGACACATACCCGCCGCGTCGCCGTCTTCGTTGAACCGCACTGCGTTCATGTACGTCTCGGCGGGGGCGGTGAGCACGTGCCGGCCGTTGCGGATGACCACGAGCTTCAGCGCTTGATCCAGCTTCACTACGTCCTGGACTCGCTGCACAAGCTCCCTGCCAGTCGAAGTACTCAAGTGCGCCTTGTGCGCCAGGGGATAGCGGCATCCTGTTTCAGATCGCAGAAAATCCATGACGGGCCGCATGTTGACGATGGGCACATTAGCGCTGCGGAATGCCGACAAGAACCGCGCCTCGATGAACTCGCCCCATGTCACCGACTCCTCGCCGGTATGGTCCTCACGGATGACGGGAAGGCGGGGCTTGCCGCTACGCCCATTTCCGTCGATCCAGCGCCTCGCCGTGCCGTCAGGCAGCCCAAGAAGACGATCGACCTGGGCCATCATGTACGTCGGTCGCTCAAGAAGATCGAACACGGCGCTCATACGCGCATCATTTCATCTCCGCAAGAGCTAGGAGGCTTGGACGGCTATTAGCTTGAGAAGCGCACCGCGAAGCCGGGCCAAAGCCCTTTTATTACGTTATCTCGCTGCGTGACGGCGGAGAGCACGTCGGCGAGAGTCGCCAATGGAGAACGCGCGCCGGAGGCGCTCCTTTACGGGGACGCCAGGCGCAGCAGGCCGCCCATCTCAGATCAGGTCGGCCCAGTGGGCCCTTCCCAAACGAGGGCGATCCCGGCGCTGTTCGAGCAAGGCGGCGGGGTGGCCCCCGCCGTGGGGGCGGGGGCTCTGACTACTTCCGTGCTGATCAGGTGTTGAACGTGCCGGCCTGGACGCCGCGCAGGAAGCCCGTCCACTCGGCCGACGTGAAGAGCAGGGCCGGGCCGGTGGGGTTCTTGCTGTCCCTGACGGCGAAGACGCCGGGCAGGTTGGATGCGACTTCGACGCAGTTGTCCTGGTCGGCGCTGTAGGTGCTCTTGCGCCACTGCGCGCTGTACAGCATGTCAGCCACTCTTGTTCACCATTCCCTCGATGAGCTTGACCGATGCCTTCAACGGTAGGGCTTCTGCCCTGATTCGGTCGTACCGGAGCAGCAGTCGCGCGATGTCGGACTGTTCGGCAAATGTCCGTCCGCGCGGCTGACCTTCGGCGAAGGCCGCGTAGGGGGTCCCGTTCTTCTCTGCGATGATGAATCCGCCGGCCAGTCCACAGTGAGCGCCTGCCTCGTTGGGGACGATCTGGATCAAGACCGTTGGCTGGTCCGCGATTTCCAGCAGGTACCTTAGCTGCTCCTCCATGATGCGCGCCGCCCCAATTCGGCGATGGAGCACGCTCTGATCCATGACCAGGCTGATCGACGGCGGGTTGTCGCCCCGCAGGATCGCCTGCCGCCGCATCCGGCCTGCCAGCCGTTCCTCGATCTCCTCGGGTGTGACGTTCGGGGCCGTCGCGAACATCTCGCGGGCGTACTCCTCGGTCTGGACGAGGCCGGGGATGACCATGGGTTCCCAGCTCCGCAGGCCGGTGGCGTCCTGCTCCTCTTCCAGCCACGGCCGGAAGTGCTCGGGTGCCGCGTTCCACGTCGTAGCGACATAGAGGCGCGTCATCACACCATCGAGCCCAAGTGCCTCGTCGCAGAGCCGGGCGAAGTGGCCCGAAGCGTGACGCTTCATGGACTCGACCATGGCGACCAAGGATTCGGAGAACCCGATCCGCTGGGCGAGCTGCTTCTGTGTGAGGTGTGCGGAAGTCCTGTACCTGCGCAGCTCGAAAGCGAAAAGGGCACGTGGGGACTCATGGGGGTCTACATCACTACCACGGGGCAAATTCAGTCCTTCCAGTCGATAGGGACTTCTTGCCCTCCGCACGCCATCCTCACGGAACTGTCGTTAGGTTGTGCGGAGATTCCGCTACCGATCGTAGTCGCCTGTTGTCACTCTGGTATGGCGAAGTCCTCAAGACGAGCGGACCTTCCGCCGAAAGAAAAGGCAAGGGCATGCGGACTGGAAGCCTGTTAGGTGTCATCGACCTAGTCGGTAGTCCCGAGTCAGTCTCACATGGACGCGAGTTCGTGAAGCAGAAACTCGGGGCGAATCACCCTGCCTTGGACGACGTGACTCTCCTGGTTTCCGAACTGGTGACCAATGCCCTGATCCACTCAAACTCCAGAAACGGAGGGAGGATCACGCTCGCAATCGCCGATTGCCATGACCGCATCCACGTTGACGTGGTCGACGCAGGAGGCGAGAACATTCCGCAGGTCTGCGAGGACATCATGTTCGCCGAAGGTGGGCGAGGACTCATGCTCGTGAAGCTGATGTCCTGCGCCTGGAATGTCTACGAGGACTCCGCAGGGCGGACGGTGTGGTTCCAGGTGAAATACACGAGAGAGGACAGTGATCTCTCCTGTCCCCGGAAATGGGCGCACCGCGAAGCGGCATCCCGTCCCGAGGCTGCTCATTGAGCGCTGGGCGCTCGACCGCGAATCCTTGGCCCAAGCCGAGAAAGCACTGGGCGTCGATCTCTTGACCAACGAGGAGATCCGCCCCCGAAGCGGGGTCGGCAGCGCATGGAAAGACATCCCTACATGTGGTGCGGATGTCTTCTTCCCAACGCCCGTGCGCTGTCGGCCTCTTCCATTCCATGGGGGATGAACGGCCGGAAGAAGAGCCGCTCACGGGGGCTATTCACGTCCTGAACGACGCAGGCCCCCGCCGTGGGGGCCCGGGCCTGCGGGTCGGCGAAGGTCACTCGCGGTGAGGGCCGCCAAAAGAGAACGCGCGCCGGAGGTGCTCCTTTGGGGAGGAGCGGCAGGGCCGAGATCACCTGCGATACGAGATACAAGGAAGAGCGTACGCCGGAGGCGCTCCTTGCATGGAAAGCCCGTCGAGCCTCGGTGCCTTTAGCGTCCCTTGTGACACGGCGACTCCCAGATCAGACTGGCTTGCCGAACCCCCGTTTGATGCCGACGAGGCACGCAGACCATCCGGCCCGGTCGACCGTCAACGCCAGCCCGCCCTGATCCTTGGAGTCACGAACCGCGACCGTGCCGTCGGGCAGACGCGCGATCTCGACGCAGTTCCCGTTACCGCCGCTGTAGGAACTCTTGCGCCACAGGACACGGGACAGATCCACATCAGACATCCCGCGCATCCTCTCGTTGATCACTTACGTAAGTCTATCTGCCATATATCTCTGCATCCTCGCCACCGTGTGCTTCCTTAGCAGGTGTTGAGGAGATTGGCAGGCGAGGTTCGGTAGAGGCGACATGGGTGGCCGACGTGCGGGTCGGTGGAGAGCGCTTGCGGTGAGGGTCGCCGAAGAAGGGCGTGCGCCGGAGGCGCTCCTTTATAGGGGCGCACTGCTCATCAGCCGTGCGCCGGAACCGCTCCTTTGCTGGCGGCGCAATGGTCACGTGCGCCGGAGGCGCTCCTTTAGGTGAGGCCGGCGCGGCGGGCGCGTTCTACTGCCAGGGCTATGACGTCGGCGAGTTCGGTGACGTCGGCGGGGGTCGAGGTGTGGCCGAGGGAGAAGCGGAGGGAGCCGCGGGCGGCGTGGGCGTCGGAGCCCATCGCGAGCAGCACGTGGGACGGCTGGGCCACGCCCGCCGAGCACGCCGACCCCGTCGAGCACTCGATGCCCTTGGCGTCGAGGAGCATCAGCAGCGCGTCGCCCTCGCACCCGGGGAAGGTGAAGTGCGCGTTGCCGGGGAGCCGCTCGCTCGGGTGGCCGTTGAGGATCACGTCCGGCACCGCCGCCCGTACGCGGGCGATCAGCTCGTCGCGTAGGGCGGTCAGCCGGGCGGCGTTGTCCGCTTGGCGTTCCACCGCCGCCCGCACCGCCGCCGCGAAACCGGCGATGGCCGGGGCGTCGAGCGTGCCGGAGCGCACGTCGCGTTCCTGGCCGCCGCCGTGCAGCACGGGGACGGGGTCGACGCCCCTGGCCAGCAGCAGGGCGCCGACGCCCATCGGGCCGCCGACCTTGTGCCCGGACAGGGTGAGCGCCTCCACGCCGGACTCCGCGAACGACACGGGGAGCTGCCCCACGGCCTGGACCGCGTCGGTGTGGAACGGGATGCCGTGCTCGCGGGCGACGGCGGCCAGTTCCGGGATCGGCTGGACGGTGCCGACCTCGTTGTTGGCCCACATGACGCTGATCATGGCGACCCGCCCGGGGTCGCTCTCGATCGCCGCGCGCAGGGTGTCGGGGTGGACGCGACCGTACTCGTCGACCCCCACGAGCTCCACGGAGGCGCCCTGCCGGTCGCCGAGCCAGTGGGCCGGGTCGAGGGCCGCGTGGTGCTCGACGGCGCTGATCAGCAACCGGTCGGCGCCGGTGGCGGCGTTGCGCGCCCAGAAGAGGCCCTTGATGGCGAGGTTGTCGGCTTCGGTGCCGCCGGAGGTGAAGACGACCTCGCTGGGGCGGGCGCCGAGGGCGCCGGCGATGGTCTCGCGCGACTCCTCGACGACCCTGCGGGTGCGACGGCCCGCCGCGTGAAGGGATGAGGCGTTGCCGACGCGCGCGAGCTGCGCGGTCATCGCCTCGATTGCCTCGGGGAGCATCGGCGTCGTCGCCGCGTGGTCTAGGTAAGCCATGGCCTCATTAGGGTACCCAGTTTGAGAACTGTACCGTCCAGCCGGTATAGTAACGGATGTGAGAAAAGATGAGCTTTTGAACGCGGCGGAAGAGCTGCTGGCCGAGCAGGGGGCCCCGTGCCTCACGCTGTCGGCCGTGGCCGAGCGCGCCGGCGTGAGCAAAGGCGGTCTTCTCTACCACTTCAGCACCAAGGAAGCACTGGTCAAGGGCATGATCGAGCGATTGGTCGCCGACTTCGACGAACTGGTGGCTTCCCAGCAGGAGAGTTCTTACTCACGTGCCTATCTCGCGGCGACGTTCGTCGCGATCCGGAGCGGCCGGTTGCGGCGCTGGGCGGTCGTCACCGGCGCCGCCGGCGACCCCGGGTTACTCGCGCCCTTGCGCGAGGCCATGGCCCGGTGGCATCGCGAGGGCATGGAGACCGAGTCCGACCCCACGGCGGCCCAGATCGTCCGGCTCGCCTGCGAGGGCCTGTGGGACGTGACCACCCACGACCCCGGCTTCTACGGCGAGGCCCACTACGAGGAGCTGCACCGGCGGCTCCTGGCCCTCCTCGCGAGCCCTTGACGGGTCCTGGCGCCGAGTCCTGACCTGATCGGGGAAGGCTCCCCTGCCCTGACGCGAAGCCGAGACCTGGCCCGCGTTCGTGGTTCCGTGCGGCCGTGGTTCCGTACGGGCCGCCCTGGTCTGCGGCGAACGCCGACCAGATGATCGACCGCCCTTCCTGACGTGCCGGAAGGGCCTCCCCCGCGTGCGGACCCCCGCCCGCTTCCACCTCCAGGCCGCCCCGGCATCCCCCCACATCGCCGTCCGCAGCGCGCGGGCGGGATCGTCATGCCCCGGGCGCCGCCGTTCCCCCACCACCTCACGCCGCCGTTCCCCCCAGCACCACCTCACTTCGCAATGCACCTTTGAAAGGAATCCGTGATGAGCCGCGCCCTGAGGATCGCCCGCAACCGGGCAATCCTCACCTTCGTCCTCGCCGGCCTGATGTGCGGCACGTTCACCGTGCGCATCCCCGCGCTGGCCGACAAACTCGGCATATCCGAGGCGTCGGTCGGTGTCGTGCTGCTCGCCTGGGGGGTCGGCGCGCTGGTGAGCATGCAGTCCATGCGCGGCGTGATGGCGCGGGCCGGCAGCCGTGCCGTCCTGCGCGTCGGGGCCCCGCTCTGCGCGGCGTCGCTGTTCGGGGTGGCCGTCGCCCCCTCGCTCGCGTGGATGGTCGTGGCGGCGGCACTGTTCGGGATGTTCTTCGGGACGGTGGACGTCGCGATGAACGCCCAGGGCTCGACGGTGGAGCGCGCGTACGGCCGCCCGCTGATGAACGGCATGCACGCCGGCTGGTGCGTGGGCGCCATCTCCTCGGGCCTGCTCGGCACGGTGGCGATCTCCCTCGGGGTGTCGTTCACGGCCAACCTGGTGGCGGTCGCCCTGGTGTCGGCCCCGGCGGCGTTCCTGCTCAGTGGCGGTTTCCTGCCCGAGCCGGTCGCCACGGAGCCCACCTCGGGCCGGGCGCGGCGGCGGATGCCCGCGCTCGTGTACCTGCTCGGCGCCATCGCGTTCGGGGCCTTCATGATCGAGGGCGCCGTGGCGGACTGGAACGGGCTGTTCCTGCGTGACACCATCGGCGCCCCGGAGGCGGTCGCCGCCCTCGGTTACCCGATCTTCGAGGCGGGCATGCTGGCCGCACGTCTGGCCGGCGACCGGCTGCGCACCGCGTTCGGCGCCCGCCGCCTGATCATCGCCTCCGGGCTCGGCACGGCCGCGACCTTCGCGCTGGTGATCAGTACGTCGTCGGTGGCGGTCGCCGTGGGCGGGATGGTCCTCATCGGCCTGACCGTCGCCACGGTGTCCCCGATGGCGATCTCGCTCGCGGGCACCGCCACCCGGGACCCCGGTCCCGCCATCGCCCAGACCGGTGCGATGGGGTACGCGGGGCTGCTCCTCGGACCCGTGGTGATCGGCTTCCTGACCGACGCCGCGACGCTGCGGGTCGCGCTGGGGATCACGGTCGTGCTGGGCGTGTTCATCGCGGTCACCGCACGCTTCCTGCCCCGTACGGAGGCGCGTGCGACCGGCGCGGAGATCCGCCCGCTCCCGGACCGCGAGCCGCTCAAGGTCGCCGCCTGACCGGCCAAGAGCCGCCTGACCGGCCAGAACCCGGTCAGACCGGCCAGGACCAGGTCAGAGTCGCCTGACCGGCCAGGACCAGGTCAGACCGGGGCGGGGAAGTGGCCGTCGGCGCGGATCAGTTCCCCGGTGACGTTGCCGTTGGCCGCCGAGCAGAGGAAGACCACCATGTTGGCCACCTCGGTCGCCGTGGTGGTCCGCCCGGTCGCGGCGGCCGCCTCGGCCTTGGCGATGATCTCCGGCGGCATCTGCCGGTCGCCGACCACGAAGCCCGACATGACGAGGTTGGTGAGGATCCCCGAGCGGGCCAGCTCGCGGGACATCGTCCGGGTCAGGCCGTGCAGCCCCGCCTTGGCGGTGGTGTACGGGGAGCTGCCGGGGAGGCCGTCCTCCACCAGCCCGGTGGAGATGTGCGCCACCCGCCCCCAGCCCCGCTCCCGCATGGGCGCCACCACGGCGCGGGTCAGGATGTACTGCCCCAGCAGGTTGGCCTCCAGCGACCGGCGCATCGCCTCGACGGGCGCGGTCTCGAAGAGCTCGCCGGGCGCGGGGAAGCCGGGCCAGGCGACCGCGTTGTTGACCAGCACGTCGACGCCGCCGAACGCGGCCGTCACGCTCGCGGCGGCCTGTTCGACCGAGTCCTGGTCGCCGAGGTCGAACCCGACGGTGACCGCGTCGCCGCCGGCCTTCTCGACCAGCGCGGCGGTCTCCTCGGCGCCGGCTTTGTCGCTGTGGTACCCGACCGCGACCCTGGCGCCCTCGGCGCCGAAGACGACCGCCGTGGCGCGCCCGATGTTGCTCGACGCGCCGGTGACAAGGACGCGCTTGTCCTTCAGTCCCAAGTCCATGATCCACCCTTTCGTTAGCTGGCTAACAGCATTGCCTAGCCAGCTAACGATGTCAACGGAACGCCAGGAAAGCCGAAAAAGGGGCGAGCCCCGGTCGAGATGACCGGGGCTCGCCGTCACAGGGTCCGCCTCACTGGAGGGCGGAGTAGTTGAGCTGGAACGCGGGGTCGGCGAGCGCGTCGCCGTAGGCGTTGCTGCACTGGAACCGCACGGTACGGCGTCCGGAGCCCAGCACGGTGAAGTCGGCGGTCACCGCGCAGCGGGTGTCCGCGGAGCCGACGGGGATCACCGAGACCGTCGCCGCCCCGACCTGCCAGTCCTGGTTCTGGAGCTGCACCTCGAACTTGCCGGTGCCGGTGTGCTGCAGGGTCACCGACCCGGGCACCCCGTAGATGACGTTACGTACGACGTCGGCCGTCAGCGTCACCGGCGGGGTGCTCGCCGGCACCGTCACGAAGGAGGGCGCGGTCAGGTACGCGTGCGACAGCCTGCCCAGGCCCAGCGGGTTGGTCTCCTCGGCGAAGCTGAGGTCGAACGGGGTGTTGAGGACGCCGACCCCGGGGACACCGCGGCAGATGACCCGGATCTTCTCCACCGTCCCGGCGGACTCGGTGGCGGTGGACAGGACCGCGCAGTTCACCGACTGCGCGGAGCCGACGGCCCCGACGTCCAGGGCGTGCGGACGGTCGCCCGCCTGCCTCGGGATCCGGATCTCGTAGTTCCCGGTCGCGGTCCGGGTGGAGGTGATGGTGCCGCTGAGGCTGGAGAACTGCGTGGCGGGCGTCGTCACGGTGCCGATCGGCGCGGTCGACTCCAACTGCATCCGGACGGTGCCGAGCGTGCCCGCGTCGGTGCCACCACGGGTGTAGGACGCGGTGAACGGCCGGTCGGTGAGCGCGCCGCCGAAGTCGTAGCAGTTGACGTTGAACGTGAGGTCGCCCGCGCCGTCTCCGACGGCCAGCGTGGACCGCTGGCAGTTGCCCCAGTCCCCGGCGTGCGCGATCGCGACGCCGGGGACCGATTCACCCAACGAGTATCCGGGGGCTAAACCGGGGAACAGGACCTCGTACTTGCCGGTACCGAAGCGGTACACCGAGATGGCGCCGCCGGCGGTGCCGAACCCCGCGCCGCTCGGGAGCGTGGTCCACCCCGTCGCGTTGATGGTGACCGGGACGTTGACGTAGCCGGCCACGACCGTGGAGGCCGACGCGGGCGCCGTCATCGAGGGCAGGACCAGCGAGCCGACGGACGCGGCCAGGACCCCGAGCGACGCGAGCGCGCGACGTAGAACAGACATGATCTCTCTCCTTTTGTAAGGCTGATTGCCTTTCAAGGAGAGAGTGTGCGGAGCCGGAAATGGGCCGTCAACGCGGACGTCCTGCTCAAGGCACTAATACACACAGACACCGCGAATGACTGCACTCCCGGCCTCCAGTCACCCTGCCGGACGCATTGACAGACCCAGACGACACCCACTCGGACGCGCGGACGGCGCCGCACCCAGGTGGGTACGGCGCCGTCGCCGAGCTCGCCTCAAGGACGCGCGAAGGATGCCTACTTGCGCTTCTCGACCTCGCCGGAGAGCTGCGGGACGATCTGGTTGAGGTCGCCCACCACGCCGAAGTCGGCCAGCTCGAAGATCGGCGCCTCGGGGTCCTTGTTGATCGCCACGATCGTCTTCGCGGTCTGCATGCCGGCCCGGTGCTGGATGGCCCCGGAGATGCCCGCCGCGATGTAGAGCTGCGGCGAGACGGTCTTGCCGGTCTGCCCCACCTGGAACTGGTGGGGGTACCACCCCGCGTCGGTCGCGGCACGCGAGGCGCCGACGGCCGCGCCGAGCGTGTCGGCCAGCTTCTCGATGATCGAGAAGTTCTCTGCCGAGCCGACCCCGCGCCCGCCGGAGACCACGATCGCGGCCTCGGTGAGCTCGGGACGGGCGCCCTTCTCCTGCTTGACGCGCTCGACGACCTTGGCGCCCTTGGCCGCGTCCGACAGCGACACCGTCACCTGCTCCTCGGCCGCCGCTCCCGTGGACGCCTCAAGGGGCGTGGAGTTCGGCCGTACCGTGACGATGGGAGTGCCCTTGACGACCTTGGACCGGACGTTGACGCCGCCGCCGAAGATGGACTGCTCGGCCACGAAGCCGTCGCCCAGGCCCACCGCGTCGGTGATCACGCCGGAGTCGGTCTTGATCGCGAGGCGCCCGGCGATCTCCTTGCTCTCCGGGGTCGCGGCCAGCAGGACCGCGGCCGGCGTGGCGGAGGAGACGAGCTGGGCGAGCAGCTCGGCCTTCGGCGCGACGACGTAGTCGGCGATCTCGGCGGAGTCGGCGACGTACACCTTCTCGGCGCCGTACTCCGCGAGCCTGGCCTTGGCGTCGGCGGAGTAGCCGGGACCGGCCCACACCGCCGACGGCGCGCCCAGCGAGCGGGCCAGCGTCAGCAGCTCCAGGGTGACCTTCTTGACCTCACCGTCGACGTGCTCGACGAGAACCAGAATCTCAGCCATCGGTCCCCCTTAGATGAACTTCTTCGACGCGAGGAAGTCGGCGGCCTTGGTGCCGCCGTCGCCCTCGTCCTTGACGATGGTGCCGGCCGCGCGCGGCGGGGCGACGGAGAACTCCGCCACCTCGCTCCACTTGCCTTCGAGGCCGATCTGGGTGGCGTCGATCTCGGCGTCGGCGACCCCGAAGGTCTGCACCGGCTTCTTCTTCGCGGCCATGATGCCCTTGAAGGACGGGTAGCGCGGGTCGTTGATCTTCTCCACGACGGAGACGACCGCCGGCAGCGTGGCCTCGACCTTGTCGTAGCCGTAGTCGGTGACGCGCTCGACGGTGATGGCGGTCCCGTCGATGTCGACCTTGCGGGCCAGCGTGAGCTGGGGCGTGCCGAGGCGCTCGGCCAGCATGGCGGCGAGCACGCCGGTGCGCGCGTCGGTGGACTCCGAGCCGAGGATGACCAGGTCGAACCCGATCTTCTTCAGCGTCTGGGCCAGGGCGTAGGAGGTGGACAGCGCGTCCGAGCCGTGCAGGGCGTCGTCGATCAGGTGGACGGCCTTGTCGGCGCCCATGGCCAGGGCCTTGCGGATCGTGTCGGAGGCCTTGCTCGGGCCCATGGTGAGGACGGTCACCTCGCCTCCGTGGGCCTCCTTGATCTTCAGCGCCTCTTCGACGGCGTATTCGCACAGCTCGTTGATGACGCCGTCCGCGGCGTCACGGTCGAGCGTGTTGTCCTTGGAACTCAGCTTGCGCTCGGTCGCCGTGTCGGGGACCTGCTTCACGCAGACGACGATGTTCATGGCCGGTGGCCGACCTCCCGTTTCACAGGCGCCGCCACATCGCTGGGGCCGGCGCCGATTCCTCGGCACGTGCGCGCAGGGGTACGCGCACGTCGTACGGACCGCTCCGGTGACCGGCACCGGGAGCCGCCTTCAGACTGTCATGCGCCCTTCGACGCCCTGACAGCGGGTGGGTGAGGACGATCTCCGTGTCGACGGCCTCGTCCCTCCCCCCACATTATGTTACCCGCTAGTAGCTTAGGCGCAAACCCGCAGCGTAAGCTCCCCGCGGCCTTCCTTCCCACCCTACCGAACTTTATTCCAGTAGCGGTCATCAGCTCGCGACGGCGACCATCACCAGCACCACCAGCACCGTCGCCAGGGCCAGCAGCAGCGTGCCCGGGCTGAACACCGCGACCAGCGCCGCGTACAGCCCGACGCTGCCCACCCCGCCCGCCAGGTCGAACACCACCCGCGCCCGCGCCCTGGCCGCGACGCCCAGGCCCGCGTCGACCAGCACCCCGACCCCGTACGCGGCCAGGACCAGCAGCGACATCTCCGGGATGTACTGGCGCACGGCGGCGGCGACCAGGCCGGCGACCACGCCCGTGCCCACCACCCAGCGCTTGCGCACCTTCTCGCGGTGGCGCTCGCGCGCGTCGTCCACGGCGCCGGCCAGGGCCCGCTTGCCGGGCCGCCACTGCTCGGTGGGCGGCTCCGAGAGGTCCGCGGCCCTGCGCCGCGCGTGCGGCACCATCGCCGGGGGGACAGAGGCGCCGAGCCGCACGCAGATCTGCTCCGCCGTGGGCCGGCCCGCGGGTCCGGTCCGCAGGCACTCGTCCAGCAGCGGCATCAGCCACGCGGGCACGTCGGCGAGGTCCGGCTCCTGGTGCACGACGCGGTACGCCACCGCGGGCGCCGGGCCCGTGCCGTACGGCGGCCGTCCCGAGGCGGCGTAGGCCATGGTGGCGCCCCAGGCGAACACGTCGGCCGCCGGGCTCGCCTCCCCGCCCTGCAGCACCTCCGGCGCCAGGTACCCCGGGGTGCCGAGCACGGCGTTGGACGCCGTCACCGCCGCCGAGTCCAGGGCCAGCGCGATGCCGAAGTCGATGAGGTACGGCTCGCCGTCGCTGAGGATGACGTTGGCCGGCTTCAGGTCGCGGTGGACGATGCCGGCGCCGTGGATGGACGCCAGCGCCTCGGCGAGCCCGCGCGCCAGGCGCGTCAGCTCCTCGCCGCGCAGCGGCCCGCCGGTGGCGAGGACGACCCCGAGCGGGCGGCCCTGGACGTACCGCGTGACCAGGTAGGGCCGGGTGCCGGTCAGGGAGGCGTCCAGCACCTCGGCGATGTGCGGCCCGCGCACGCGGCGCATGGTCTCCACCTCGCGGGCCAGCCGGGCGAGCGCGACCTCGTCCGCCGCGACGTGCGGATGCAGCACCTTCACCGCGACGGTGTGACCGTCGGGGTCGAGCGCGAGGTGGACCTCGCCGAAACCGCCCGCCCCCAGCCGGGAGAGCAGGCGGTAGGGCCCGAGCTGACCAGCCGTCGGCACGCTCATGAGACTCCTTCCGGCCACCGCCGACTCCATGGTGCCACTCCGGAGCCCGTCATCCCCGGGACGCTCCGGTGGTCATCGCCCCCAGAACGCGAGGAACCCCAGGCCGAGGTTCTCCATCAGGTCCTTGATCAGCCCGCCGATGAGACCCGTGGCGCTGCTGCGCGCGTGCTCGCTCAGGCTGTCGATCGCCTTGGACGGCGCCTGCCAGGGGACCCACGACGGGGACGCGGAGATCGCGGTCACCACGGCGAAGAACGCCAGCGTGCCGACGATGATCGTCACGATCATGCCCGCCCCGGGGCTGCGGATCACCGCCGTGAGGGTGCGCGCGACCGCCTTGCGCGGCGCGCCGCCGCCCGGCAGCAGGAACAGGCCGCCGACGAACGCGGCCATCCCCCACGCGGCGGCGTCGTTGGTGTGCAGCCCGCCGAGGAAGTGCAGCCCGCCCCAGACGCACAGCGCGAACATCACCGCCAGCGGCGTGACCACGACCGTCATGAGGGCGGCCTTGATCAGCGCCCATGGGGTGCCGAGCACCAGGAGCAGGGGGTCGCTCGCGCTGCCGCCCCGGACCGAGCGGCGCTCGGCGAGATCGCCCCAGAGGTACTCGCCGACGCGCAGGCACAGGACGACGACCACCATGATGATGCCGACCAGCACCGGGAGCATCCGCGCGCCCGCGACCGCCACGGCCAGCAGCAGCAACGCGAGCAGCGGGTGCCCGGCGCGGTACGGCGGCTTGTCGGGCTCGCGCTCGGGAGCGTAGGGCCCGCGTCCCTGGCCGGGCGCGTTCGGGCCGCGTCCCTGCTCGGGGGCGTGCGGCCGGGCGTTGACCGGCGGGGGCGCCGCGCCCTGGGAGGGCCCCATGGGAGGCGGCGGCGGGTATCCGGCGACCCGCTGGTCCACGTACGGCGCCGGAGCGTACGCCCCGGGAGGCCCGTACGGCGCGGGCGGGTAGGCGGGCGGCGGCGCGAACCCCGGGGAGCGCGCGGGCGCGGCGGCCGCGCCCGGCGGCGGGGCGTCGGCGCGGTTGCCGCGCCTGCGTTCGGGCTCGGCGTACCGCACCGGCGGCAGCAGGTCGGAGTAGCTGTCCTCGGAGGCCGGCTTGGTGCGCTTGGTCGGCGCGGACTCGTCCAGGCCGGCCGGCGAGCCGTTCAGCACGTGGGTGCGGTCGGGGACGCCGCCGTTCAGCACGGGGGTGATGTCAGGACCGCCGCCGCCGAGCACGCGCGTGCCGTCGGGGACGCGCCCGTTGCTCTCGGCGGCGTCGAGCCTGCGCGTGCGGCCGTCCAGGACCGGGGACTCCCGGAAGGAGGTCATGCTCGGGTCCAGGGAGCGGGCCATGGCCAGCAGGCCCTGGGCGGTCGGCCGGCCGCCCGGGTTCACGTCGAACGCGGCGCGCAGCCAGCCCCGCAGCCACGCGGGCGCCTGGTCGACGTTGGCCCGGCCCTCCATGATGTTGTAGCAGACCGCCTCGAACGAGCCGGACCCGAACGGCGGCTTGGCCGTGGCGCCGAAGAAGACGGTGGCGGCCAGCGCGTGGACGTCGGCCGCCTGGGTGATCTCGTCGTCCCTGATGATCTCGGGCGCGAGGTAGCCGGGGGTGCCGACGAACATGCCGGTCTGGGTGAGCCGGGTCGCGTTGACCAGGTGGGCGATGCCGAAGTCGATGACCAGCGGGTCGCCGTTGACCAGCATGACGTTGGCCGGCTTGAAGTCGCGGTGGATCACGTCGGCGGCGTGGATCGCGATCAGCGCCTCCGACAGGCCCCGCGCCAGCCGCACGACCTCGTGCCCGGACAGCGGGCCGTCGGCCAGGACGGTCTCCTCCAGGGTGCGCCCGGGCGCGAACCTCGTCACGATGTACGGCGTGACGCCGGTGAGCTCGGCGTCCAGCACCTCGGCGACGCGCGGGCTGCGCACCCGGCGCATGGTCTCGACCTCGCGGGTCAGCCGGTCGCGGGCCTTGAGGTCGGCCGCGACGTGCGGGTGGAGGACCTTGACCGCGACCTCCCTGCCCTCCTGGTCGAGACCGAGGTGGACGACACCCATCCCGCCCTCGCCGAGCCGGCGCAGCAGCCGGTAGGGGCCGAGTCTTTCCAGCGTCTCCGGCACCTTTTCCCCTGTCATCCCGCCTTCCCTCGAAGGCCTTCCAACCGTTCCAGCCAGGTGTCGATGTTCACCGGACTCCAGACTGCCTCCCCGAGCGGCATGATGAGCGTGCTGGCGGCATAAAGTGCCACGATCGTGGCCAGGACCCCGAGGACCGCGGCCACCCCCACCGCCGCGCCCTTGGCCGGGAAGGCCGACGCCATCGTCCTGGTGAGCTGGCGGCCCGGCCCCTCGACCCCGGGCCCGGCACAGATTATCCACAGGGACACCGCGACCCCCCAGCTCAGGGCGGTGCCGACCGGCACCGACCGCACCAGGAAGGTCAGCACAAGGGTCACCGGCACGCCCAGGATCAGCGCGTACGGCACCAGCGCGAGCGTCACGCCGATCGACTTCAGCAGCGGTCCCGGCATCGCGAGGACGCGCAGGACGTCGCCCGCCGACGCGGCGGGCGGGCGGGTGGCGTCGAGCCGGGGCTGGGCCATGTCGGCGGCCCGCAGGAGCACGGCGGCGACCACCACGACGGCGGCCACCAGCACGGGCGCCACGACGGCCGCGGCGACCACGATGACCAGCACCAGCACGCTCGCCACCCCGTACACCGGCGAGCGCCGCAGCGCGCCGCCCGCGAAGCCCGGGGTCGCCTCAGGCGGCAGGTGGACGGTCGGCACGTACGGCGGGGACGGCGCCTGACGGATGTGCGGGGTCATCTCGAAGATGTCCGGGGCCTGCTCGAACAGCGCCTGGTGGTGGTACGGCCTCGGATCGGGCGCGACCGGGGGCTGGCCGGACCGCGGCGGCGTCCCCTGGCCGGACGGCGTGGCCGGGGGCACCGGGGTGGACCGGTAGGCCTTGGCCTGGGCGCCGAGGTCGTTCAGCTCCTCGGGCCTGACCCGCCGGGTGGGCACCTCGCCCTGGTCGGGCTGGGCGGGCTGCCAGGGCTGCGACGGAACGGGCGGCGTGTAGCGGTTCTGCGCCTCGCTCCCCCCTTGGGCGGGGACCTCCGAGCCCGGACGCTGGTAGGGCAGGCCGGCCTTGCGCAGGTCGTCGCCGGTCACGCGCACCGTCGGCCACGGGTCGCCCGGCGCGGGGGCCTGCGGGGCCTCGCCGAGCAGCGAGACGTACTCCTCCTCCGGCGCGCCCGAGGCGGGCCGGACGGGCGGGCGGCCGGTCTGCGGCGGGCCGGTCTGCTGGCCGGTGCGGGCCGCGGGAGGCTGCCCCGTCCACGGCCGGCCAGGAGCGTTCTGCCTCGGCGAGGTGGGCGGGAGGGGCGGGGTCGGGTCGACGCGCGGCGGCTCCGGGCGCGGCATGGAGGTGCCGGTGGCGGGCCCCTCCGACATGTCGGGCACGGTGAGGATCTCGTCGGGCACCCTCGGGCGCGCCTGCCCGGGCCTCGGGGGGACGAGCCGGGAGAGCTGGGCGGCCAGCTCGGCGGCGGAGGGCCGCTTGGCGGGGTCGCGCTGGAAGGCGGCGCGCAGCAGCGGGCGGATGATCGCCGGGGCGGCCTCGACGTTGGCCTTGCCGGCGGTGATGTTGTAGAAGACCATCTCCAGCGTGCCCTTGCCGAACGGCGGCTGGCCGGTCGCGGCCATCAGCATCGTGCCGGCCCAGGCGTGCACGTCGACCTCGGGCCCGGCCTCGTGCCCCTCGATGATCTCGGGGGCCAGGTAGCCGGGGGTGCCGATGAACATGCCGGTCTGCGTGAGGCGGGTGGCGTCGACGGCTTGGGCGATGCCGAAGTCGATAAGCACGGGCTCGCCGTCCAGCATCAGCACGTTGCCGGGCTTGAGGTCGCGGTGGATGACCCCGGCGGCGTGCACCGCGGCGAGGGCCTCGGCCACGCCGTGGGCGAGCCGCAGCAGCCCGGCGACGGTGAGCGGTCCCTCCTGCTTGACCATGTCGTCCAGGGGCTTGCCCGGGACGTATCGGGTCACGATGTAGGGGCGGCTGCCGGTGACGTCGGCGTCGACGACCTCGGCGATGTGCCTGCTGCGCACGCGCCGCATGGTCTCGACCTCGCGCGCGAGCCTGCGGCGCGCGACGTCGTCGCTGGTGACCTCGGCGCGCAGCACCTTGACGGCGACCTGCCTGCCCTGGGAGTCGAGCGCGAGATGGACCACGCCCATGCCGCCTTCACCGAGCCGCCGGAGCAGCCGGTAGGGGCCCAATCGGTCGTCCTGATTCATCTGATCTCCGGCGATGCCCCGGCATGGGTATCCGGTAGGAAGCGCCTTGCTCCAATTGTCACATTTCGCTTACTCTGCGCAATGCCCGCGCCGAAAGCGCTCGCGGGCACATGGGGGCGTGGCTCACGCACCATACTGACTTAAACCCCGCCCATGAGTTGCACCAAGAGGCCACATTCCCGGTAGTACAACGGATGAACCGGCCCCAAGGGTTTCCCATATCCGGAAAGTCTTAGAGTGCGGACGGCTCACTGCGCGAGAGACAGCACTTCAGCGGCCCTCAGACGGGACAGGCTCTCGCCGGCCAGCGCCAACTTGGAGCCCCTGATTCCGCTCCCGATGACGACGTACGGCTGCCGCGCGACCGCCGCGTCCACCAGCACCGGCCACCCGTCGGGCAGGCCGATCGGGGTGATGCCGCCGAACTCCATGCCCGTCATCTCGACGGCGTCCGCCTGCGGGGCGAAGGACGTCTTGCGGGCGTCCAGGTGCCTGCGGATCACCCCGTTGAGGTCGGCCCGCGTCGTGGCGAGCACCATGACGGCCGCGTAGCGGGTCTCGCCGCCGCGCTTGGCCGCCACGATCACGCAGTTGGCCGACTCCTCCAGCCCCACGCCGTACCGCTCGCAGAACGCGGCGGTGTCGGCCAGCGCCGGGTCGATCGGCGCCACCGCGATCTCCTCGGTCATGTCCGCGATCGCGCGGGCCACCGGGACGGCGAGCAGGCCGGGCCGTTCCCCGGCGGGCACCCATTCGAGCGTGCCCAGCTTCATGGGTCACCCCTCCTTCAGTACGCGGTGGTGCAGTTCGGTCACCACCTTACGGGCGGACTCGAAGGCGCCGGCCTGCCAGGCGATCAGATGGGTGAGCCAGTCACCCGCGAAGTAGACGCGCCCGGCCGGCCGTTGCAGCAGCGAGAACCCGTTCATCGACGGCCACCGCACCCAGGCGCCCTCGATGTGCGGCTGCCGCGTCCAGGCCACCGAGGCGCTCGCCAGCAGGTTCGCGCCGTACTTGCGGCCGTGCACCATGCCGCCCTGGGCCAGGGCCCTGCGCAGGCGGTCCCCGTGGGGCAGCGCGGCGTAGGTCTCGGCGTCCGCGCCGGTGTTGTAGTAGCCGACGATCAAACCGCGATCGGTGTGGAAGCCGTAGGAGGGGTACCAGATGTGGCCGAGGTCCAGGTCGGTCTCGGTGGCCCCGCCGTACACGCGGTCCTCGATCTCCCACCAGCGCCGGCCGTACTCAAGGCCGAGCTTGCCCGCCGACAGCGGGACGGGCGTGCCCAGGGCGGCCTGGACGCCCGCGCCGAGGTTGCCGGGGATCCGGGCCAGCAGGTGCGGGGGCAGGGCCGCGACGCAGTAGTCCGCCGTCAGCGGGGCGCCGCCCTCGACCGAGACCTCCACCCCGCCGGGCCGGTTCATGATCCCCGTCACCCGGGTGCCGGTCCTGATGTTGGCCGCGCCGACCTCGCGCGCGAGCGCCCGGACGATGGAGTCCATCCCGCCGACGGGCTGGAACATCGGCATCGCCTGGTCGTAGCCCGCGTCCATGGTCAGCATCCGGCCGAGTCCCTCGCCGAGCACGTCGGAGAGCGCGGGCGGCGGCCCGAGCGCGGTGCCGGGCCCGACGCCGGGGTCGACCCGGTAGCCTCGCCGGTCGCCGCCGGAGTACTCGTAGGACGCGCCGATCTCCCCGAAGCTCGACAGGAAGTCCAGCAGGCGCTCGCGGTCGCCGTCGTCCAGGCGGGCGTCCAGCGCCCCCTCGTCGGTGGCCTTGGCCAGCAGCTCGGAGATGTACCCGTAGGCGTCGGCGCGGGCCGTGCGGGCGCGCACGGGCGCCTTCATGCCCGCGGTGAAGACGTACGCGCTGGCGTTGTTGTTGACGAACACCTCCAGCGGGACGCCCAGCTCGCGGCAGTAGTCCAGGGTGACCATCCACTGCGCGATGCGGGCCGGGCCTGAATTGAAGTACGTGCCGTCCCCGAAGGTCACCCGCTGGACCGCGCCCGCGGCGGCCGGGCCGGGCTCGCCCGCCCCGGCGCGGGCGGGCAGTTCGGTGACCGAGTCGCCGCCGCGCAGGGTCATGCTGCGCCCGCCCACCCGGTCGCGCGCCTCGATGACCGTGCAGTGGTACCCCGCCTTGCCCAGCTCGTACGCCGACGCCAGCCCGGCCACGCCCGCGCCGAGCACGAGCACGGTCGCGGCACGTCCCCCGCGCAGCGAGAAGTCCGACGGCTGGGGCGGGACGTACGGCGCCGGGGCCCGCGTGCCGCCGGTGGCGCCGACGGCGGCGGTCCCCTCGGTGGGGGCCAGCCCGAGCACGCCCATCGCGGCGTACATGGCGCCCGCGCCGCCGGCCGCGCCGATGCCCGCGAGCAGCGCCCGGCGCGTCAGCCCCTCCGCGCGCGGAGTCGATCCCTCTCGTTCCACGCGCTCAGCCGTACACGCCGCTGCCGCAGGCCACCTGGCCGGCGATCATCGCGAAGATCCCGAGCAGGCCCATGATGTCCCGGAAGTCGTCGGTGGTGAACTCGGTGTGCCGAGGGCCCGCCTGCCGGGTGCCGGGGATGAGCGCGCAGCCCGCGGCGATGGCCGTGGAGTTCCACTCGACGCCGAGCGTGAACGGCGGGGCGACCTCGTACGGGCGGAAGTCGCTCAGCCGGTTCAGCGCCCGCGCGGTGGCCTCGCGGATGAGCGCCTGGGCGACGCTGGGCGGCAGCAGCTCGGCGGCGAACCGGTCGATGCCCTTCTTGACCGCGACGGTCTCGACGTCGCCGAGCAGCTCGCGCGCCTCCTCGCAGACCGCCTCGTCGCCGGTCACCAGCGCGACCGGCACCCCGAGGAACCCGGCGAACCCGGCCACCAGCCGCGTCTCCCCGCAGACCTCGCCGTTGAGGTAGACGTTGTGGATCTCCTTGCCCATCCACGTGTGGTTGAGCACCCCGTGCTGGACGCCGGCCCGCGCGTGGTAGCCGGCGAAGCAGGCGGCCTGGAACCCGGCGTCCAGCCCCTGCGCCATGCGCATCGGCTTGCCCGGGCCCCGGATGAGCGAGGCGCGCGCGTCGAGCAGGTCGACGCGGAGGTTCTTGGTCGACCCGTGCGCGTCGTTGACCACCACGGCCGTCGCGCCGCCCTCGAAGGCCCCGGCGACCACGGCGTTGGCGTCCGCGGTCATCAGCTCACAGCCGCGCTCGTAGCCGCGCCCCCCGGCGTGCATCTCCGAGGGGTCGGTGAGCCCGGTCACGCCCTCCATGTCGACCGACGCGTAGACCCTCATCGGCGCCCCCAGCTCTCCACCCGCTCGACGTCCTCCGGTCCCATGAAGCCGAACTCGTCGGCCATGATCTTCTCGATGCCCGCGCGCCACGGTCCGGGGATCTCCTCGACGGCCGGAGGGTAGCACCGCTCCAGCCACCGCGTGGACTCCCGCGTGGCCTGGAGGTACTTCGCTGCACTGGCGAAGGGCGTGTCCTCGATCCCGGGCACGTGCGCGCAGCCGTACTCGATCATCTCCTGACCTCCGTAGGGCGGAGGCTGCTGCCACTTGCGGGCCACCGGCCGGTCGGCGGTGATCGCCGTGCGCATGGGGCGGCGCTCGACGGCGGCCTGGATGAGCTCCTTGTACAGGCACTTGCCGCACCGGCCGCACGGGCCGGCGCCGTCGCCGCGCAGGCACCAGCGGACCTGGTCGCGCAGCTCCGAGCCGAGCGCGACGCGCATCGTCATCGCCTCGCTGATGCCGCCGGCGGGCAGGACGAGCGGCAGCCCGGCCGCCGCGAACAGCCGGCCCCACCGCCCGTGGGGCGACCACATGGGGTTGTCGGGCGTGTACCGGTGGACGTACCGGCCGCCGCCCAGCCAGCGCGAGCCGATCTCGTACCCGAGCGCCAGCCCGCCGAGGTCCATGGCGTCGGCCAGCAGGACGGCGCCGGCCATGACGGCGTGGTGCTCGGGATAGCCGGGGCGCGGGCGGCGCAGCAGGAACTCCAGGTCCGACTCGACGGGGGTCACGTCCCTGCCGGTCTTCGCGGCCAGGCCGGCCAGGACGTCGGAGCGGTAGTGCGTCCACCGGTTCGGCACGCGGGGGTGGCTGACCCGGCGGAAGTGGAGCAGGGGTGCGTCGGGGAGCATCGCGGCCACGGCGGCGGAGTCGGCGCCGCCGCTGTAGGAGATCGCCAGCCGGGTGCCCGACCTGGGGTCGCCGCCCACCGGCCCGGCCTCCACGCCCCACCCGTCGTGCAGGGCGGCGGCCAGTTCGGCGGAGATCGGGCGGTCGAAGAGGACCGCGCGGGTGGTCCATGGCGCGACGACGGTCCAGGCGGCCAGGGCGAGCAAGTCGGGATGGACCGGGGCGCCGTCGGGGGCGGCGGGGCGCGGCAGCCGCACGTGGCAGGTGTCGGTGGCGAGCTCCACCTCCTGCCCGTCGGTGACCGTGCCGACCACGCCCTCGCCGGGGTCCAGGCGCAGCCGCAGCCGCCACACGTCGCCGTCGGCGGTCCAGGTCACCCTCATGAGGAGGGGCCGGGCTCGCGGACGGCGTCGATCGCCTGCCAGAGCAGGACCTCGGCCTGGAGCAGGTGGTCCATCGCCGCGGCCGTCTCGGTGGCGAGCCGGTGCGCGTCCTCGACCCTGGCCGCCAGTGCGGGGCTCGGGGAGCCGCCACCGGCGCCCGCGACCCGCTGGCGGAGCTGGTCGACCTCGCGCCTCAGCGCCGCGACCTCCCTCTTGAGCGCCTGGACCTCCCACAACGAGTCCCGGACGTCCTGCCGGTGGTCGGCCCGCGTGACATAGCGGGCGTCGAACCGGGAGAGGACGGCACGCCGGAGCCGCAGGGGTGCCAGAACGCGCATTACAAACCGCGCCATGACGGGTCACCTTAGCGGGAAAACATGATCTCTCCGAACTCCCGCCAATACCGTTAAGTCACATTTCGCAGAGGGGAATCCCGGCCGTCATCCGGGCCGGACCGGCGTCCGCACTGGTCAGCGACCGAATGCCCGCCTGCCACCGTCAGAGGGTCAGCGCCCGAACACCGCGGACCACCGCCGAGGGGTCGGCGCCGGATCCCGCCGGGGGTCAGCGGCCGGTGAACTCGGGCTTCTCCTTGGCGGTGAACGCGCGCAGCCCCGCGCGGGCGTCGTCGGTGGCGAACAGGCCCGAGAAGTGCAGCCGCTCGATCTCCAGGCCGGTGGCCAGGTCGACCTCCAGGCCGTGGTCGACGGCCAGCTTGGCGGCGCGCAGCGCGACGGCCGGGCCGCCCGCGAACCGCTCGGCCAGGGCGACGGCCTCGGTGTACACGTCGGTGTCGGGGACGACCTTGTCCACCAGGCCGATGGCCAGCGCCTCGGCGGCGTCCACGTGCCGGCCGGTGTAGATCAGGTCCTTGGCCCGGGAGGGGCCGATCAGGCGCGGCAGGCGCTGGGTCCCGCCGGCGCCAGGGATGATGCCCAGCGAGATCTCGGGCTGGCCGAGCTTGGCGCCCTCCCCGGTGATCCGGAAGTCCGCGCACAGGGCCAGCTCGCAGCCGCCGCCGAGGGCGTACCCGGTGATCGCGGCGACGACCGGCTTGCCGATCCTGGCCACGGCGGTGAAGCACTCCTGCAGCCCGGCCGAGTGCGCCGACATGTCCGCGTAGGTCATGTCCGCCATCTCCTTGATGTCCACCCCGGCGGCGAACACCCGCTCGCCCCCGTAGACCACCACGGCGCGCACGGCCGGGTCGGCGTCCACCTCGCGGGCGCGGGCGCCGAGCTCCTCCTGCATCTGGCCGTTGAGGGCGTTCATCTTGGGCCGGTCCAGCCGGATCGTCGCGACCGCGCCGGTCGTCTCCACATGTACGAGTTCCGTCATGACGCCCTCCTCATAGGCACGGCGCCCCGTCCCGGGGCGCGGCATCCCCACGATACGGGCGCCCGCGATCACCGGACCGGCGCCCCGGCCCGCGCGAGGACGTCGCGGTACACGCGCTCGTACCCCGCCGCCATGGAGGTGACGTCGAAGTCGCGCTCGACGTGCGCGCGGATGTCGGCCGGGCGCAGGCCGCCGGCCGCCTCGACGGCGGCGGGCAGCTCGTGGGGGTGGTCGCGGACGAAGCCGGTGACCCCGTCGACGACCACCTCGGGGACGGCGCCGAGCCCGAGTGCGACCACGGGCGTCCCGCAGGCCATGGCCTCGATCATCACCATGCCGAAGGGCTCCTGCCAGGTGATGGGGAACAGCAGGCAGCGTGCCGCCGCCATGAGCCGGCGCTTGCGCACCAGGTCGGCCTCACCCTCGTACCTGGCGTCCGGGCCGAGCCTCGGCCGGACGTGCTCGTCGAAGTAGGCGTGCTCGGCCGGCTCCACGAGCTTGCCCGCCAGCACGATGCGCCGCCCGGCCGCCCGCGCGGCGTCGATGGCCAGGTGGGCGCCCTTGTCGGCGGCGAACCTGCCGATCCACAGGACCCAGTCCTCCTTGCGCTCGGTGAACGGGAACGTCCGGGTGTCCACGGCGTTGTACACCTGCCCGACCCAGTTGAGGTCGGGGGCGAAGGTCCGCTGGGCCAGCGAGATCGCCACCAGGGACACGCGGTCGCCCAGCACCCGGTAGTACTCCCCCAGCTCGCCGACGGCCGGCCCGTGGCACGTCACCAGGGTCGGGGTGGACCTGGCGTGCGCGGTGAGCGGGCCCGCGAGCGTGTGGTCGTGGACGAGGTCGGCCTCCAGCCCGGACAGCAGCCGGGACGCCATCGCCGCGTGCAGCACCTCGGGCATGGTCTCGCCGATGCGCTCGCAGGGCGCCCGCCGGTAGGTGCGCAGGAAAGGGACCTTGGTCGAGGTACGGCCCGCGCCGATGAGGGTGATCTCGTGTCCCAGGCGGTGCAGCCCGCCGACGAGGTCGGAGAGCATCGCCTCGATGCCGCCGTAGCCGCGCGGCGGCACCTCCGACCACGGGGGCGCGACCATCGCTATGCGCAGGCGCCCGGGCTCGCGCGCGTCCCTCGGCGGGCGCCGGCGCCCGGTGAGACCGATGGAAACGGCCATGCCGCACACACCTCCCCCGGAGCCCCGAACTGCTCATACCCATCCAGATCCCCGCGAAATCAGCTCGCGGCGGGGGCGGTCGGGGGGCAGGGGCCCTCGATCAGCCGGACCTCCGGCGGGAGGCCGGTCACCGTGGCGCGGTCGTCGCCCTCCTGGACCTTCAGCGTGAGCCTGGACGCGCCCAGGGGCAGGTTGGACACCTGGAGCAGGCCGAAGCCCTTCGGCAGCGCCGGCGCCACCCACACCTTGCCGTACTGCAGGCACGGGTCGAAGCGCAGCAGCGACCGCACGAGGTGGATGGGCGCGGCGGCGGCCCACGCCTGGGGGGCGCACGAGGTGGGGTAGGGGATCGGCGTCGGGAACTCGTCCCTCGGGAAGCCGCAGAACAGCTCGGGCAGCCGCCCGGCGCAGGCGTGCGCGGCGTCCAGCAGCCCCTCGGCGATCCGCTGGGCCTCCTCGACGAAGCCGTAGCGCATCAGCCCGGCGACGACGATCGCGTTGTCGTGCGGCCACACCGACCCGTTGTGGTAGCTCATCGGGTTGTAGGCGCCCATGGTCGTGGCGAGGGTGCGCACGCCGTAGCCGCTGAACATCTCCGGCGAGATCAGGTGCGCGGCGACGGACGGCGCCTTGTCCTCGTCCACGATGCCCGTCCACAGGCAGTGGCCCATGTTGGAGGCGAGCGAGTCGATCAGCCGCCCCTCGCCGTCCAGGCCCATGGCGTAGTAGCCCCGCTCGGGCATCCAGAACCGCTCGTTGAACGCATCACGCAGGTCGGCCGCCCGTTCCAGGCAGCGCTCCTCGGTCGCGGCGTCCCCGGCCTCGTGGGCCAGGCTGGCGCGCGCCTCATAGGCGGCGTAGACGTAGCCCTGCGCCTCCGCCAGGGCGATGGGGGCCCGGGCCAGCGAGCCGTCGGCGTGGTTGACGCCGTCGAAGGAGTCCTTCCATCCCTGGTTGACCAGGCCCCTGTCGGTCTTCCTGCGGTACCACAGGAAGCCGTCCCGCATGCCGTGGTCCTCGATCCAGCCGAGCGCCGCGTCGGCGTGCGGCAGCAGCCGCCCCACGTCGTCGCCGTGCAGGCCCCAGCGGCGCAGCTCCCCGAGGAGCATGACGAACAGCGGGGTGGAGTCGACCGACCCGTAGTACGGCCGGCCGCCGTCGCAGATCGGCGCCCCGGGGTCCACGCCGTACCGGAGCTCGTGCAGGATCTTGCCGGGCTCCTCCTCGGTGAGCAGGTTGACCTTGGTGCCCTGCAGCTCGGCCAGGCGGCGCAGCGTGCCGAGGGCGAGGGTCTGGTCGATGGGGAGCGCCATCCAGGACGTCAGCAGGGAGTCCCTGCCGAACAGGGTCATGAACCAAGGGGCGCCCGCGGCGATCGAGGGCAGGTCCTCTGGCCGGTCCCGCTCGAACAGCCGCAGGCTGCCGAGGTCGCTCCTCGACCGGCGGAGCGCCTGCGCCAGCGCGGTGTTGGTGGTGCTGATCGTGGGGCTGCTGCGCACCCAGTCGGCCAGGCGCATGGCGGGCGGGGCGTGCTCCAGGGGGTGGGTGGCCGAGAACCAGGCGGGGGCCTCCGTGCCGTCCAGGATGGGGTTGACCTGGAAGGTCACCCGCCACTCGCCTCGCGCGGGCACGACGGTGGTGAAGGTCATCAGCCCGGCGACCACGACGGCCTCCGACTCACCGGCCTCCGCGATCACCCGGGCGCCCCGGGACCGGCTGGCCGAGACGAACTTCATGCCGGTGCGGTCCACGAAGGTCTCGATGTCGGCGACGTGCTGGATGCGGTGCGCCTTGACCTCGAACAGGTCGGCCACGTCCGAGGCCACCAGGAGGGTGACCACGCATCCCGCGGCCTCGTCGGCGAGGTTGCGCAGGGTCACGTCCTCGCGCAGGCCGCCGCCGACGTACCGGTCCCTGATCACCAGCATCGTGCTGTCGGCCCTGCCCGGGCGCGGCGGGATCCGGGCGAGGAAGGCGGCGTGGTACGGCTCTCCCGGCACCACCTTGAGGCTCTCCAGCGGCGCGTCGTCGACGCGCAGCTCCCAGCGGGACACCAGGCGGGTGTCGGCGTAGTACACGCCTTGCGCCCCGCCCGGCAGGATGTCGCCGTTCTGCTCGCACACGCAGAACGATCCCCCCTCGACCAGGGTGGTCGTGGTGTCCCCCAGAGCCCCAGGCTGTCCTTCGAACGTCCAGCCGTCCATGACGGATCATCGCTCCTTCGCGGACGAAATCGCGTTGGCTCCGTCAGCCCTGCCCAGTCACGGCCGATGCACTCGACATCCGAGCGCTAGTTTGACCGTTTTAGGAGTTATGTCGCTATTGAGGGGTGGTAGTGACCTCCGGCCCCGTCTAGCGGAGGGTGCCGTTGGTCATCCCCGCCGGCTCCTCGGGGACGGCGATCAGCCCGAGCTCGGCCGGCGAGGACATGAGCGGGTGATCGGGCACCGCGCGGACGGTGTACCCGAACGCGCCGGTGCGGTCGAGCGGCACGACGCCGGTGTAGGCCGCCTTGCCGTCGTCGCCCGTCGTGTCGGCCGAGAGCAGGACGTAGGACGGGCCGATCAGCTCGTCGTGCACCCCCACCTTGCCGTACGCGGCCTGGACGCTCACGTCCTCGGGCGACAGCTCGCCGAGCGCGACCGTCGCGCGGATCTCCATCGCCGCGCCCAGCTCGGGGGTGTCCCCGATGCCCGACGCCTCGATGTGCTCGACCCTGACGCCCGGCCACGCGCGGGTGAGCCGCAGCTTCCACGCCGCGAACTCGCGCGCCCTGCCGTGGTCGTCCTTGGACAGTTCGCGCGCCGACCCGGCCGCCGGGGTGTACAGGTCGACCACGTAGTCGCGCAGCATGCGCCCGGCCAGGACCTTCGGGCCGAGCGAGCTGAGCGTGTGCTTGACCATGTCGAGCCAGCGGCGGGGATGCGTGCCGTCCGCGCGGTCGTAGAACCGGTCGGCGACCTCGCGCTCGATCAGGTCGTACAGCGCCGCCGCCTCGATGTCGTCACGGCGGTCGGGGTCCTCGACGCCGTCGGCCGTCGGGACGGCCCAGCCGTTGTTCCCGTCGTACCACTCGTCCCACCAGCCGTCCCTGATGGACAGGTTGAGCCCGCCGTTGAGCGCGGCCTTCATGCCGGAGGTGCCGCACGCCTCAAGGGGGCGCAGCGGGTTGTTCATCCACACGTCGCAGCCCTGGACCAGGAGCTGCCCGAGGTTCATGTCGTAGTCGGGCAGGAAGACGATGCGGTGGCGCACGTCCTCGCCGTCGGCGAACTTGACGATCTGCTGGATCAGCCGCTTGCCGCCCTCGTCGGCGGGGTGGGCCTTGCCCGCGATCACGATCTGGACGGGCTTGTCCGGGTCGAGCAGCAGCTCCTTGAGCCGGGCGGGGTCCTTCAGCATGAGCGTGAGCCGCTTGTAGGACGGGACCCGCCGCGCGAAGCCGATCGTCAGCGCGTCGGGGTCGAGGGCCTCGTCGATCCAGCCCAGCTCCGCCGTCGAGGCCCCACGGGCCCGCCAGGAGGCCCTGAGCCGGTCACGGGCCGCGTCCACGAGCCGGCCGCGCAGTTTCCCTCGGATGGACCAGATGTCCTCGTCGGAGAGCTTCTGGACGCTCTCCCAGCCCTGGGCCCTCTCGATCAGCGTGGGGAGCTCCTGCCCGGCGAGCTCCATCACCTCGCGCGCGACCCACGTGGGCGCGTGCACGCCGTTGGTGATGGACCCGATCGGGACGTCGTCCAGGTCGAACCCCGGCCACAGGCCCTGGAACATGCCGCGGCTGACCTCGCCGTGCAGCTCCGAGACGCCGTTGACCCGCTGGGCCAGGCGCATGCCCATGACGGCCATGTTGAAGACCGCCGCGCCGGAGCCGGCCTCGGGCGAGCCCGGCTCGGCGCCGAGCGCGAGGATGCGCTCCACGGGGACGGTGGGCCAGGCGTTCTCGCCGCCGAACTGCCGTTCGATCATCTCGGCGGGGAACCGGTCGATGCCGGCGGGCACCGGGGTGTGGGTGGTGAAGACCGTGCCGGCCCTGACCGCCTCGATCGCCTCGTCGAAGGACAGCCGGTGCTCGGTGAGCTCACGGATGCGCTCCAGGCCGAGGAAGCCGGCGTGGCCCTCGTTGGTGTGGAAGACCTCGGGCTCGGGATGGCCGGTGATCCGGCAGTACGCGCGCAGCGCCCGCACCCCGCCGATGCCGAGCAGCAGCTCCTGCATGAGCCGGTGGTCGGTGCCGCCGCCGTACAGGCGGTCGGTGACGTCACGGGCGGCGTTGTCGTTCTCGGCGACGTCGGAGTCGAGCAGCAGCAGCGGGACCCGGCCCACCTGGGCCACCCAGATCTGCGCGTGCAGCGTGCGCCCGCCCGGGAGCGGGATGGCGACGCGCGCGGGCGTGCCGTCCTCCTCCTTGAGGTGGCTCAGGGGCAGGCCGCCGGGGTCGAGGCTCGGGTAGTGCTCCTGCTGCCAGCCCTCGGCCGACAGGGACTGGCTGAAGTAGCCGTGCCGGTAGAGCAGGCCCACGGCCAGGATCGGCACGGCGAGGTCGCTGGCGGCCTTCAGGTGGTCGCCCGCGAGGATGCCGAGGCCCCCGGAGTACTGCGGGAGGGCGGCGGCGATGCCGTACTCGGGCGAGAAGTAGCCGATGGCGGCCGGCGCCTCGGGGAGCGTCTGGTACCAGCGCGGGGCGGTCATGTACTCGCGCAGATCATCCGCGGCGTCGGCCAGCCTGCGCAGGAACCTGCGGTCACGGGCCAGTTCGGCGAGCCGGTCGGCCTCGACGGCCCCGAGCAACGCGACCGGGTCGTGACCTACCCGCTGCCAGGTGTCGGGATCCACCTCGGCGAACAGATCCATGGTCTCCGGGTGCCATGACCAGCGCAAATTTTGCACGAGCTCGCCCAGGGGAGCCAGCTCCACGGGAAGGACGGTACGGACGGTGAACCTACGGATTGCTCTCACGGGGCCAGACCCTAGTTACTCAGCGCCACGACGCGCGACCGAAACACTCTTGTGCGCCTTCCAGATCTTATGCGTTTCGCTCTCACCACTCCCAAACCCGCTCAAACCTCACGGAAGCGGACTCAGCACTGTGATCTTCACTTGATCATGTACGGCGCCCCCCTCGTACGGCTACTGTCACGGACAAAAGCGTCCTGGTGTACCCCTAACTTCCCTCAAGCATGCTTGAAGAGGGACTATGGGGGCAGTCCCATGTAAGAGCCACATCGACCCACCTCAGGACCCCCGGGGCCGACGACCGTCACTCCTGGGGGTGAAAGCTACGCGCCCGCCCATAGACCGGCATACGGCCGGGAACCTACTTGGAAGCAAAGATCACTTCTTGCCCTCACAATTCCCGGCGGCGCCCGGTGCGTCGCCGCTACCTTGAGACGCGATGATCGGACGAATCCCAATACAGGACATTTCCCCTGTTGTCGAGTGTGGGCGATGGCCCGCGAAGGCAGTGGCGGGTGAGACCTTCGAGATCGGCGCCACGGTGTTCCGCGAGGGACACGACGCGGTGGCCGCCGGGGTGGTGCTGACCGACCCGGCGGGCAAGCGCCGGAGGCTGGCTCTCATGAGCGAGACGACCCCCGGCACCGACCGGTGGTCACTTGAGGTCACGCTGCCCGCCGAGGGCACCTGGCACTTCCGTGTCGAGGCCTGGAGCGACCCCGTCGGCACCTGGCTGCACGACGCGGGGATCAAGATCCCGCGCGGCATCGACACCGACCTCATGTGCGAGGAGGGCGCGCGCGTCTTCGAGCGCGCCGCGCGGGCGGTGCGCCCGGCGGGCTGCGAGGGCTGCGGGCACCGCGCCGCGCTGCAGGAGGTGGCCGAGCGGCTGCGGGACGAGGACATCGACCCCCGGGCGCGGCTGGCCGTGGCCCAGCTTCCGGACGTGGCCGCGACGCTGGCCGTGCACCCGCTGCGCGACCTGGTGACGCGGGGCCCGCGCTTCCGGCTGCGGGTCGACCGGCGGCGGGCGCTGTTCGGGTCCTGGTATGAGTTCTTCCCCCGGTCCGAGGGCGCGGTCGTCGAGGCCGACACCATCCCCAAGTCCGGAAATTTCAAGACTGCGGCCGAGCGGTTGCCGGCGGTCGCCGGCATGGGCTTCGACGTCGTCTACCTGCCCCCGATCCACCCGATCGGCGAGACGTTCCGCAAGGGCCGCAACAACACCCTGCACCCCGAGCCGTACGACCCCGGTTCCCCCTGGGCCATCGGCTCCGAGGACGGCGGGCACGACGCGATCCACCCCGACCTCGGGACCTTCGAGGACTTCGACGCCTTCGTCCACAAGGCCCGCGAGCTCGGCCTGGAGATCGCCCTCGACCTGGCCCTGCAGTGCTCCCCCGACCACCCGTGGGTCAAGGACCACCCGGAGTGGTTCTCGATCCGGGCCGACGGCTCGATCGCCTACGCCGAGAACCCCCCGAAGAAGTACCAGGACATCTACCCCCTGAACTTCGACCGGGACCCGAAGGGGATCTACGCCGAGGTCAGGCGGGTCGTCCGGCACTGGATGGCGCACGGCGTCCGCATCTTCCGGGTGGACAACCCGCACACCAAGCCCGTGGCGTTCTGGGAGAAGCTGCTGGCCGACATCCACGCCACCGACCCGGACGTGCTGTTCCTGTCGGAGGCGTTCACCCGGCCGCCGATGCTCCGCGGCCTGGCCAAGGTCGGCTTCGACCAGTCGTACACGTACTTCACCTGGAAGACCTCCAAGGCCGATCTCGAGGGCTACCTGAGCGAGCTCTCCCACGAGACCGGGCACTACGTGCGACCCAATTTCTTCGTCAACACTCCGGACATCCTTCACGAGTATCTGCAGAACGGCGGCATTCCGGCGTTCAAGATACGCGCGGTCCTGGCGGCGCTGGCGTCACCCACATGGGGGGTCTACGCGGGTTACGAGCTCGCGGAGAACACCTCCGTGCGACCGGGCAGCGAGGAATATCTCCACAGCGAGAAATTCGAGCTCAGGCCTCGCGACTGGGCCGCCGCGGAACGCGACGGCCGGAGCCTGGCGCCTTTCATCACCCTCCTCAATTTGTTCCGAAGAGCACACCCTGCGGTACAGGAACTGCGTAACCTACGTTTCCACAGCGTCGACCACCCGGACATGCTCTGCTTCTCCAAGCGGCTGCCCGGCGCCTACGACCCGTCCACACGACGGCACGGCCTAGGCGACGTGGTTCTGGTCGTCGTCAATCTCGATCCACACAACACCCACGAGTCGACGGTCCGGCTGGACATGCCCGGCCTCGGTCTCGACTGGGGCGCCGAATTCGTCGTGGACGATGAGCTCTCGGGCGATTCGTTCCACTGGCGGCAGGCCAACTACGTACGCCTAGATCCGCACATCAATCCAGCACACGTCCTCACACTGCGAGCGGTTCCGGCCGGCCAGCCGTAGGCATTGGCGGCGACGGCGGAACAGCGAGCATCAGCACAGCGGGGAGTCCACAGGTGAGCTTGACGCCTCAGCCCGTCCCGAACACCTTCAATCACGATAAGCCGCGCGATCCGCACTGGTACAAGCGCGCTGTTTTCTACGAGGTCCTCATCCGAGGATTCGCGGATTCCAATGGGGACGGCACCGGAGACATCCGCGGTCTCATCAACAAGCTGGATTATCTCCAGTGGCTCGGCGTCGACGTCCTGTGGCTTCTGCCACTCTATGAGTCACCCCTCAAAGACGGCGGATACGACATTTCCGACTTTATGAAGATTCTCCCGGATTTTGGGGATCTCGGGGACTTCATCAAGCTCGTCGACGAGGCACACAAGCGCGGCATGCGCGTCATCGCGGACCTGGTCATGAACCACACCAGTGACCAGCATCCGTGGTTCCAGGCGTCCCGGCACGACCCGACAGGGCCGTTCGGCGACTTCTACGTCTGGTCCGACACCGCCGAGGAGTACAGCGACGCCCGGATCATCTTCATCGACACCGAGACGTCGAACTGGACCTACGACTCGGTACGGGGGCAGTACTACTGGCACCGGTTCTTCCACCACCAGCCGGACCTCAACTACGAGAACCCGGCCGTCCAGGAGGCCATGCTGGAGGTGCTGCGCTTCTGGCTCGACCTCGGCATCGACGGGTTCCGGATGGACGCCATCCCCTACCTGTTCGAGCAGGAGGGCACCAACTGCGAGAACCTCCCGCAGACGCACGCCTACCTGAAGCGGGTCAGGAAGGAGGTCGACCGCCTCTACCCCGACCGCGTCCTGCTCGCCGAGGCCAACCAGTGGCCCGCCGACGTCGTGGAGTACTTCGGCGACCCGGTCACCGGGGGTGACGAGTGCCATATGGCGTTCCACTTCCCGCTGATGCCGCGCATCTTCATGGCCGTGCGCCGTGAGACCCGCTACCCGATCTCGGAGATCATGGCCCAGACGCCGAAGATCCCCGAGAACTGCCAGTGGGGCATCTTCCTGCGCAACCACGACGAGCTCACGCTCGAAATGGTCACCGACGAAGAGCGCGACTACATGTACACCGAGTACGCCAAGGACCCGCGGATGCGGGCCAACGTCGGCATCCGCCGCCGCCTGGCCCCGCTGCTGGAGAACGACCGCAACCAGATCGAGCTGTTCACCGCCCTGCTCATGAGCCTGCCGGGAAGCCCGGTGATCTACTACGGCGACGAGATCGGCATGGGCGACAACATCTGGCTGGGCGACCGCGACGGCGTACGCACGCCGATGCAGTGGACCCCCGACCGCAACGCGGGCTTCTCCGACTGCGACCCCGGACGCCTCTACCTGCCGGTGATCATGGACCCGATCTACGGGTACCAGGCGCTCAACGTCGAGGCGCAGCAGAAGAACCCGGGATCGCTGCTGCACTTCACCAAGAAGATGATCGAGATCCGGAAGCGGCACCACGTCTTCGGGCTGGGCGAGTTCACCGAGCTGAACTCCTCCAACCCCAGCGTGCTCGCCTTCGTCCGCGAGCTCGGCGACGACCGGGTCCTGTGCGTCAACAACCTGTCCCGCTTCCCCCAGCCCGTCGAGCTGGACCTGCGGAGGTTCGAGGACGTCACGCCCGTGGAGTGCACAGGTGGAGTGCCATTTCCCCCAATTGGGGAACTTCCGTATCTTTTGACGCTTCCTGGGCATGGGTTCTACTGGTTCACCCTTCCACCCACGAGCGCAGCAACCGAGGAGACGTGAGACATACTCTCGAAGAGCTGCTTGCCGGCTGGATCACCCATCAGCGGTGGTTCGCCGGCAAGGGCCGCGCGATAGCCGAGCTGGCCATCGAGGCCGGCACCCCGCTACCCCTTCGTGGTCCTGCAGAATCCCTCCACAGCGATGTGGCGGGTTCCTCCAGGACCACGGACGACACGGTGAGGCCGCCCGCCTCGGACGACGTGTCCGTTCGCCACCTCGTCATCACCGTGCGGCAGGAGTCCCAGACCGACCGCTACCAGCTCCTGGTGGGCTTCCGCCCCCGGCTGCCCCAGCGGCTGAGGCACGTCGCGATCGGCGAGACCGAGGACGGGTTCGCCTACGACGCCGTCCACGACGCCGAGGTCACCGGCATCCTGCTCTCGTCCATCGCCGACGGCGCCGACCTCGGCGGCCTGCGCTTCCGCCACATGCCGGGCGCCGAGATCGACACCTCGCCGAGGAGCCTCGTGCTCGGCGGCGAGCAGTCCAACACCTCCCTGGTGTTCGGCGACGCCTACATCTGCAAGATGTTCCGCAAGCTGGTCCCCGGGGTGAACCCCGAGCTGGAGGTCGTGTCGGCGCTCGCCGAACGCGGCTCCCCCAACATCGCCCGGCCGTACGGGTGGATCGAGGCCGACGTCGCCGGGGAGAACACCACGCTCGCGTTCGCCCAGGAGTTCCTGCCCACCGCCAGCGACGGCTGGGCCCTCGCGCTCACCAGCGTCCGCGACCTGTACGGGTCGCCGCAGGGCACCGCCGCCGCCGACGTCGGGGGCGACTTCGCCTCGGAGTCCCACCGCCTCGGCATGGCCACCGCCCACCTCCACCAGCAGCTCGCCACGGCCTTCCCCACCGGCACGGTGGAACCGCCCGACATCAAGCGGATGGCCGAGGGGTTCCGGCGCCGGCTGGAGGCGGCCATCGAGGAGGTGCCGGAACTGGCCGGCCACGCCGAGGCGGCCCACGAGGCGTTCGACCGGCTGGCCGACGTCGACCGGCCGATCACCGTCCAGCGGGTCCACGGCGACTACCACCTCGGCCAGGTCATGCGCACCTTCAGCGAGTGGATCGTCCTGGACTTCGAGGGCGAGCCCGGCCAGCCGCTCAGCGAGCGCCGCGCCCTGGACACGCCGGTCAGGGACGTGGCCGGGATGCTCAGATCCTTCGACTACGCGGCACGCCACCTGCTGTCCGACCATCCGGACGCCAAGTCCCTGGAACCGAGGGCGGCCGAGTGGGCCGGCCGCAACCGCGCGGCCTTCATCGAGGGGTACTCGGCGGGCGGCGGGCACATCCGCGGCGACGACGCCGTGCTGCTGCGGGCGCTGGAGCTCAGCAAGGCCGCCTACGAAGTGATCTACGAGGCGCGCAACCGTCCCACCTGGCTCCCCATCCCCCTGGCGGCCTTCACCCTCGACGACCGGTAGGCCTGTTCCGCGTTCGGCCGCGCTTGGGTACGATCCGTATCTGAGCGCGGACGTAGCGTGAGGACGGTGGGTCGATGCGGCGGTGGCGGCTCGTGGTCGCGCTCGCGGGCGCGTGCACTGTTGCCGTGATCCTGGGCGTCTGGCTGGTGGCGGCCCCGGCGGGGCCTGGCCGGGAAGCCCCGGAGCCGGAACGCCTGGCGGCCCGCGCCGGGACGCCCGCCGACGCGACGCGCGTGCCGACCGGCGGATCCCGCGTGCCGTCCGGTGGGTTCCGGGTGCCGCCTCCTCCGGCCGACCTCGCCGCCGACCCCGGATGGGACCCGCGCGAGCAGCCGCCGCCCTCGCCCGAGGAGGAGGCGTACGCGACCGCGCTGGTGCTCGCCGAGCCGTGGCTCGGCCGTTGGGTGCGGGACGCCTACGCGCGGGTGACCGGCAGGTCGCTTTCGTCCCCCGGCCTGCTGCGGGTGCGCAGCCTGATCTTCCGGCGGCACGGCTGCCAGGCCCACCGGTGCCTGCAACTGTTCATCTGGCTCCCCGACCGGTCCCCGATCGACGTCGGGCGCATCGTGGTCGACCTGTCCGCCCGGAACGTTCGCACGCTGACGTGGTGACCCGGCACCGAGAGTGAGCTTCCTCCTTACCCTGGCGCCCCATGGGCATCGGGCGTATATTGCCGCCATGATCTTGGGCCAAGGCACGGCCGCCGACGGCATGGTGCGGGTCACGGTCAGCCTCGATGCGACGGCGGATGACATCGAGCTCGATCCTCGCGTGATGCGCATGCCCTCCGGCGTCCTCGCCGAGCACCTGCGCGACGCGATGCGGGCCGCCCGCCGGCAACTGTTCGACCGGCTCGCCGAGGACCACGAGACCTCCGGGTACGACCTGGAGAAGCACTTGGACGAGATGCACACCGGTTACATGCGCCAGATGGACGGCTACCGGCGCATCATCGACGACATCAACCGGCGACTGGGGAGCTGATTCGGATGATCGTTGATCCGGCCTCACTTGAGGGGGCCGCGCGGGCCATCGAACGCGGCGGCGACGAGCGCGGGCTGATCGACGGCATGGGCTCGGGAAGCGTCTACGCCGACGCCTGGTCCAAGGTCCGCTCCGACGATTTCAAGGACGGCTTCACCCCCGAAATGCCCGAGCTCTTCGACCACGCCATCACCGAGGACATCTCCAAGGTGTTCACCGCGGCGATGCGGGACGGCCTGGACCTCGATCACCGGCTCAACAGCATGAGGTACGAGACGGCCCGCGGCCTGCGGACGATCGTGACGAGAATCCAGAAGGCCAATGACGACATAAAGATCGACATCTTCGGGGTCTTCCGCGTACCGAAGTGACGCGCAGCCGCGTGACACGCACCAGCCTCCGCTCCGCCCGGTGACCGGCGGGCACACCAGCACCACCTGACGACGTGAAGAGGTCACGATCTCGTGTCGGACTACAAGTACGAACTGCCGCTCACCCTGCCCGAGGAGCTCTACGACACCGCGAGGAAGGTCGCGTTCAAGTGGCCTGACTGCAACGAGTCCATGTTCGGCCTGTACGCCGAGAAGTGGCTGTCGTTCGCCAAGGGGTGCACCGACGTCCACGAGCTCCCCGAGTCGCAGATCACCACGGCGGAGGAGAAGAACGAGGGCGCGTTCATCGACGCCTTCGCCGACTTCTGGGACTTCCGGGCGGTGGCGCACGCCAAGACGAGCTCCAACGCCTGCCTGCGCATCGCGGGCATGCTGTCGTACGCCGGCGTGCTCCTGCTGAGCGAGAAGAAGGTCGCCCTGGAGTCGCTGAAGGAGCTGCACGACTTCCTCGACCGGTACACCTGGGCGTGGGTGCCCTTCTCCGACTTCGGGGAGAAGGCGGAGAAGCAGAACAACGAGAAGATCGACTCGGTCCGCGCGTACCTCGCCGAACTCTCGGACCACGTCCACCAGGAGCTCGGATACATCAGCCGGGCGATCGGCGAGTCACAGCAGGTGCTGGGCCAGACGGCGGCCCAGGTCAAGATCGACACGGACAAGATCACGAAGTCCCTGTAGAGCGCGCGACACGGCCCCGCGGAGCCTCCAGACGGGCGCCGTGCCGGTGAAATACGCCATCTTGGTGTGATCCGGGCAACATCATGGGTTGGCGCCGTCATCTGGGGCAGGGTTTAGTTCAGTAGAGCAATGACGGTGCCGAGGAGCGGTGAGCGATCTGATGAACGCGGACACGGACCTGAACCGGCTGGCCGGCGGCGCGCACCACGATCCCCACTCGGTCCTGGGCGCGCACCTCACCCGCGACGGGCTGACCGTGCGGGCGCTCAAGCCGCTGGCCGAGAAGGTCGAACTGGTGCTGGACACCGGCACCCACGAGATGCCCCACGAGGCGTACGGCATCTTCACCATCACGCTGCCAGGGATCGACAAGATCCCCGCGTACCGTGTGCGGGTCACCTACGCGGGCGCCGAGCCGTACGAGACGAGCGACCCGTACCGCCACTGGCCCACCCTGGGCGAGATCGACCTGCACCTCATCGGTGAGGGCCGCCACGAACGCCTCTGGGAGGTCCTCGGCGCCCGGGTCATGCGCCAGGACGACGAGGACGGCACGGCGTTCGCCGTCTGGGCGCCGAACGCGCTCGGCGTCCGCGTGGAGGGCGGCTTCAACCACTGGAACGGCGCCGCGCACCCGATGCGCTCCCTCGGCCGGTCCGGCGTGTGGGAGCTGTTCGTCCCGGGCATCGGGGAGGGCGAGCACTACAAGTTCTCGATCCTCGGCGCCGACGCCGTCTGGCGGTCCAAGGCCGACCCGATGGCGCGGCGGGCCGAGCGGGCGCCGGGCACCGCCTCCATCGTCGACACCTCCGACTACGCCTGGCAGGACGAGGAGTGGCTGCGGCGGCGGGCCGCGCGTGACCCGATGAGGTCGCCGATGGCCGCCTACGAGGTGCACCTCGGCTCGTGGCGGCCCGGCCTGAGCTACGAGGAGCTGGCGGTCCAGCTCGTGGACTACGTGCGGGACATGGGCTTCACACACGTGGAGTTCCTGCCGGTCGCCGAGCACCCGTTCGGCGGCTCCTGGGGCTACCAGGTGACCTCCTACTACGCCCCCACCTCGCGCTTCGGCACCCCCGACCAGTTCCGCCACCTCGTGGACCGGCTGCACGACGCCGGCATCGGCGTCCTGCTCGACTGGGTGCCCGCGCACTTCCCCATGGACGAATGGGCGCTGGCCCGCTTCGACGGCACCCCGCTGTACGAGCACGCCGACCCCCGGCGCGGCGAGCACCCCGAATGGGGCACGTACATCTTCGACTTCGGCCGCCGCGAGGTGCGCAACTTCCTGGTCGCCAACGCCGTCTACTGGCTCAAGGAGTTCCACATCGACGGCCTGCGCGTGGACGCGGTCGCCTCCATGCTCTACCTCGACTACTCCCGCCGCGAGGGCGAGTGGACGCCCAACATCTACGGCGGCCGTGAGAATCTCGACGCCGTCGCGCTGCTCAAGGAGATGAACGCCGTCGCCTACCGCGAGGCCCCCGGCATCGTCACGATCGCCGAGGAGTCGACCGCGTGGCCCGGCGTCTCCCAGCCCGTGCACCTCGGCGGGCTCGGCTTCGGCTTCAAGTGGAACATGGGCTGGATGCACGACACCCTGGCCTACCTCCACCACGAGCCGGTGTTCCGGCAGTACCACCACCACCAGATGACGTTCTCGCTGATGTACGCGTACTCGGAGAACTTCGTGCTGCCGCTCTCGCACGACGAGGTGGTGCACGGCAAGGGGTCACTGCTCGGCAAGATGCCCGGCGACGAATGGCAGCGCTTCGCCAACCTGCGCACGCTCTTCGCGTTCATGTGGGCGCACCCCGGCAAGAAGCTGCTGTTCATGGGCGGCGAGTTCGGCCAGGGGTCCGAGTGGTCGGAGGAACGCGGGCTCGACTGGTGGGTGCTGGACTTCGAGCCGCACCAGGGCCTGCAGCAGCTCGTCCGCGACATCAACCGCGTGTACGCCGAGACGCCCGCGATGTACTCCCAGGACCACTCCCCCCGGGGCTTCCAGTGGATCGACGCCGACGACGCGCCCGGGAACGTCTTCTCGTTCCTCCGGCACGGCGACGACGGCTCGATGGTGGCCTGCGTGGCGAACTTCTCGGGGCAGGCGCACGAGAACTACGCCATCGGGCTGCCCGCGCAGGGCCGCTGGGACGAGGTGATCAACACCGACGCGTACAACTACCACGGCAGCGGGGTGGGCAACCTCGGCTCGGTGGAGGCGGTCGCCGAGCCCTGGCACGGGCTCCCGTACTCCGCCCGCCTCACGATCCCGCCCCTCGGCGCGCTGTGGCTCCGCTTCGCCGGGACCCCGCAACCCGAGACCTCCGCCCTGGACGCCACCGAGGCGACGATCACCCCCATGGACGCCCCGCCCGCGCCCGCCGAGAGCGGGGCGTCGGTGCCCGATGAGACCGGGGCACCGGCGCCCGCCGAGACCGGGACGCTCGTACCCGACGAGAACGGAGCACCGGTGACCGGTGGCGCGCTGGTGGCCGGTGAGCCGGAAGAGACCGCGATCGCCGGGCCGACCGGGCGCGTCACGGAGGAGAACGTCGCCTAGGGTGTCGGCTATGGACCCGACGAAAACGATCATCGATTCGGTCGACCGGTTCCGGCAGCGGCGTACGGCCCCTCTGCTCCTGGAGCTCGATCTGACGGAGGGGCTCGCGGAAGGGCCGCCGTCCGACCCGCTCGCCGCCCTGCTGTCCATGCGCAAGACCCGGCTCGCCGACGTGCTGGAAGGGCTGCGCCGGGCGCGCAGGGACCCGAGGGTCAAGGGCCTCGTCGTCAAGATCGGCGGCCGGCCGCTCGGCCTGGCCATGGTCCAGGAGCTGCGGACGGCCGTCGTCCAGCTCCGGGCCGCGGGCAAGCTGACGGTCGCCTACGGCGAGACGTTCGGCGAGTTCGGCGCGGGAACCATTCCGTACTACCTGGCCAGCGCCTTCGAGAAGGTCTACCTCCAGCCGTCGGGCGACGTCGGCCTCACCGGCATCTCCCTGGAACAGCGCTTCCTGAAGAACGCGCTCGGGAAGATCGGCGTCGACTACCAGATCGCCCAGCGGCACGAGTACAAGACCGCGGCCAACACCTTCACCCAGGACCACATGACCGACGCCCACCGCGAGTCGGCCGTCCGCATCGCCGAGTCCGTCATCGAGCAGGTCGTGGCCGGTGTCGCCGAAGGGCGCGGGCTGGCTCCCGAGCGGGTGCGCGAACTGATCGACCAGGGGCCGTTCATCGGCGCGGAGGCGCTCGAAGCGGGGCTCGTCGACCGGCTCGCCTACCGCGACGAGGTGTACGACGAGATCCGCGAGGAAGGCGACCTGCTGCTGTTCGTCTCGCGGTACGCCAAGGGCGCCATCGCGAAGAAACTGCCGCACCCGGGCGAGAAGGTCATCGCGCTCATCCACGGCAACGGCATGATCCGCCTCGGCCGCAGCGGGCGCAGCCCTCTCGGCGGCGGGGGCGCCATGGGGTCCGACACGATCTGCGCGGCGTTCCGGGCCGCCCGGCGGGACGACAACGTCAAGGCGATCGTGTTCCGCGTGGACAGCCCCGGTGGGTCGTACGTCGCCTCCGACGCCATCTGGCGCGAGGTGGTGCTCGCCCGCAAGGCCGGCAAGCCGGTGATCATCTCGATGGGCGACCTCGCCGCGTCGGGCGGCTACTTCGTCTCCATGGCCGCGGACGTGATCGTCGCCCAGCCCGGCACGCTGACCGGGTCGATCGGCGTCTTCGGCGGCAAGCCCTCGGCCGCCGGGCTGCTCAGCCGCATCGGCGTCAACTCCGAGTCGGTCGACATCGGCGCCAACTCAGGGATGTTCTCCCCCACGCGGGCCTACTCCGAGCCGCAGTGGGAGCGGGTGAACGCCTGGCTCGACCGCATCTACGATGACTTCGTGGGCAAGGTCGCCCAGGGCCGGGGCCTCGACCGCGACCGCGCCCACGAGCTCGCGCGCGGCCGGGTGTGGACGGGCGCCGACGCGTTCAGCGGGGGCCTGGTCGACGAGCTCGGCGGCCTGGAGGACGCGGTCGCCCTGGCCAGGAGCCGGGTCAACCTTCCCAAGGACGCCCCGGTGCGGTCCTATCCCCGCATGCACCCGCTGGAACGGCTCCGCCCGCCGGAGTCCAGCGACGACCGGGCCGCCGCGCTCGGCCAGGTCCGCCTGGAAGCCTGGGGCCCCCTCACCCACCTCGCCGCCGAACTGGGCCTCCCCGCCCAGGGCCCCCTCATCCTCCCCGGCCACTGGACCATCCACTAACCAGGCCCAAGGTCCTCGCCTTCGGCTCGGGCAGTTTTCCAAGACCTACCACCCCAACCCCATCCGCCCCAACCCTTCGCCTCGGCCCGGCCACGTTCACCTCGGGCCGGCCCGTTCACCTCAGGCCGGCCCCCGAACCTGTTCGGGGGCCGGCCTGCTTCGCCATCGCGACGCTTCTCCCTCGGCGCCGACGCGGCGAGACGGGGTACGGCGAAACCGGCGCCCTCTACGGCGCCAAGCCAGCCTGAAACGGCGCCCGGCTCAGAAAGGTCCTCGCCTTCGGCTCGGGCAGTCTTCCCAAAGGCCTAGCGGCCCTGCCGACCCCCGAACCCATTCGCCCTCAGGCCGGGCCCCCACCCCGTTCGCCCTTAGGCATGCCCAGGTAGGGTCCTCGCCTCCAGCCCGGGCAGGATTCCGAAGACCTACCGGCTTCGTCCTCGCATGGCGGATTCCGTCCTGGTCAAGGTCCCAGACATCAGAAATCCCCGATTACCCCCAACACGCTGTCTTTCACACAATCGTTGCTGTAGGTCTGGGACGACGAAACAGGGATCCCGTTCCACGTGCCGCTCGACGACACCGTCACGGGCATGTAGTTGGTGGGGCAGACCCCACCCAGCTTTCCCGTGAGCTTCTTCACGTCCCCGTTGACGACCGTCAGAGCCTGACACGCTGCCGGTGTCTTCGGATGGGTGCCTCCGGTGGGCGAGCAGAGCAACAGGACGACCCGGGAGACCGGCCAGACCGTCGGCCCCTCACTGATCGTCATCACCAGTCCCTTAACAGGGTCCGGCACCGTCGCCCTGACAGGCAAAGCCACGCCTTCATGTGGTGGGTCATCACCCGATCCCGCCCACGCGGCAGACGGACCCGCCACGCCGGTCACCCAGCACAGCACTCCACACCCCACCAGAACTTTGGCGACACACTTCATCATTACCCCCGATCGACACGGCCGCAGCACCCAGCCTGCCCTCAGGTGATCAACTGACTCGCCCCTCACGCCCCCGACACAGTAAAGGTCCTGCTCCCGATCCTGTTGGCTTCCCACACCATCACCATCACCCCGCCCAACCGTCCCCGCCCATTGAGGGCCGGCTGGAACTGGCGAAGTACCGCAGCCCCGTGGCGATCGGCGCCGGACCGTCCCCGACCCTGTCGCCCTCGGGCCAGGCCCTCCCCCTTCGCCATCGAGTGGTCTTGCTTGGCGCCGACGCGGCGGGACGTGGTACGGCGAAGTCGGCGCCGAACTGCGGCGGCCGACCGGTCAAAGGTCCTCGCCTTCGGCTCGGGCAGTTTTCCAAGGCTTCCTGGCCCTTCCGCCCCACCACCGACATCGCCCCCGGCCCCCACCCTCGCCCCGGTTCGAATCGGCCCCACGTTGAATCCGGCTTCGTCGGCATGGTGTTGTCCCATAGCGCCGAGGCGGCGGGACGTGGCACAGAGAATTCGGCGCCGAACTGCGGCGACCAACCGGAGAACCTTTACGAGCACCCCAGTCCTTACTACCCAGGACCGGATGAAGCCCGGTCAGGTCCGGGGGTCGAGAAAGGGGCCGGTAGGCCCCTGGAAACACGCCCGAGCCGAAGGCGAGGACCATATCCAGCCGAACCACAACCAACTCATCGGATCCTGCCGCCAGGTGGAGCCTGTCAGGTACAGCCGCGCGGTAGTGATCGACAGCAATAGCCGGTGAACCGCCGCAGGTCGGCGCCGAATTCACCGCACCACTTCCCACCGCGTCGGCGCCAAAGGCAAAGACATTACGACCGGCGAAAGACGCAGGGGCCGGGGTTGAACAGGGGCCGGGGTTACACAGGGCCGAGGTTGAACAGGGCCGAGGTTGAACGCGGGCCGGGATTGAACACCGGCCATGGGCGGGGACGTTCAGGCGACCCAGGCGGGGATGAGTTTGTCGCCGTCGGGGACGGCGCAGGTGGGGGAGACGTCGATCGGGCCGTCGGGCGTGTACGCGCGGCCACCCGCCGGGGCGGCGACGATCGCGGTGAGGCCGGATTCCGGGTCGGAGGTCAGCTGGCGGCGTACGTCGGCGGGCATGACCAGAGTGTCCCCCGGCCCCACGACGAACCTTCTCCCATCGGCGGCGGGCTTCTCACCATCGAGCAGGACGGAGGCGCCGCCGGAGAGGACCGTCCAGACCTGCTCGACGTCGAAGGCGTGGACCGGCCCGCTCTGGCCGGCGCGCATGTCCACGCGCCAGAGGACCACGCCAGACTCGCCCAGGGTGGGCGACGCGAAGGTGGTCATGACGGCGTTGGGCGTCTCGGTCCTGCGGCTTTCGGCGCGGCGGATGACAGGCATCGCTCACTTCTCCTATAATAGACAATGTTGTTGTCTATATAGTGAATGAGGTTGTCCATCGTGTCAACTGATCCCCCGGGCTTCGAGCTGCCGTTGCGTCTCTTCCTAGGGTTCCGCGTCCTCATTGACGAGCTGCACGCCGAGCTGGCCCGCCGGGGCCATCCCGACCTGCGCCCGATGCACGGGTTCGTGATGCAGGCCATCGGCACGCGCGGCACGACCGCCGCCGAACTGGGCCGCCGGCTCGGGGTGTCCAAGCAGGCGGCGGGGAAGACGATCGACACCCTCGAACGGATCGGCTACATCGAGCGCGGCACCGACCCCGGCGACGCCCGGCGCAAGATCGTGCGGCTCACCGAGCGGGGCGTCGACAGCCTCGTCCTGTCCGCCCGCATCTTCGACGACCTCCGGGCCGGCTGGGCCAGGACCCTCGGCGAGGACCGCCTCCGCGCCCTGGAGTCCGACCTCCGCCTCGTGACCCCACCCGACGTGTTCCGCCTCGACGTCCCCGGCTGGTTCGGCGGCTACCAGTGACGACCCTGCTGGACACCGAATTCTCCAGGTCAGCCACCGTAATCCGGCGCCGGATCCGCCATACCCCGTCCCACCGCGTCGGCGCCGAGCTAGAAGCCCCACGATGGCGAAGCAAGCGCGGGGAACCCGGCCGGTAGCGATGGGCGGGGTGAATGGACGGGGCCGAGGCCGGCAGGCCTCCCGGAATTGGAACCGGTTGAGCCGGTGGGCCCTCGGAGCGCATCGTGAGGGCCGGCCATGCCGGTAGGCCCTTGAAAAACTGCCCGAGCCGAAGGCGAGGACCTTTACCGGTAGGGCTCACAGTTAAGACGCGGCGGGACGGGGATCAGGTCGTCGTGGCGTGGCGGTGGGAGCCGGCCACGGAGCGGATGGTGACGCTGATGCGGTTCCAGGCGTTGATCTGGGCGATGGCCACGACGAGGGCCGCGAGCGACTGCTCGTCGTAGGTGTCGGCGACCTCGTCCCACACCTCGTCCGGCACGCCCGCGCTGTTGTCGGTGATCCGCGTGCTCGCCTCAGTCAGGGCCAGGGCGGCGCGCTCCTCGGGGGTGAAGAACGGCGACTCCCGCCAGGCGGCCACCGTGAACAGCCGTTCGTCGGCCTCGCCCGCCTTCTTGGCCTCATGGTTGTGCATGTCCAGGCAGAACGCGCAGCCGTTGATCTGGCTGGCCCGGATCTTCACCAGATTCAGCGTGCTCTTCGGAACGCCGCTGCCCTGGACGTAGGCCTCTACCGCCAGCATCCCCCGGTAGGCCTCGGCAGCGATCTTGGGGAAGTTCTCGATACGTGGCTGCATGATGTGTCTCCGTTCATCTCATCGAAATTCGTACCTGTGGTGCTGTACCCGCGCCGCCCGCGACCGGCCGCCTCGGGTCTCCTGAATCTAGATGTTTAGTGTCCAGTTTCTCCTTCCACATGTGCGCGAGCCGTTCCCGCGTCGAAATCGGTCAGGTGGTGCGCTCGTACCAGCGCCGGACGCCCGCACCGAGGTCAGGTGAGTGCCGTTCGGCCGACGCCCGTACGTCGGCGAGGGTCTGGGCGGCCAGCGCGCGCCGCCACGCCAGTTCGGCCTTGCGCATCGCGGTCGTGACCGCGCATGGCACCTTGAACTGCCGCGAGGGAGCCTCGGCCCCCATGCCGCGCTGCCGGATCTCCATGCACTGGAAGGCGTCGTCCGGCCCCTCGATCGCCGTCACGACGTCCATGAGCGTGATCTTGTCGAGCGGGCGGGCGAGCTGGAAGCCACCCCGCGCACCCGCTGTGGAGGTGAACAGCCCGGCCCTGACCATGGCCTGGAGCTGCTTGTTCAGGTACGCGGAGGGTAGTTCGTACCCGGCCGCGAGCCGCGCGGTCGGCACTGGGCGGTCGCCACCCAGCCAGTCGAGCGTGAGGCAGCAGTGCAACGCCCACTCGACACCCTCGCTCATCCGCACAATCTAGATACTACCCATCCAGATTTCCGCCCGGAAGGGCACCCCCGAAGCACCTGGCGACCCACCGACTCGCCGCCGGGATAGCGACAGTTCGTCAGTGCGGCACAGGTGAACATCCGGCAGCCACAAGCATCAGTTCGTCAGCGCGGTGACGGTGAGCCTTCGGGCTGCCGCGCGGCGGTCGTCTGGGGCGGTGCCGGTGACGGGGTGGCCTGGGGCTGCGGCCCGAAGGCGGTCAGGAACCGGTCACGGAACGAGTTCATCGGCCAGACCGGCGACTTCGGGCCGGGCTTCAGGCCGTCCTGCCACCCCCACCCGGAGATCCGGTCCAGCACGGCCTTGTCGCGGGCGACGATCGTGATCGGCACCTCCCGGACGGCGCCCGCGCCGGTGACGAGCTGGGCGGGCTGGTGGTCGCCGAGGAAGACGAGCACCAGGTTGTCGTCCCCGTAGGTCTCCACATAGGAGATCAGGCTGTTCAGCGAGTACTCGATGGAGCGCCGATATTCGGTGCGCACCCGCCGGAAGTCGCTCCACACGGCGTCCGGCTGGTTGCCGGTCGCGGGCATCGGGCCGAAGACCGAACCGTCGCCGACGTTCTTCCAGTCGATCATCTGAGGGATCGGCGCCCAGGGCGCGTGGCTGGAGACAAGGGGGATCTCCGCCATCACCGGCGCACGATCCTTCTTGTCGCGTTCGGAGCGCTGGAAGGACGACAGGGTGAACTGGTCGGGCATCGTGCCCCAGTTGAAGCGCGGACCGTGGTACCCAAGGTCCTTGGCCGCGTAGATCTGGTCATAGCCGTAGAACTTGCCCTCAGGCCACTCGCGGGTCACGCCCGGCATGATGCCTACGGTCCGCCAGTTCGCCCGCCGGAAGGCGTCGTTGAGGGTCAGGCGCTTGCTCGCCACCAGGTCGTTGTAGCGCTGCTGGTTGTCGATCCACACGCCGGAGAGCAGCGTGGAGTGGGCCAGCCAGCTACCGCCGCCCGCCGTCGGAGAGGTGAGGAAGGCGCTCCTGGACGCGAACCCGGCCGCGCGCAGCCGGGCGGTCCCGGCGTCGAGCACCGCGTCGACCTGCGGCGCGAACTCCGGGTCCTCGATCGCGTCGCGCCCGTAGCTCTCGACGAACGCGAGGACGACGTCCTTGCCGCGCAACCCGGTCAGCAGGTCCTGGCCCGGGGTGTCGCGGAAGGCGTCGACGGCGACCTCCGCGGCGAACGCCTTCTGGTCCTGCAGGCTCGCGCGCACCTGCTGGAGCAGGCGGTCGTACGCGAGGGCGGCGACCGGTGTACCCGGGACGATCTGCGCGCCGAACGCGGCGCAGCCCACCCAGACGACCTGGAGCACCACGACGGCGGCGGTCGCCGGGGTACGGTGCCGGACCACGAGGCGGGACAGGCGCATGATCGACAGTGTCATGAGGACGAGCACGGCGATCGCCAGCAGCCCGACCCCGACAACGGTGCCGATCGCGCCGACCCGGCCGATGGACGTGGTGAGGAACTCCACGCCGGCCCCGAGGAAGGTCCAGTCGATCAGCGGGTCGAACGGCCGGTCGAGGACCTCGTAGAAGCCCATGTCGGTGAGCTTCACGATGGCCAGCAGCCCGAGGACCACGCCGACGGGCACCGCCACCCAGCGCCGCGCCCACGCCGGCAGGACGAGCACGAGTGCGGCGCCGAGCATGGCCTCCAGCGGGACGCGGACGAACGCGCCGGGGGTCAGGTGGCTGAGGTTGTTCGGTGCGATGAGGGCGAACAGCACGAACAGGCACGCCAGCACGGTGACCACCCGCCCCGCGACCCGCCGTCCCGTCCGAACGCCAACGGCCGGTTCCCCCTCGTCACCTGGGGTGGCGTCATCCGGCAGAGGCTCCCGGGTGTCGTCCGGCAGGGGCTCCCGGGTGTCGTCCACCGCCGGGTCGCCCGCCGGTAGGTCGCTCTCCGCCGCCACTCGTCGTTCAGGTGACGGCCGGCCAGAGCGTGTGGAGAACGACAAACCAAGAGCCTTTCCGCGAAGCCTGCATGATGCGGGTCACCGTCGCGTACGCCGGAACGCGCCGCGCGGACGGGGGTCGTCGGCGGCACCTACCCTCTCTACGGTCGGTGGCCGCCGCCGGTTCAGGCCCGCTGCACTGTGCTCAGCACGTCAACGGCCTAACACCTTATTTTTGAATCGGTCTCATCGCCCGGACCGGCCGCAGCCGTCCCACGACAAAACCTCATCCAGTCCATACTGAAGACCAGATCTCCTTCGGTCGAACACGATAGCAACCCGGCACCTCTCGGCGAGGGAAGGGACCGAGATGCGGAGCGACGGTGGAAGCGGGCTCGACCAGGCCACGGCGTGGTCGTGGACCGACCCGGACACGCTGGCGGCCAACGCCGCGGGCGCCGTGACACCGGCGCAGCGGGCGCTGATCATCGGCCCGCGGATACGACCGCCCTACCTGGCGTGGACGCTGCTGGTCGCCCTGGCGCTCATGGAGGCAGGGGCCGGGGTGCACGGCTCCACCACCAACACCGGGATCAACCCCGAGGGCGGGGTGGCCGGGGGCGTGGAGGAGATGCTCTTCATCATGATCGTGTTGGGCTGGCAGGTCCTGGTCATGGCGCTGGTCAGCGGCGTACCACGCTGGGGGGACCGGTTCGCGCGCCGCCGGGCGATCGTGGCCGTGGAAAGTGGCCGCGTCACGAGCGCCGCCGGCCGGGTGGTCGCCGTCCCAGGCGGCAAGGCACGGGCGATCGTGGGAACGACCCTGATCCCGCTACCAACGGGCTCCCCGGAACTTCCACCACCAGGGACCTATCAGCTCTACTGGCTGGAACCCACGCCCGGCGGCCCAGGCCCCCTCCTCCTATCCGCCCACCCCCAAGACATCACCACCTCAGACCACCCACCCACGTAACCAAAGGTCCTCGCCTCCGGCTCGGGCAGTTCTTTGGGCCTATCGGCTCGCTTTGCCCAGCTTGGTCAACCCGGCTCGGATTCCTCCCGGCCGTGTTCCTCACAAAGGTCCTCGCCTTCGGCTCGGGCAGTGTTTCCAAGGGCCTACCGGCCCCTTTCGACCCCGGACCCAACAGCGCTCAACCCGGCCTCGGGTAGCAGGCACTGAGGTGTTCGCAACGTTTCTTCGGTCAGCCACCGTAGTTCGGCGCCGGATTCTCTGTGCCACTTCCCACCGCATCGGCGCCGCGCAAGAAACCTCCAGCGATGGCGAAACAGGAGGCCTTACGCGGGAGCGAAGGTCGGGGAGCGAGGGGGGGGCGAAAGGATCGGGGCGCGATGGGGCGGGGCGAATGGATCGGGGAGCGAGGGGCCGGGAGCACGATGGGGCGAGGTACAGGGTTGAGGGCGAGCAGAGTGGGACGAACGGCGTCGTCAGGTGGCGGGGCGGTAGCGGGAGCGGAGGCGGGTGAGGGGTGGGAGGGTGGGGTCCACGTAGTCGACGGCGAGGACCTGGGCGAGGAACAAGGTGTGGTCGCCCGCCGGGATCACCCGGGCCGTCTCGGCCTCCAGAGCCGCCACGCCACCGTCCAGGACGAACGCCTCGGTGAGTGCACCACGGTGATGCGGCGTACCAGCGACGAGGAGACGGGCGCTCGGCCGACCCGGGCTGGCGAACCGGCTGGCGACGACGGCCTGGCCGCCGGACAGGAGGCTCGCCGCCCACCGGTCCTGGCGGAGCAGCACCTCGCAGAGATACCCGGAGGAGATCAAGCTGAGCAGCACCATAGGCGGGTCGGCCGACAACGACGAGAACGTGGTGACCGTGGTGCCGATGTCATCCCGCCCATCCCGGACCGTGACCACGGTCACCCCCGCGACAAGCTGCCCCATTGCCTCCACGAACTCG
>NZ_JANZYP010000007.1 GCF_025506355.1 Sphaerisporangium corydalis
CGGGACGGACGAACCTCTGGTGTGCCAGTTGTTCTGCCAAGAGCACGGCTGGTTGGCTACGTTCGGGAGGGATAACCGCTGAAAGCATCTAAGCGGGAAGCCTGCCTTGAGATGAGGTCTCCCACCCTGCGAGGGGGTAAGGCTCCCAGTAGATCACTGGGTTGATAGGCCGGAGGTGGAAGCATCGTAAGGTGTGGAGCTGACCGGTACTAATAGGCCGAGGACTTGACCACAAAGCAATCTTTTTTCTTGCTCGCGTCCACTATGTGACTCAGAGACAGCAACCAGGGGTTTTCGCCTGTGGTTGTGTGTTTCATGGGGTTACGGCGGTCATGGCGGAAGGGAAACACCCGGTTACATTCCGAACCCGGAAGTTAAGCCTTCCAGCGCCGATGGTACTGCACCGGGGACGGTGTGGGAGAGTAGGACGCCGCCGGACAAAACTTGATATATGTGTTTGCTGTTCGTAGGTAAGGGCCGTCCACAGTGTGGGCGGCCCTTCCTGCGTTTATCGGGCCATCCACGATGTGGGTGGCCTTTTCGCGTTCACGGGAGGCGGGCAGGGGGTGGGCGGGGTCAGGGGAGGATGAGGAGGGCGTCGCCTACGCCACGCTCGACGCCGTCGGAGGGGTGGTTGACGACCTTGCCCTTGACGACCATGGCGCTGGAGCCGCCGCCGTCCAGGTTGATGGCCTGCCGGGCGCCGAGCCAGAGCATGAGCTGTGCGGCCTCGACCATGGAGGCCCCCACGGTGACGCCGGGCTTGCGGCCGTCGACGGTGACGAGGATGAGCTTGCCCGACTTGGTGACGCCGGCCATCGTGCGCGGGTGCCGCCGGAGGATCATGTTGACGTTCGCCTGCCCGTCCGCCTGCGCGATGATGCGCGGGTGGCCGTCGCGGACCAGGCCGACCCCGCCGCCGATGATGCTGGTCTCCGGGGTGAGGGGGATGCCCTTGCCGTTGCGCAGGTCCGTCACCTTCGTGGTGATCTTCAGCTTCCAGGTCTCCCAGGCGTGCGACCACACCCAGTCGGACATGATGCCGGTCCCGTGCAGGACGCGGGTGCCGCGTGCGATCTTGCCGCCCGCCGGGCGGAGCTCCAGCACCTGGCCCTTGTCGTCCAGGACGGCTTCGGCTCCCTCGTCGGCGGGGGTCTTGGCGCCGAACTCGTCGGTGTAGAGGACGAGCTCGTCCGAGGCGGCGACCCGGTTGACGCCGTTGATCGTGGTCCGCTCCCCGTCGGCGGAGGACGCCGTGACGGTGCTCTTGACCTCGGTGATGCGGGCGGTGTCGCGCTTGAGGATCAGGGCGCTGCGGCCCACGAGGGCCTCGCTCAGCAGGCGCCCGTCGACCACGGAGATGCCCACCGGTTCGCCCCGGAGGTTCTTGTCGGTGTGGATGTTGAAGAACCCGCCGTTGACCGCGGCGATGGCGCCGGCGCGCTTGGCCATGGACGAGGGGGTCTCGCGCTTGGCGACGGAGGTGCCGAGGCTGGCGTGGTACGACCCGCCGAAGGCCCGGGGGTCGACGGTGAGCACCCGCATGTCCCAGGGGCCGGTGGTCTGCAACCCGTCGTCACCCAGGAAATCCACCTTCGCCTTGATATTGGCGTCTTTGAGTTGCTTTACTACCTTTTCTGCCTCTTTGCGCTGTTTCAGGGTCCACAGGCCCAGTCGCACGGTGTAAGCGACGCCTTCCGGATAGTCGGCCACGCCGGGACGGGTGAACTGCTGAACCCCCACCTCGAAACCGGCGTTCCGCGCCGTCTCCGCCACGGCCTCCGCGTCGGACTGGGAACCGAAGTCCTTGCCCTTCATGAGAAGCGACACTGTGTACCCGTCGGCCGGCTTCCCGTGCAGCACGGTGAACAGGTCGATTCCCGCCGTGACCGCTTTCTTCTTCTGGGTGACTGCACCGGGTTCGCCCAGGGGGAAGCCGGTCGTCGGCAGCTCGGTACGAGCCGGTCTGGTCGCCGTCTCGGCGTACGCCGACGCGGGCGCGACGGTCGCGAGAAGGGACAGCACGGCAAGGCCGGCAGTGAGTCGACGTGGCATCAAGGGCTCCCGTGGGTGATCTCATCCTTGATGCACCATGTTGTTGGTAATGACCGGCAAAGCGCCCGTAAACACGCCAACGTCTACGAGAATGTAACCCGCCGTCCTGTCACCTTGGAAACACGCCGCCTTCGCGTAATACGCGCACTTCAGGCCTCTATTTCGCGGCGGTGCCGATTACGATGCCGTGGTCACGTGCCCGAGGGGTCGCGACGTCGTCAAGCTCACCGGGTCTCCTTGCGGAACGATTCCAGCGCGAGCAGGGCGACGTGGAGCGAAAGGCAGGACTCGACGTCGTCGAGGTCGGTCTCCAGGACGCGTTCCAGGCGGCGGAGCCGGTCGTAGAACGCGGGCCGTGACAGGTGGGCGCGCTGGGCGGCGACCGCCTTGTTGCGTCCGGCGTCCAGGTAGATACGCAGGATGCCGGTCAGGTCGCCGCCGCGGTGGGCGTCGTGGGCGAGCAGCGGGCTCAGCTCGCGTTCGGCGAACGTCTGCAGGCGCGCGTCGTCGCGCAGGAGGTGGAGCAGCCCGCGCAGCCGCAGGTCGGGCAGCCGGTAGAAGGGGCGCCGGTCGGGCTGGCGCGCGGCGGCCTCGGCGACCTGCTCGGCTTCGAGGAAGCTGCGCCGCACGTCCCTGACGGACTCGACGACGGAGCCGGCGGCCAGGACGAAGGGGGTGGGGAAGGCCGTGGTGAGCCGTTCGGACAGGGCGGTGAGCGCGGCTTCGGCGGGGACGCGCGGCGGCAGGGGGAGCAGGACCCCGACGCGGTTCTGGTCCAGGGCGCCGACCAGGGCGGGCAGCTTGGCGTCGCGGCAGGCCGCCGCGGTCGCCTCGGCCAGCTCGCCGAGCCGGGCCTGCAGGTTGAGCACCGTCTCGGCCGGGTCGGTGAGCCGGAGCACGACGCTCATGAGCTTCCGGCCGGTGAGCGGGACCCCGACGGCCCGGGAACGGGCCGCGACCTCCTCGGGGTCGGCGTAGGTGTGGGTCAGGATGCCGTTGATGATGGTGCCGTGTGCCTGGCGCTCCAGGCTTTCCTGGTGGCGTTCCAGCAGCCGGCCCAGGGCGAGCGTCGTCGCGGCCCGCTCGGCCAGGACGATGTCGCGCGGCCCGGGCGCCGTGTCGCAGAACAGGATCAGCCGCCCCCAGTCGTGGCCGCGCGCGCCGACGACGGTCATCAGCCAGCCGGACGTGAGGTCGTAGGCCGTGCGCTCCGCCGGGGCCACCGCGCGGGACCTGGCCTCCCAGTTCGCCAGCAGCATGCCCGTGTCGCGTCCGCCGGGCTCGCAGGCGAGCACCTGGTGGGCGAGGTTCTCCAGGAGCGCGGGGCGGGCCGACAGCCGGGACACCTGGCGCAGCACCTCGGTTGGCGGGGCGCCCTCCACCGACAGTTCGGTGAACACCTCGTGGAGGTGCTCGGAGGCGCGGAGCTCCTCGAGCTGGATGTCGATGATGCGGGCGTGCACCGACTCGGTGATCTGCACGAACGGCGTCTCGCGGGCGAGAGTGACCAGCGGGAGGCCGTGGGCCTCGGCCGACTCGACGACCGCGCGCGGCAGCTCGCCGACGAACCTGCGGCCCAGCTCGACGATCAGCCCGGAGGCGCCCACGGCCACCAGGTCGGCGATGTAGTCGGCCAGCTTGCCGGGGTCGTCGGGCAGGGCGACGCCGGTGGTGAGGATGAGCTCGCCGCCGCGCAGCAGGTGGGCGATGTCGCTGACCTCGCCGACGTGCACCCACCGGACGCGGGTGTCGAGCCGGTCGGCGCCCGCGACCACGCGCGGGTTCCCTCGGCGGACGGTGTCCAAGGCGAGGACGTCGGCCAGGGTCGGTAGCACGGCTCCGAGCCTAGCCGATCACGATGTATTACGGTCCTCCCACTCCCTGACATACTGTCCGACCGTCAGGGCTGGCGGAGGCGGGCCTCCAGGCCGTCCAGCAGCGCCACCAGGCCGAAGTCGAAGCTGATGTGCATGGTGGCGGCCGGGTCGAGGTTCGCGTAGCCGGCGTAGTGGGCGCGCAGGCCCGGGTAGTCGGCCGCGGCGACGTCCACTTGGGGGCGCATCGCCTTCACCCACTCGTCGGCGTTCACGCCCGACCGGCTGAGCAGGTTGAGCCAGCTCACCTCGGGGGTGGTGGCGCCCAGCGTGTAGGAGATGACGGCGGCGGCGGCGTAGTCGAGGGCGATGCCGGTGAAGCCGGCGATCTCGAAGGCCTTCATCAGCCGGTCCGAGGCGGCCATCGCGTTCGGTCCCAGGCTGGGCAGCGTCCCGATGAGCGTGATCGACCACGGGTGGGTGACCATCGCCTGGCGCAGGCCGTACGCGAACACCGCGGCGGCGTCCCGCCAGCCGGTCTCGGCGGGGTCGGGGACCGACAGCTCGCCGTAGACCTCGTCGAGCACGAGCTCCAGCAGTTCCTCCTTATTGGTCACGTACCAGTAGATGCTGGTCGCCCCGGATCCGAGCCTGGCGCCGAGCTTGCGCATGCTGAGCGCGTCCAGCCCTTCGGCGTCGAGCAGCTCCATCGCGGCGTGGACGATCTGCGCGCGGCTGAGCACCGGTTGCTCGCGCGTGTTCTTGGGCGACGGTCGGCGCGACCAGACCGAGGTGAACGGGGACTTGCTCGACACGGCGCGTACTCCTTCGTTCGCTCAAGGATAAATCTCTCGCACGCTGTTCAATGATCCTCGTACACTGTGCGAGTGAACTCGAACGCTGTACGAGAAGAGCCGGGCGAGGCCCCGGCGAAGGATCCCCGGCGCTGGTGGATCCTCGGCGTGCTCTGCGTGAGCCTGCTGGTGCTGGTCGTGGACAACACGGTACTGAACCTCGCGATCCCCTCGCTGATCCGTGATCTGGGCGCCACTCCTGCGGACATCCAGTGGATCATCGACGCCTACATCCTGGTGTTCGCCGGCCTGCTGCTGACCGCCGGGAGCCTGTCCGACCGGTACGGGCGCCGCCGCTTCCTGATCGTGGGGCTCGTCGTGTTCGGCGGGGCCTCGGTGGTGGCGATGCTCGCCCAGGAGCCGTGGCAGCTCATCGGCGCCCGCGCGCTGATGGGCGTCGGCGGGTCGTTCCTGATGCCGAGCACCCTGTCGATCCTGATCACCGTCTTCGACGAGTCCGAGCGCCGCAAGGCCTTCGCGGCGTGGAGCGCGGTCGCGATGGTCGGCGTGATCGCCGGGCCGACGCTGGGCGGTTTCCTGCTGGAGCACTACTGGTGGGGGTCGGTGTTCCTGCTGAACGTGCCGATCGCGGTCGTCGCCGTGGTGGCCGCGGTCCTGCTGATGCCCGAGTCCCGCGCCCCCGCCCGCCGTACCGACCCCTTCGGCGCGCTGATGTCCACGGTGGGCATGACCGCGCTGGTGTACGTCGTCATCGCGGCGCCGCGCGATGGGTGGACCTCGTCGCAGGCCCTGGTGGCGGCGGCCGTGGCGCTCGTGGCGCTCGGGATCTTCGTGGTCTGGGAGCGGCGGAGCGACCACCCGATGCTGCCCCTGTCCCTGTTCGGCGACCGCAACTTCAGCGGCGCGTCGTTCTCGATCGTGCTGATGTCGTTCGGCACCGGCGCGCTGCTGCTGATGCTCACCCAGTACCTCCAGTTCGTCCTCGGGTACGGGCCGATGAAGGCGGGCCTGGCGCTCCTGCCGTACGCCGTGGCCGCCGCGGTCTTCAACGGGGTCGGCGCCGGGCTCGGTCAGCGCGTCAGCAACCGGGTGCTGATCGCGCTGGGGCTGCTCGTCATGTCGGGCGGATTCCTGGTGCTGGCGCTCATCGGGCCGTCCGACGGGTACGGCATGCTGATCACCGGCCTGCTCATCATGGGCGTCGGCGGCGGCCTGGCCGGGCCGGCGGCGTACGCGACGCTGATGGGCGCCATCCCGCCGGCGCACGCGGGCGTCGGCTCGGCGCTCAACGACACCGTCCAGCAGGTCGGCATGGCGCTGAGCGTGGCCGTGCTCGGCAGCGTGCTGGCCGGGGTCTACACCGCCAGCATGCCCGAGTCCGCGCCGGCCGCGGCCAGGGACTCCATCGGCGGCGCGCTCGCGCTCGGCGAACCGGGGCTCGTGCGGACGGCCAAGGACGCGTTCGTGTCGGCGATGTCCTTCGGCTCGTGGGTCGGCGTCGCGTTCACGGTCGCCTCGGCCGCGCTGGCCTTCACGGTGCTGTGCCCGCGCGTGATCCCGGTTCGGGACCCGCAGCCCGAACCGATCTCCTGAGCCGCACGACGGACGGGCGCCCGGCGCGGCGGGCAGGTAAGGACATGATGTCCACAGGATGTCCGAGCCTGGCAACTGGCAGCATGTAAGGTGAACGCCCGGTACGCCGACACCTTGGAGCTGGGAGTCATGGCGATAAACGGACATAATCGGACTATGTCCGACCTCCTGCCGCGCCATCGTGCGGTCATGCCAAGCTGGTTGTCCCTCTACTACGACGAGCCCATCGAGATCGTGCGAGGCAAGGGCAACCGCGTCGTCGACGCCGAGGGCCACACCTACCTCGACTTCTTCGCGGGCATCCTGACCAACATGATCGGGTACGACGTCCCCGAGGTCCGCGAGGCGGTCGAGCGGCAGCTCGCGACCGGGATCGTGCACACCAGCACCCTCTACCTGCTCCGTGCCCAGGTCGAGCTCGCCGAGAAGATCGCCAGGCTGTCGGGCATCGAGAACGCCAAGGTCTTCTTCACCAACTCCGGCACCGAGGCCAACGAGACGGCCCTGCTGCTGGCCACCTACGCGCGCCGGTCCGACCAGGTGCTGGCCATGCGGCAGAGCTACCACGGCCGGGGCTTCGGCACGCTGTCGGTCACCAGCAACCGGAGCTGGAAGAACAACTCGCTGTCGCCGTTCAACGTGCACTTCCTGCACGGCGCCGACCGGCACCTGCCGCAGTTCAGCGGCCTGTCGGACGCGGACTACATCAAGGTCTGCGTCGAGGACCTGCGCCACGTGCTCGTCACGGCGGTGTCCAACGACGTCGCCGCGCTGATCGCCGAGCCGATCCAGGGCGTCGGCGGGTTCACCATGGCGCCCGACGGGCTGTTCCGCGCGTACAAGGAGGTCCTCGACGAGGAGGGCATCCTGTTCATCTCCGACGAGGTGCAGACCGGCTGGGGCCGCACGGGCTCGGCCTTCTTCGGCATCCAGAACCACCAGATGACGCCGGACATGATGACGTTCGCCAAGGGGCTCGGCAACGGGTTCGCCGTCGGCGGCGTGGTGGCGCGGGGCGACCTGATGGACGCACCGCACGCCCTCGGGCTCGCGACCTTCGGCGGCAACCCGGTCTCGATGGCCGCCGCCAACGCGACGCTGGACTACGTGCTCGACCACGACCTGCAGTCCCGTGCAGCGGTCACCGGCGCGATCCTCATCGGCGGGCTGCGGGAGGCCATGGGCCGCCTGCCCGTCGTGGGCGACGTGCGGGGCAAGGGCCTGATGTTCGCCGTGGAGCTGGTCGACCCCGCCACGGGTGCTCCGGCGCCGGAGCTGGCCGCCCGCTTCATGGCCGAGACCAAGAAGCTCGGCCTGCTGGCCGGCAAGGGCGGCATCTACGGGAACGTGCTGCGTATGGCCCCACCGCTCACGCTCACCGACGAGGAGGCGCGGGAGGGGCTCGGCATCATCCTCACCGCGCTCGGGACGATCAACGAGGAGGCGGGCAGATGACGCGGGCCGAACCGGCGAGGCGGGTGACGCACTGGATCGGAGGCGCCGAGGCGGCGGGCCGGTCCGGACGGCAGGCGGAGATCTTCAACCCGGCGACCGGGCAGGTCGCGGGGCACGTCGACCTGGCCGGGCCCGAGGACGTCGACGCGGCGGTGGCCGCGGCGCTCGCCGCGTTCCCCGCGTGGCGTGACGCCTCCCTGGTGAAGCGGGCGCAGGTGCTGTTCCGCTTCCGCGAGCTGATGTACGCCCACCGCGACGAGCTGGCGGCGCTGATCAGCGCCGAGCACGGCAAGGTGCACTCCGACGCGCTGGGTGAGGTCGCGCGCGGGCTGGAGGTCGTGGAGTTCGCCTGCGGCATCCCGCACCTTCTCAAGGGCGGCTTCTCGGAGAACGTGTCGACGAACGTGGACTCGTTCTCGATCCGCCAGCCGCTCGGGGTGGTGGCGGGCATCACCCCGTTCAACTTCCCGGCGATGGTCCCGATGTGGATGTACCCCGTCGCGATCGCCTGTGGCGACACCTTCGTCCTGAAGCCCTCCGAGCGGGATCCGTCGGCGTCGCTGCTGATGGCAGCCCTGTGGAAGCGCGCGGGCCTGCCCGACGGGGTCTTCAACGTCGTCCAGGGGGACAAGGTCGCCGTCGACCGGCTGCTTGAGCACCCCGACGTGCGGGCCGTCTCGTTCGTCGGCTCGACCCCGATCGCCCGGCACGTGTACGAGACGGGCACCCGGCACGGCAAGCGGGTGCAGGCGCTCGGCGGGGCCAAGAACCACATGCTCGTGCTGCCGGACGCCGACCTCGACCTGGTGGCCGACGCGGCGGTGAACGCCGGTTTCGGCTCGGCGGGGGAGCGGTGCATGGCCATCTCGGTCGTGCTCGCCGTCGACCCGATCGGCGACGAGCTGGTCGACAAGATCGTTCAGCGGGTGGGCGGGCTCACCGTCGGCCACGGTGACGACCCGGACGCCCAGATGGGACCGCTCGTCACGGGGGTACACCGCGACAAGGTGGTCTCCTACCTCGACACGGCGGTCGCCGAGGGCGCCAAGCTGGTGGTGGACGGCAGGGAGACCCCGGTCAAGGGCGGCACGACCGCCGCGCGGACGCCGGGGTTCTGGCTCGGGCCCACCGTGATCGACCAGGTCAGGCCCGGCTCGGCCGTGCACAGGGACGAGATCTTCGGCCCGGTGCTGTCGGTGGTCAGGGTTTCCTCGTACGACGAGGGCCTGAAGATCATCAACGACGTCGAGTACGGCAACGGCACCGCCATCTTCACCAACGACGGCGGCGCCGCGCGGCGCTTCCAGAACGAGGTGGAGGTCGGAATGGTGGGGATCAACGTGCCGATCCCCGTGCCCATGGCGTTCTACAGTTTCGGTGGCTGGAAGTCCTCACTCTTCGGTGACACCCACGTTCACGGCGCCGAGGGCGTCCATTTCTACACGCGCGGAAAGGTGGTCACCTCGCGGTGGCTGGATCCGAGCCACGGCGGTGTCAACCTCGGTTTCCCCACTAACGGGTAGCGGTACGTCCGTGGCCGTCCAGGCCCGGCGGAGAGAATCACTCTCTCCGCCGGGCCGTTTCTTTTGTTGGCATTTCACTATATCGCCGCCTTCGGTATCCGCGGCTTTCCGTACCTCGTGCGCGCCGCCGACGTGATTTCCGGCGGCGCCGTCGATGGTCGTGCGGACGGGCCGGTCGGTTCGGGCGGTTCGCCACTTCAGACGGCCTACCAGCATGGACTGTCATCATTGCGCCGCGTGAGCCGGTTATCCCGCTATTACCGACAAGGTGCTTCAGATGCAGTTATAACCGGGGTTCAATGGTGGTCGCGGGAGCGCCGGGCAAAGGTTTCCACGACGCCGGGCAGGCACGATGATCAGATGGGGAAAGGAAGTATCCAGAGATCATCGGCATGTCAAAGAGTTTCGCCGCCAGGTGACTTCATGAGATCCTCGGGGAGAGAATGAAGAGTGGCTACTTTTATGAAACGGACCCTGGTGGGCGGCGCGCTCGCCGGGGCTGTTCTCGTCTATTCGCCTGCTCCGGCAGGCGCCGAGGCAAGAACCGCCTCGCCGCCCGGCCGGGCGGGTATCGGCAATTCAACGAGCGGCATGATACAAAGGACGCCTTCCGGCGTCCTTTCTCACACCTCTTCTTCGAGGCGTTCCGCCGCTCCCGATGACTGCGTTCCCACCGTTGTGTGCCCGCCGCCGGTGGTGCCGGTCGGGACCCTGCAGTGGATCAGCTGGCCCCGCCCGCGCCCTCTGCCCATCCCCGTCCCGGTCCCGGTCGGCCAGGGCACCGGCAGCGCGGTCCCGGCCGGCCCGGTCGCCAACGGGGCGATCCCGCTGTGCACCTGGCTGCACGTTCCCCAATGGCTTTGCAAGGTGCCGCCGGGTCCCGCCGGTCCGCCCGGGCCCGCGGGTCCGGCAGGCCCGGCGGGCCCACGGGGCCCAGTGGGTGCGACCGGCCTGCCCGGCGCCCCCGGCGCCCCCGGTGCTCCCGGGATCGACGGTGCTCCCGGCATCGACGGCGCGCCTGGCATCGACGGTGCTCCCGGCATGCCCGGCCCGGTCGGCCCCGCCGGCGCCACTGGCGCGCCTGGTCCCGTCGGCCCGATGGGTCCGATGGGTCCGGTTGGACTGCCTGGGATCGACGGCGCTCCGGGTGCTCCCGGCGTTGACGGCGCCCCGGGTGCTCCCGGCATCAACGGTGCTCCCGGCCCGGTGGGCCCGGTCGGTCCGGTCGGTCCGGTCGGTCCGGCGGGTCCCGCGGGAGGTCCGGCAGGCCCCGCGGGTCCGGCAGGCCCCGCAGGTCCCGCAGGCCCGCCCGGAGTCGACGGCGCTCCGGGTGCTCCCGGCATTGACGGCGCTCCCGGCCCGGCCGGCCCGCAAGGTCCGCCTGGAGTGGACGGTGCCCCTGGTGCCCCTGGCGTTGACGGCGCTCCTGGTCCCGTCGGCCCGCAGGGTCCGCCTGGAGTGGACGGTGCTCCGGGTGCTCCTGGCCTTCCTGGTGCTCCGGGCGTTGACGGCGCTCCTGGTCCGCAGGGTCCGGCGGGTCCGGCGGGTCTGCCCGGAGTCGATGGCGCTCCGGGTACTCCCGGCCTTCCTGGCGCTCCCGGTATCGATGGCGCTCCTGGTCCGGTCGGCCCGCAGGGTCCGCCTGGAGTCGATGGCGCTCCGGGTACTCCCGGCCTTCCTGGCGCTCCCGGCGTTGACGGTGCTCCTGGTCCGGTCGGCCCGCAGGGTCCGGCAGGTCTGCCTGGAGTCGATGGCGCTCCTGGAACTCCTGGCCTTCCCGGTGCTCCGGGCGTTGACGGCGCTCCTGGTCCGCAGGGTCCGGCGGGTCCGGCGGGTCTGCCCGGAGTCGACGGTGCTCCGGGTGCTCCTGGCCTTCCTGGTGCTCCCGGCGTTGACGGTGCTCCTGGTCCGGTCGGCCCGCAGGGTCCGCCTGGAGTGGACGGTGCCCCGGGTGCTCCGGGCCTTCCTGGCGCTCCCGGCGTCGATGGCGCTCCTGGTCCGGTCGGCCCGCAGGGTCCGCCTGGAGTGGACGGTGCCCCGGGTGCTCCCGGCCTTCCTGGCGCTCCCGGCATTGACGGCGCTCCCGGCACTCCGGGTGCTCCGGGCATCGACGGTGCTCCCGGTCCGCAGGGTCCGGCCGGTCCGCAAGGTGCGCCTGGAGTCGACGGCGCTCCTGGCCTTCCTGGGGCTCCGGGCATTGACGGCGCTCCTGGCATTCCGGGTGCTCCCGGCGTCGATGGTGCTCCTGGTCCGCAGGGTCCGGCGGGTCCGGCGGGTCTGCCTGGAGTGGACGGTGCCCCGGGTGCTCCCGGCCTTCCGGGTGCTCCCGGCATTGACGGCGCTCCCGGCGCTCCGGGTGCTCCCGGTGTCGACGGTGCTCCCGGTCCGCAGGGTCCGGCCGGTCCGCAGGGTGCGCCTGGAAGTGGCGTGCCCGGTCCCGAGGGTCCGGCAGGACCTCCCGGACCGCAGGGTCCGCCCGGACCGCAGGGCCCTCCCGGTCCCTCTGGAGGGACGGGCAGCGGTCAGGCGGCCGGTACTCCGTCGACCAGCCCGTGCGCGGCCGCGACGGGCCTGACGTACCCGCTCGTCTACGGCGTGTACTCCGTCTACCCCTCCTGCACCGGATGAGGTAGGCGGCGCGGCGAGTGAGATGACCACAGGGGCGCGGGCCGGATGACAGGGCCCGCGCCCCTTCGGCGCTTCCACGCGGGCCGCCCGGCATGCCAGGTCGCCGGTGCGCCGGGCCCGATAGGCTCCCGGTGAGACCGACGAAGGCGGGAGGCGGGGGCCGGCATGGTGAGTACGGGGCGACTCCGGACCGGCCTCGCGGCGATGGCCCTCCCGGTGGCGCTCGCCGCGTGCGCGGGGCCCGCTCCCGCGTCCCCGGGGAGCGACGCCGCCCAGGTCGCGGCGGCACCCAGCCCGACGCCGCCGGCCGCGACCGCGACGCCGTCCCCGTCCAGCACTCCCACGAGCACCCCGACCCCCGTCCCGAAGTCCTCGCGCGGCACTCCAGGGCCCGGCGAGGGCATGCTGACCGTGCTGACGTTCCGCGGCTACGCCGAGTACGGCGGGAGCGACCCGGACGTCAACTGGGTCAAACCGTTCGAGCAGAGCACGGGCTGCCGGGTGAACCTCCGCTTCCCCCAGTCGGGCGACCAGATGGACAAGCTGCTCGCCCAGACCGCCTTCGACGTGGTCGCGGCGCCCCCGGAGGTCACGGGCAGGCTGATCGACGAGCGCAAGGTCGTCCCGCTCACCACCTCGCTCATCTCCGGCTACGACGCGATCCCGCGATGGCTGCGCACCCAGCGCTCGGTCACGGCCGGCGGCAAGGTGTACGGCGTCCCGTTCCTGTGGGGGTCGTACGTCACGCTCTACGACTCCGGCGGGGCGCGCCCGGCCAAGGGGGACGCGATCTACTCCGATCGCGGCCCCGTCACGGTGCGGAACAGCCCCATGTCGATCGCCGACGCCGCCCTCGCACTGAAGGGGCGGCGCCCGAAGCTCGGGGTGAAGGACCCGTTCGAGCTGACCCCGGCCCAGCTCGACGCCGCGATGGCGCTGCTCACCGAACGGCAGGGTGAGCGCGTCTACTGGAGGGAGCCGATCGAGGCCCTTCAGGGGCTGGCCGGGTCGACGGTGCGGCTGGGGCGGGCGCTGCCCTACCAGCTCGACATCCTGCGCCGGGCCGGCCGCCCGGTGAAGGCCGTGCCCGACGAGCCGACGACCGGCTGGGTGGACTCCTGGATGGTCTCGGCGCAGGCCACCGCCCCGAACTGCGCGTACAAGTGGCTCGCCTGGACCGCCTCGGCCGGCACGCAACGGCAGGCGGCGGCGTGGAACGGGCTCGCGCCCGCCAACCCGGCCGCGTGCGGCGGGGCCGCCGCACGGGTCTGCGCCGCGTATCGGGTCAAAGACGATAAATGGCTGAAAAAGATCAGCTTTGCCGTTAGACCGTCGAAGGATTGCGGTGGCCGGCATGGGGAATGCACTGACTATGCCGAGTGGGCCACCAGATGGCAGCAGCTCGTGCGCTGACCGGGGTGGTCTTTACCTGACGTGAGAAGGCCGCAGGCAGCGCCCGTCCCCCCGCTGGGCGCCGTCTGCCAGGGGCGCTCCGGATGCTCCCCCCGACTCCGGAGCGCCTCTTCGCGCTCCACCCCGGCCCCCGGGCCGGACGTACGGCCGAGCCCCTGACCGGCCGCGTACCCGCCTCGCGAAGCTCCGCCGGCGCGGGCCCGATCCGGTTCCGCCGGGGGTCCGTTGAATGGTCGACCAGTCAATTGGTAACGTCGCGGGCATGCGCATCCTGCTGGCGGGCGCCGGTGGCGTCGGTTCCGCCGTGGTCCCCATCGCCGCCCGACGTGACTTCTTCGACCACATCGTCGTCGCCGACTACGACCGCTCGCGAGCCGAGGCGGTGGTCGCCAGGCGGACGGTTCCCGGGCCGGACGGCCCGCGTCCCGACGCGCGGTTCAGCGCCATCGGCCTGGACGCCTCCGACCAGGACGCCGTGGAGGCGGCGCTGAGGGAGCACGCCTGCGACGTGCTGTTCAACGCCGTGGACCCCCGGTTCGACATGCCCCTGTTCCGCGCCGCGCTGAACGCCGGCGCGCACTATCTGGACATGGCGATGTCGCTGTCCAGCCCGCACCCCTCGCGGCCGTACGAGCTGACCGGCGTCAAGCTCGGCGACGAGCAGTTCGCGCTGGCGCCCGAGTGGGAGGCCGGGCGCAGGCTCGCGCTGGTCGGCATGGGCGTCGAGCCCGGCCTGGCCGACGTGTTCGCCAGGTACGCCGCCGACCACCTGTTCCGGAGCATCGACGAGATCGGCGTACGGGACGGGGCGAACCTGGTCATCGAGGGCCCCGACGGCGAGGAGGGCTTCGCGCCCACCTTCTCGATCTGGACGACCATCGAGGAATGCCTGAACCCGCCGGTCGTCTGGGAGGACGGCGGCTGGCACACGACCGCGCCGTTCAGCGAGCCGGAGGTCTTCGACTTCCCCGAGGGCATCGGCCCGGTCGAGTGCGTGAACGTCGAGCACGAGGAGGTCCTGCTGGTCCCGCGCTGGGTGGACGCGCGGCGGGTGACGTTCAAGTACGGTCTCGGCGAGGAGTTCATCGGCGTGCTCAGGACGCTGCACAAGCTCGGCCTGGACTCCACCCGGCCGGTGAACGTCAAGGGCGCCGAGGTGGCGCCGCGCGACGTCGTGGCGGCGTGCCTGCCCGACCCGGCGACCCTCGGGGACCGGATGCGCGGCAAGACCTGCGCCGGCACCTGGGTCAGGGGCACCGGCAAGGACGGCCGCCCGCGCGAGGTGTACCTGTACCACGTGGTCGACAACGAGTGGTCCATGCGGGAGTACGGCTGCCAGGCCGTGCTCTGGCAGACCGCCGTCCACCCCGTCGTGGCGCTGGAGCTGGTCGCGCGCGGCGCCTGGAAGGGCGAGGGAGTGCTCGGCCCCGAGGCGTTCGACCCGGTCCCGTTCCTCGACCTGCTGAACGAGTACGGGTCGCCGTGGGGGATGCGCGAGCAGTGACCGGCGAGCCACGACGCGGGTGGGTGCGGATGTGACCTTGATCTGGAGCGGCGCCCGGGTCAGGGGAACGCGGCCCTGCTCTCAGAGCTCTTGTTCCGCGGCGCGGGGGTCGCGGGGAGCAGCGCTTCGGCGCACTCCTCGCAGGCCATCACCGGCGCGTCGTCCGGAAGCCTGCCGACACGGACCCGAGGCCGAGGCCATTTCTTGCTGCAGACCACGCAGGCGTCCCCATCGCGCTGCGGGCCGGTGAGATCTTCTGGGTCGAACGTCAGGTTGAGCCGTGCGGCTCCGGTCGGATCCCAGCTCATCACGCTCCCGTTGATCGAGTGGCTTGTACCCGAACCGTTATAGCTCCATTACCGTCAGTGATCGACTAGAGGGATGTCAAGGACGGGTTAAATCCCGGGCATCGCGCAGGTCTTTCAACAACAAAAGGGACACCCGGCAGCAAGCCGGATGCCCCTTTCGCGGGCTTCCTATAGGGACGACATGACCTTCTCCAGGATGGTCAGGCCCTCGTCGAGCAGGTTGCCGGGGATGGAGAGCGGCGGGAGGAACCGCAGGACGTTGCCGTAGGTGCCGGCGGTGAGCACGACCAGGCCCTCCGCGTGGCAGCGCCTGACGATCTCGCCGGTCACGTCCGCGTCCGGCTCGTTGGTGCCGGGGACCACGAGCTCGATCGCGATCATGGCGCCGCGTCCCCGCACGTCGCCGATCATGTCGAACCGCTCGGCCAGCGCGCGCAGCCGGGGCAGCATGACGCCGCCGATCTCCCTGGCCCGCTCGACGAGACCTTCGGCCTCGATGGTGTCGAGCACGGCCAGCGCCGCCTCGCACGCGAGCGGGTTGCCGCCGTAGGTGCCGCCGAGGCCGCCGATGTGGACGGCGTCGAGGAGCTCGGCCCTGCCGGTGACGGCCGCCAGCGGCAGGCCGCCGGCGATGCCCTTGGCCGTGCAGATGATGTCGGGCACGACGCCCTCGTCCTCGCAGGCGAACAGGTGGCCGGTGCGGGCGAACCCGGTCTGCACCTCGTCGGCGATGAACACGATCCCGGCGCCCCGGGCGTACTCCGCCAGGGCGGGGAGGAAGCCACGGGCCGGCTCGATGAAGCCGCCCTCGCCCTGGATCGGCTCGATCACGATGGCGGCGACGTTCTCCGCGCCGATCTGCTTGTTGATCATGTCGATGGTCTGCGCCGCGGCCTCCTCGGCGCAGTTCTCCGGCCCGGTGGGCCACCGGAACGGGTAGGCCATCGGCATCCGGTACACCTCAGGGGCGTACGGGCCGAACCGGTGCTTGTAGGGCATGTTCTTGGCCGTGAGCGTCATGGTCAGCAGCGTGCGGCCGTGGTACCCGTGGTCGAACACCACGACGGCCTGGCGGCCGGTCGCGTGCCGGGCCACCTTCACGGCGTTCTCCACGGCCTCGGCGCCCGAGTTGACCAGGAACGAGCGCTTCTCGTGGTCGCCCGGGGTGAGCCGGTTGAGCTTCTCGCAGACCTCGACGTACGACTCGTACGGCGTGACCATGAAGCAGGTGTGCGTGAAGTCGGCCACCTGCTTCCGCACCCGCTCCACCACGCGCGGTGCCGCGTTGCCGACGCTGGTCACCGCGATGCCGGAGCCGAAGTCGATCAGCGAGTTGCCGTCGGCGTCCACCACCACGCCGCCGCCCGCGTGCGTCACGAAGACCGGCAGGGTGGTGCCGATGCCCTGCGGCACTGCGGCCCGCTTGCGCGCGAGCAGCTCACGTGACCTCGGACCGGGCACCTCGGTCACCAGGCGGCGCTCCTGGGGGAGCGAGGGGCCGCCGTGGGCGATGGGCGGGGACGCGTACGGCTGGTCGTTTACGTCACGCTCGATGCTCATGCTTGTGACGGTACGGCCACCTTGCCCGCCTGCTTACTTGGCGACATGGCACAATATGGCCATTCTGCTTGTCCAAGTTGTACAAGTACCGATGGTTCCTGGGGGCTGGATGGCTCCGACCTTGCGGCGGGTGGCGGCACTGGTGCCGCTGCGCCTGAAGGTACGCGCGGGAGAGGCGGCCCTGGACCGCCCCGTGCGCTGGGTCGCGGTCAGCGAGCTGGCCGACCCCACCCCCTTCCTGGAGGGCGACGAGCTGGTGCTGACCATCGGGATGCGCCTCGGCCCGGCGGACGCCGAACCGTACATATCCCGGCTTGTCGCCCGGGGGGTGGCCGGGCTCGGGTTCGGCGTCGGGCTGGGCCACGACACCGTGCCCCGGGAGTTCACCGAGGCCGCCGCCCGCGCCGGGCTGCCGCTGGTCGAGGTGCCCCGGGAGACGCCGTTCATCGCGATCGGCAAGGCCGTCAGCGAGCTGCTGGCCGCCGAGCGGTACGAGGAGCTCAGCGGCGCCTTCGCCGCGCAGGGCCGGCTGACCCGGGCCGCGCTCCAGACCGGCGGCATGGGCGCGGTGATCGAGCGGCTGGCCAGGGAGATCCACGGCTGGGCCGTGCTGCTGGACGAGGCGGGCGCCGAGCTGCACGCGGCCGGCGAGGGGTCGGCGCGGGGGGTGGAGACGACCCTGCGGGAGGTCGGGCGGCTGCGGGCCCCCGGCGCGCCCGCGAGCCTGGCCCTGTCAGGGCCGGACGAGCACGTCATCGTGCAGCCGCTCGGCGGGCGGCCGCACCTGAGAGGGTTCTTCGCGGTCGGCTCGGACCGGCCGTTCACGCCGGTCGGGCACACCATCGTCAACACCGCGAACTCGCTGCTCACCCTCTCTCTCGAACAGGGCAGGGGGCGCCTGGCCGCCGTGCGGCGCGTGCGCGCGGCGGCGCTCCGCCTGCTGCTGGCCGGCGACCGGGGCTCCGCCGAGGAGGTCGTCGAGATGGTCGGCGGCGGGCTGCCCGACGAGCCGTTCGTCGTGCTGGCCTGCGACCCCGCCGACGCCGAGGCCCTGCTGGACGCGCTGCCGGCGTTCGCCGCCCCCTGGGGCCCGCTGGTGGTCGTGCTGGCGGCCGGGGACGCGGCCGGGCCCCTGATCGAGCTGGCCGCCGCCGGCGGCCGGGTCGGGGTGAGCGAGCCGGTCGGCATGACCGCGCTGGGCACCGGGCTCGAACAGGCGCGCCGCGCCCTGGCCTCGGCCGCCCCCGTCATGCGCCATGCCGACCTCGCCGGGCAGGGGCTGCTCTCCCTGGTCGACCCCGACGCCCTGGCCGGGTTCGCCACGGCCCTGCTCGCCCCGCTGCGCGAGTACGGCTCGCGGGCCGACCTGGTGGAATCGCTGCGCGCCTACCTGGCGTGCAACGGCCACTGGGACGCCGCGGCGCAGCGCCTCGGCGTCCACCGGCACACCTTGCGCTACCGCATGCGCCGGGTCGGCGAGCTGCTCGGGCGCGACCTGGACGACCCGGCGGCCCGCGCCGAACTGTGGATCGCGCTGTCGGCGGGCGGCCAGCGGGGCTGGCCATCGGCCGGTGGCCGGGGCTAGAGGGGGATCGGGACCGAGTCCTTGTGCACCAGGTAGCGGCTGATCGCCGCCAGGGTGACGGAGGTGTAGATGTGGTCGCCCCGCAGGTGGCCCGCGCGTTCCAGGCTGACCGCGCCCTGCGCGGCGGCCCACAGGCAGTCGGCGACCTTGCGCGGCTGGGTGGGCACCAGGTACCCGGCGGAGATGCAGTCGGCGATCGCCCGGTCGAGGATGTTGACCGCGGCCCTGGCCAGCGTGCGGGCCCGCTCGCTCGGCTCCCAGCCGGGGATGGCCTTCTCGAACATCACGCTGTAGTAGCCGGGTTCGGCCAGGCACGCCTCGCGGTACGCCGGGCCGAGTGAGGTGAGGTACTCCAGCGGGTCGGCATGGCGCGGGACGGCCGCCAGCCGGCGCCGGAAGCGCTCGAAGCCCTCAAGGTAGAGCGCCTCGGCGAGCCCCTCCTTGTTGCCGAACATGGTGTAGACGACCGTGGTGGAACATCCCGCCTCGGCGGCGACGCCACGCATCGACAGGCTGTCCGCGCCGTCCGTCAGGAGAAGGTCGCCCGCGACGTTGATGAGGCGGACGCGCAGCTCGTCCTGTGAGGTCTGGCTGCCCAATGCGTACGCCCCTTGGAGGCCGAGCGGCGCCGGCGTACCCATGAGCTACCTAGACCCTTCTCCCCAAGGGTCCCGCGCGGACCCGCAAGATGACTTAACCACGTGCGGAGTCATTCAAACCGACACGCACCAGAAATCATCGTGAGATTGCGGCATGTCCGTTACAGAACGGGGAAAATAAGTTCCTTATGCGGAACGTAGCGGTCGGGACGGCCGCTTGTCCGTACTGGAGTGGCACCCCCCGCCGACCTTGTGACATACGGTCGGAAGCATGGACGTAAGCCCCTTCTGGCTCGCCGGTTCGCCCGCCACGGGCGAGGCAGAGCTCACGGTGACCAACCCGCACGACGGCCGCGTCGTCGGCACCGCATCCGTGCCCTCACCCGCCCAGGTCGAGCGGGCGGTGGCCGCCGCGCACGCGGTGCGCAAGGAGGCCGCCGCCCTGCCGCTGCACGTGCGCGCCGCGGCCCTGGCCCACGTCTCGCGCCGCCTGTCCGAGCGCGCCGAGGAGATCGCCCGGCTGATCAGCGCCGAGAACGGCAAGCCGATCTTCTGGGCGCGCGGCGAGGTCGGCCGCGCGGTCGCCACCTTCCGGTTCGCCGCCGAGGAGACCCGGCGCTTCAGCGGCACCGCCCAGCGGCTCGACACCGAGGCCGCCGCCACCGGCAGGCTCGCCTACGTCTCGCGCCAGCCCCACGGGCCGGTGCTGGCCATCACGCCGTTCAACTTCCCGCTCAACCTGGTCGCGCACAAGGTCGCCCCGGCCATCGCGGTCGGCGCTCCGGTGATCGTCAAGCCGGCGCCCGCCACCCCGCTCACGGCGCTGCTGCTCGGGGAGATCCTCGCCGAGACCGGCCTGCCCGAGGGCATGTTCTCGGTGCTGCCGGTGCCGAACGACCGGGCGGGTGCGCTGGTCGCCGACCCGCGCCTTCCGGTGGTGTCGTTCACCGGCTCCGGCCCCGTCGGGTACGCCATCCAGGACCAGGTGCCGCGCAAGCACGTCACGCTGGAGCTCGGCGGCAACGCGGCGGCCGTCGTGCTCGCCGACGCCGACCTGGACTGGGCGGCCACCCGCATCGCGCTGTTCTCCAACTACCAGGCCGGGCAGAGCTGCATCGCCGTCCAGCGGGTGATCGTCGAGGCGCCCGTGGCCGAGGCGTTCACCGCCAAGCTCGTCGCCGCCGTGGAGAGCCTGGTCGTCGGCGACCCGGCCGACGACAAGACGCAGGTGGGCCCGCTGGTGTCGGCCGAGGCGGCCGAGCGGGTCGAGCGGTGGGTGGCCGAGGCGGCCGCGTCCGGCGCGAAGGTGCTCACGGGCGGCGGCCGGGACGGGGCCACCGTGGCGCCGACCGTGCTCGCGGACGTGCCGCGCGACGCCAAGGTCCTGCGCGAGGAGGTCTTCGGCCCGGTGCTGGTCGTCCAGCCGGTGGCCTCGGTGGACGAGGCGTTCGCCGCCGTCAACGACTCCAAGTACGGCCTGCAGGCCGGGGTGTTCACCCGGGACCTCGCCCTGGCCTTCCGGGCCGGCAAGGAGCTGGAGGTCGGCGGGGTGATCATCGGGGACGTGCCGTCGTACCGCGCCGACCAGATGCCCTACGGCGGCGTCAAGGAGTCGGGCACCGGCCGCGAGGGCCTGCGCTCGGCCATGGAGGACTACACCTACGAGAAGGTGATGGTCCTCACCGGCCTGACCCTGTAGGCCCCGGGCGTCACCTCCCGGGGATCACCGCCGCCCTGGGCGCCGTCCGGGCACCCGCTCTCGGCCGCCGTCCGGGTCACGCCCGCTGAGCCGCCTCGAAGACCCGCCGGGCCTGGCGGCCGAAGTACGGGCCGTACATCGTGCCGGGGTCGTCGCTGTACTTGAAGCTGCTGACCGAGGTCACCACCCCCTGCCCGGTCGCGGGGTCGAACGAGCTCAGCCACGGCCCGCCGCTGGACCCCGCCGTGAGGTCGCAGCGCATGCCCTGGTCGCCGGTCTGGCCGTTCGGGTCGCCGTGGAGGTCGCCCGAGCAGTAGATCAGGCGGCGGCCGTCGTAGGGAGGGTCGGCAGGGAAGCCGAACCCGTAGGCGCGCCGGCCCCTCGGCAGGTCGAACCCGATCTCCTGGCCGCCGACCGCCTGGCCGAGATGGCGCCCGCCCGAGGGGTTGACCGCGACCATGCCCAGGTCGTCGCTGTCGTCGGCGCTGCGCGACCAGGGCTCGGGGACGAACATCCGCCTGGCGGTGAAGGTGCCGTAGGGCCGGCGCCCCGGCTCGTACCCGGGCACGAACGCCCAGTTCTCGGCCCAGGCGCCCGCGCCGTCCTTGACGCAGTGGCCGGCGGTGACGACCACGTCCAGGTTGCGGCTGCTGACGGCGCTCGCCGAGCAGACGTAGTCGACGCCCGCCAGGGTGAGGAACACCCGGCCGGTCGTGCGGGTCACCGCGCCTCCCGCGGCCCACCGCGCGCCGCTTGTGCTCACGCGCGGCGCGCCCGCGCCCTGCACCGGGACCACCGGGGACCTGGGCGCGGCCTTGGCCGTGGAGGAGGTCTGGGCGGGCGGGCGCGGGGACAGCACGCGCAGGGGCAGCGCGCCGGAGGCCGCCCGGCCGGCCGTCTCGACCGGACCGAGCAGGCCGGCGGGCAGCGCCCCCGCCATCCGCTCGGGGGTCCAGTAGCCCAGCACGCGGTGCTGCTCGGCCCCGGTTCGGGCGGCCACGTGCTGGACCACCCCGGCCGACGCGGGGGACGAGTCCGGCGACCCGGACGGAGCGCCCACCAGGCCGGCGGCGAGGGGGATGGCGGCGATCAGGGCGGGGATCGGGGTCATGGCTCCCGAGTTTGGACCACCTAGGGTGATCTTGCGATTACTTTCGGTAAATCAGGTGGCGTCCTCGGTCTGCGCCGTGGTGTAGACGGCCTGGGCCTCCGGGCCGAAGTACGGCCCGAACATCCAGTACGGCGCGAAGTTGTACTTGAAGCTGTTCACCGAGTTCAGCGTCCCCGCCCCGGTGCGCTGATCGAAGTTCTGGAACCAGCCGCCGCCGCTGGACCCGCCGGTCATGTCGCAGCTCAGTCCCTGGTCGGTGGAGACCAGGTAGTCCTCGAACACCCGGCCCGCGCAGTAGATCAGCTTGGAGCCGTTGTAGGGGCTCGCGGCCGGGTACCCGAAGGCGTACATCTGCCGCCCGCGCGCCTGGTTGAACGCCACGCCCTGGCCGCCCACGACGTCGGTGAGCAGCTGCCCGTTCAGCGGGGCGACGACGGCCGCGGCCATGTCGTAGTTCATGTCCTCGGTCGCGTTCCACTGCGTCGTGGTGAGCAGGTTGGTGGCGATCCAGGTCCCGTAGGGGCGGCTGCCGTTGTCGTAGCCGGGGACGAACACCCAGTTGGTGTGGAAGGCGCCGCCGAGCTTGACGCAGTGGCCGGCGGTGATGACGACGCTCTTGTTGGCGCTGGTCACCGCGGTGCCCGAGCAGGAGGCGCTGCGTCCCTGGTAGGTGAAGAAGACGCGGCCCTCGGTCTTCACGACCGTGCCGCCCGCCGTCCAGGCCGCGCCCGAGGAGCGGGACGAGAGGGCCGCCGGTGCCGCTGGCGTCGTGGACGGCGTGGCCGACGGGCTCGGCGAGGCGGAGGCGGAGGCGGGGGCGGAGGGCGACGGGGTCGGCGTGGCGGGGGTCGCGGGGGTGTCGGCGCGCTTCACCGAGCGGGCGCCGGGGGCGACCGCCGTGCCGCCGCCGGGCGCGGTCGTCGTACGGCCGGCGCGCGACCTGACGAGGTCGAGCGGTTTGGCGGCCTCCATCTTGGCGGGGGTCCAGAACCGCTTGACGACGCCCTGCTCGGTCTTGGTGTCGGCCGCGTCGTGGACGATGGGCCGGGGGCTGACGGGGCGGGCGGCCTGGGCGGTGGGGGCGGTCAGCAGGATCCCCCCGGCGGCGATGGGCGATATCACGAGGATGGGGATGAGGCGTCGTGCCGTGCGGTGCATGCGGGGTCCTCCACGCTGAATGGTCGCGGTCGCCGGGTGGTGGGGCGGCGGGGGGGGGGGGCCCCCCCCCCCCGCGGGGGGGGGGGGGGGCCGCCCCCCCCCCCCCCGGGGCGGGGGCCTGTGCAGTCCTCCACGCTGAAGGGTCGCGGTCGCGGGGTGGGGCGCCGGCGGGCGGGAGTGCCCGCCCGCCGGCGCGGTGGGTGTGTGCTCGGGCCCGGCTCCCGCTGGAACGGGTGCCATGTCCTGACGCGGGAAGCTAGTGCCGTCTAATGCCGCATTTCTCGCTATTCACCGAGACGGGTATGACGGGATTCGGGCGTTTAGCTGCTGCTTTCTCACCTGTCGCTCTGGTGACAAAGAACGGGGCCTTCGGCGACCGAGGGGGACGTCGGGATAATGGGGGCATGCAGACCCCTCTCATGGACCCGGCCGATCTCACGGGCGTGGCCGGCCCCGCCGCCCAGGCGGGCCCGATGGAGCTCCCCGGCCCGCACGAGCGGCGCTCGATCGTCGTGCTCGGCTCGACCGGTTCGGTGGGCACCCAAGCCCTCGACGTCATCGAGCGCGACCCGGGGCGCTTCCGGGTCGCCGGGCTCGTCGCCGGAGGCGGCCGGGTCGACCTGCTGGCCGCCCAGGTCGAGCGGTTCCGCCCCGACGTGGTGGCCGTCGCCGACGAGCGCGCCGTGCCCGCCCTGCGCCGCGCCATCGGCCCGGTGCCGATCCTCGCGGGCCCCGAGGGGGTCGCCGAGGTCGCCGCCCGGCCCTGCGACATCGTCCTGAACGGGATCACCGGGGCGATCGGCCTCACCTCCACCCTGGCCGCGCTGCGGGCGGGCCGCGTGCTGGCGCTCGCCAACAAGGAGTCGCTCATCATCGGCGGCCCGCTGGTGAAGCGGCTGGCCCGTCCCGGCCAGATCCTGCCGGTGGACTCCGAGCACTCGGCGCTGGCGCAGTGCCTGTGGGCCGCGGGACCCTCGGGGTACGACCCCTCGGCCGTGCGGCGGCTGATCGTCACCGCCAGCGGCGGGCCGTTCCGCGGCCGGGCGCGCGCCGACATGACGGAGGTCACCCCCGAGCAGGCGCTCAGGCACCCCACCTGGGACATGGGCCCGGTGATCACGCTCAACTCGGCGACGCTGGTCAACAAGGGCCTGGAGGTCATCGAGGCCAACCTGCTGTTCGACATCCCCTTCGACCGGATCGTCGTGGTCGTCCACCCGCAGTCGATGATCCACTCGATGGTGGAGTTCGTCGACGGCTCCACCATCGCCCAGGCCAGCCCGCCCGACATGCGGCTGCCGATCTCGCTCACGCTCGGCTGGCCGTCCCGCGTGCCGGGCGCGGCCAGGGCCGTCGACTGGACCACCGCCCACACCTGGACCTTCGAGCCCCTGGACGACGAGGCGTTCCCGTCCGTGGCGCTGGCCCGGCACGTGGGCTCCCAGGGCGGCACGGCCCCGGCGGTGTACAACGCCGCCAACGAGGTGTGCCTGGAGGCATTCCTCGGCGGGCGGCTGCCGTTCACCGGGATCGTCGACACCATCGCGGCCGTCGTCGGCGAGCACTCCGTCTCGCCGGCCGGGTCGGTGGCGGAGGTCCTGGACGCGGACGCCTGGGCCCGCGCCCGGGCCCGCGAGCTGACCGCCGCCGCGCCTCCCCGGTAGCCGCCGCCGAAGTCACGCCAGGGTCAAGGACTTTCTCCGTATCCGTAACTCGGTGGTCGTGCGGGTTACCTAGACTGGGGAGGTCTGAGCGCGTCGCCGAACACCAAGGTGCTGGGAAATATGACATCTGTTGAACTGGGGATTCCCTCGGTACGGAGCAAGCCGATCGCCGAGCGGCGGGTGTCGCGGCAGATCATGGTCGGATCGGTCCCGGTAGGTGGTGACGCGCCGGTTTCGGTCCAGTCCATGACCACCACCCTGACGTCGGACATCAACGCCACCCTTCAGCAGATCGCCGAGCTGACCGCGTCTGGCTGCCAGATCGTCCGCGTCGCGGTGCCCTCGCAGGACGACGCGGACGCGCTGCCGATCATCGCCCGCAAGTCGCAGATCCCGGTGATCGCCGACATCCACTTCCAGCCCAAGTACGTGTTCGCCGCCATCGAGGCCGGCTGCGCGGCGGTCCGGGTCAACCCCGGCAACATCAAGAAGTTCGACGACAAGGTCGGCGAGATCGCCCGCGCCGCGGCCGACACCGGCACCCCGATCCGCATCGGCGTGAACGCCGGCTCCCTGGACCCGCGCCTGCTGGCCAAGTACGGCAAGGCGACGCCCGAGGCGCTGGTGGAGTCGGCGCTGTGGGAGTGCTCGCTGTTCGAGGAGCACGGCTTCCGCGACATCAAGATCTCCGTCAAGCACCACGACCCGGTCGTCATGATCCAGGCCTACCGCCTGCTCGCGACCCGCTGCGACTACCCCCTGCACCTCGGCGTCACCGAGGCGGGCCCGACGTTCCAGGGCACGATCAAGTCGGCCGTGGCGTTCGGCGCCCTGCTGGCCGAGGGCATCGGCGACACGATCCGGGTCTCGCTGTCGGCGCCCCCGGTCGAGGAGATCAAGGTCGGCATCGGCATCCTGGAGTCCCTCAACCTGCGCGAGCGCGGGCTGGAGATCGTGTCCTGCCCCTCGTGCGGCCGGGCCCAGGTCGACGTGTACACCCTGGCCGAGCAGGTCCACGCCGGCCTCGACGGGCTGAAGGTCCCCCTGCGGGTCGCCGTGATGGGCTGCGTCGTCAACGGCCCCGGCGAGGCGCGCGAGGCCGATCTCGGCGTCGCCTCGGGCAACGGCAAGGGCCAGATCTTCGTCAAGGGCAAGGTCGTCAAGACCGTCCCCGAGTCCCAGATCGTGGAGACCCTGATCGAGGAGGCCCTGCGCCTGGCCGAGGAGATGGGCGTGGACGTCGACCTCGACGACGAGGACGCCCCCGGCCCGCAGGTCGTCGTCAGCTGACCCACCCCGCCGGCCGACCCACCCGCCGGGGGACCGCCCCCGGCCCGGTGCCCGTCGCGAGCCGCGCCCGTGCCCGCCCTAGCCGGTCATTCGCCTGGTCACGGGCCTGGCGTGGCGGGCGTCGCTGGTCGCGCGGGCTCGGGCGGGGGTGTATGCATGAAGGGTGCCGGTTCGGCGGTGGCTGTCCGATCCGCACCGGACGTGGCGGCCGGGTCACGCACTGGTGGCGGTGCCGCTCGCGCTGATCGCGGTGATCACCGTCGCGGACCTGCTGGCCCCGCAGGAGATCCAGCTCAGCCCCCTGCTGGTCACGGCGCCTGCGATCACCGCCTCGTTCGCCGGGCCCTGGTTCACCGCCGTGGTGAGCGTCATCACCATCGCCGACGAGGTGATGCTCGGCGCCCAGAACGGCCTGCTGGGCTCGCGCGGGATGCAGACGCAACTGGCGGCCCTGGTCGTGGTCTCGGCCTGCCTGGTGCTGTTCGCCTACGTCCGCGACCGGCACATGAAGCAACTGACCCAGGTCCGATCGGTGTCGGAGACCGCGCAGCGTGCCCTGCTCCGGCCCATACCGTCGGTCCTCGGCCCGCTCAGGCTCGCCTCCACCTACCTGGCCGCCGAGGAGGAGGCCCAGATCGGCGGTGACCTGTACGCCGCCCTCCGCACGCCCAAGGGCGCGCGGATCGTCATCGGCGACGTCCGGGGCAAGGGCCTGCCCTCGGTGGGCGACGCCGCGATGCTCCTCGGCGCCTTCCGCGAGGCCGCCCGCCGCCACGTGGCCCTGGCCGACGTCGTGTGCCATCTGGACGAGAGCGTGCGGGCCGACCTGGAGGAGAACGCCCAGGAGTGCGAGGACTCCGGCGAGAACTTCATCACGGCGGTCGTGCTGGACATCCCGGACGGCGATCCGGTGGTCGAGATGATCGACTGCGGGCACCCGCCGCCCCTGCTGATCCGCGACCACCGGCTGGTGTCCCTGGAGGCCGTCCACCCCTCGCCGCCGCTCGGGCTCGGCGAGCTGGCCGAACCGGTCTACCAGGCCGAGGTCTCCCGCTTCGAGGTCGGCGACACCCTGCTGCTCTACACCGACGGCGTCATCGAGGCCCGCTGCCCCGGCGGCGGGTTCTACCCGCTGGCCGAGCGGATCGGGTCCTGGACGGGGGAGGGGCCGGAGTCGCTCGTCGGGTTCCTGCGCGACGACCTGCTGTCCCACGTCGGCGGCCGGCTCGGCGACGACGCCGCCATGGTCGCGATCCAGCGCCTCGCCCACTGAGCCCGCCGCGCTTCCCACTACCCGGCGCAACCGATTGACTACGGATTGGTAAACATTGGGCCGGGTCGGCGGTCGCATCACGTCCGCATCCGACAGCATCGCCTCTGCCACGAGAGCAGAGGGAGTGACGCGTGAAGCGGGTCTTCGGGGTAGTCGCGTGTACGACGGTGCTGATCACCGGGTTGACAGGGGGGACGGGCAGCGCGGTCGCGGTCCCCCGTGAGGGCGTGGTCTGGGGCGCGTGCCCGGGGGCGCAGACGACGCCCAACGTCGAGTGCGCGATCGTGCGGGCACCGCTCGACCCCGCCCGGCCGGCCGGGCCGTCCATCGGCCTGGCGCTCAACCGCGTCCGGGGCGCGGCCTCCCACGGCCCGCACGGCCAGGGGGTGCTCCTGGTCAACCCCGGCGGCCCCGGGGCGTCGGGGCTGACCCTGGCCCGGTACGTCGCGACCGTCCTGCCCAAGGACGTCTCGTCGCGGTACGACGTGATCGGGTTCGACCCCCGGGGGGTGGGCAAGAGCGAGCCCGCGCTGAGCTGCGTCGACCCCAAGAAGCATTTCGCCGCCCCCCGGCCGGACCAGGTGCCGGCCAACGACGCCGCCGAGGCCGGCCTGCTCGCGCGGGCCAAGGAGTACGCCGACGCGTGCGGCCGGCGCTGGTCGTGGCTGCTGCCCCACCTCACCACCGAGAACTCCGCCCGCGACATCGACGTGATCCGCGAGGCGCTCGGCGAGCCGAAGATCAGCTACTTCGGGTACTCGTACGGGACCTACCTCGGGTCGGTGTACGCGACGCTGTTCCCCAACCGGGTGAAGCGGCTGGTGCTGGACAGCGTGGTCGACCCCGAGGGGGTCTGGTACGACGCCAACATCGCCCAGGACTACGCCTTCGACCGGCGGCACCGCGACTTCCTGTCCTGGGTGGCCCGGTACGACTCGGTGTACCACCTGGGCCGCACCGAGCACGATGTCGCCGGCGCCTGGTACGCCATGCGGGCGCGCCTCGCCGCCGCCCCGGCCGGCCTGATCGGGCCGAGCGAGCTGGACGACATCTTCACCGTCGGCGGGTACACCAACGCCGTCTGGCCGCAGTTCGCCGGGGCCTTCGCCATGTACGCCAGGAAGGGCAGGGCCGACGGCCTGCTGGCCGCCTACCGCCAGCACGTGGATCACGACGCGGAGGCCGAGAACAACTACGCGGTCTACCTCGGGGTGCAGTGCCGCGACGCCGAGTGGCCGCGCGACTGGGCCAAGTGGTACGCCGACACGGTCAAGGTGAACGCCAAGGCGCCGTTCATGGCCTGGGCCAACGCCTGGTACAACGCCCCCTGCGCCTTCTGGCCGGACAAGGGGGGGACGCCGATCCGCGTGGGTAACGTCGACAACGTGCCGCCGTTCCTGCTCATCCAGTCCAGGCAGGACGCGGCCACGCCGTACCCCGGGGCGCTGCGGGTGCGCGGCCGGTTCCCGAGCTCGCGGCTGCTCGTCGAGGGCGGCGGCAACCACGGGGTGTCGCTCGGGGGCAACCTCTGCGTCGACCGCTACCTCGCGGCCTACCTGCGGAACGGCAGCCTTCCCGGCGGCACGGAACGGCAGGCCGGGCGGCACGCCGACGCCAAGTGCCCGGCGGCCCCCGAACCCCGGCCGATTCTCCCGATGGCGTCGGGCGGTGGCGGGCACCTGAGGCTCACGAAGGTGATTCACGGCCAGTAGGGTCGGTTCGTTCCAAAATCGGGGCGGTCGCGTAGGCTAAGCCCGTGATGCTGCGAACATCGGCGTCGCGCGTGCTCGACGATCAGGACCGCGAAGAGGTGCTCTCGGTACTCGACGCGGACCCCGTCGCCAACGTCTTCGTCGCTTCCCGGGTCCGGTCCGTCGGGCTGAGCCCGGCCCGGCTCGGCGGACAGATGTGGGGATTCGGCCCGCGCGGCGGGCTGACCTCATTGTGCTACGCCGGGGCCAACCTGGTACCGGTCAACGCCGGGCCCGAGGCCGTGCAGGCCTTCGCGGACCGTGCCCGCAAACAGGGCCGTCGCTGCTCCTCGATCGTCGGCCCTGTGGACCCCGTCGAGAAGCTGTGGGAACGGCTGGAGCCCTACTGGGGCCCGGCGCGGGCCATCCGATGGGCCCAGCCGGTCATGGCGATCTCGTCGCCCTCGCCGGTCCCGCCCGACCCCTTGGTGCGGCGCGTCCGCCCCGATGAGTTCGCCACGCTGCTCCCCGCATGCGTGGCGATGTTCACGGAGGAGGTCGGCATCTCGCCCGACCTCGGGGACGGCGGCGCGCTGTACCGGTCGCGGGTGGCCGAGCTGATCCGGGTCGGCCGCTCGTTCGCCCGCATCGAGGACGGCCGGGTCGTCTTCAAGGCGGAGGTCGGAGCGGTGACCCCCCAGGTGTGCCAGATCCAGGGCGTGTGGGTGCACCCGGAGCTGCGCGGCCGGGGGCACGCCGTCACGGGCATGTCCGCCATCGTGGAGCAGACCCTGCGGCATTTCGCGCCCGCGGTGACGCTGTACGTCAACGACTTCAACGCGCCGGCGCGCGCGGCGTACCGCAGGGTGGGCTTCAAAGAGGTGGACACGTTCATGTCCGTCCTGTTCTGACCGGCCGGACCACGCATCGGCCGGTTTCTCGATGTCGTGACCCGGTTCCTTACCGTCGTGACCCGGGTTCTCACCGTCGTGACCCGGCCGTTCGTGCTCCTGGGCCCGGCGGGTCCTGTGCCGTGGTGACCGGCGGGCCGGGACGGGTGCCGGCGTCGGTACCCTGGGCGAGTGCTCGAACAGGTGACCGCGACGCGGTACGTGACCCCGCTCCGGGAGGGCGGGTCGTTGCCGGGCGTCGTCGAGGCCGATGACCTAGGCACATATGTCGTGAAATTTCGGGGTGCGGGGCAGGGGCGGCGGGTGCTGGTCGCCGAGATCATCTGCGCCGAGCTGGCCCGCCGCCTCGGCCTGCGCACCCCGGACCTGCGCGTGGTCGACCTCGACCCGCAGATCGGCGCCAGGGAGCCCGACCAGGAGATCCAGGACCTGCTCAACGCCAGCGAGGGCCTCAACCTCGGCGTCGACTTCCTGCCCGGCGCCCTCGGCTTCGACCCGCTGGTGTGGACCCCCGACGCCGGTTTCGCCTCCCGGGTGCTCTGGTTCGACGCCCTGGTCCACAACGTGGACCGGAGCTGGCGCAACCCCAACCTGCTGGTCTGGCACGGCGACACCTGGCTGATCGACCACGGCGCCGCCCTGTGGTTCCACCACAACTGGCGCACCGCCGACCCGCAGCGCGCCTTCGACGCCCGCGACCACGTCCTCGCGCCGTTCGCGACGCGCGTCAAGGAGGCCGACGCCGAGCTTCCCGCCCTGATCACCGAAGACCTGCTCCGCACCGTCGTGGACCTGGTCCCCGGCGAGTGGCTGGACGGCGAGCCCGGCTTCGAGGACGCCTCCGCCGTGCGTCGGGCCTACGTCGACCACCTGCTCGCCCGCGCCCACGGCCCGCGCGCCTGGCTCCCGGCGGTGACGCGATGACCGAGGCGGCCGTCTACGAGTACGCGGTGATCCGCGTCGTGCCGTGCGTGGCCCGGGGCGAGCGGATGAACGCCGGGGTGATCGTCTACTCCCAGCCCCGCGGCTACCTGTGCGCCCGCACCGAGCTGGACGAGGCGCGGCTGCGCGCCCTCGACGGCGGCGTGGACCTGGAGGGCGTCCGGCTGGCCCTGGCCGGGTACGAGCGGGCCTGCTCCGACGACTCCGGGCCGCTGCGCGCCGAGCCGCTCGGCGCCCGGTTCCGCTGGCTGACGGCGCCGCGCAGCACGGTCGTCCAGGCGGGGCCCGTGCACGCGGGACTGGCCGCCGACCCGGCCGCCGAGCTGGAGACCCTGCTCGGGCGGCTGGTCAGGCGGGTCACGTCCGCGCGATGACCCACTCCGATGGCCGGGCGGTGACCCTTTCCCACGGCCGGGCGGTCACATGCGCGCGATGACCTCCTCCGCGAAGCGCTCCATCGTCGCGATCTTGAGTTCCAGGGTGCCCTCCCCGTGCCTGGCCTTCTCCTCGGGGGTGGCGAGCCACCACGGGGCGGCCATCGTGCCGGTGACGCCCTTGCCCGCGAGCCTGCGGTAGGTCACCGCATCGGGCATGGCGGCGAGCGCGGTGACGATCTCCAGATCGCCCTCGGACCTGCCGTACTCCTTCAGGTAGCCGTTCAGGCGGGCGATCACCTGGTCGAGCTGCTCCTCGGCGTAGACGCGGTTGCCGATCCACCCGTCCCCGAGCCGGGCGGCCCGGCGCAGCGCGGCGTCGCTGTCGCCGCCGACGTAGAACGGCACCGGGCGCGCGGGGACCGGGGCGATCGACAGCGGGCCGAAGTCGAAGAACGCGCCGTGATGCTCGACCGTGCCGCCCGTCCACAGCTCGCGCAGCACCGGGATCATCTCGTCCAGCCGCCTGCCCCGGGTGTGGAAGTCCTGCCCGGTCTGCACGAACTCGTCCTTGCACCAGCCGACCCCCACGCCGAAGGAGACCCGGTCGCGGGAGAGCACGGCGGCGGTGGACACCTGCTTGGCGACGGTGAACAGGTCGCGGGCAGGGGCGATGTACACGTTCGGCGCGAACCGCAGGCGTTCGGTGACGGCCGCCATCGCGCCGATGGTGACCCAGACGTCCGGCCAGTGCGTCGCGGCGGTCCAGCGCGGCGCCCCGGTACGGGAGTACGGGTAGGCCGACTCGTAGTCGGCGAAGAAGATGTGGTCGGACAGGGTCAGAGTGTCCATGCCGCACCGCTCCGACGCCTTGGCCAGCTCGATGAACTGGTCGGTGTCGGAGAACGACGCACCCAGCCAGAAACGCACCCGTCCCCCTCAGTCGCTGAACTCGGGAATGACCTTGGTGGCGAACAGCTCCAGGTTGCGCTTGACCGTGTCGAGCGGCAGCACCCCCTGCTGGCCCTGCATGAACATGCCGAACCACTCCAGGTCGGGCATCCGGTCGAGCATGCGCTGGATGCCGCGCTTGACGTCGTCGGGCGTCCCGAGCAGGGCCAGCTCGACCTCGTTCATACGCTTGTAGTCGCCCTTCTCCGGGGAGATCGGCTGGTGCCGGTCGTCCTCCTGCTTGCGCAGGACCTCCAGGTAGCCGAAGGGGCCGAAGAACGCGGCGAAGTCCTTCTGCATCGGGCCGTAGGTGGCGATGGCCTCCTCACGGGTGTCGGCCATGCCGACGACCTTCAGGATGCCGGTGTGCTCGCCGAGCTTGTAGGGCCGGCCGCACTTGGCCGACTCCTCCTGGTACAGCTTGGCCTTCTTGGCGTGCTCGTCGGGGTTCGGGGTGAACATCCACGGCAGGATGTTCTCCTGCGCGGCCCGCACCACCGAGCGGTCGCTGACCGTGAACGGCTGCCACAGCTCGGGGTAGGGGTCCTGATACGGCCTCGGGCTCACCGAGACGGCCTGGATCTTGCCGTCCTCGGACACCTCGCCCGGCGCGCCGAACGTCTTGGTCCACTCCACGGCCGGCCAGCCCTCGATGCCCGAGTAGGGGGAGGGGACCTCGTAGTCGAGCATGTCGCTCTTGTACCTGAGGGTCTCCTGCGTCCACGCCAGCTTCATGATGTGCAGGATCTCGCCGAACACGTCGAAGTTACGCGTGTCGGCCGCCGACCCGTCCGAGCGGGCCGCCGAGGCGTGCCAGCGCTGGCCGAGGACGTTCAGCCACCGGTTCTGGTACCCGCGCGCCACGCCCAGCCGCAGGCGTCCCTTGCAGAACTGGTCGAGCAGCGCGACGTCCTCCGCCGCCCGGATGGGGTCCCAGGCGGGCAGCACCAGGCCGAGGGGCGCCAGCAGGATGCGCTCGGTGCGCGCCGCGAGGTCGGTGAGGACCATCAGCGGGTTGACCGAGAACTCGAAGCCCTCAGAGTGGAAGTGGTGCTCGGTCATCATCAGGGCGTCGAAGCCGAGCTGGTCGGCGTGGACGGCGATCTCGCGGACCTCGTGCAGCAGTTTCTGGTAGGACTCGGTGTCGCGGCCGATCGGGCGCCTGGCCTTGGCGTTCTCCTCCTGGCTGTATCCGGAGCCGGGGATCTGCGGGTTGAGCATTATGGAAAATTTCATGGTGACCTCTCCTCACGCGCGAGCGCCGGCGAGCGCCTTCAGCCATTTGTTGACGACGAGGAGGAACTCCGCCGGACGTTCCTCGTGCAGCCGGTGACCGCTGCCCTCCCAGACCACGGTCCGCGAGCGGGGGTCCTTGAACAGTCCCGACTCCCAGGCGGCCTGCCCGGGGTCGAACCAGAAACTGAGCACCGGGCAGTCCCTGCGCGCCAGGAAGTCGTCGGAGTGGGGCCGCACGCCGATGGCGCCCGGCACCGCGAACATCTCCTCGAACGCCTCCACCAGGACGTGGGGAGGCGTGGCGAGGGTGCGCCGTCTGTGCCACTCCCGCAGCAAGGGCGGGGTGGCCGGGGTGTACGACCACTGGTCGATGCCGACGGCGACGGCGTTGGCGTCCCCGCCGCGCAGGGCCGCGACCATGGCGGGAAAGTTCGCGGCGACCGGCCCGCCGAAGCCGTACCCGGGGTCGACCGCCACCAGCGCGCGCACCGTCCCGGGGTGCTCGACCGCCAGGTGGGAGACCACCTGGCCGCCCATGGAGTGGCCGACGGCCACCACGGGCCCGGTGCCGAGCCCGGCGAGCAGCTCGGCGAGGTCGGCGGCCATCCGGCGCGGGACGTTGCCGGTGTCGCGGCAGGAGGAGTGGCCATGTCCCCGCAGGTCGACGGCGATGACACGGTGCTTCTTGCGCAGCGCCGGGATGTGGTGGGACCACTCGTGCGAGTCGGACCCCCATCCGTGGACCAGCAACAGCACCGAGCCGGGCGCGCCGTCACCGGCGTCGTCCGTGTCATCGGTGTAGAACAGTCGCACGCCGTCGACATCGGCGAATGCCATTGAGCGCCCCTCCTATGAGGACTTCCCGCCAGGCAAGCTACCCTAGGAATGCTAACCGAGCAATCGCTTGTTTAACCACGCGGGGATGTCACGGAGAGGACGGCGTCATGCGGCTCGGCGTCACGATGTTCACCACCGACCAGGCCATGCCGGTCGCCGACCTCGCACGCGCGGCCGAGGAGCGCGGCCTCACCTCGCTGTACGTGCCCGAGCACACCCACATACCCATCTCGCGCCGCACTCCGCCCGCGGCGGGCCAGGACGTGCTCCCCGAAGAGTACAAGCGGACCCTCGACCCGCTGGTGACGCTCGCGTACGCGGCGGCCGTCACCGAACGCCTCACCGTCGGCACCGGCATCATGCTCGCCGCCCAGCGCGACCCCATCGTCACCGCCAAGGCCATCGCCACCCTCGACCACCTGTCCGGCGGGCGCTTCGTGCTCGGCGTCGGATTCGGGTGGAACGTCGAGGAGATGGAAAGCCACGGCGTCACGTACGCCACGCGCCGCGACGTCGTCCGCGAGCACGTGCTGGCCATGAAGGAACTCTGGAACCGGGACGTCGCCGGCTTCCAGGGGCGGCACGTGAGCTTCGAGCCGTCCTGGTCGTGGCCCAAGCCGGTCGCCGGTCCGCCCGTCCTCATCGGCGGCGCGGCAGGACCCAAGCTGTTCGCCCACGTCGCCGAGTACGCCGACGGGTGGATCCCGATCGGCGGCAAGGGCGTGAAGGACGCGCTGCCCGCGCTGCGCGAGGCGTGCGAGAAGGCCGGCCGGGACCCGGCGGCGATCAAGGTGATCCCGTTCGGGACGGTGCCGAGCGCGGGGAAACTCGAGTACTACGCGGGGCTGGGCATCGAGGAGGTCGTGTGCAGCCTGCCCAGCGCTCCCGCCGCCACCATCCTGCCGATCCTCGACGACTACTCCTCGTTCCTCTGACCCTCGGCGCCGGGGCCGCTGTGGTCCTCGTGGCCGGTCGCTTCGTTCTCTCCGGTCGTTTCGTTCCGGTCGTTCGGGCTGGTCCGGTCGTTCCGGTCGTTCCGGTCGTTCCGGTCGTTCCGGTCGCTCTGGTCGTTCGGGGTGGCCGGGGTGGACGGGTCGGCGGTGGGTTCGCGACGGGACGGGATCCACCACATCTGCCCGCCGGTGATCTCGTGGTAGACGTCGAGCAGGTCCTTGCCGGTGGTCACGCTTCGGGACTCCGCCGCCGCCCAGGTGTACACGCCGCGCGACATCACCGACGTCTCCTCCTGCACCCGGAGCGTGTACACGCGCGCCCGGACCTCGTGCACCTTGTGGTCGGCCGGATCCGCCTGCATCGCCAGCTCGGAGAGCTGGCAGGCCAGCCGGAGATCCCCCTGCGCGGCGGCCCTGGCGGCCCGCGCGGCGAGCGCGCCCGCGCCTCCGGCCAGCTCGGCGAGCGCCCCGGCGAGCACGTTGTCCGGCGCCGGCTTGAGGTGCGCGGGATTGCCGTCGTGCCAGCCGCCGTACAGCCGCCAGATGTTGCGCACGACGAACTCCGGCTCGTCGTAGTACGGCTGGAGGTAGGGCAGCCCAGAAAGCGCCTCGGGCGGCCTCACGATGTGGATGATCTCGTCGAGGCGGGCCCCGGCGTTCATCAGCTCCAGCGTCTGGTCGACCAGGCTGTCCAGATAGTCCGCCGTGTCGGTCAGCGCCTGCCGCACCCGCCCCGCGCCCACGATGGGCAGGCCGTGACCCGGGAGCAGCACCTCCGCGTCCAGCGCCGCCATCTTCCGCAGCGCCACCGCCCACTCGTCCGGATACCGCTGGACCTTCTGCGGGTTCCCCGCGTTCGGGGTGACCCAGATGAACAGGTCACCGGTCAGCAGCACCCCGCGCTCCGGCAGGAACGCCCAGGTCGCGTCGTCGGTCTCCCCCCGGGCGTGCCGCAGGTCGAACGTCACGTCACCGAGCGAGACGTGCATCTGGTCGCGGTACGTCAGGTCGGGCTGCCGGTAGTTCGTCGGCCAGTTCATCTGCGTGAAGCCGAACTGCCGCTGGTTGATCACCGTGTTGTACCCGGCGGTCCTGGCGTACCGGGCGAACCGCGCCGCGACCGCCTCGTGCGCGATGACGCTCGGACGCGGGCCGTCCTCGGCGTCGAACGGATCCATGCCCGCCACGTGGTCGAAGTGCCCATGCGAGAAGACGGCGTAGCGGACTGGCTCGGCCGACCAGGCCCTCATGGCCGCGTGCATCGTCAACGCGTCCACGTGGTTGCCGGTGTCGAACAGAGCCAGGCCGCCATCGCCACGGATACCGTAGACGTTTCCGAAGGCCGGCCACATCGCCACGCCTTCGGCCACCTCCTGCACCCCCCTCGAGCGCAGGTCCCGCAGCGGCACCTCCTGCGGGGTCACCGACCCCCGCCAGACACTGTCCGCGTGGTCAAGGATCGATGATGTCATGCGCAAAGCCTGCCGCCTGCGGCCCCCGCGGCATCAGTAGGGAGATCCCTACACCTCGGATCTTCACCCGTGGCCGACCTTGGCACGACGCGCGCAAGGGTGCTCAGAGGGATGGACGACCCAGCGCGCGTTCAGGCTCAAATACTTCGTTGGGCACGGGATTCCCCCCACCCGGCACCCGGTTGGGTGGTCAAGCAGTTGATGCCCACCCAAAAACACACCCCCATATGAGAGAGCACCCAACTCCCGGATTGGTTGAGCACCCCAACCTCGGGATCGGGGGGCGCTCAACCCCCGGACCAGGAGCACTCAACTCCCGGATCGGTTGAGCACCCCAACCTCGGGACGGGGAAGCGCTCAATCCCGGGATCCGGGGAGTGCCCAATCCCCGGGATCGGGGGAGCGCCCAGCCCTCGGGATCGGGGGGCGTTCAACCCCGGGACCGGAAGGAAGCGCTTCACCCCCGGGCTCAGGTCGGCGGGTGCGCAGGATGGTCGCCTTGGCGAGCGTCAGGGCCTTGGGAGCGTCAGGGGAGCTTGGTGGTAGGGCTTGGCGGGAGGTGGCGGGTGGGTGCCGGGGGGTCAGGGTAGGGCTCGGTGGGTTGTGGACTGCGCGGTGAATAAATCTCATGCCGGTCGGGGTGCCCAGAGCAGGGCGAGGAGGAGGATCTGGGCGGCTCCGATGATCGGGATGACGACATGGAACATCGGCGAGGACGTCCAGGAGAAAGCGCTGAACACGATGGACAGCACCTGGGAGGCCGTGGTCAACCGGCGGGTCCACAGTCGTGCGGTGGCCAGCTTCCACACCAGCAGTGCGCACAGCGCCAGCAGGACGCCATGGAACACCGCTCCGGAAGTCACGGCGATGTCGGCGGACCGCGAGACCTCGGCCGCGCCGAACCCCGGGTGCTGGGCAGCGATCTCGTTCCGTAACTCTCCCTGACGTGCCCACATCACCACGGGCACCACCAGGTGGCTGACCGCGACGGCGGCGAGCAGGGCCCGTGCCAGTTGGACGGGTGCCGGTACCGGCGGAACGCGAGTAGTGGCGGTGGCCTCCATATCTAGTTCTCCTCTTGTTCGATGTTCGTCGGACGGCGTGCCCGGCGCCACCGGGGGCCCGTCCCGGAGGGGGTCGCGTCGGCGGCGGTGTCGCCGTGCCGCGCCCAGGCCTCGTTGAGGCGGGTGATCAACTCCCGCGCTGTGGCCACGTCCTCGTCCGGCCAGTCGGCGATGACCTTCGAGAACACGGCGGCCCCGGCCTGGATGGTGGTGTCGATCTCGGCGCGGCCGCTTTCGGTCTGCCGTACCAAGAAGGTGCGGGAGTCGGTCGGATCGGGCTCCACCGCGACCTGTCCCGCCCGTTCCAGCGCGGAGAGGTGGCGGCTGGTCGCCGACGCGGTGAGGCCGATCTCGGCGGCGATCGCGCTCGGGCGGACGGGCCCCCGGGCGGCCACCGTCCCCAGCACCCGGACCCTGGTCAGGTCGAGACGCCGGGAGATCCGGCGGTGTCCCTGGTCGATGAGTTCCATGACCGCTTGAGCCAATTCTACGCGATCATTTCGTTGCGTCATGAAATGAAATTATCACGCATGATCGCTGACAGGAGGTTCCAGGGGTAGAAGCGACAGGTGTCGGTTCGCAGCCGGACTGGCGAACCTGTCCGCCGCGGTGGCGAGAAGGTGGCGCGTTCTCACTGGAAAAGGCGAAAAGGGCCCCCTCGGGGTGAAGCAGGGGGCCCTCTTCGTCCGTGCGGCGACGCTGAGCTGGGGCGTAGCGGTTCAGGGCCCCGGCCCAAGGCTTAGGTGATGAGGTGCCTGGGTGGGGTGCGGGGTCAGGCCGCGTTGTGCTGACCGTTGACCGGAGGGGTCACGGTGCATCGACTGGTGGCGTTCAAGCGGGCCGAGACGGGTTCGGGAAGGTTGAACGCCAGGCTGGCGAGGTTCGCGGCCAGTTGCTCGGTTGAGCGTGGGCCGACGATCACTGAGGTGATCGCGGGTTGATCGCTGAGCCAGGCCAGCGCAACGGTCGGCGCGGTCGTTTTCAGTTCGGCGGCGACGGCTGCGACTTCGTCGGCGATGTCGAAGTGCTGTTCGGCCAGTAGGCCGCTGACGAACGCGCGTGCCATTGGGCTGGGCATCGCAGCCCACTGAGCGAGCCTCGATCCTTCGGTCGGCGCGGTACCTCGCTGGTATCGTCCCGCGAGCAGTCCACTGCCGAGTGGGCTGTAGGCGAGGATGCCGAGCCCGTATTGCCGGCAGGCGGGGATGATTTCAGCTTCTATGGCGCGCATGATCAGGGAGTAGTTGGCTTGCAGGCTGATGAAGGGCGTGCCGCTGGTGCGCTGCGCGGCCCATTGGGCGGTGATGATGCCTGCGGCGGTGAAGTTCGAGCAGCCCAGGTAACGGACTTTGCCGGAGCGTACGAAGTCGTCAAGCGCCGCCATGGTTTCTTCGGCCGGGGTGTCCGGGTCCGGGACATGGCACTGGTACAGGTCGATGTAGTCGGTGCCCAGTCGGCGCAGGCTGTCCTCCAGGGCGCGTGTCAGGTGCGCGCGGGACAGGCCTCGGTTGTTGGGTCCGTCGCCTTGCGGTGCTGCCCCTTTGGTGGCCAGGACGACCTCGGCTCGGCGGTGCGCGATGGCTCGGCCCACGACTTCTTCGCTGGTGCCACCTCGGTAGGTGTCGGCGGTGTCGATGAAGTTGTGACCGGCGTCGAGGAACGCGTCGATGATTCGCCGGGCTTCGGGTTCCGGGGTCGGGGCTTGCGGGTCGCTGCCGAAGTTCATCGTGCCCAGGCATACCCGGGAGACGCGGAGGCCGGATCGGCCCAGTGTCGTGTAGTCCATGTCGCCCTCGTAGAATCGGAATCGTGATTCCGCTTGAAGATACGGAACCTGGATTCCTCTTGTCAACGGCGCTGGACCCCACGGGGTCGGCATGATGCGTTCTGATGCGGCACGCAATCGGGCGAAGGTGCTCGCGGCTGCCGAGGCGGTGCTCGGCGAACAAGGACCGGCGGCCCGCATGGACGAGATCGCCCGGCGAGCCGGAGTCGGTGTCGGCACCGTCTACCGGCACTTCGCCACCAAAGAGGCCCTGTACGCGGCCCTTGTCTCGGCCCGTGTCGATCTGCTTCTGCAGGAGGCGGCCCGATTGCGAACGGGCACAGAGCCGCAGACCGCGTTCTTCACCTTCTTCACGCAGATCGTCGCGGACGCGGCAAGCAAGAAGGCTTTGACCGACGCGTTGCAAGGGGCCGGAGTTGACATCAAGGCAGAGCAAACAGACCAGCGAACACAGATGCGCGAGGCGCTGGCGGACCTCCTGCACGGCGCTCAGCGCGTAGGCGCCATACGTCCCGACGTGGGCATGCCCGAGATCCTCGCCCTGCTACGGGGGGCAAGCATGGCGGCGGAAACCGGCGAGTACTCCGGCCCGGTCCTCGACCGCGCGGTCGCCGTCCTGTTCGACGGCTTGCGACCGTCGGCGATCTCTACGGCGCCCATGCCACCGGCATGAGCGCACCCGTTCCGGCCTCGGACAAGTGAGAGAGGATGGCTAGTGACGACAGCACCGCAACCTGGCGAACCGCGGCTCAGCCCCGGTCCGCCTCGCCAGTTCAGTCGAGAGGCGACGACAGTGCCAACCGATCAAGTCTTTCGTCACGGCCGGGGAACGGCGCCGCGGCCCCCACCTCGACGGTCGTCGAAGTGATCACCGGTCACCCCGCCCACACCTTCGCCCAATGGGCGAAGGACACGCCGCCGACTTCCGCTGAAAGACTCAGCCGGCCGGAACAGGTGCTGAAGGGGGACTTGAGATGGAGCCGAGTGGTGCGGGGGCCGCGGGGTTGGGGTTTCCCTCCGGGGCTCGGGTGCTCATCGTCAACAACGACGACTTCGGGATGTATCACGCGATCAACGCGGCGGTCATCGAGTCGATCGAGAAGGGGATCGCCAGTTCGTGCAGTCTGATGGTGCCGTGTCCATGGGCGCGGCACGCGATGCACCTGCTCCGTGAACGGCCGGAGATCCCGTTCGGGATTCATCTCACGTTGTTCTGCGACACGACCCACTATGGGTGGGGGCCGCTGACCGCGAAGGAGAAGGTGCCGTCCCTTCTGGACGAGAATGGCGAGCTGTTCACGCCCGCTCAGGTTCCCGAGCTGCTCGCCCAGGCCCGTCTGGACCAGGTGGAGGTGGAGTTTCGGGCACAGGTAGAGGTTGTGCTCGGCGCCGGGCTGGCGCCCACCCACCTGGACTGGCACTGCCTGGCCGACGGGGGACGCGCGGACGTCTTCGACCTGACCGTGGCCCTGGCCGACGAGTACGGCCTGGCGGTACGGGCTTGGCTCGAACCCGCACGCCAGAAGCTACGGCGAAGGGGTCTTCCAGTCGTCGACCACGACTTCCTGGACAGCTTCCGCCTCGATCTCGGCGACAAGCAGGCCCGCTACGCCGAACTACTGCGCGCCCTGCCGCCCGGCCTGACCGAATGGGCGGTACACCCCGGCCTGGGCGACTCCGAGTCCCAGGCGATCGACCCCGGCTGGCGCGTCCGCCAAACCGACCACGATTTTCTCACGTCCCCACAAGCCCGCGAGATCCTCCACCAAGAACGCATCATCGTGACCGACTACCGAACCCTCCAACGAAGATGGTCCCAAACCTCAGCCCACTCACCAGGCCAGCCGGCTCTGGATACTCCTCAGGCTCTTTAATTCCTCTAGCCCAGCCCCCTGGAGGCTCTCTCCATCGTCCACTGCGAATCGATTCTGGGGGAGCTTGGACCTGTCACATCCAAGCCAAACGTCGGTGAGCGCGGGATTTTCCCCACCCGGCACCCAGTTGGGTGGTCAAGCAGTTGATGCCCGCCCAAGAACACACCCCCGGACCGACGGGCGCCTCATCACCGGCTCAGCCCGATCGGTGTTCAGGCTCGCTGCGGTGGTGCGAGAACGAGCAACACGAACAATCGCTAGCCGGCCCCTGCCCACTTCCCGGCTGAGCCGGGGGGTTAAGCGCTTCCGGTCCGAGCGATGGCCGCTGCCTGGTCCCGCGGGTTATCCGCTCCCCGTCCGGGGTTGGGCGCTGCCCGTTCCTGCGGGTTAGCCGATGCTTGGTCCCTGGGGTTGGGCAGTTCCGGTCCGGGGGTAGGGCGCTGCCTGGTCCTGCAGGTTGGCCGCTGCCCGTCCGGGGGGTTAGGCGCTGCCCGGTCCCGGGAGTTTGTTGTTGGGTGGGCATCAAGTGCTTGACCACCCAATTGGGTGCCGGGTGGGGGAAATTCCTCTCCCACCGCAGTTTTGGTTTGGATGCGCGCTGGGTCGTTCACTATACGAAGGTGTCAGTGTGGATACACGCGTAGGGCTGGGCCAGCCTGGGATCGCCTTCAGATTGGGCGGTCCTATTGCTGCCTGTAAGGTCAGCTAGGGATGTCGCCGGTCTTTATGCTGGTCAGGAACCTGGACCATTCACCCGGTAGGAACATCAGGTTCGCACTATGCGGATCTTTGCTGTCCCTGACTCCGATGCTGCCGGGTACGCCCGTAGCGACCTCGACGCACTGGCCCGAGTCGCTACTGTAACTGCTCTTACGCCACCGTGCGCTCCAAAGGTCATCCGCCAATTTGGTTCACCGTCCCTCGACAGTTGGAATGTCTGTGTGAGACGGTAGCGGATCCGTGACTAACCTGACAGGGCGAAGATATCCCGAGATACCGGTCAGCAGTGATTGTCGTTTCCACTGTTCGTACCGATTGGTCACCTCACAAGGTGCCGAGTTCGCTGGTAGACGTGGGAGATCCCTTATGGGGCGGGGCTCGCAGGGGGCTATCGAAGTGGATCGATGGGTCAGGTGGGGAAGTTGCCGGATTTTATGCTGGTTAGGAATTTAGACCATTCATCAGGTACGAGCGCCAGGATCGCGCCGGACGGATCTTTGCTGTCTCTGACTCCGATGACGCCAGGCACGCTCAGGGTGACTTCGATGCAATTCCCCTGATCGGCGCTGAAGCTGCTCTTACGCCACCGTGCGCTCCGAAGGTCGCTCGCCAATTTGGTTCACCGCTTCCTCTATGAGTCGGAGTGACTGTTTGAACGGTACGGCTTCGGCCCTGATCGCGTCATACCGAAGGATGAGATCGGCGATCAACTGGCGATCGTCGAAGGTGCGTCCGACAGGTTGCGCGTCGGCGTAGGGGTACCCGTTCCGTTCGGCGATGATGAATCCACCCATCAGACCGCAGTGCGGCCGCGCTTCGTAAGGCACAAGCTGAATCGTCACCTGAGGTGCTCGGCGACCTCAAGGAGAAAGATCAGTTGCTCGCGCATGATCTGCATGCTCCCGATGACGTGGCGGATAACGTCCTCATCAATGATCACGTTGAGGGTGGGTGGCTTCTCGCGGTGGAGTAGTGCCTGCCGTTGCATACGGTTCGTCAGGCGCTCCTCCAGCTCCTCTGCAGTGATACCCGGCCAGGTTGCCAGGACCTTCTGGGCGTAAGCCGGCGTTTGGAGCAAGCCGGGGACGACTACCGGCTGCCAGGTTCGGAGACTGGCGGCGTCGTCTTCCTCCTCCAGCCATGGGCGGAGGTATTCCGGTGCCTTGTTCCAGGTGGTGGCGGAGTACAGCCTGATCATGGCGCCTTCGAGGCCGAGGGCGCGGTCGCATAGTTCGGCGAACTGCTTCGACGGGGGGCGCCTGTTCATCTCGACCATGTTGACCATGGAGTCGGAGTACCCGATGCGGTCGCCGAGTTCCCGCTGGGTGAGTTGCGCCGCCCGCCGGTGGCGATGCAGCTCGAAGGCGAAGAGGGCGCGCGGGGACTCGTAAGGATCCACTTCTTGGGTGGTGCGAGCCCTCCGGCCAGTTCTATTTGCTTCGAATACACCGGAGCGGCACCAACGCAGCAGATTACCCCCGAGCGCTGCGCAGAAGGTACAACCGCGAGAAAGGCGCAGGGGAGGCGCTCTGTGAACGTTTTTCATCCTCATACGGCGGTTTGCTGATCACAGCGTGGTCGCGGAACGGGTATTCGCCTGACGACGTAGAGAGTTCCTGGTAGGCGGGTTGATCACCACAATCGGACCCGTCTCAACCAGGAGCTTCTGTGCTGTTCTATCGCGCTGCCGTCGATTTGTCGCGTTCAACGCTAAACTACGTGGCCCGGGTGCGGGATCGGACCGACGTAGCTGCACTCGATCCTATTGTTTGCGAGCAAGGGTTGCATGGTCGTCCATGCCCGCCGACACGTGTCAGGGTGGCCATTCACCGTAGGACACCGGGGTATCGGCCCGTGGAGGACGCCGTGTGCTCCTTAGCTGTCGAACACCTCAGCCGATGGAGTAGCCGCTGAACTGGACCAGCCGGAATCCTTGGCTGGACAGTTCGTCAAACTTCTGTTGGTACTGATCCGAGGTCAGGCCGTACACAGCGCGCTGCGGCGGGCCACTCTGCTGCTCAAACATTGCCGCGAAACGCTCCTGGCTCCCCAGCGAGTAGCCATTGACCCCCACGAGCCGGAAACCCTGCCCCTTCAATTCGTCGAATTTCTGCTGGAACCGATCAGGCGTCAGCCCGTGGAACGCCAGCCAGGGCGGACCATCCTGCTGCTGGAAAATCGCCGCGAAACGCTCCTGGCTCCCCAGCGAGTAGCCGCTGAACTGGACCAGCCGGAATCCTTGGCTGGACAGTTCGTCAAACTTCTGTTGGTACTGATCCGAGGTCAGGCCGTACACCGGGCGCTGTGGCGGGCCACTCTGCTGCTCAAACATTGCCGCGAAACGCTCCTGGCTCCCCAGCGAGTAGCCGCTGAACTGGACCAGCCGGAATCCTTGGCTGGACAGTTCGTCAAACTTCTGTTGGTACTGATCCGAGGTCAGGCCGTACACCGGGCGCTGTGGCGGGCCACTCTGCTGCTCAAACATTGCCGCGAAACGCTCCTCGTTCCCCAGCGAGTAGCCGCTGAACTGGACCAGCCGGAAACCCTGCCCCTTCAATTCGTCGAACTTCTGCTGGAATCGATCAGGCGTCAGCCCGTGCAACGCCAGCCACGACGGCCCAGAGGTTTGCTCAAAGATCGCCGCATAGCGGCCGGTGTCCGGAGGTTGGTCGCCGGCCAGGCGACCGCCCGGACCGACAGCAAGGGTCAGGGTGCCACCAGCGGCGCCGAGCAACATCAGCGCTGCCAAGATGAGGGCGGCAAGACCCCCAACGTGGACATGGGTTCTCCTGGATAGATCGACGTTGCCGATATTGCCACCGATGACCGAGTGACTCATCCGGACAGACCTGGTTGTCGACACCCTTACGTCTGGGGCCAGCGGCGTCCCTGCCGCCGCAGTGGTTCCGGATTGAGATTGGTCTGGGCCGACCGAGGTCGTCCGGTCTGGCGATGGCGCCCGCGAGGCGCCAATCGCCTTCAAGCCCTCAAGCCCGGCGAACATCGCAATCAATAACAGGACGCCGACGGCTATACCCCAGTGCCATTGGTTGGCGAGGAAACCGCCGACGACTCCGCTGAGCGCGGAAACCACTGCGGCCGACGCGGCAATTGCTGGGTGTGACAACAAGCGGCGCATCGAGACTCCTGTTCGACGGGGTGCGGCCCGTGCACGCATGGCAGGTGCAATGGTTCAGGCACCTGACAGCGGTCTTAATTAATAGTGCCATAGACGCCGAGACGCCACCTACCGTATGCGTCTCGACTACTGACGGCCAACAGCCGAATCGATCACAATGAGTCAACGTTTCGACACCGCCTAATCCGCTATCCGAGCCAACCGGGCTGTTCGGTCCCAGAAATCAGGTGACTTGATCACGCCCCGACCCGCTGTGCGATACGTAAGGGGTTGAGACGAGCGGGGCGGCTGTGTCCGCGGATTGCAGCGTCTATATTTCATCGCATCGCTCGATGTCTGAGGGATCATGTCATCGATCGGCGCCTGTGACCTGCGGCTCGACATGTGCGATGAGACAGAGGAAGGCCCAGATTCTCGGTAAGGGTTGCACCTTTGAAGTCGGAGAGCACTCCGGCACCCAGGTTCGTCCAAGCAATCACTGATCCACCGGGACTCGCCAAATCTACCGGGACGAAATTCACCCAGCTGAGGGACACCTGCGGGCACAACCGCCGCTCCGTCTGGGAATCCGCCAAGTTGTCCACCCGAATACCGAGTCGCCCAAGGATGAAGAGGCTCAGTGTAGCGTGTCCGCTAGTTCCGCATAGGCTCGCCCTTTTGTCTCTTATATGGCTTTAGTCTGGATCTGAAGATCAAGGACATGTTGTTCCTCAATCAACGTTGACGGTATTTCGGGGGACACCAATTGATCATCTGGCGGGTCTCGCCGAGATGCAAAGCGTGGGCGGAGTTGGAAGCCGGGCCGGCCACTTATGGGTGGTAGGACCAGTGCTGGACGCTGGGCCGGATCGCTGAGGTGATCCGGCTCCGGTTCGGGTTCAGCTATACCCCGGCTGGGGTCTGGTATCTGCTGCGCTGGGCCGGTTGGTCCTGGCAGGCCCCGGCCCGGCGGGCGACCGAACGTGATGAGAGTGCCATTGCCGCCTGGAAGGCCGAGCAGTGGCCGGTCATTAAAGGACCGTCGCGGAGTTGGGGGCTTGGCTCTGCTTCGAGGATGAGGCGGGCCAGACCCTGAGATCGCCGAAAGGCCGTACCTGGGGGGCCAAAGGCGGCGGCCGTGTCTCCATCGCCGCCTTGGTGGCGGTCAAACCCGGGCAGCGGCCCCGGCTGATCTACCGCACCCGTACTTATCGCGGCCGCAAGGGCGAGCCGAAAGGCTTCGGCTCCGCTGACTATGCGGCCTTGTTCGATGGCGCTCATCAGCACCTCGGCGCACCGGTGGTGGTGGCGGTGGACAACCTCAACACCCAGGTCTCGGCGCGGATGAGGCAGTTGATCGCCGCCCGCCCGTGGCTGAGGGTCTACCAGCTGCCGCCTTATGCGCTGGAGTTCAACCCGGTCGAGGCGGTCTGGGCGCATATGAAGAAGTCTCTGGCCAACCTCACCACCCGAACCCTTGACCAACTCGCTGACCTGGTCAAGAACCGGCTGAAACGCATGCAGTACCGGCCTGCGCTGATCAGCGGCTTCTCGCCAAGACCGGGCTGGACCCCAACCCGCCGTAACCTCCGCCATTAAACTCTCTAGGCCGGAGCTTAGGTGCTTCCGGTCGGGGGGTGTGTTTTTGGGTGGGCATCAACTGCTTGACCACCCAAGTGGGTGCCGGGTGGGGGGACTCTCCTTGCGAACCGAGTTTGTGGGCTTGAACGCGCGCCGCTGGCAGGGGTCAGACTTCGCCGCGTTCGTAGGCGAGGGCTAGTTCCACGCGGGAGCGGAGGCCGGTTTTGGCGTAGACGCGGGTGAGGTAGACCTCGACGGTCTTGCGGCTGTAATGCAGTTCGTCGGCGATCTGGGGGTTGGAGAGGCCGCCCGCGACCAGTTCGATCACGCGTCGTTCGACCGGGGTGAGCGCCGCCGCGGGGGCGGCGGCGAGGCCGGCGGTTTTCAGGTGGCGGGCCGCTCGTTCGCGCCAGGGTGCCGCGCCGAGGTCGGTGAAGATGCCGTGCGCCCGTACGAGCTGGGCGCCGTCGCCGAGTGCGCCGAGGATGAGGCGGGCCCGGGCCTCCTCGAACTTCAGGCCGTCGGCCCTGGCGGATTCCAGTACCGCCTCGGCCCGCTCGGCGTCCTGGAAGGCCCCCGCGGTCGCGAGTTCGGAGGTGATGCGGGCCTTCGGCGTGCCCGTTCGCACGATCTCGGATAGTTCGTCGGCCACCTTCCTGGCCATGTCCATCTCCCCGGCGAAGCTGTGCATGGCGACGCGGAGCGCCAGCACGCGGTGGACCACGTCGGGCGGGCCGCCGTCGAGGGCCTCGTCCAGCAGGCGGGTGGCCGTCGCCCGGTCGCCCAGGCCGAGCGCGCGCTTGGCCTTGAACATGGCGCGCAGCGAGAGCTGGAGGACGCAGTTGGGCGGCGGGTCGGCGAGCAGGGGTTCGGCCTCGGAGTAGCGTCCCTGGTCGAGCAGGATGTCCAGCTCGATGTTGCGCAGCAGCGCCACGTTCTCCCACAACCCGGCGTCGGTGAGCGTGACCGCGTCGGACCGGATGTCGCGCAGGGCGTGGTCCCATTCGCCGCCGAGCCGGCGCACGACCGCCATGGTGCGGACGTGCTGGCCGGCGATGTTGTGCCAGCCGAGTCCCCGGTAGATCTGTTCGGCCTGGGTGAGCAGGTCGAGCGTGCGGGTGCGCAGGCCGCCGCTGGCCAGGATGTGCGCCGACGACTCCAGCGCGGCGAGGCGCCCGGCGGGTGGCAGGGCCGCCGACGCCGACAGCAGGGTGTCGAGAGCGCGTTCGGTCTCCTCCCATCGCCCCTTGATGATCGCGACGCCGGCGAGGGCGCTGAGGGCGATCACCAGGTCTTCGGGCGGGCAGTCGGGGAGCGCCTGCCAGGCGCCGCGCACCATGTCGTCCGAGTCGCGGCCGAGCTGGGTGCTGACCACGGCCTGCTGGGCGAGCAGGGCGGTCGGGTCGTCGGCGGCCGGGAGCTGCTCGGCGGCGATGGACACCGCGACCTCGTACTGCCCCATGGAGTGCGCGGCGTTGACCATCGTCTGGGCGGTGCGGGTGTGCCGGCGCCCCGGGGTGAGGACGGCGAGGGCCGCCTGCCCGGCGCTCAGCGCGTCGACCGGGCGTGAGCCCTTCCAGTACGACAGCGCCTGCCTGGACAGCAGCACGCCGCGTTCCCCGTCGGGGGCGAGTTCGGCGGCCCTGCCGTACCAGTGGCCGGCCGACAGGGGCGCGGTCCAGCGGGTCAGCTCGGCGGCGCGGAGCATGGCGGGCAGCGCCTCGGCGCTCGTGCCGCCTTCGGCGAGGTGGGTGGCCCATTCCAGGACCCGGCGGGTCCCGCTGAGGCCCTGCCGCTGGAGCAGTTCGGCGATGCGGGTGTGGACCCGGCGCCGTTCGGCGGGCCCGAGGTCGGCGTACAGGGCCTCGGCGACCAGGGGGTGGGCGAACTCGTAGGCGCCGTCGCCGGTCGCGACGACGAGGCCGTCCCTGACGAGGCCGTCGAACGCGCGCTCGGCCTCCCCGGCGTCGAGCCCGGCGACCTCGGCCAGCGCTTCGAGGTCGGCCATGCCGGCGGGGCGGGTGCGGCGCAGCGCGGCGAGAACTCTGGCGAGGGTACGTCCGCCTTTGTCGCGCTGGAACAGCCGGGTGAGGATGGCGCCGCGGCGCGGGCCGGGGTAGGCGGACTGGACGGCGCCGCCCTGCACCAGGGTGAGCACCGCCTCGCGGACGAACCAGGGGTTGCCCCGGCTCTCGTCGTGGACGCGGCGCAGGATCGGCTCGCTCGGGGTGCGGCCGAGCAGGCCGGTCACCAGGGCGGTCACCTCGTCGAGCGACAGCGGGCTGAGCCGGACGACCATGTCGGCGTCCATCGCGGGCAGCCGCCGCGCGGTGCCGGCGACGACGAGTCCCCGTACGCGGCGGGGGAGGTAGGAAAGGACGCCGAGCGTGTCGGCGTCGGCCAGGTGCAGGTCGTCGATGGCGAGGAACGTGCGGCCCGGCAGCCCTTCGAGCAGGTTGGCCGTGCGTACGGCGGGGGCGGCGCCCATGATCCCGAGGGCGGCCTGGTCGATCGCGTCCAGGAGTTCCTTGAGGGGTTCCCGCGCGGCCGGGTCGGCGTGCAGCGGGCCCAGCGCGTCGGCGAGCGAGGCGAACGCGAGGCCGCTGCCGAAGTCCCGCGCCTGGCCGTGCAGCACGCGGTACCCCATCGACCTGGCCAGGGCCTCGGTCTCGGCCAGCAGGTGCGTCTTGCCGATCCCGGCTTCGCCGTGCACCAGCAGCGTCACGGGCGGTCGCGTGAGCGCGGACTCGAACCGGCGCAGCAACCCCGGCCGGTCCGTCGCGGCGAGCGGATCGGATCGGTCCGCGGCCTCGGTGGGGTGAGGGCTCGGGGGGGGAGGGGAGGGCAGGGCCGGGGGGTGCGGGAGATTCTGTGCCGGGGGGGCGCCGGGTAACCCGCCGGAGGGGGCCGGGGTGTCACCGTCGGGGCGGTCAGGGGGGAGGTTCACCTTTCACGCCCCGTTTCGCGGAACACGGCCGGATCCTGGGCGCGTCGCGGTTCGCGGGGCGCGGCCGAATCTTGCGCCCGCCCCTTTTCGCGTATCGCCGAATCTTGCGCGCGCCCCGCTTCGCGTATCGCCGAGTCCCGCGCACGCCCTGATTCGGGGGGTAGGGCCAGGGTTTCGGAGGGCGTGGCCGAGTCGTGGATCGCGAGGGCCAGGGCGACGAGCATTCGCCACACGGTCTCCTGCGGTAGGGCCATGGTCTTGACCACGGCGAGCTGCAGGGCGCCCATGACCGCCCACGCCCGTATCCGGTCCTCGTCGCTGGGCGCGGGCCCGGCGAGCTTGGCGTGGATCTCGTCGCGGAACGCCCGGATGGTCTCCCCGGGGGACCCCGGCGGCGCGCTGTCGGCTCCGCCGATGTCGTCCATGAGGAGCCCGATCACGGCGCGGTGGCGCACCATGAAGTCCGCGAGCGGCTCGACGAACACGCGGGTGCCGGTCCCGAAGTCGCCGCCGAGCAACCGGATGAGGTCATCGGCCGCAGGGGCGATGAGTTCCGCGGCCAGTTTGTCCTTCGGGTGGAAGTGGTAGGCGACGGCCGTCTTGGTGAGGCCGACCTGGCTCGCGATGTCGGCGAGGGAGGTGCCGGCGTATCCGCGTTCGGCGAAGAGCTGCCGGGCGGCGGCGAGAATCCGGCTCCGGGTGTCGTTGCCTTGGTCGAATGTGGTCATCGTCTCACTTCTCAGCGCGGTCGAGCGTTTGAGGATATTCGCGCCTACACTCTTAACGAGCGTCCTGCACGGGCGTACAGAACGGATGTTCCGGAAGTGTTTCCAATTCCTCAATAGTGTCTGGGACGGTCACCAATGGCTAGCTGGCTGGGTCGACTGGGTGGGTGGTGCGCGCGGCACGGCCGCGTCGTGCTCGCGGTGTGGATCATTCTCGCGGGCGCGCTCACGGCGGGAACGCTGGTCTTCGGGCGTCCCGTCAGCAGTGACGTCTCCATTCCGGGCACGGACGCCCAGCGCGCGCACGACCTGATGCGCGACGGCTTCGGCCCTGGTTACGGCTCCGGCGGCACCGTGCAGATCGTCCTCTACTCCAAGGACGGGTCGCTGCTCGAAGCCGGCCGCAAGCACGCGGTGGAGGACGCCCTGGCCATGGTGCGCCAGGTTCCGCACGTCGTGCAGGTGGACACGCCGTACCGGGTGGGCGGCATCTCCTCCAACTTGGTGATCGGCGTCATAACCGTACGCCTCTCCGGCCAGGATCCGGGCAAACTAGCGGAGACCTCCCAGCGGATCTCCGAGGCGGCGGAGCCCGCGCGGCGGGCCGGCATCGAGGCCGTCCCCGCCGACAACGCGACCCCCGCCGACAAGGACATCAAGACCGGGCCCAGCGAGATCATCGGCGTCGCCTGCGCGCTGCTGGTGCTGCTGTTCGCGTTCGGGACGCTCGTCGCCGCGCTGGTGCCCGTCTTCACCGCGCTGATCAGCATCGGCGTCGGGCTCGCCGTGATCGGCCTGCTGGGTCATCTCACCGACGTGCCCAAGGACGCGTCGGTCATGGCGTCCATGATCGGGCTCGGCGTGGGCATCGACTACGCGCTGTTCCTGCTGTCGCGGTACCGCAAGCTCCTGGCCGACGGCGTCCCCGTGCACGACGCCGTGCGCCGGACGACGGCCGGCGCGGGCGGGGCCGTCCTGTTCGCGGGCGGCACCGTCGTCATCGCGCTCAGCGCGCTGGTGCTCGCCGGGTTCCCGATGCTGCGCACGCTCGGCTGGACGACCGGCATCTCGGTGGTGTGCGCCGTGCTGACCTCCCTCACGCTCGTGCCCGCGCTGCTCGGCATCCTCGGCCACCGCGTCAACGCGCTGCGCCTGCCGTTCGCCGGCGCGCGCGGCACCGGGGCGCACGGCACCCCGAGCGGCTGGACCCGGCTCGGCCGCTGGGTCGCCGGGCGCCCGTGGCGGGTGCTCCTGGTGGCCGCGCTCGCGCTCGGCGCCCTCGCCGCCCCGGCCCTCGGGCTCCGGCTCGGCACGGTCGACGACGGGTACGCCGACAAGGGGTCGACCGCCCGGCGGGCGTACGAGCTGATGCAGACCGGGTTCGGGCCGGGGGTCAACGGCCCGCTGATCGTCGTCGCCGAGCTGGACGAGAAGGCCGGGACCGGCGAACCGCCCTCCCGGGCCGTCAAGGAGCTGAAGGACCGGCTGACCTACGTTCCGGGCGTCGCGTACGTCGCCCCGGCGAAGGTCAACACGTCCGGTATGTCGGTGCTGTTCCAGGTCGTGCCCGAGTACGCCCCGAGCGACCCCCGGGCCGTCGACCTCGTGCACGCCGTACGCGACCTGCGGGTCCCCGGCGCGCAGGTGCACGTCGGCGGGGAGGTCGCGGGCACGGCGGACGTGGGCGACCGCATCGCCGAGCGCACCCCGGCCGTCATCGCCGTCGTCGTGCTGCTCAGCGCCCTGCTCCTGCTGCTCGCCTTCCGCGCGCCGGTGGTCGCGATCAAGGCGGCGCTGATGAACCTCATCTCGCTCGGCGCCGCGTTCGGCGCGCTGTCGATCGTGTTCTCCTACGGGCTCGGCAGCGGCCTGGTCGGGATGGACCCGCCCGTGCCGATGGACGGATCGTCTCTGACGACGCTGTTCTTCACCGTGCCGATCGACTTCTACGTCCCGCTCATTCTGTTCGCCGTGCTGTTCGGGCTGTCCATGGACTACGAGGTGTTCCTGCTGACCTCGGTCCGCCAGGCGTACCTGCGGTCGGGGGACAACCGGCGGGCGGTCGCCGAGGGGCTGGGCGCGACCGGCCGGGTCATCACCTCCGCCGCGCTGATCATGGTGGTGGTGTTCGTCGCGTTCGTCGCCTACCCCGACCCGCTGGTGAAGGTGTTCGGCGTGGGCCTCGCGGTCGCCGTCGCCGTGGACGCCACCATCATCCGGGGGCTGCTCGTCCCGGCCACGATGGCGCTGCTCGGCCGGCTCAACTGGTGGTGCCCGCCGTGGCTCGACAAGATCCTGCCCAACCTGTCCATCGCCGACCACGCCGACGACGATGACGAGGTCCGGCCGCCCGCGCCGGACCCCGGCCGGCGGCTGGTGACCTCGGGCCGCCCCTGACCACGCGTCCGCCCGTCTCAGCGTTCGCGCCTGAGGCGGGCGGTCACGGCCGGGAGCAGGCCGCCGGGCAGGAAGAGGACGACCACGATGAGCACCACCGCGTACACCGCGTACGACAGCACGCTCGGCGCGTAGCTCGGCATCCCCGGCGCCGTCCCGATGACGTTCAGCCCCTGGACGAGCAGGGTGATCGCGGCGGCGCCCACCACCGCGCCCCAGACGGTGCCGAGCCCGCCGACCACGGCCATGACGATGTACTCGATGGACAGCAGCACTGGGAAGGAGCTCGGGGCGACGTACCCGACGTAGAACGCGTAGATCCCCCCGGCCAGCCCGGCGAACGCGGCGGACAGGGCGAACACCACGAGCTTGTACCGGCCGACCGGGACCCCCGAGGACGCCGCCGCCGTCTCGCTGGTGGCCAGGGCACGCAGCGCGCGGCCGGGCCGGGAGACGATGACGTTCCGCGTCACCAGCATGACCAGCGCCACCCCGGCCCACGTCAGGTACGCGTACCCGGAGGCGTCGCCCAGCTCGTACGGCCCGGCGCCGAGCCTCGGGATGCCCTGGAGGCCGATGTCCCCGCCGGTGAACTCCAGCTGGCCCGCCAGCGACAGAAGGATCAGCTGGGTGGCGATCGTCGCGAACGCCAGGTGGTGCCCGCGCAGGCGGAGCAGGGGGACGCCGACCACCACCGCGAACGCCGCCGCGACGACCGGCGCGGCCAGCAGCCCGGCCAGCGGGGGGCCGCCGCGCACGGCGAGGATCCCGGCCGTGTAGCCGCCCACGGCGTAGAAGGCGCCCTGGCCGAGCGACACCTGCCCGGCGTACCCCATGAGCAGCGAGACGCCGACCGTCACCATCGCGGCGAGGCCGAGGAAGATGTACACCGTCAGTGCGCTGTCGTCCAGGAACGCGGGCAGGGCCAGCGTGACGGCCGCGACGACGCCCCCGGGCAGCACCCGCCGTATCCGGGACCCCGGCCGCGCCCCGGCCGCCTCCCTGACCGGAGCGACGGGCGTCAGGCGGGTCATGTGCTTTCCTCCGGGACGGCGGTGCGGAGGGTGGGCCGGAGGCGGGTCATGTGCTCTCCTCCAGGACGGTCGCGCGCCGGGTGGACTGGACGACCATGATGACGAGCATCAGGCCGAGGGCGATCTCCGTCTGGTAGGCCGCGTACCCGTACCCCGCCGCCAGCGACTCGGCGACCCCGAGCAGCAGCGCGCCCGACAGGGCGAGGACCGGCCGGGTGAGCGCGCCGAAGACGGCGGCGGCGAAGCCGTTGACGATGAGCGTGACGTCGGAGTCGAACGAGATGGGCCGCAGCGGGGTGACCAGCACCCCGGCCACCCCGCCGAGCAGGCCGCCGATGGCGAAGGCCAGCAGCCCCATCGTGGTGACGTCGATGCCGACGACCCGGGCCGCGTACGGGTTGGAGGCGCAGGCGCTGAGCGCCTTGCCGAGGTAGGTGCGGCCGAAGAACGCGCTGAGCAGGACGAAGGTGACGGCGGTGGCCGCGATGACGAGCAGGTGCTGCCGCTGGACGCCGACCCCGGCGACGGTGAGCGACCCCGGCAGGCCGGGGAAGGACCTCGGCTGGTCCCCCCAGACGAAGATCTCCACCGCGTACGCCAGCACGCCGGCGCCCAGGGTGACGATCAGGGACGACTGCGGCGTGGTGCCCCGCCTCCCGATCGCGATCAGGCCGGTGAGCAGGCCGGTCATCGTGGCGATCAGGACGGCGGCGACCTCGCTCACGCCGTGCGGCAGGCCGACGCCGAGCAGCCAGGACGCGCTCAGCCCCGCCACGACGGCGAACATGCCCTGGGCGAAGTTCACCACGCCGGTCACGCGGTGGACGGCGACCAGGCCGCTGGCGATCAGCGCGAACCCGCAGCCGACCGCGAGGCCGTTGACGAGATAGGTCAGGAACTCGCGCACGCGCCACCTCCTCGCCGCGGGGTCACGGCGTGGCCTCCTCGATCGGGCCGCCGAGGTAGGCGCGCGCGACCTGGGGGTTCGCGGCCAGCTCGGCGCACGGCCCCTCCGCGACCACCCGTCCCGCCTCCAGGACGTACGCCCGCTCGCACACCCCGAACGCCAGCCGGGCGTTCTGCTCGATGAGCAGCACGGTCAGCCCGCGCTCCCGGTTGAGCGCCACCAGGTGGGCGGCGAGGTCGCGGGTGACCATGGGGGCGAGCCCGAGCGACAGCTCGTCCACGACCAGCACGTCGGGCCGCGACATCAGCGCCCGCCCGAAGGCCACCATCTGCTGCTCGCCCCCCGACAGCACCCCGGCCCGCCGGCGCCGCAGTTCGGCCAGCCTGGGCAGGAGGTCGTACACCGACGACGGGTCGCGTGCGCGCGACCGCCAGCCGCCGAGGACGAGGTTGTCCTCCACGCTGAGGTCGGGGAACAGCTGCCGCCCTTCGGGGATGTGCGCCAGCCTGCCGCCGGTGCGCGCGGTGCCCGACGCCGGGGTGACGATGCCGGACAGCGTGTTCGCCAGGGTCGACTTGCCCGCCCCGTTGGGCCCGAGCAGCGCGACCATCTCCCCGGCCCGCACCGACAGCGTGACGTGGTCGAGCGCGGTCGCCGAGCCGTAGGTGACGACGAGCCCGGCGACCTCGATCGTCCCGCCACTCCGCGCGGCCTCGGCCGGGCCGCCGCCCTGGGCCGGTTCGGTGCCGCCGTCCGTGGGTGGCCCGGTCATTCCGGCTCCCCGAGGTAGGCCGACACGACGAGGGGGTCGGCGCGGATCTCGCCGGGGGTGCCCTCGGCGATGACCCGGCCGAGGTCGAGAACGGTGATCCGGTCCGCCAGCCGGGTGACGAAGGCGACGTCGTGCTCGATGAGCATGATGGTCAGCCCGGCGGCCCGCAGCTCCTCGATGAGCACCGCCAGCGCCTCGCGCTCGCCGGCCCGCAGCCCCGACGCGGGCTCGTCCAGCAGCAGCAGACGCGGTTCGGCGCACAGGGCCCTGGCGACCTGCATGGACCGCTGCTGCCCGAGCGGCAGCAGGCCCGCCTGCCGGTCGGCCCACGCGGTGAGGCCCACCCGCGCGAGCGCCTCGTCGGCGCGGCGCGCGATCTCCCGCTCGTCACGCCGGTGCCGGGGGAGCCGCAGGGCGGCGGACACGAACCCGGCGCGCGTACGGCTGTGCGCGCCGACCATGACGTTCTCCCTGACCGTCATGCCGCGGAACACCCGCGCGCCCTGGAAGACGATCGACATCCCGAGCGCCGCGCGCCGATGCGGCGGGAGGCGGTCCACGTTCGCGGACCGCAGGGAGATGGCGCCCCGGTCGGTGGCCAGGTGGCCGGTGATGAGGTGGAACAGCGTCGACTTCCCGGCGCCGTTCGGCCCGATGACGCCGCGGACCTCGCCGTCGGCGATGTCGAGGCTGACATCGCGGACGGCGTAGACGCCCCCGAACGAGCGCGAGACCTCCTGAACACTGAGCACGTGGCAGGGTGTCCTACTCGGTGGAGACGGTCGTGGTGAGCTGCTTCTTGGCCCAGTCCGTCACGACGAACCGCCCGTCCTTCACGGTGTTGATCGAGATGTACTCCGGCTTCAGCCCGGAGTGGTCGGTCGCGGAGTAGCGGAACCGGCCGTTGGGGGTGACCAGGTCCATGGTCTCCAGCGCCTGCCGCACCTGGTCCCTGCCGCTGCCGCCGGCCTTCCTGATCGCCTCGAACAGCAGCAGGGCGGCGCTGTAACCGTCCTGGGCGAACTGCGGCGGCGGGTAGCCGTACTTCTGCTGGAACGGCACGGCCATCTGGTCGATGACCTGCTTCTGCTTGCCGGCCGGGAGCTGGTCGCCGACGACGCCGATCGCGCTCTGCACCGTCATGCCCTCGGCGGCGGCGCCCATCGGCTCCAGCCACAGCTTGCTGGCCTGCGACCCGGTCAGGAACAGCGGCACCTTCAGCCCGGACGCGGCGTACTGCTTGCCGGCCGTGACGCCGGGCGCGCCCGAGCCCCAGAAGACCAGGGCCTGCGCGTCGCTGTCGCGGACGTGGGTGAAGATCGCGCTGAAGTCGGAGTTCGTGGTCTCGTACGGCTCGTCGGCGACGACGGTCACGCCGTACTTCGTGGCCAGGGAGATCATCGCCTTGTGGCCGGCCACCGAGTAGGCGCTCTTGGTGTCGTGCGCGACCGCGATCTTCGTGATCTTCTCCGCCTGCATGTACTGCAGGTACCGCTCGGCGTACATGCTGGTGAGCGCCGGGGTGACGAAGATGTACGACTTGATCGGCTCCACCTGCTCCTGGGCGGGCGCGAGCGAGAGGTAGGGGATCTTCTCGCGCTGCGCGAGCGGTTCGATGGCGAGCGCGGAGTTGGAGAACACCGGGCCGATGAGCGCGTCGATCTGGCCCTTGATCTGGTTGAAGGCCACGATCCCCTGGTCGGGCGCGGTCTTGTCGTCCCGCTGGACGAGCTCCACCTTGCGTCCGAGCAGCCCGCCCTGGGCGTTGACCTGTTCGACGGCGAGCTCGACGGCCTTCTTGTCCTCGCTGCCGAGAGGGGTGTAGTTGCCGGTCAGGGAGATGATGAGGCCGACCCTGATGGGGCCGGGGCCGGTGGATCCGTCTCCGCCGGACCCTCCGCCACCGCCGCACGCGGTCACGGCCAGGGTGAGACAGGCGATCACTGGGACGAGCTTGCGCACGTGTGCCTCCTGAAGCTCATGTCGCGGCAACAGGCCCGCGCATGCCTCCATCAGGCGCTGGTACGGCCACCGCGCAGGGAATGACGGCGTGATCAAAATCCCCGATCGCCCTGAATTTAGGCACGTCACTTACGGCTGTCAATAGAATGCCCAACATCATCGACGAGAGGGACGGCGTGGCGGCACAGGTTCAGGAAAGCCTCCCGGGACCGGGTCTGCGGTCCCAGTCGGTGATGTTCACCTTCCTCGGCGACCACGTTTACGGACACCCGCTCTGCGTCTTCTCCGGGAGCTTCATCGAGGTGTTCGCCCGGGTGGGGGTGTCGGAGGAGGCGACCCGGTCGACGCTGAGCCGCATGGTCGCCCGGGGCCTGCTGCGGCGGCAGCGGCACGGCCGCCGGGTGTACTTCGGGCTCACGCTGCGGACGGTGGAGATACTCAAGGACGGCCGGCGGCGCATCTGGCACACCGGCGTCGTCAACGACGTCCCCGGCGACCGGTGGACGCTCATCGGGTTCTCGCTGCCGGAGTCCTGGCAGCGGCAGCGCCACGAGCTGCGGTCGCGGCTGATCTGGGCGGGGTTCGGGCCGCTGCAGAACGGGCTGTGGATCTCCCCGGCGGAGGTGGACGTGGAGGCGGTGGTCCGCGACCTGGACCTCGGCCCCGACGCCAACGTGAAGGTGTTCTCGGCCGAGCCCCGCGAGCCCACCGACATGGAGCGCGTCATCAGGGACGCCTACGACCTCGACGGCCTCGGCGGGCGGTACCGCGACTTCCTCGACCGGTGGGACCGGGCCGACCCGATGCCGGAGGCGCCCGACCACCTGGCGCGCTCCCTGGTGATGCTCACCGAATGGCTGCGGATCATCCGCACCGACCCCCGGCTCCCGGTGCGCTACCTGCCGCGCGGCTGGCCGGCCGGGCGGGCCCAGCGGGTGTGCCACACCCTGCACGAACGGTTCCGGGACGAGGCCCGCGCGATCGCCGCCCGGCTCATGGACACCGTCCCCGACACGGCCGGCCCGGCCGGGCAGGACGGTGACAGCCGTCATACTCTGGCCTAGGTTGGGGCGAGATCATCCCGGCCGTCAAGGAGCGCCATGCCGAATCAGGGATCGGGCCCCTCGCCGGGGCGTCCGGTGATGGACGTGGAGTCCCTCGTCGCGATCGACGTCCACACCCACGCCGAGGTCTCAGAACACGGCGGCGAGTCGCTCTCCGGCCCGCTCAAGCGTGGCGCCGACGAGTACTTCAAGCTGGCGGGGCACGGCCGGCCGACCGTCCCGGAGATGGCCGCCTACTACCGTGAGCGGAACATGGCCGCCGTCGTGTTCACCGTCGACGCCGAGACCGCGACCGGCCACCCTCCCGTGCCGAACGACGAGATCGCCCAAGCGTGCGCGGACAACGCCGACGTGCTGATCCCCTTCGCCGGGGTCGACCCGTGGAAGGGCAAGGCGGCTGTGCGGCAGGCGCGCCGCCTGGTCGAGGAGTACGGGGTGCGGGGGTTCAAGTTCCACCCCAACCTTCAGGCGTTCTACCCCGACGACCGGATGGCGTACGGCCTGTACGAGGCGCTGGAGGAGCTCCAGGTCCCGGCGCTGTTCCATACCGGCCAGACCGGTCTCGGCGCGGGGGTGCCCGGCGGCGGGGGAGTACGGCTGAAGTACTCCAACCCGATGCGCGTGGACGACGTCGCCGTGGACTTCCCGGGCCTGCCGATCATCCTGGCCCACCCGTCGTTCCCCTGGCAGGACGAGGCCCTGGCGGTCGCCACGCACAAGCCCCTGGTCCACATCGACCTGTCCGGCTGGTCCCCGAAGTACTTCCCGCCGCAGCTCGTGCAGTACGCGAACACCCTGCTCAAGGACAAGGTCCTGTTCGGCTCGGACTACCCCCTCATCTCACCGGACCGCTGGCTGGCCGACTTCGAGAAACTCCCCATCAAGGACGAGGTCCGCCCCAAAATCCTCAAACACAACGCCGCCCGCCTCCTCGGCCTGACCTCCTGACGGGGACTGTGGCCGTCAGGCGCTTTCGTCACCGCGTGCCTTCACCGGTCGCCTGGCGAGGATGCCGGGTACGCGGTCGAACCCCTTCAGCCACGTCGAGACCGGTGGTTGCAGATAGCCCAGTAGCCGATGGATCTTGGCGTGATCTGCGGAGAGATGCCGGTGATGGATGGGTTCATGGTGCATGATCCGGTTACGGAGCAACACCATGGATTGAAGGTTGTCGCGCAGGGGCTCGCGCCCACCCGAATAGTGGGGAAACGCACGATGCAGTGTCGGGACCCAGAAATGCCGGTCGTACGCACGGCTGAGAAGCGACACCCAGAGCCCGAACGTCGTCGCGGCCACCACGTCGTCCGCGCTGGGCGCGCGTACACCCTTGCGCCGCAGATCCTCCAGGGCCTTCGTGATCTTGCATGAATCGTGCTGCCGCAGCGGCGCCACCGTCCACCAGTCGGCCCGGCCGTACCGTGAGCGGAGCCGGTCGTGCTCGGCGTTCCGAAGACCGATCTCCAGGCAGTGCAGCGGGCCGTAGAAGGCTTCCGAGACCTCGATGTTCCAGCGGTACAGGCGCCATGCGCTGGTGGCGTCCCCGCTCGAGGCCCGTAAGTACGGCTCGAACCGAGGTGTGGAGAATGTCCGGCCGAACCATTCGGGTGGTCCCGGGACCATGCGGCATCCCTTCGACATCGGCCGTTGGCGGGCGGCTACCTTGGGTATACTGAGCACGTAAGCCCCGGGTCCGCCTCTGCTTCGCATGCCGCCCGGGGCACGGCTTTTCCCGGGTCGAGCGGACCGTCGAGACATGCCTCGCGGTCGTTCAGGCCCGGACGAAATACGCCTTCGCCTCTGCACCGTAATGCCTTCGGCTTCGCGTACGCAGCGTAATGCCCTGTGAACCAACGGTTGACTCGCGGGACTATCGCCGATGACGCGATGCCGGGTCGCCGGGCGAGCCGGCATCATCTCTCAACCTGTTCTGGCCCGTCGGCCCACGGGTCAGTCGAAGGTGATGACGCTGCGGGCGACGGTGCCCTGGCGGGCGTGTTCTATGGCTTTGTTGATGTGGTCGAGGGGGACGCGTTCGCTGACGAGGCCGGCGAGGTCGAGGCGGCCGCGGAGGTACTGTCCGGCCAGCATCGGCAGGTCGCGCAGGGGGGCGGCGTCGCCGCCCTGGGTGCCCATCAGGCGGCGGGAGGCGAACAGCAGGGACGCCTCGACCGTCAGGGAGCTGCCGGCGGGCGGGCTGCCGACCATGACGGTGGTGCCGCCTGGGCGGGTGGCCGCGAACGCGGTGCCGAGGACGCCCGCCACGCCGGTCACGTCGAAGGCGTAGTCGGCGCCGCCGGGGACGATCTCGCCGACCTGCGCGGCCAGGTCCCGCGGGGTGAGCGCGTGGGTGGCGCCGAACCGCTCGGCGAGCCGCAGCTTGGACTCGGCGACGTCCGCCGCGAGGATCGTCGTGGCACCGGCGAGTACGGCCCCCTGGATCACGTTGAGGCCGACGCCGCCGCAGCCGACCACCAGGACGCTGGACCCGGGGCGCACGTCGGCGACGTTGAGGACGGCGCCCACGCCGGTGACGACCGCGCAGGCGAGCAGGCACATGAGGTCCATCGGGGCGGTCTTGTCGATCTTGACGCACATGGCCTCGCCGACCACGGCGTACTCGGCGAACGAGCCGATGCCGATCATCGTCCGGGCGGGGGTGCCCGCGACGGTCACGCGGGTGGTGCCGTCGCCCATCGTGCCCATGATGGCGGCCATCCGCGCCGCGCCGCCGCACAGGTGGAAGCGGCCCGCGCCGCAGTTGCGGCACCGGCCGCAGGGCCCGTTCATCCCGATGATCACGTGGTCGCCCGGGGCGACGGCGGTCACGCCGGCGCCGGTGCTCTCCACCACCCCGGCGCTCTCGTGGCCGAGGACGAAGGGCGTCCGCCGGACGACGGGGCTCTTGCCGTCGAGGGCCTTGATGTCGGAGCCGCACACGCCGGAGGCGGCGATCTTGACGCGTACCTCGCCGGGGCCGGGGTCGGCGATCTCGACCTCCATGACCTCCATGGCGGCCTTGAACTCGGTCAGTACGGCTGCGCGCATCAACATCGGCCGGGCTCCGTCCCTGCGTTCCCCGGGATCTCCCACGGGTCCGTCCAGAACGCTAGCGAGGGCTCCGGATCAAAGCAAGCAGTTGCTTGGGCAAGCCAGGCGGGCGCGCGTCCATTGACAGTGTCCCGAGGTGAACCTACTCTGCGGGCAACCAAGCGAGCGCTAGGCCAAATCGCCCGGCCGCCCGCGCGGGTACGCGGCGCGAAGGAGTGAGATGCGACGGCAGGCGCTCATGGGGCTGGTGGTGGTCGCGGCGCTGGTCGGCTGCGCGGCCGAGCAGAAGGCGGGCGGCGGCGCGTCCGGCGCGGCGGGCTCTGACGGCGTCACCGCCACCACGATCAAGGTCGGCGGCGTGCTCACCAAGACCAGTGCCAGCGGATACTCCACCAAGGACGCCGAGATCGGGGCCAGGGCCCGCTTCGAGCGCGCGAACGCCGAGGGCGGCGTCAACGGCCGCACCATCGAGTTCGTCGGCGCCGAGGACGACAACCAGGACGCGGCCAAGGGCGACGCCGCCGCCAAGAAGCTCGTCCAGAAGGACCAGGTCTTCGCCGTCGTGCCCGTGCACGCGCCCAACTTCGGCGGCGCGGTCTTCCTGGAGGGCGCCAAGGTGCCCTGGTTCGGCTGGGCGACCGGCCCGCAGTGGTGCGGCACCACCACCGGCTTCGGCTACAACGGCTGCCTGGCGCCCAAGCCCGGCGCCGGCTCGCAGACCTGGTGGGGCAACCAGCTCGCCGACCTGGCCGGCGGCGCCCAGGGCAAGACCGTCTACGTGCAGACCACCGACTCCAGCGGCAGCAAGTACGGCGGCACCACGATCTCCCAGTCCTTCCAGGCCGCCGGCTTCAAGCTGGTCGGCGTCAACTCCGGCCTGCCCGCCGCCGCGCCGCCCCCCGACTGGCTGCCGTACGTGAACAAGATCATGCGGTCGGACGGGGGCGCGGCGCCGGACGTCGTGGTGTCCATCATCGCCGGCACCAAGTTCAACACCGGCCTGTACTCGGCGCTGAAGAAGGCCGGATACAAGGGGATACTGACCGACGCGACCAGCTACGACGCGGCGATCCTCAAGGACCCCGCCACCGCGCAGGCGCTGGAGGGCGTGGTCGCGGCGCCGATGTTCGAGCCCTTCGAGTCCACCGCGCCCGAGGTGGCCCGGCTCAGGGCCGACGTCGAGAAGGTCGCCCCCGGCACCACGCTCACCCAGCACCTGGCCATCGGCTACTGGTCGGCCGACATCTTCCTGAAGGTGCTCGAGAAGACCGGAAAGGACCTGACCAGGGAGAGCTTCCTGCGGACCGCCAACTCCGGGTTCACCTACGAGAACCCCGGTTTCGGCCGCATCGAGTACCCCAAGGACCACACCGAGCCGAACGGCTGCGGCGCCCTGGTCAAGCTCGTCGGCGGCGCCTTCCAGGTGGCCGAGAACATGAAGTGCTTCGACAACGTGCCACTGAAGTGACCACAGTGCCGCCGACTACAGTGCCGCCCGCCACAGTGCCGCCCGCCACAGTGCCGTCCACCACCGGGCCGTCCCGGAAGCTCTCCGCGCCACCAGGGGGATCCCATGTCGGAGCTTCTCGGCTACGTCCTCAGCGGCCTGGTCACCGGCGCCGTCTTCGCGGTGATGGCGTCGGGCCTCACCCTGTCGTACGCGGCGACCGGCGTGTTCAACTTCGCCCACGGGGCCGTCGGCTTCCTGACCGCCCTGGTCTACTACGAGCTCACCGCCGCCTTCGGCTGGCCCACCTGGGCGGCGGCGGTGGCGGCGGTCGCGGTCTTCGCCCCCGGGCTCGGGTACGCCCTGCACAGGGCGATGTTCCGCGGGCTGGCCCAGGCGGGTGAGACGGCCCAGATCGTCGGCACCATCGGCCTGACGATCGCGCTGCCCGCCCTCGGCCTGTGGGTGATCGAGCTGTCCGGCGGCCTGCTGGCCGCCGCCGACGCCACCGCCCTGCCGCGCGGCCTCGGGCCGTACCCGCCGGTCACCGTCGAGATCGGCGGCGTCGGGCTCGACTCCGCCCAGATCATGACCTTCTGCCTCGCCGCGCTCGCCGCCGCCGGGCTGTGGGCGTTCCTGCGGCACACCGTGTACGGGCTGCGCATGCGGGCCTCGGTGGACCGGCGGCGGCTCGCCACCCTGCGCGGCATCGACGCGGACGCCTCCTCGGCGCTGGCCTGGATGCTCGGTTCCACGCTGGCCGGGCTGGCCGGCGTGCTCGCCGTCCCGACCCTGGGCCTGGACGCGACGGCGTTCACGGTGATGCTGTTCGTGTCGGCGACCGCGGCGGTGTTCGGGCGGCTGACCTCGATCCCGGTGACGTTCGCGGCGGGACTCGGGCTCGGCGTGGTGCAGAACCTGGTCGCCGGGTACGCCGACTTCGCGGAGAACGTCACCGGCCTGCGCACGGCGGTGCCCGTGCTGCTGCTGTTCGCGGGGCTCGTGCTGCTGAACCGCTCGCGGGAGCGGGTGGCGGGCTCCGCCTCCGAGGACGCCCCGCCACCCGACCATCTCGCCGCCCGGCCCGCGTGGCGTCGCCGCGCCCCCTGGGTGGCGGCCACGGTCGCGCTGCTGGCCTGGACCTTTCTGGCCGACGGCTACTACGCCGGGATCGCCGCCCAGGGGCTGGTCCTGGCGCTGATCTTCTGCTCGTTCGTCGTGGTCACCGGGATCGGCGGGATGGTCAACCTGGCGCAGGCGTCGTTCGCGGCGATGGCCGCGCTGACCTGCGGGTGGGCGTTCTCCTCGGGGTTGCCGCTGGTGGCGGCGATTTTGGCTGGGGTGCTCGCGGCGACGGCGGCCGGGGTCCTGGTCGCGCTGCCCGCCCTCCGGCTCGGCGGGCGCGTGCTGACCCTGGCCACCCTGGCCCTCGCGCTGCTGGCGGACCAGGTGCTGTTCCAGATCGACGCGTTCAGCAACGGCACGATCGGGTGGCCGCTGCCCGCGCTCGGGTTCGGCTTCGCCGACACCACCGACCCGCGCGTGCGGGTGGTGCTGCTGCTGGCCCTCATCGGCGTGATCGGGCTGCTGGTCCGCAACCTCGAACGGTCGGCGTCCGGCCGGGCGATCCTCGCGGTGCGGTCCGCGCCCGCCGCCGCGACCACCTCCGGCATCTCGGCCCCGAGGACGAAGATCCTGCTGTTCGCGCTGGCGTCGATGATCGCCGGGCTGGGCGGCGTGCTGTTCGCCACCTTCAAGGGCTCGATCACCGCTACCGACCTGCCCGCCTTCGCGGGCTTCGTCTGGCTCGCGGTGGTGGTGCTCCAGGGGGTACGCCGGATCGGCGGCGCGGTGATCGCGGGGATCGTGGCGGCGGCCGTCCCGGAGATCCTGTCGAGTCTCGATATATCAGCGCATGTGGGGGCGATCCTCTTCGGCACGGGCGGCGTGATCCTCGCCAAGCACCCGGACGGCGTCCTCGCCCAGCTCGCCGACCTCCGCCACCGCGCCCGCGCCGCCCTGGCACGGCGCCACACGCCCGGCGGCGAACGGCCCGGCGGCGAGCAGCCCCCCGGCGAGCGTGCGCCCCGGCCCCGGCCGACGGTCGTGCGGAGTCCCGGCGAGGCGCCCGCGTCCGTCCGGAGCCCCGGCGAGGCGCCCGCGTCCGTCCGGAGTCCCAGCGATGCGCCCACGTCCGTCCGGAGTCCCGGCAAGGTGCCCGCGTCCGTCCGGAGTCCCGGCGATGCGCCCGCGCCGAAAGCGACCGGTCACGTGGAGGCGCCGGTGTTCGCGCTGGAGTCCGTCGTGGCCGGGTACGGCGAGGTGACCGTCCTGCGCGGGGTGGACCTGGTCGTGTGGCCGGGGGAGGTGGTGGCGCTGCTGGGCGCCAACGGCGCCGGCAAGTCCACGGCCTGCGCCGTCGCCGCGGGCGACCTGCCGGTCACGGCCGGGCGGGTCCGCCTCGGCGGCGTCGACGTCACCGCCTGGCCCGCCCACCGCAGGGCCAGGCAGGGCGTGCTGCTGGCCCCCGAGGGCCGGGGCGTGTTCCCCGGGCTGACCGTGGAGGAGAACCTGCGGACCTGGCTCACCGACCCCGCCCCCGTGTACGACCGGCTGCCGCAGCTCGCGGCGCGCCGGACGGTCGCGGCCGGCGCACTGTCCGGCGGCGAGCAGCAACTGCTGACCATCGCCCCGGCCCTGGTCCGCCCGCCGAGGGTGCTGGTCGCCGACGAGCCGTCGCTGGGCTTGGCCCCGCTCGTCGTCGAGCAGATCTTCGCGCTGTTCGCCGAGCTGCGGGACCGGGGGGTGGCGCTGCTGCTGGTCGAGGAGAAGGCGGCCGAGACGTTGCGCGTCGCCGACCGGGTGGCGTTCATGCGGCTCGGCCGCATCACCTGGACCGGCCCGCGCGCGGAGGTCGACCCGGATCGCCTCACCGCCGCCTACCTGGGGGTCTCATGATCGCTGTCGAGGGCGTGTCGGTGTCGTTCGGCGGGGTCAGGGCGCTGCGCGAGGTGTCGTTCGAGGTGCCCGCCGGGCAGGTGTGCGGGGTCATCGGCCCGAACGGCGCGGGCAAGACGACGCTGTTCGACGTCGTCTCCGGGCTGCGCCGGCCGGGCGGCGGCACCGTGCGCGTCGACGGCCGTGACGTCACCGCCGTCTCGGCGGTGCGGCGGGCACGGGCCGGGATCCGGCGCACGTTCCAGCGCACCCAGGTGTTCGGCCGCCTGACCGTGGCCGACAATGTGCTCGCGGCCATGGAGTGGCGCGGCGGGGGCGGCGGCCTGCCGGCCGACCTGGCCGGGCTGCCCGCCCGGCGCGCCCAGGAGCGACGGCGGCGGGAACGGGTGGAGGAGGTGCTGGAGCTGTGCGGGCTGGCCGGGCTGCGCGACGCCTACGCGGCGTCGCTGCCCGTCGGGCGGCGCCGCCTGGTCGAGCTGGCGCGCGCCCTGGCCGACCGGCCGTCCCTGCTCCTGCTCGACGAGCCCACCTCCGGCCTGGACGCCGGGCAGACCGCACGCCTCGCGGAGATCATCGCCGGCCTGGACACGACGGTGCTGCTGGTCGAGCATGACATGAGCTTCGTCATGGGCGTCTGCGACCGCCTGGTCGTCCTCGACCTCGGCAGGGTCATCGCCTCCGGCACCCCGGCCGAGATCCGCGCCGACCTCACCGTCCGCGCCGCCTACCTGGGCTAGCCGGATGGCACACGGCTGTGCCATCCAGGTTCGCCGGTGCCCTGTTCTGGGATACGTTACGGGCGTGACCAGCGCTGCCGTACCCGAGTCCGGGACCCGTGGCCGGACCCGCCGCGCCATCGTGGAGGCGGCCGTCTCGGTGCTGGGCCGCGACCGCACGGCGACGCTGGCCGACATCGCCGGGGCCGCGGGCGTCGGGCGCAGCACGCTGCACCGCTACTTCGCCGACCGCGAGGAACTGGTCGAGGCGGTCATCGGTGACTCGTTCCGGGTCGTGGAGCGGTCGGTCCAGGACGCAGAGCCCGGCCAGGGGCCGCCGCTCGCGGCGATGCGACGGCTGGTCGCGGCGCTGGTCGGCGCCGGCGACCGGCTGCTGTTCCTGTTCGGCGACCCGCGCACCCTCGAGGGGCGCAAGGCCGCGCCTGAGCCCGCCGCGAGCCCGGTGATCGAGCTCATCAGGCGCGGCCAGGCCGAGGGCGTGTTCGACCCCGAGGCGGTCCCCGCCTGGATCGAGCAGGTGCTGTGGGCGCTGGTGTACACCGGCTGCGAGGCGGCCGGCAAGGGGCTGCTGTCCCGGCACGAGGTCGCCTCGGCCGTCGTCCGCACCCTGGAGAACGGCATCCACGTCCGGTAGCGCCGCTCGTGAGCGGCTCGGTGGCCATCGCGCCCTGGCATGCGAACCAAGCGTGCGCTAGTTTGGTTAAGCCGAGCTACGGAGGGCATGTGGATCTCGACTTCACGCGGGCCGAGCAGGAGTTCCGCGCCGAGGCGCGCGGATGGCTCGCGGCGCACGTGCCGGAGACCCCCCTCCCCTCCATGGACACCGCCAAGGGCTTCGAGGCGCACCGCGAATGGGAACGCCTCCTCGCCGAGGAACGGTACTCGGTCGTGAGCTGGCCCCGCGAGTACGGCGGGCGGGACGCCTCCCTGGTCGAGTGGCTGATCTTCGAGGAGGAGTACTGGGCCGCGGGCGCGCCCGGCAGGGTCGGCCAGAACGGCATCTTCCTGCTCGCGCCCACCCTGTTCTCGGCCGGCACCGCCGCCCAGCGGGACCGTTTCCTCGGCAGGATGGCCCGCGCCGACGACATCTGGGCGCAGGCGTGGTCCGAGCCCGAGGCCGGCAGCGACCTCGCCTCCTTACGGGCCCGCGCCGAACGCGCCGACGGAGGCTGGCGCCTGTACGGGCAGAAGACCTGGAGCTCACGCGCCAGCTACGCGGACTGGGGGTTCGGGCTGTTCCGTTCCGACCCCGGCTCCGCCCGGCACCGGGGGCTCTCGTACTTCATGTTCCCCCTCGCCGACGTCGCCGTCCGGCCCATCGCCCAGCTCGACGGCGAGCACGGGTTCGCCGAGCTGTACTTCGACGGCGTCTTCGTCCCCGACGACCAGGTACTCGGCGCGCCCGGCGAGGGCTGGCGCATCGCCATGGCCACCACCTCCTCAGAGCGTGGCCTCACGCTCCGCAGCCCCGGCCGGTTCCTCGCCACCGCCGACCGCCTGGTGCGGCTGGCGCGCGGCCCTGGCACCGATCCCGTGCTGGCCGACCAGGTCGCGCGCGCCTGGCTCGACGCCGAGGCCTACCGGCTGCACACCTTCGGCATCGCCCGCAGGCTGTCGGCCGGGGAGGAGATCGGCTCGGCGTCCAGCATGGGGAAGGTCTTCTGGTCGGAGCTGGACGTGCGCATGCACACCCTGGCCCTGCAACTGCTCGGCCAGCGCGGGCTGCTGTCGGGCGGCGCCCCCGACTCGGCGGACGGCGGGCGGTGGCTGGACGGCTTCCTGTTCTCCCTCGCGGGCCCGATCTACGCGGGCACCAACGAGATCCAGCGCAACATCATCGCCGAGCGCGTCCTCGGGCTGCCGCGATGAACTTCGCCTTCAACGACGACCAGCTCGCGCTCGCCGCGACCGTCAGGAGCGTGCTGCGGGCCCACTGCCCCCCGCGTGCCGTACGGGACGCGGGCCGGGACGGCGACCGCACCCCGGCCTGGTCCCAGCTCGCCAAGGCCGGGCTGTTCGCGATGCTCGTCCCCGAACGCCACGACGGGCTGGGGCTCGGGATGACCGACGCGATCCTGGCCTTCGAGGAGACCGGCAGGGCGGCGCTCCCCGGGCCGGTCGCCGAGACCGTCGCCGCCGCGCCGGTCCTGCTCGCCGCCGGTACGGCCCCGGCGGCCTCGGCCCTGCGCGGGATCGCGGCCGGTACGACCCGGGTGAGCGTGCGGCTCGGCGACCAGGTCTACGTCCCGGACGCCGACCTCGCCGACCTGCTGATCCTGGAGGAGGACGGCGAGCCGTACGCGGTGCCCGCCGGCGCCGTCCGCCTCACGCCGCAGCCCGGCGTCGACCCGGTGCGCAGGCTGTTCGCGGTCGCCTTCGACCCCGCCCCCCGCACCCGGCTGCCGCACGCCGGACCGGCCGCGCTGCGCGGGGTGACGGTCGCGGTCGCGGCGCAGCTCATCGGCCTGGCCAGGCACCTGCTGGAGACGACGGTGGAGTACGCGAGGACGCGCAGGCAGTTCGGCACGGCCGTCGGCACCTTCCAGGCGGTCAAGCACCAGCTCGCCGACGTCGCCATCGGGGTCGACTTCGCCGCGCCCCTGGTGTACGCGGCGGCGTTCGCCATCGACCGGGACCTGCCCTCGGCCGACCGTGACGTCAGCGCGGCCAAGGCGGCCGCCGGCGAGGCGGCCGACCGGGCGGCCCGGGTCGCGCTCCAGGTCCACGGGGCCATCGGGTACACCGACGAGCTGGACCTGCGGCTGTGGCTGGCCCGCGTCTGGTCGCTCGCGTCCGCCTACGGGGACACCGGGCTGCACCGCGCGCGGCTCAGGTCGGCCATCCTCGGCACCCCCGAGCTGCGGAGGTGGCCGTGAGGTTCGGCGTGCCCCTCGGGCTGCTGCACCCGGCGGCGTGGAAGGACGTGGCCGTCGCCGCCGACGAGCTGGGGTTCGAGTCCGTCTGGCTGCCCGAGCACCTGGTCTTCACCACCGACCTGTCGCTCGCGATCTACCCCGGCACCGACAGGCCGGGCATCTCACCGACGACGCCGCTGTTCGACGCGCCCGCGTACCTGTGCTGGCTGGCCGCCCTGACCTCCCGGGTTCGGCTCGGCACGGCCGTGCACCTGTACGCCCTGCGGCACCCGTTCGTCTCGGCCCGTGCGTTCGCCACCCTCGACGTCGTGTCGGGCGGCCGGGCGATCTGCGGCGTCGGCGCGGGCTGGTACCCGGGGGAGTGGGCGGCCTCGGGCCAGGACTTCGCGACGCGCGGGCCCCGGCTGGACGAGGCCATCGAGGTGACCAGGCGGCTGTGGTCGGAGCCCGCCGTGGCGCACGACGGCCGGTTCTTCTCCTTCCCCGAGGTGGCCTTCGAGCCCAAGCCGGTCCAGGAGCGGCTGCCCATCCTCGCCGGCGGGGAGTCGCCGGCGGCGCTGCGCCGGGCGGCGCGCCTGTGCGACGGGTGGATCAGCATGCCGCACACGCTGGAGTCCGTCCGGCCTCTGCTCGACCGGCTCGCCGCGCTGCGCGAGGCGCACGGCTCGCGCGAGCCGTTCTCCGTCACCGCGCACGCCTACGCGCTGGAGTCCCCTGAGGAGGCCGGGGCGTGGGAGGCGCTCGGCGTCGACCGTATGATCGTCCGCCCCTGGGCCCGGGGCCGCGACGCGGTACGTGCGCTCACCGGCTTCGCCGACCGGTACGGCCTCGACGGCCGGGACGCGGGGCGCTGACGGCCGGGACGCGCGGCGACGCGGGCCAGGACGATCGAGGTCCGCAGGACCTTCACGTACGCGATCAGGACCAGCGCGGCGATCAGCAGGGGGATGGCCACGGTCCCGGCGCCCGCGATCGGCTGCTGGGGTCCGAGTGCGGTGACGCCGGCGGCGGGCACGCTCATCGTGGCGGTGGTCGGCAGGGGGGACTCCGCCGCCGTGAGGCTGATCGCGGGGGCGTCGGTGGCCGGCGCGGCGGGGGCGGCGCCGATCTCGACGCCCCGGTTGGGGACGGAGGGCTCGCCCTTCGCCTCCAGGGGGACGTCGGCCATCTTCTCCTTGATCTTGTCGGGGTAGCCGTAGCCGACGACGGCGCTCTGGTCGCGGACCTTCTCCCTGACGTGCTCGCCGTCGACGTTCCCCTCGATGGTGTGGATCGTGTCGCCGTCCACCGAGAGCACCATGCCGACGTGGTCGATCTCGTCGACGGCGCCGGAGCCGCTCCAGTCGTAGAAGACCACCGCGCCCGGCTCGGGGGTGGTGCCCCAGGCGTCGTGGTGGATGAACCACTTGGCGTGGTCGACGGTGTAGGCGAACTGGCCGAACCACTTCTCGTACCCGAGGTCGTGCGCCGCCCAGGACAGGAACATGTCGCACCAGGGCTGCGCCGAGTAGTCGGCGTCGAACTCGACCGTGCGGCCGTACCAGTGGCCGAACTTGGTGTAACCGTTCACCTGCTCGCTGTAGCCGAGCTGGGACTTGAGTAAAGCGATGATCTGCTGAAGTTCTGGCGACATAGGAAGTGAGGGACCTTCCACTTGTGGCTGCTAACGCTGGGGCACGTCAGTTACGGCTGTGGAGGAGGACGTTAGCCAGGAAAAGCGCAGGTCAAAAGAGTGCTGACTTGACCCTCACCCGGCTTGTCGGGACGTGTCACGCGCCGGAAACCCCGTGTTCCACGGGGGTTCATGTTCCGGACGGGCTTCCGGAGGGCCATTCCTCGAATGGGATTTCTTGCCCAAAACTTGACGTAACGGGCGGTTCGAACGGCGTTCGGGGCCTCCCCTAGACTCCTGGGCATGATGCCCGATCTCGTGACGCCCCAGGAGTCCGGTGACGAAAACCGTCTCACGGCGCTCGCCTTACTGGCCCAGCAGGTGCGGGACCTCGTCGACGCGGTCGTGCTGACGGACGTGGGCGAGGAGGAGCTGAAGGCGGTGACCGCCGAGGTGGGGGCGCTGACCGACCGCCTGCTGACCGCGCGCCGCCCGTCCCCGCTGCCGCACGAGATAGGGCCCGACGGCCGCTTCCGCAATCTTGGCAACGCCGTCACCGGCGGCTGCAACCCCCACGCGCTCCCGCTCGTCATGGACAGGACCGCCGAGGAGGGCTCCAGGGCCGAGATCGCCTTCCGGCCCGTCCACGAGGGCCCGCCCGCCTCGGTGCACGGCGGCGTCAGCGCCATGATCCTCGACCACATGCTCGGGGACGCCGTCGCGGTGTCGGGCCGTGCGGGCGTCACGGGCACGCTGACCATCAAGTACCGGCGGCCGGTCCCCTACGGCGAGCCGCTGGTCGCCCGCTCGGCGGTGTCGCGCGCGGAGGGGCGCAAGACGTGGGTGCAGGGCACGATCGCCTCACCGGAGGGCACGACCCTGGTCGAGGCCACCGGCCTGTTCATCACGCCCTCGCGGTGGCTGAACGGCGACGGGCCCGTGGAGGGCTCGGTCAACGCCTGACCCCCCGCACCGGCGCCTGTGAACCGAGCGCCGGTCAGGACGACGGGGACGGGACGATCTTGGGCGTGGCGGCGGGCGGCACGTCGAGCGGCATGTGGAGCTGCTGCGCCAGCCACGGCAGGGCCTCGGGGATCTCGCGGTTCCAGGTGTTGAAGTTGTGCCCGCCGCTCGGCAGGATCAGCGAGGACGCCTCCATCGGCGGCTTCACCGCGTCCAGGAACGCCAGCGTCGTCCGGTAGTTGGACTCGCCCTGCCTGCTGCTGGTCACCAGCACCGAGATCGGCGGATGGGGCAGGTTGGCCAGCCGCCACATCAGGTCGTTCTCGTTCTTCAGCCGGGCGTCGCCGGCGAACAGGTCGCCGGTCGTGGCGTCCACCGGCGCCTGGTAGTACCCCGACAGGGAGACCGCCGAGGAGAACGCCTCGGGGTGGCGCATGCTCATCTTCAGCGCGCAGAAGCCGCCGGTGGACCCGCCGAGGACCCCCCAGTTGGCCGCCTCGGTCCCGACACGGAACGCGCCCGCCATCGACTCGCGCAGGTCCTTGGTGAAGTACGTCTCCACCTGCGGCCCGCCGGGCACGTCCATGCACTCGGTGTCGCGGGGCGGCGCGACGGTGGGCCGCATGAGCACCAGGATCGTGGGCGCCATGTCGTCCCGGTCGATCGCCTTGGCGGCGATCGTCGGGATGTTCATCCGGGTGACCAGGTTGCGGGCGTCGCCGGGATAGCCGGTCAGCGCCACGATGGCCGGGAAGCGCGTGTGGGCGTACCGCTTCTCGAAGTACTGCGGGGGCAGGTAGACGTACGCGGGCGAGCTCAGGCCCGAGGACGCGCCGGAGATGACGACCTGTTCCAGCTTCCCCCCGGAGCCGCCCTTCCTGGTGGTGATCAGCGGCACGTGCGCGCTGCTGATGATCTGCACGCCCGAGGACGGGTGCAGGCCGGGGCCGGTCCCGCCGGGGTCGGCGTCGGCGACGATGGGGGCGGCGGTGCCGACGTCCGTCCCGAAAAGGTCGCTCCAGCTTCCATAAAACCCGAAATAGTTGTTCATAAGGAGCGCCAGGGCGGAAAGGGTGAGAATCTGATTTCCCACCAGAACGCCCACACGTCCCGCGACGGCGGGCCATGTGCGGGCGCTGAGCCTCGGCCATATCCACCAGACCGACGTGACAAGGCCCGCCAGCGCGAGCAGGCTCACCAGAACCTCAAGCTTTGTCGTCGTGAGTCCCAAAATAACGCTCCCCCGGTCTTGGTCCCACTCCCAGCATCTTTTAGGCTGGTGCCTGGCAAAAGTTACTCATTCGATATAAGGCCAGAGTAGGGATGTATCACTTCGGAGACCTCCGGCGCACGGACCCCACGCTCTAGTGTGTCCTTACGTGAGGGATCGAACACGCCTTACGCGCGTGCTGGCGTCGCGCTCATGGGTGCCGGCGGCGGCCGGATACGCCGCGCTCGCCGTCGGAATACTCGACATCGTCAGGGGAGTGGTCCCGCATTTCCGGCGGAGCCGGGTCAGCGCCATCGCGGGCGTCCTGCCGGGCACCGTCACCACGCTCGCCGCGGCGGCCTCGCTGATCGTCGGCGTGTTGCTGATCATGCTCGCCCACGCGCTGCACCGCAGGAAGGTGCGGGCCTGGCGCGCGGTGGTCGTGCTGCTGCCGCTGGGCGCCCTGGTGGAGGTCGTGCGCTGGCGCCACTCCGCCACCGCCGTCATCAGCCTGGTGTTGTTCATCGTCCTCCTGGTCAACCGCCGTGAGTTCCACGCCCTGTCCGACCCCCGATCGCGCTGGCGCGCGCTGTGGAACTTCCTCGCGCTCGGCGTCCTCGACATCGTCATCGGCTGGCTGATCGTCAGCGTGCAGCCGACGACCATCGTCGGCGAGCCGTCCACGCTCGACCGGCTCCAGCACGTGCTGCTCGGGCTGGTCGGCATGGAAGGCCCGGTCCAATACTCTCTCGACCGCACCGCCGACCTGGTGTACTACTCGCTCGCCGCGCTCGGCGCGCTCACCGCGATCACGACGCTGTACCTCGCGCTCCGCCCGGAACGCCCGGTCTCCGCGCTCAGCGGCGACGACGAGGAACGGGTGCGCGGCCTGCTCGCCCGGCACGGCGCGCTGGACTCCCTGGGCTACTTCGCGCTGCGGCGCGACAAGAGCGTGATCTTCTCCCCGTCCGGCAAGGCCGTGATCGCCTACCGCGTCGTGGGCGGGGTGATGCTGGCGAGCGGCGACCCGATCGGCGACATCGAGGCCTGGCCCGGCGCGATCAGGCGCTTCATGGAGGAGGTCACGCGGCACGCCTGGGTCCCCGCCGTCATCGGGTGCAGCGAGGCGGGGGGCGAGATCTGGACCCGCGAGGCGGGGCTCTCGGCCCTGGAGATCGGCGACGAGGCGATCGTCGAGGTCGCCGACTTCACCCTGGAGGGCCGCGCCATGCGCAACGTCCGCCAGATGGTGAACCGCACCGAGCGCGCCGGGTACAAATGCCTGGTCCGCCGGGTGCGAGACCTCAGCGCCGAGGAGAAGGAGCAGATCCGCACCGCCGCAGATTCCTGGCGCGGCACCGAGACCGAGCGAGGATTCTCCATGGCGCTCGGCCGCTTCGGCGACCCCGCCGACGACGAGTGCGTGGTCGTCACCGCCCACAAGGCGCCCGACGAGGCCGGTGCCTCGGCCGGCGGCGACATCCGGGCGGTCCTGCACTTCGTCCCCTGGGGCACCAACGGGATCTCGCTCGACCTCATGCGCCGCGACCGCGACGCCGACCCCGGGCTCAACGAGCTGTTGATCGTCAAGGCGCTGCAGGCCGCGCCCGCCATGGGCCTGACCAGGGTCTCGCTGAACTTCGCCATGTTCCGTTCGGCGCTCGCCCGGGGGGAGCGGCTCGGCGCGGGGCCGGTGCTGCGGGCCTGGCGCGGGCTGCTGGTGTTCCTGTCGCGCTGGTTCCAGATCGAGTCGCTGTACAAGTTCAACGCCAAGTTCCGGCCCTTCTGGGAGCCGAGGTTCCTGGTGTACCCGACGGCCCGCGACCTGCCGCGCATCGGCATCTCGGCGCTCCAGGCCGAGGCGTTCCTCACGGTCGGCATCCCGAGGCCGCCCTTCCGGCGGAAGAGCCGTTCGGGCTCGGGGGCGACCCCGCCGGATCCCGCGCCGTCCAGCGGGCCGCTGCCGATTTCACCGTAAAATCACTGGAAAGTTCGTCCATTCCGCCGGTGATGATCCGGGCATGCCGGTGAACGGCCGGGAATCCGGCGGCATTCCGAAATTTACTCCCTTGGCGGGCGAGTCCGTTTTTATAACGATTCGGATACGCTGACGGGCTTTCCGGTCGATGATAAAGCGTCCGCCGCGCCGGAGGAGGGAAAGTGCGGGTGATTTAACCGCGCGCTTACCGGAGTTAACCGCGCGCTGAGGAAGCGCCTCATGACGGCGGCCGGAAATGCCTGATACGGCCGGTGAGTCGGATCAGGGCGATCCCGATGATATCGCTTCTCCGCACCGCGCTGGACCATGCCGAAGAGCACACCATCCCCGTCGATCTTCACTTAAGGTAAGCATCTCGCTAATAGCACACCAAGCCATCGCTGCCCCGGCGGCTTTCATCGTGAGGTCGTCGTCCGCGTGCACCCCGCCACCATCCGACCGAGGGAGCGGCTCGCCGGGCGCGCGGGGCTCGTCACGATCGGCGTCTCCCTCGCGCTCATGCTGGCCGTCGCCCTCCTCGGCCCGTCGGCCGCGGTGCCGGACCTCGGCGGCGGCGGCCCGCCCTGGTCCTTCCACGCCCGCCCGGCCGACCCGCTGGTGATCATGCTCTGCTGGTCGGCCGTCATCGCCGCCGGGCTCGGCGTGGCCGCCGCGCTGTACGCGCTGCGCCGGGGCTGGCGCCCGTCGCGGGCGGTCCTGCTCACCGGCACGGTTGCCGCCGTGCTCGCCCTGGCGCTCGTGCCGCCCGCCGGCTCCACCGACGTGCTCAACTACGCGATCTACGGCCGCATCGCCGCCCTCGGCCAGGACCCGTACGTGACCGCCCCGGCCTGGCTGCACGAACTGCGGGACCCGGTGGGCCGTCTGGCCCCCCTGGCCTGGCGTAACACACCCTCGGTGTACGGGCCGCTGGCCACCTGGGCGCAACTGGCCGCCGCGCGGATCGGCGGCGGTTCGATGGCGGCCACCGTCCTGGCTCTGAAGCTGATGGCCGGGGCGGCGTTCCTGCTGGCGGCGCTCGCGCTCGACCGGCTGGCCGGGCGGGACCCCGGCAGGCGGGCCCGCGTCCACCTGCTGTGGAGCCTCAACCCGCTGATGCTGTGGCACATGGTGCTCGGCGGGCACGTCGACGGCCTCGGCGTGGTGCCGCTGCTCGCGGCCCTGCTCGTCCTGCGCCGGCGCGGCGTCCTCGCGGGCCTGGCGGCCGGCGCGCTGCTGGGCGCGGCGGCCGCCGTCAAGGCGCCGTTCATCCTGGCCGGGACAGGCCTGGTGTGGGCGGCCCGCCGGTCGGCCGCCCCCCTGCTGGCCATGCTCATGGGCACCTTCGCCGCCCTGGTCGCCATGTACGCGACGCAGGGCCCCGAGGCGCTCGGGAACCTGGCCGGCAAGATCGGTTCCCACTCGCTGGCCGACCCGTGGCGCGTCATCACCGACGCGCTCGGCCTGGGCGTCGGGCCCTCCGCGCTGGAGGGGCGGCTGGCGCTCGGCGCCGCCCTGCTCATCGGCCTGCTGCTCTGCCGTGGCCTGCCGCCGGGACCGGACGACCTGCCGGCCGTGCGCCCGGCGCTGGCGTGGTGCCTGTGCTGGCTGCTCACCTCACCCGTGCAGCACCCCTGGTATGACGCGCTGCTGTTCCCCCTGCTGGCCCTCATGCCGGCGAGCCGCCTGGACGGGCCGCTGGTCCTGCGGGGTGTGGTGACCGGCCTCATCTACCTGCCGGGGGCGGCGAGCGTCCTGGCGCCCACCGCGCTGACGCAGTGGATCGCCGAGACCTACCGCCCGTGGGTCGCCCCGCTGGCCGCCGACGCCGTCATCGTCTGCGTCGTCGCGCTGAGCATCGCGCGCGCCTTTCCCCACCGCCCTCTCAGGCGGTGAGCCGGGCGGCGTGCAGGCGCTCGTCCAGCGCGGCCACGCTGCGGGTGCGGTGCCAGGGACTGAGCTTCTCACGCGTCTCCACCACCGAACGGGCCAGGCGCGGCGAGGTGTTCTGCCCGGCCAGGCGCGCCGCCTCGCCGAGTTCCTCGCACGCCGCCTCGATGTCACGGAGCTGGAGGTGGGCCTGCGCCGTCTTCAGGCGGATGTAGGCGACGTTCCGCACGAAGGCGGGGTCGATGCCGGCCGCCGCCGTGGCGGCCACCTGGAGCGCGCGGGCCGGGTCGCCGGTGTCCAGCAGGCAGCCGGTCTTGGTCGACAGGTACTGCCCCTCGCCGTAGAAGGGGACGAGCCGGGCGCCCGGGTCGCCCGCGTCGGCCTCGTTCAGGTCCTTGCGGGCCTGGTCCACCGAGCGGAAGCAGCGCGTGTGGTCCTTGCGGCGCTCGCTCTTGGCCGACCGTTTCACCACGGCGGCGTAGGCGCGGGCGCCGACGTCGCAGGCGTAGGCCGTCAGCAGCCTGCTGCCCGCCCGCTGGCCCCACGCCAGGGCGCCGAGGGCGTGCTCGACACCGAGGCGCGGATCGCCACGCCAGGTGGCGAGCTGGCTCCAGTTGGCCAGCACCATGCTGCACATCGCGTCGTCGTCGGCCTGGTGGGCCGCGTTCCGCGCCTGCGAGTAGTAGTGGTCGGCGCCGCGGAAGTCGTTCAGGTTGAACAGCATCCACGCGTTGCACCGGCGGATGTCGGCCAGCAGGGACAGTAACTTCGACCGCATCTGCTCGGGCACCCCCGAGGAGAGCAGGGAGACGACGAGGCGGTGCTGGGCCAGCACCGTGTCGACCGTCGCCTGCGGGCCGAGCGCGTCCTCCTGGCGCATGCAGTGCTGGAGCACCGCCGCGATGTGGCCCACCGTCGCGTCGTCGACCCGGCTCGGATCGGCCGCCGCCATGCTCAGGCGCTGCGTCTCGTCGGCGTCCAGCCGGTCGAGCTGCGGTGAGGCGTAGGCGGAGGTGGCGGCCGCTCCGATCAGGGCGAGAACGTCACGTCGATTCATCTGCGTTGCCCAATCCGTCAAGGCGTGGACGAGTTGCTCGAACTCCCGATCACGCAGTTCTCCTGGAGACATCGGCCCGGGGAGCGGCTGAACGGGCAGGATGCCCTTAATGTCGCTAAATGTGAGGCTAACGGCGGCGGACGGGGGCGGGATATCCCGCCCGCGGGCGACAGTCGCGTTCTGGTCACGCTGCGTGTGGTCCTCGCCGTCGATGAGGTCGGACGCCCGGCACCCATAGACACGGGCCAGCCGGTTGAGCCCGGCGACCGGCGGCTCGTTGCCCGTCGCGGTCGGCCACGCCTCCCACGAGCCGAGCTTGCGGACGCTGAACGGCTCGGAAGGCCACAGCGCCTTCCACTCGTCCACCACCCGGTCCTGCGTGTAGCGGTGCGCCTCACGGAACGCCTGGCGGGCGTTCAGCCGATAGCGCCTCTGGTACTCCTGCGCGACCTCGGCCCACGTCGACCCCCGCTCGCGAAGCTCGGCGGTGAGGCGGTCCATCTCTTCTTTGAGGCTGCGTGGCTTACGTGGCATCGCGTACCCTCCGACCCCCGTGGATGCGTATCGCCGACACCGAGAGTAGCCAGAACAATCAAGCCGCTACGGAGGGTTGCCAGGAATCGGCGGCCGGACCGCCGGTTTCTGTCACACCCGCCCGCCTCACCGGCGGATCCGGCGGCGGGGCCTACAGACGGACCCCGTCAAAGCGCCTGTTGGCACGGACGCCGCCCACCGGAAGGTAAAGGTCCGGCCCCTGTCACCTGGGTCCCGCCGTTCCGGCGCGGGGCCGCCACGAGGCCGAGGCACGCCTATGCGAAAGGCCAGGGAGATCACGTGATGACCAGCGTCCCGACCTGCCCATGTGAGGCCCGCTGGGAGCTGCCCGCCGACCCGAGCGTCACGGCGAAGTGCCGTGCGCTGGTCCGGGAGGCGCTCACCGAGTGGGACATGCACCACCTGATCGACGACGTGATGGTCGTCGTCACCGAGTTGCTGGGGAACGCCATTTTGCACGGCGGTCCCCCCATCCACGTCGTCCTGCGCGCCGACCAGGGGCTGTTGACCGGTTCGGTGGCCGACGGCGGCGCGGGGTGGCCGAGGATGCGCGCCACCGGCGCCGAGACCGAGCACGGGCGCGGCCTGCGCATCGTCACCGCGCTCACCCTCGGGTGGGGCGTCGAGCCCGCGCCGGGGGGAGCCGGCAAGTCCATCTGGTTCACCTGCGGCCGGCCCGTCCCGGGGGCGCGGGGTCAGTAACCGGCGCCGGTGAGCATGCCGCCGTCGACGGTGAACTCACTGCCGGTGCAGTAGCTGGAGCGATCGGAGGCCAGGAACGCCACCACGTGCGAGACCTCGACCGGCTTGGCGAACCGCTTGATCACCATGGCCCGCATGAACGCCTCGCCGTCGACCTCCGCCATGATCTCCGGGTCCAGTGCCATGTCGGTGTTGATCGCCCCGGGGTGCACGGAGTTGACGCGGATCTTCATCCCGGCCAGCTCGCGCGCGGCCGCCTTGGTCACGCCGCGCACGCCGAACTTCGAGGCCGCGTACGCCGACATCCCCTCGGCGCCGATGAAGCCCTCGACCGACGAGATGTTGACGATCGACCCGCGCCCTGCGGCCTTCATGGGCTCGATCACCGACTTGACGCCGAGCCAGGTGCCCTTGAGGTTCACGTCCAGGACCCGCTCGTACTCCTCGACGGTCATGTCGGCGATCCGGCGGAACTTGATGATCCCGGCATTGTTCACCAGCACGTTCAGCTTGCCGTAGGTCTCGGTGGTGACCGCGACCGCGTGGGCCCACTCCTCCGGCCGGGTCACGTCGTGGCGGACGAACACGGCGCCGGTCTCCTCGGCCAGCGCCTTGCCCTCGTCCTCCAGGACGTCGCCGAAGACGACCTGCGCGCCTTCCTGGAGGAACAGCCGGACATGGGAGGCGCCCATGCCCCGCGCGCCGCCGGTGACGAGGGCGACCTTCCCGTCGAGCATTCCCATGAGTTCCTCCGGAGTTTCTGAAGTGCTGAGTCCGGCGCCGGCGGTCCGGGCACCGGGAGGTTCAGGTACCCGTGACCGGGCCGTGCGGGGTGCCCGTGGGGCCGTGCGGGGTGCCCGTGGCCTGGCCGTGCGGGGTGTCCGCGCGGGCGCGGGCGAAGCGTTTGCCCGCCGCCACGGCCGCCGCCGCACCCTCGACCGACCGGTACACCGGGATCCCGGCCGCCGCCGCGATGGCCCGCACCTCGTCCTCGACGCCCGGCGGCGCGCACTCGCCGTTGCGCGTGACGAGCGCGATGCGGGTGCCCGGCAGCAGGGCCTGGGCCTCGGCGAGGTGCCGCGTGTAGGCGTACAGGGGCTCGGCCGCGTCGCCGTAGGTGAAGAAGCTCTGCGTGTTCACGTGGGCGATCACGTCCGGGTACGGCAGCCGCGACACGATCGCGGTGATCGCCTCCCGCACGAGGCCGGCCCACGCCCGGGGGCCGACCGGGATCTCCAGCGGGTTCGCCAGGGAACTCCCGATGCCGACGCCGAGCGCGGAGAGCGCCCCGAGCACCGGCTCGGGCAGCGGGTCGAGGACGAGCCCCGCGCCGTCGAGGACGTCCGCGGCCAGGACGCTCGCCCCGCCGCTCGGCCCGATGACCAGCACCCCCGGGCCGCCGGGCACCGGCCGCGCGGCGTGGGCCTGGAAGTACGCGAGCGCGCCGATCAGGTCGTCCTGGCTGGACACCAGCGTGGCCCCGCACTGGTCGGCGACCGCCTGCCACACGCGGCCGTCACCGGCGAGCCCGCCGGTGTGGGAGGCGGCGGCCCGCCGCCCCTGCAGGCTCCGGCCGCCGACCAGCAACGCCACCGGCATCCGCCCGCGCACCGCCATCAGCGCCTCGAACAGCGCCCGCCCGTCACGCGGGTCCTCCAGGTACAGCCCGGCCACCGAGGTCTCCGGGTCGGCCGCGAGCCAGCGCACCAGTTCGGCCGCGGTGACGTCGGCGGAGTTGCCCACGGTGACCACTCGGCTGAACGCCAGGCCGCGCCGCTCGCCCACCTTGATGACCTCACCGGCAAGCCCGCCGCTCTGGGAGATCAGCGCGACGCTGCCCGGCGGCCCCTGCCGGCCGCCGACGAACGTCTGGCGGCCACGCGGGCTGTACACGCCCAAGCAGTTGGGGCCGAGGAGTCGCGTCCCGGCCTCGCGGGCCGCGCCGGCGAGCTCGCGTTCCAGCTCCGGGTGGTCCAGCTCGCCGAACCCGCCGCTCATCACCTGGACGAACGGGACGCCCGCCGCCTGCCGCACGACGCCGGCGCAGCGGGCGGCGGGGACGGCGACCAGGAGGTAGTCGGCGCCCGCGTCGCCCGGCGTCGGCACGGCGGGCACCCCGGCGATCTCCTCGGCCTCGGGGTGCACCGCGACCACCGGGACGCCGGTGAGCTTGTAGAACTCCAGGAACATGTTGCCGAAGTTCGGCCGGGTGGTGGACGCGCCGACGACCGCGACCTTCTTCGGCTCGAAAAGCGCGGTGAAGTCCGTGTCCGCCCGCTCCGGACCGTCCGGGACGGCGGTGCCCGGGGGGACGGGGAGGTGGCGCGCGTCGACCGCGACGGCACCGCCGGGGGAGGCGATCACCGGGTTCAGCTCGAACTCGCCGAGGTCCAGTTCCTCCCACAGCCCGCCGGGACCTCCGAGCCGCACCAGCAACCCGGCCAGCGCGTCCAGGTCCACGGCCGGGGTGCCCCGGTGCCCCGACAGCAGCGGGAAGGCGCGCAGCGACGCCAGCATCTCCCGCGCGCCGGCCTCGTCGATCGGGCAGACCCGCACGGCGGTGTCCCGCATGACCTCCGCCCACACCCCGCCGAGCCCGGCGAGGATCACCGGCCCGAACCCGGGGTCGCGCACCAGCCCGACGATCAGTTCGACGCCCGGGGCGGCCTGCTCCTCGACGAGGAACCCGGCCGCCTCGACGCCCAGCGCGGCCAGCCGCTCGCGCATCGCGGCGGCGGCCTCGGCCGCGTCCGCCGCCGACGCCAGGCCCAGCCGTACGGCCCCCGCGTCCGACTTGTGCACCAGGCCGGGCCCGTACGCCTTCAGCACCAGCGGAGGAGCGAGCCCGGCGGCGGCCTCGGCGACCCGCTCGGGCCCGGCGGCCGTGACGCCCCTGGGGACGGCGACGCCGGCGGCGCGCAGCCGGGCCTTGACCTCGTGCTCAGGGATCACGCCTGGTCCACGAGGTGCTGGTAGCGCTCGCGGATCTCCCGTCGCAGCAGTTTGCCCGGACCGCCCGAGGCGTCCTGGGAGTGCGGCAGCTCCTCGGCCACAACGACGCGGTCGGGCCGCTGGTGCTCGGGCAGCCGTTCGGCGAGCGCCGCAGCGAGCTTGTCGGCGTCCAGGGAGTGCCCGGCCCGGGGGACCACGGCCAGCAGGATCCGCTGCTCCGACGCCTCCTGCCCCTCGGCGTGGGCGGGCACCCCGGCCACGCCCGCCTCGGCCACCCCGTCCAGGGCGGCGGCGGCGTCCTCCACGGTGGACGGCTGGCTCCACCGGCCGTCCTTGAGGATGGCGTCCTCGCGGCGGCCCAGCACGGTCAGGGTGCCGTCCTCGGACACGACGCCGAGGTCGCCGCCGACGTACCAGCCGTCCCGCAGCGCCTCGGCGGTCTTCTCCGGCAGCTTGTCGTACCCGGCCATGCGGTGCGGGCCCGCGAGGTTGATCTCGCCGGTCCTGCCGACGACGCGGGCGCCGTCCGGGCCGGTGATCCGCACGGCGCAGCCCGTCCTGGCCCGCCCGGACGAGCCGAGCGGGGTGCTGCCGTCGTCCACCCGGCCGAAGCACGTGTACGGCGCCTCGGTCTGCCCGTAGTAGCTGTAGACGCCCGCGTCGGGCAGCCGTTCTTTGACGCGGGCCAGCAGCGTGGCGGACAGCGGCTCGCCGCCCAGCATGATCACCCGGAGCGTGGACAGGTCGGCGGCGGCGTGCTCGTCGGTGCCGAGCAGGGCCGCGTAGAAGGACGGGATCTGCGAGACGTGCGTGACCCGCTCCCGGGGGACCACCCGCAGGAAGTTCGCGGGACCCCAGTCCTGCTCCAGCACCAGGCGCATGCCCGTGTAGAGGGCGGGCCCGACGATGGCCGGGAAGCCGATGCCCCAGATGATCGCGCCGGTGCCGAACACCGAGCCGGGCTCGCGCGGAACGTCCAGCCAGATCTGCGCGGTGGCGAGCGACGACGCGTGGGTGTGGACGACGGCCTTCGGCAGGCCGGTCGTCCCGGAGGTGTAGTAGAGCGCCAGCGGGTCGTCATCGGAGCCGCCGAGCTCGGGCTCGTCCTCGCCCGCGGCCGCGGTCAGGGCGTCGAGGTCCACGGCGTCGCCGTCGGCCGGGGGGCCGCCCACCTTGATCCAGGTGGTGACGCCGGGCAGCTCGGGCCGGATGCGGGCGACCACCTGCTCCACCGTCGAGTCGTACACGAACGCCGTGCACTCGGAGGCCGCCACCACCGCCCGCAGCGTCTCCACCGGCCAGTAGGGGTTGAGCGCCGAGGTCAGGACGCCCAGCTTGGCCTGGGCGAGGTACACCTCGGCGACCTTCAGCGTCTCGTTGAGCAGGACGGCGACCCGCCGCCCCGCCTCGACGCCGGCCGCGCGCAGGGCGTGGGCGCGCTGGTTGACCAGGCGGTTCAGCCGGTCGTAGGTGAAACTCTGCTCGCCGCAGTAGGTCAGCGCGACGCGCTCAGGAGTGCGCAGCGCGTTCGCCGTGAGGACGGCGTAGCCGTAGTTGCCGTAGGGGGAGCCATGCGGTCGAGCCATGGGACGGCCTCCACAAGAGAGGTGACACAGGGGGGTCAGAGGGCCGAATAGAGGACGAAGAGGTTGCCGGAGGGGTCGCGGAGCACGGCCCTGATCTCGTGCGGGCCGGCCTCGGCGGGGACCACCACCTCGGCCCCCGCGGCCGTCAGGTCGCGTACGGCCTCGGCGACGTCGCCGACCTTGTAGGAGGGGGCGGTGGCCGCCCCCGCGACCTGTTCCTCGGGCGCGGCGAGCGCGATGGTGACACCCCCCGCGTCCAGCGCGGCGAACCGGTCGCCGTCGCGGAACTTCACCTTCAGCCCGAGTACCTCGGAGTAGAAGGTCACCGCCTTGTCCAGGTCGTCGACGGGGATCAGGACGTTGCCGAGCTTCTGGGCGTGCGCGCTCACGCTGGCCTCCACTGGGGTAGGTCGTCTTGATCGAAAGTTACCCGGACCGGCATGCCCACCCGCACCCGCTCGATTGCGCAGTCCACGACCTGCCCGAAGGCGCGGACGCCCTCCGGCAGGTCCACCCAGGCCAGCACGTACGGCTCGCGTCCCTGGAACTCCGGGACGAAGCTCCGGTGCACGACCGTGAAGGTGTGGACGACCGCGTCACCGGAGACGGGCGCGAAGGAGAGGCCGGCCGACCCGCAGTGCGGGCACTCGGCGGCCGGCGGATGCACCCGCCGCCCGCAGGCCGGGCAGGCCTGGACGACCAGCTCGCCGCGGCGGCAGGCATCCCAGTAGGGCTCGGTGTCACCGGTCATCGCAAGCCAAGCTAGCGCACGCTTGGTTCACCGACAAGGCCTCACACCCGGGCCGCCGGTCAGGTGAGGTGGGGCCGCCGGTCAGCGGACGATGGGGCCGTCGTTGTCGCCGTCGCCGGGGGGCTCCGTCGTCGGAGGCTCCTCGGTCGGCTCCCTCGTCGGCTCCTTGGTGGGCTCCTCGCTCGGCTCCGGGGTCGGCTCCGCGCAGGCCGGGCCCTTACGGGCGGTCCTCCGCGAGGCGCTGTCCGAACCGAGCGCGGAGCTGACGGTCACCGTGACCTGCCGCACGTCGGTGTATCCGCACGAGGGGGTGGCGAACCGCACCGTGTAGACGCGGTCGTAGACCTTGTCCCCCGAAAGGGTCGCCCGGCGGGCGGAGGAGCGGTTGACCGTGCGCTCGCCCACGGTGACGGCCTGCTGGAAGGCGGCCGAGAGCCGGACCGGGTCGGTCGTCGCGTTCTTCACCCGGACCACGAGCGTGCTGCCGTTCCACGAGGAGATCGAGACCGTCGGCGGCGGGCACTTCGGCCCGGTGACCCGGACCTCCTTGAACTGGGTCCCGTTGGCGGCACCCGGCTGGGTGGTCACCCGCGCACCGAACCACGCGCTCGTGCCGCAGTCGACGTCGCCGAGCGAGCCGCGCAACGAGAGCGGGTAGCGCGTCTGACCGGACAGGGTGCGGCTCGCCCGGTCGACGACCTTGGCCGTGCCCTCGCCCTCCCTGCGGGTGAACTCCCCGGCCAGGCGGACCGCGCCCGGCCCGCTCGTGCGCACGACGATCCCGGCGGTGCGGCCGTTCCACTCCAGGGACACGTCGTCCACCGAGGGCGGCGGGCACGGGGCGCCCTTCACCGCGACGACGTCGCTGCGGCTCGACGCCTGCGGCGTGGTCGTGACGCTCACCTGGCGGTACAGGGTCTCGCCGCACGGGGGCGCGGTGAACCCGCCGTCGATCGGCTGGGTGTAGGAGGTGGAGCCCGTCAGCACGAAGGACTTCGGCGCGCCGAGCGTGAGCCTCGACCGGGACGGGCCCTCGGCGAAGCGCGCGGCGAGCGTGACGTTGCGCGGGGTCGAGGCGCGCACCCGCACCGTGGCGACGCGCCCGTCGAACCCGACCACGCTCAGGTCACGCACGGCGTGCGGCGTAGGAGTCGGGGTGGGGGTCGGTGTCGGAGTCGGAGTCGGGGTGGGCTTCGGCGTCGGTGTGGGGGTCGCCTTGGGGGTCGGGGTGGCCTTCTGGGTGTGGGCCGGGGTGGGCTTCGCGCTCGTCACCGGATCGCTGCTCGGAGGGATCACCGGCGTCGACTCGGGCGGGTCGGACGCCGCCGAGACGACGTCCTCCGGCTCGGGGCTGGGCGACACCGGTTTCTTCGACAGCGGCTTGGTCGGCCCGTCGGTGGGCTGCTGGACGGCCGCCTGGACGGTCGGCTTGGGAGACGTCGTCAGGGCCACGTCCCGCACGGGCGAGCCGCTGCGGTTGGCCGCGAGCACGGCGATCACCACGCCCACCGCCAGGATGCCGGACCCGACCAGGACCCGGGAGGTATGGCGCAGCGGGCGGCGCAGGACGGTCTGCGCGAGGCTGGTGCTGGCCTGCGGGGGCTGCTCGGCCAGGGGGAACAGCAGCAGGAGAAGGGCGGCCAGTTCGGCGAGGTGGCGGCGCCCGCGCTCCTCCCACTCCGGCCCGTACGCGGCGTGGGCCGAGGCCTCCAGCTCGCCGACGAACGCGCGGGCCGTCAGGGGGCGGTCGGCGGGGTTCTTGGCCAGCCCCCGGGTCACCAGGCCGTGCACCGAACTCGGCACGGCGTCCGCCGGGATCGGCGCCGTCTGGTGCAGGCGCATGAGGGCGGCGGGGTGGTCGGCGCTGTACGGCTTGCGGCCGGTCAGGCACTCGAAGAACACGCAGGTCGCGGCGTACACGTCGCTGGCGGGGCTGGCGGCGGCGCCGTTCCACTGCTCGGGCGCCATGTAGGGCGGGGTGCCGGCGGGCATACCGGGCTGGCCTGCGGGGGTGGCGATGCCGAAGTCGGCGAGCTTGCTGAACCCGTCGGCCCGGACGAGGACGTTCTCCGGCTTGTAGTCGCGGTGGACGATGCCGCCGGCGTGCGCGGCCGACAGGCCGAGAAGCGAGCCCTTGAGGACGACGAGCGCGGCCTCGGGGCTGGTCGAGCCGTGCTCGTGCAGGATCTTGCGGAGCGCGACGCCGTCCACCAGCTCCATGACGATCGCGGCGCCGAGCGGGCTCTCGACGTACTCGTAGAAGCGCACGATGTTGGGGTCGGTGATCTCGACCATCGTGTGGGCCTCTTCGCGGAACGCGGAGAGGAAGTGCGGGTCCCCCCTGAGCTCGTCGCTCAGATACTTGATCGCGACGTGCGCGCCGGTGCCGCTGTAGGTCGCGAGAACGACCCTGCCGCTGCCTCCGGTGCCGAGCACGCGTTCTTCACGGTATCCCGGAACGGACCAGGCGCTCATCGTTTTCCCCTCGGAGGTGATTCCCCGTCTCCCCATACGAAGGTCTCACCCAATACGCCGGTTGTCACGGGAATGGTAGATCGTCAACAGTGACGATTCGATTACGGTAGGTGCCCGTCCTGCATACCACAAGGTGCTAGCCTTGCGGGAGTCAACCAAGCAAGTGCTAGCTCGGAGGAGTGCGACGTGCCGGTGGACGTGGGATCGATGGTGGCGCCGGGCCGGACGGGCGTGCTGGTGATGGAGATGCAGCGCGGAGTCGTCGGAGATCTATCGAAATTTCCTGACCTGGTGGAGGCGTGCGCGGGCAACTCCGTGGTCCCCAACCTCCAGGCGCTGCTGGCGTCCGCGCGGGCGGCGAAGGTGCCCGTGGTCCACTGCACGGCCGCCTTCCGGGCCGACCGGGCCGGGACCCACGCGGCCAACAGCCCGTTCATCACGGCCCTGCTCAAGGATCCCGCGCACATGCTGGAGGGCACGGGCGCGGTGGAGGTGCTCCCGGAACTGTGGGACCCGGGCGACCTGGAGTCCCGGCGCGGCCACGGCTTCTCGCCGTTCACCGGCACGTCCCTCGACATGCTCCTGCGCTCCCTCGGCGTCTCCACCGTCGTGGCCACGGGGGTGTCGCTCAACCTCGGCATCCCCGGCCTGACCCTGGAAGCGGTCAACCTCGGCTACCGGGTCGCCGTCGTCACCGACGCCGTCGCCGGCTTCCCCGCCGACTACGCCACCGCCGTCCTCACCCACACCCTCAGCCTCCTCGCCACCCGCCTGACCACCAAAACCCTCACCACCACCTGGACCCCCTGAGACGGCGCGACGCCCGGCGGAAAAGGTCCTCGCCTTCGGCTCGGGCGTTCTTCTACGGCCTAGCGGCTCTGCCGACCCCCTCCGACCCCCCGCACCTCGACCTCCGCCACTCCATGACCCGCGCGGCTCGTATCCTCCCGGCTGGGTGCTTGTGTACTGGGCGCCGACGCGGTGGGACGGGGTACGGCGAATTCTGCGCCTCGTACGGCGCCGTGCCAGCGGAAATGGTCCTCGCCTTCGGCTCGGGCAGTTTTCCCAGGCCTAGCGGCCCTGCCGATGCCCCGACACTCCAAGGGCCCACCAGGTCTGCCGACCCCGGGCCCGTCCGCCCCCGGACCTGAGCCCCTGCTTCTCTTTCGGGGGTCTGCTGCTCGGCCCGACGCGACGGGACGAAGAACGACGAAGCCTAATAGGCGATTTGAACCGCATTTGTGACCGCTGAGTCGCAAGCGAGTTCCCTAGGAGCGCGCCAGCGGAACCGTCTGCCCAGTCGAGTCAGGAATGCTTCAGGCGTCGAACTCGGCATGCTTGACCCCGCACAGAAAGGTCGACCATTCGCCGGGACTCAAGACAAGCGCCGGGCCGGTCGGGTTCTTGCTGTCCCTGACTCCGATGACGCCAGGCAGATTCGATGCGACTTCGACACAGTTCCCGCCATTGTCCGCACTGCGGGAACTCTTCTTCCACGTGGCCTGTGACAAATCCACGCCGGTCAGGTCTGGTGCTTCCATTGGCCCTGTGCTTCCTTGATCATGTCTAGCGACGGTCCGGAAGGGCATGCGTCCGCTCGTATCCTGTCATATCGGTCCCAGACCATCGAAACAAAATCGTGCTCGGCCGAGACTTCTCCCCGCCCTGCCGACTCTACGGAGACTACCGTCGGAGCGTCCGGCAACTCGGCGATGATGAAGCCCGATGCCCAGCCTGCCGTGCAGGGAACGCCCTGGGGAACGACCTGAATTCTGACGTTCTGGCGGGTAGCCATGGTCGCCAGGTAGTCAAGCTGTTGGTTCATCACCTCAGGACTACCGACAAGGCGGTGAAGCACGCCGGCGTCCAGAAGAACCCATAGGGCGGGGGGCTTGTCTCGATCTAGAAGTATCTTGCGTCGCATGCGAGCGCTGACGCCGTCCTCCACCTCTCGGTCCGAGGTGGCAAGGCCACCACGGAAGACGGCTCGCGCATAGTCCTCGGTCTGGAGCAGGCCAGGGATCAGGAGTGGGTCCCAACTTCGTAGCGCACGCGCGTGAGGTTCGATTTCATCGCTCCAGCGGATATACCAGTCGGGTCCCATGGGAGATGAGAGATTCCGGCAGAGGCGGGCAAAGAGGCCGCCGGTATCAAACAGCTCGTCACAGCGGCTGGCGAAGTCAGACTTTGGCGTCCGATCTCCAACTTCGATGTGAGCGACGAGAGAGGACGAGCATCCAAGGCGTTTCCCCAGCGTGGCCTGCGTGAGTCCCGCTTCTTTGCGGACACGGGCCAACTCCCTGCCGAAGCGTCGTACCGGCGTCAATCGCGGGTCAAGATCGTTCGCCATGCCTCACCCCTGCTTGTCCCTTCCTGCGTACTGACACGACACTTACAACCTGCTGACAGTCAGCCCCGATGGCTGGGTCCTTTCGTGCTGCGATTGTCCACAGATTTCTTCTGCCACTCAAGCTCTTAGTAGGCAATCTAGGAGAGTAGGCAACCGTTCCCAGCGTGGAAGTGACAGTAAATGGACAAACTGACCTCACTCCTGGGGCCAAAATGCCAAAGGGGCCGTAGGTGTGTGCGCATGCAGGAGCACAGCGACAAACAAATGGGCGCTAATCGGGCGCGGTACACGCAAGAGCATCAGTTCATTCACTTCACCTGGGGGCGGAGCAAGGCTCACCGGGTACGGGCGCTGGCCAACGACGTGGTGGATCGCATCGAGGAGGCGGCGAAGTGAAGACCCTGGGGCTTCTCGGCAGTGTCCATCTCCCGGGTAGAACCGAGTCGGTCGGGGTGGCTCGGGCGTATGTGCGTCTGCTGCTGCACGTGGCGGCGTCTTGGGATGTTGATCGGGTTGAGTTACTGGTCAGTGAGCTGGTGGCGAACGCGATTCAGCATTCGGAGTCGGGACGTCGGGCGGGTGGGCTGGTAGAGCTGGTGCTGAGCGAGACCGGTCATGCCTTGCGCGTCGATGTGATCGATGAGGGCTCGGTGAATCGCATCCCGCAAATTCCCGAGCAGGTGGATCCGCTGAGCGAGGGCGGCCGTGGGCTGTGGCTGGTCGCGCAACAGTCCTCGGCTTGGGGATGGGCGGAAGACCAAGCAGGGCGGGTCGTGTGGTTCGAGGTCGCACGATCATGATCACTCTCGGGCCATTAGGAGTCCTGTTCTCTTCCGATCACCGCTGGGATCGGCGCCGGGAGTTTTTCTTCCAGTAAAATATGATTTCTATGCCCGAGTCTGCGCAGATGGCAGAGCGGACATCTCTTAAAGTCTTGTCGGGTTCTGTTGGTCGATTTACGATCGTCGGTAAGTTGAGCCAACATAAAGCACAGGCCGGAAGGAGATCGATCATTGGGCAAGCATGATGGTGATAAGCCATCGGACAAGCCGGTGGAGAAGCCGAAACCGAACTCGGATGGAGCTCGCCCCGATCGGCCTGGCCAGCATGAGAAGCCGGGGAAGAAGTGAGCGCTGATCAGCGGGTCACGGCCCTTGCTGATCAAATGACGGACCTGGCCGAGAGTTGGCGGGTCGTGTTTCACGCTGTACCGCGTCATTTGTTCGTTCCAGACAGGGCTTGGTGTGATTGTGCCGACGGCCCTGGATATCTCATTGACCGGGGGGCCGATCCTGAGGCGTGGATGGACGCCGTGTATTCCGACGCGGCGATCGTCACGCAGCTCGACGACGGCGCGACCGAGATAGCGGAGGGGAAGGGTGACTACACTTCTTCGTCGTCCGCGCCGGCCGTCGTGGCGGCGGCTTTGGGGTTGCTCGATCCCTATGATGGCGACGAGGTCTTGGAGATCGGCACGGGCACCGGCTGGACGGCCGGATTACTGGCGCATCGTCTCGGGGACGAGAGCGTGACCAGTGTCGAAATCGATCAGGCCGTGTTCACCGCAGCCTCCGAGAACCTGAAAAGGGCCGGATACGCCCCCCGGCTGATTCTCGGGAACGGATCCGAGGGATGGGCCGAAGTCGCGCCGTACGACCGGGTACACGTCACCTGTGGCGTATGTGAGGTGCCGTATGCGTGGGTGGAACAGACCCGTCCCGGCGGGGTGATCGTGCTCCCGTGGACGCCTCGGTGGGAAGGCGGCTACCTGACCCTGCTCACGGTGGTCGGAGATGGCACCGCCGTAGGAAGGTTCCACGGTGGCGTCGGGTTCATGCTGCTTCGGTCGCAGCGATGGGAGCTTCCTCAGCTTGAGGGAAACTATCGGAAGTCCTCGACCTACCTTGATCCGCGTCGGGTGGTGCGGGCCCCGGCGGGGGCCGCTGTCGCCGTGGCCGGACTGCTGCCGGATGTGTACGGCGCACATGCGGATCAGGAGGGCGGCGAATTCCATTTGTCACTGTGGTCGGAGGAGTCTGACGCTCAGGTCCACTACGCGCCCGATTACAAGGCCGTGGCGGTCCTGCAGCGGGGGCCGCGCAATCTGTGGGACGAGGTGGCGGCCGCTTATCTGCGGTGGCTCTCCTGGGGGGCGCCGTCCAAAGACCGGTTCGGGATGACGGTCACCCGCGGAGGCCAACACATTTGGCTGGACTCTCCAGACAACTCGATCACGGCTGTTAACAGGCACGCTGAACAGGCTGAATAGATGGTCGGGCACCCCGTGAGAGACCCGGGCGGCGACATCCGGATCGCTGTTCCCGGGGTGTTGCCGACGAGTTCTCCGATCATTTGGAGGGTGTGAGCCGTCTCGCGGGTCGCCGATGGGTGGGCGCGGTCGTACCCGGGCTCGGCGCCGCATGAGGCGCCGGATTCGCCGTTCTCCTGTCCCGTCGCGTCGGCGCCCAGTTCACGAGCATACGGCCGGGGGGATACGAGCCTGCGCAGGTCAAGGGGGTGGCGGAGGTCGTGGTGCGGGAGTCGAGGTTGGGGCGATCGGTAGGGCCGTGGGCGGGGGGTGGAGTGGGTCGGCAGGGCCGGTAGGCCGTGGGAAAACGCCCGAGCCGAAGGCGAGGACCATTTCCGCCGGGCTCGGCGCCGCATAAGGCGTTCGCCGTACTCCCGTCCCGTCGCGTCGGCGCCCAGTTCACGAGCATACGGCCGGGGGGATACGAGCCTGCGCAGGTCAAGGGGGTGGCGGAGGTCGTGGTGCGGGGGTCAGAGTGGGTCGGCGGAGCCGCGTGCGGGGTCGGAGTGGGTCGGCAGGGCCGGTAGGCCATGGGAAAACGCCCGAGCCGAAGGCGAGGACCTTTCCGCCGATCGCGTCCTTCAAGGCATCGCACCCCCCGATTGATCGCGGTCAGAATGTGGCGATCGGGTTGACCGGGCTGCCGGACGTGCCGGCGAAGCGGACCGGTGCGACCGTGAGGTGGAAGTCCCACTGGCCGAGTTCGGCGGCCGTCGCCGCGCAGGCCTCCAGGTCGCAGTTGTCGAGCAGCCACAGACCCATCGCGACGAGGCTCACGGCGTGGACCGGCATCAGCACGTCGTCGTACCCCGACGGCTGAACGTCCTGGGGGGTGTCGGCGCCGATCATCGCGACCTCCCGTTCACGCAGCCATGGCAGGCAGGACGCGTGCCAGCCGGCCTGCGTGAAACCGCCGGCATAACCCGCCTCGTGCCGGACGCGGCCATAGCCGGTCCGCAGGAGTACCGCGTCGCCGGATCGCACCCGCACACCCTGGCGACGCTCGGCCTCCTCCAGGTCCTCGGGGAACACACCCTGCCCCGGTTCCAGCCACGGCACGTCGCGGGCCCTCGCGATGTCCAGCAGGACGCCACGCGTGATGATCCCGTTCGCCGCCGCCGTGACGGCCGCCCACGCCGATCCCGTCGCGGGGTCGACCAGTGAGTGCGACCGCCCGTTGTACATCGTGCCGTCCCAGAAGATGTGGCACGGCGAGTCGAGGTGGGTGAGGGTGTTGCCGTGGAACGTGATGCCGAGCCGCTCGGACGAAAAGCCCCAGCGCCGGTCGGCGTGGAATGCGGGCACCGGCATGTTCTCGGCACCCGGCATGTCGGCGGCGCACGGGCACGTCGTCGTCGACCGCTCCATGTCCTCCGGTACGGCGACCTCCCACGCGCACGACACGCTCCTGCCGTGGCGCACGGCCCGCGCGGCCGTCAGCCGGACGTCGTCGGTGATGTGGTTCAGAGTGCCGAGCTCGTCGTCGTCGCCCCACCGCCCCCAGTTCGACAGCGTGTCGAAGTACCCGAGCACGTCGTCCTGCGTGGGCATCGGTCGCCCTGCCGTCATCCCAGCATCGACTCCTCCGGTCACGTGGTTCGAGACACCGCAGGCAGGGTATCCCGCCCTCTCCTTCGACATGACCTCGCTCAGGCCGGAGACGGTTGGGCGACCTCGATCCGACCCCCGGCGAAGGCCCACGTCGATCCTCGTCCGTACGAGCGGTGGCCAAGCAAGTGCTAGGTCGGTATGGTTCGTGGGGTGATGGAAGGGCTGGGGCTCGGGGGGCGTACCGCTGTCGTGACCGGCGGGGCCGGGGCCATCGGGTCGGCCATCTGCGCCGACCTGGTCTCGCTCGGCGCCCGCGTGGTGGTCGCCGACATCGACGAAGCCGCCGCCGAGAGACTCGCCACCCACCTCTCCGAGAGCGCCGCGCCTGTCTCCGGGATCGGCTCACCCCTCGCTGAGGAGACCCGTTCACCTCTCGCCGGGGACGGTTCTGCCGCGCGGGGGCCGAGCCGGTCCGATGGGGCCGTGGCCGTGCGGGTGGACCTGGCCGATCCGGGGTCGATCGAGGAGTTCTGTGCCCGGGTCGGGGAGGTGGACATCGTCGTGCACAACGCGGGCGTGTCCATCGTGGAGCCGTTCGTGACCAGTGACCCCGCCGGGTGGGACCTGATGTGGGCGGTGAACCTCCGCGCGCCGATGCTGCTCACCCGCCTGCTGCTCCCCGGGATGCTGGCCCGCTCCTGGGGCAGGCTGGTCTTCATCTCCTCGGACGGCGCCAGGGCGGGGTCCGGCGGCGAGGGCGCCTACGCGGCCACCAAGGCCGGTCTGTTCGGCCTGGCGAAAACCCTGGCCAGGGAGGCGGCGCGCGGCAACGTGACCAGCAACGTCGTCTGCCCGGGCCCGACCGACACCCCCATGCTCCGCCGGGTCGACGCGGAGAAACCCGGCCTGGTGGAGAGGATCGCGAAAGGCATCCCGCTGAGGCGCCTGGGCACCCCGGCCGACGTCGCCGGCCTGGTCGCCTACCTCTGCACCGACCGCGCCGCCTACATCACCGGCCAGACCCTGTCCGTCAGCGGCGGAATCACGATGCAGTGAGGACGACCATCCAGGACCCGGTCCCGCACTCCCGGCCGATACCCCGTCTCGGACGCCCGGCCCGCGTGATCGACGCGTGCGGCGGCGGCCCGTCAGGGGAGGGAGTTGTAGGTGGCCTCGACGAGGCGGAAGGCGCGGAGGCTGCCGGCGGCGGAGGCCATCTTGTTCATGTTGTAGGCCATCGCGAGACCGTGCCGCACGTCCCCGAGGCCGATGGACCCGCCGAGCCCGGTGTGGCCGAAGGCCGAGTCGGCGCCCTTGGCCGGCGTCAGGAACGTCAGCCCGGACCGCATGTAGCCGAGGCCGAAGGAGCTGTCCACGAACATGACCCGGTCGGGCCCCTGGACGCGCCTGCGGATGGCGTCGTCGAGCGTCTCGGGCTTGACGATGTCGCCCGCGACGAGGTCCCGGTAGAAACCGGCCAGGCCGCGTGCCGTGGTGACGAGGCCCATCGCGGGCCAGCCCGCCCGCATGATCACGGGGTGGTTCGCCCCGCCCTTGAGCTTGCCGGGGCTCGGGTTGCCCATGGCCCGGTTCATGAGGCTGTCCTTGTCGAGCGAGGCCTTGGCCATTTCGTAGAGCGGGTCGCCCGGCCCCCGGCCGCCCATCACGGCGTCGAGCGCCCTGTTCGCCCCGCCTTCGTCCCCGCCGGCATCCACCGCGCCGGGGTCGGACGCGGTGCCGTCTTCGCCGGTCCCGGTCCCATCGGCGGACGTAGTGGTGCGCGTGCTCGCGGACAACTGCCCGGCGCGCGCGGTCACGTCGTCCGGGGCGCCCAGCCACAGGTCGAGCCCGCGCGGCCCGGCGATCTCCGCCGCGACCATCTCGCCCACGCTGCCGCCCGTGACGCGCCTGATCACCTCGCCGACCAGGAAGCCGTACGTGAGGGCGTGGTACCCGTGGGCGGTGCCCGGCTCCCAGATCGGGGCCTGCCCGGCCAGCCGGTCGGCGATGGCGGCCTGGTCCTCGAACTCCTCGACCGGGACCTCTCGCTCGATCACCGGAAGCCCGGCCTGGTGGGTCAGGAGGTGCTCGACGGTGATCTTCTCCTTGCCGTGGGCGGCGAACTCGGGCCACACCTCTGCCACGGGCCCGCGCACGTCGACCAGCCCGCGCTCGGCCAGCATGTGGAGCGCGGTGGCCGTGACCCCCTTGGTGCACGAGTACGACAGGACCGGGGTGTCGCGCACCCACGGGCGCCCGGTGTGCCGGTCGGCCACGCCGTCCCACAGGTCCACGACGGGCTCACCGTCGAGGTAGACGGCGAAGGACGCGCCCAGCTCCTCTCCACGGGCGAAGTTGCCCTCGAAGACCTCGCGTACCCGGGCGAACCGGGGATCGCAGTCACCCTGAGCGGTCATTACCGACCTCCGTTTGAAAGGAAGCGCTTGCTTGGTTACCGAGCCTAACAACTGGGGGCGGTTCGGCCCAGACGACCAGCGGGGCACCCTCAACCTGCTGACGCCCGCCGCCGTGCTCGCCGCGCTCGCCACGGCGTCGACCGGCCAGGTGATCAGCCTGTCGATGCCGATCAGAGGCGCCACCTCGTCTCCGGCTCCGACGACCGTGCCCCACCTCCGGGGCCGGCCGCTGCCACAGCATTTCATGTCGGTCGACGGCGGCGACTACGCGGCCGGGACCAAGGCGATCGGCGCCGGGCTGCGCATGGCCGACGACGCGCTGATCGTCACCCACCACGGCACCACCACGCACATGGACGCGCTGTGCCACATGTGGTCGGGGGAGTCGCTGTACAACGGGCATCCCGCCGCGCGGGTCCGCTCGTACGGCGCGGCGCGCTGCGGCATCGAGACGGTGGGCGGCGTGGTGGCCCGTGGCGTGCTCTTCGACGTGCCCCGCCACCTGGGCCTGGACCACCTGCCCGTCGGGTTCCGCGTGACCGGTGAGCTCCTTTCGGAGATGGCCCCGGACGTGCGGCCCGGCGACGTGGCCGTGGTCCGCACCGGGTGGCCGCTGGTGTGGGAGAGGTCGCCCGAGGAGTACTGGTCGGGGCAGCCCGGATTGTCCGGGGACGGCGGGCGGTGGCTCGCCTCCCGCGACGTCGCCCTGGTGGCCTCCGACAACGCCGCGATCGGCGGGCTCAACGCCCGCCAGCTCGCCGACGAGGACTTGGACGACGACCTCCACATGATCTTCCTGTGGCGGCACGGCATCCACCTAGCCGAGATGCTCTGGCTGGAGGACCTGGCGGGCGCCCTTGACGGGACGAGGCGGGAATTCGTCTTCATCGCGGCCCCGCTGAAGATCGAGGGAGGCACCGGCAGCCCCATCAACCCGCTCGCGATCCTCTGACCGCCGACCGGCGGCCGGTCAGCCGCCCGGGTACGCGCCGCCGCCGTGATGGGCGTCCAGGGCGTCGTAGTCGGGGATGAAGCCCTTCTTGGGGATGGCGTCGGCGAACTCGACGTGCCTGGGCTTCTTGTAGGAGGCCAGCAGGCCGCGCACGTGGCCGGTCAGCTCCGCGGCGTCCGCCTGAGAGCCGGGCCGGAGGACGACGATCGCCTTGACCGCCTGCGTCCACCGTTCGTCCGGGACGCCGATGACGGCCGCGTCGGCGACGGCGGGGTGGGACTTCAGCGCGCGCTCCACCTCGGCCGGGTAGACGTTCTCGTTGCCCGACTTGATCATGCGCAGGCTCGGGCCGATGAAGGTCAGCGTGCCGTCCGGCTCGCGGCGGCCGAGGTCGCCGGTGTGGTGCCAGCCGCCACGGAACTTCCACTCGTTCAGCTCGGGCCGGTTGAAGTACCCGGAGAAGATCGATTTGCCGCGCGCGCAGATCTCGCCGACCTCGCCCGGCGGCACCTCGACGCCGGAGGCGTCCAGCAGGCGCACCTGGACCAGGGGCGAGGGCCGCCCGGCGAATCCGGCGGCGCCAGGGGCGAGGCCGAGGAACGTCAGCATGCCGCCCACCTCGGTCTGCCCGTACCCGCCCATCTTGGACCGGCACCACGGGGTGTCCGAGACCGTGATCATGTCGTCCCACTCCTGGGAGTGGGAGACGAACTCCAGGGACTTCAGGTCGTACTTCCCCCCGGCGTTGGCCGCGGCCACGGCGTCGATCATCGGGCCGAACAGGAACGCCTGCGTGCACTTCTCGGCGTCGACCAGCCGGCAGACCTCCTCGGCGTCGAACGCGGGCGTGAAGACGTTGGTGCCGCCGGCCAGCAGCGTGGCCAGGCAGAACATCATCGTGCCCACGTGGAACAGCGGCCCGCTGGTGAGGAAGGTGAAGCCCGGTTCCATCTGGCGCACGTGCAGCAGGGACGCCGCGTGCGCGACCAGGGCCGCGTGGCCGAGCAGCGCCGCGTTCGGCCGCCCGTCGAAGGCGGCGGTGTACAGCGCGAGGACCGGGGCCGCGTCGTCCCCGAAGTCGGTTTCCAGGGCCGCGCCGCCCGCCAGGAAGCGCTCGTACTCGTCCCCGGAAAGCAGCCACCGCGCCCCCTCGGGCCGTACGGCCTCGACGGCCTCCGACCGCTCCCAGACGACGACCTTCGGGGTGAGGTCGGACAGGACGAAGGCCAGCTCGTCGGGCGCCTGCCGCCAGTTCGCGGGGCAGAGGACCGCCCCGATCCGCGCGGCGGCGAGCAGCAGTTCCAGGACGCGGTGGGAGTTCTGCCCGAGCCACAGGACCCGGTCCCCCTCGCCTACCCCCTCGGCGGCGAGCGCGCCGGCCAGCCGGGTCACCCGCGCGTCGAGCGCGGGGTAGGTGAGCCGCACGTCCCCGTCGACCACCGCCGTGACCAGCGGGCGCGCGCGGGCGTGCTCGGCGAGGACGTCCGCCAGGGTGAGGCGGTGGACGGTGCTCATCGCGCCTCCTGGGCGGGGGATCGGTCCTGGAAGGCGGGCATCACTTCGGCGGCGAAGAAGCGCATGACGTTCTCCATCTCCTCGAGGGGGATCGGCCGGGTGCTGCCGAAGTCGCACAGGAGGTTGGAGAAGCCGAAGTCCTCCAGCATCCGGATCTGGCCGATCACCCGCTCGGGGTCCCCGATGACCTCCAGCTGCTCCCAGCGGAACTCGTTGCTGACCGAACCGCCCTTGAGGTAGCGGTCCTGGTAGTACTCGAAGCCCTGGGCGGCCCTGCCGGTGCGGGAGTCGATGGGCGCGCTCTTCTCGTTGAAGATCCGGGCGCGGTCGAACATCTTCTCGAACCTGGCCTGGGCCTCGCGGGCCCGTTCGGCGGTCGGGGCCACGTACACGCTGCGGGCCACGACCAGCTCGGCCGCCGCCACGTCGTGCCCGGCGGCCGCGGCCGTGCCGCGCCACGTCTCCGCCGCCTTGGCGATCTTGTGGAACGGCGCGGCGGGGTCGGCGAGGATCGGCATGCCGCGCTCCGCGTACATGGTGACGGTCTCGGGCGACACCGCGGCCACGTGGATCGGCGGGTACGGCGCCTGTGTCGGGCGGGGGACCAGCGACACCTCGGCGCCGGTCCGGTAGAACTTGCCCACGTGCTGGTAGGTCTCGTTGGACCACAGGCCGATGATCATTTCCAGCGACTCGTTGAACCGGTCGCGCGCCTCGGCCAGGTCGACGCCGAACCCCTCGAACTCGAAGCTCTGGTAGCCGCGCCCGATGCCGAGGTCGAGCCGGCCGCCGGACAGGACGTCCACCTGGGCCGCCTCCTCGGCGACGTGCACGGGGTTGTGCAGGGGCAGCACCACGATGCCCGTGCCGAGGCGCAGGCGCGTCGTGCGCGCGGCCAGGTGCGCGAGCATGGTGAACAGGTTGGGCACCACGCCGTAGTCGCGGAAGTGGTGCTCGGCCAGCCGCACCCCGTCGAAGCCCAGTTCCTCGGCCAGTTCGGCGAGCCTCAGGTGGTAGTCGTAGACGTCCTTGAAGCTCTGGCCGTCGAACCGGTGGAAGAGGTGGAAGGTCGAGAACTTCATCGGCGGTACCCCTGGCGGTCGTCTCCACATGCCCTGTCGTCGCGCCCGTGCCGTGCTCCCGGCCCACCCGTCGGTGAACCAAGCGCTCGCTTGGGCAGCCTACCAGGAGAACGGGGCGTCGCGGGAGCGGCCTAGCGGGCCCGGCGTCCGCCGATGATGGCGAGGATCTTCCGCAGGGCGTCCGCGGCCTCGCGGACGGCCTCGTCCGGCACGCCGGCCATGGTCCTGGTGTGCGCCCGCCCTGACCCCACGAGGGCCTTCGCGGTGAGGGCCAGCCCTTCCGGCGTCAGGCGCACCCAATGGCTGCGGCCGTCCCCGGTGTTGGCCTCGCGCTCGACGTAACCCGCCCTGACCAGCCGTTGCAGGACGTTGCTCGTGCCGCCGGAGGTGAGCAGGAGCGAGCGGGTGAGCTCGCTGGGCCGCAGCCGGTAGGGCTCGCCGACGCGGTTCAGCGCGGCGAGCACGTCGAACTCGGCGTAGGTCAGCCCCAGCTCGGCCAGTTCCGCGCGCGTCGCCTGTTGCAGCAGCCCGTCGATGCGCGAGACGCGCTTGCTGAGCTCCAGGGTCGCGATCAGGGACGGGGACAGCTCGGACCGCTCCCACCCTGGGACCAGTGCGTCCACCTCGTCGCGGGCGTCCTGCCCATCATCCTGCACGAACCCAGGCTACCCTCCGTCGAGATTGCTTTCTCGAAAGCTTTTTCATAAGCTACCCGCCATGACATCCTTGTTCGTACGAAACGGGCTCCTGATCGACATGGAGCCGGACCCCGCCACCGCCGGCCCCGGCGACGTCCTGGTGGAGGACGGGGTCATCACGGCCACCGGACCCGGCCTGCCCGAGGTCGCGGGCGCGGAGGTGATCGACGCGACCGGAATGATCGTGATGCCCGGTTTCGTGGACACCCACCGGCACACCTGGCAGGCCGGCCTGCGCGCGGCGGCCCCCGACATCAGCTTCGGCGGGTACCTCGGCCGCGTGCTCGGCGAGTTCGCGCCGCGCTACCGGCCGGAGGACGTGTACACCGGCAACCTGGCCGGCGCGCTGGAGTGCCTCGACGCGGGGATCACGACGCTGGTCGACTGGTCGCACATCAACCTGACGCCCGCTCACACCGACGCGATCATCGAGTCGCTGCGGAACGCGGGGATCCGCGCCGTCCTCGGCTACTGCTACGGCGGCGACGGCGGGCCGGACGGCCTCACCGCCGAAGGTCACCGCGTGCGCGAGGAGCTGTTCGGCGGGGCCGGCGGCCTGCTGTCGATGGCGGTGGCCGCGTTCGGCCCGGAGATCGTCAGCGAGGAGCAGGCCCTGCGCGAATGGCGGCTCGCCCGCGACCTCGACGTGCCCGTCACCGCGCACATGGGCGGGCACGGTGCCGAGGGCGCCGAGCGGGGGCTGGCGTTCCTCCAGGACAACGGCCTGCTCGGGCCCGGCACCATGTTCGTGCACCCGAATTACTACACCGCCGACGCCCTCCGGCGGATCGCGGACGGCGGCGGCACCGGTTCGGTGTCCCCGCTCGTCGAGGCCGAGCTCGGCATCGGGTACCCGGCGACCGGCCGGGCGCGTGCCGACGGCATGCCGGTCGGGCTCGGCGCCGACACCGTCGCGTGCGGGCCGGGCGACATGTTCAGCCTGATGCGGGCCGCGTACGTGCTCGAACGCGCGCGTCCCGGCGGCGCCGGGCTGGGGTTCACCACCCGGGACGTGCTGCGGATGGCCACGATCGAGGGGGCCGAGGTCGCGGGGCTGGCGGAGGTCACCGGGTCACTGCGTCCGGGCAAGCAGGCCGACCTCGTGCTGCTCCGCGTGGACGGGCTCGGCCAGGCGCCCGTGAACGACCCGATCGGCACGGTGGTCCTCGCCGCGGACACCAGATCGGTCGACACCGTGATCGTCGCGGGCCGGGTCGTCAAGCGCGGCGGCCGGCTCCTGCGCCACGACCTGCCGTCCCTGCGTGCCGCCCTGGCCGAGTCGGCCGCCTGCGTCACCGGCCGCCCAGGATCCGGGCGGACTCCGACTCCTGTGCCAGCCTCCTGAGCACGTCGAAGGCCCTGCCGTACAGGACGGTGCCGATCACCAGGGACTCGACGGCGGTCTCGCGCGGGCCGTCGAACGGGATCTTGTGCATCTCCAGCTCCGAGACCAGCCGCATCATCAGGTCCGCGTACTGACGCAGGCCGTCGTCCCCGGCCGGCATGCCGAGCTGGTCGAGCCGCACCAGCACCTGCGCCAGCTCGTCCCGGGTGGGCGCCTCGGGGGCGATGCTCCAGCCCATGTCGCCGATCAGCTCGTCCACCCGCGTGAGGGCCGCCTGGTGCTCCCGGTCGTCCGGGCCGGCGTCGACCGGGGAGGCCAGCGCGTAGTGGGCGGTGCCCAGCATCTCGTGGACGGGGGTGTCCTCGTCCTCGACCGCCGCGATGATCTGGCCGATCGAGGCGACGGGCAGCCGGCCGACCTCCAGGAGCGCGCGGATGAGCCGCAACCGCCGCAGGTGCGGCTCGCCGTACTCCGCGCGGGTCGCGGCCGTCTGCTCACCGGCGGGGAGCAGGCCCTCGCGCAGGTAGTACTTGATCGTGGGGATCGGCACCCCCGACGCGGCGCTGAGCTGGGATATCCGCATTCCAGGATGGTACTGCCGATCTGGATACCCTCACTATCCAGCCCGGCCGGCCGCCCGGCCGGCCGGGAAGGGGACGTCAGGCGGGGCCGTCCGGCGGGACGAGCCCGACGGCGCCGAGGACGCCCGGGGCCGTCGGATCCTCCTCGGCCGCCCAGGTGGGGTGCCAGGAGTCCACGTGGACCAGGCCGGGCTCCACCAGGTCGAGCCCGGAGAAGTACGCGCCGATCTCCTCCCGGCCGCGCACCTTGAGCGCGCCCTTGGTCAGCGCGTAGATCTCCTTGGCCCGCGCCAGCGTCTCCTCGCTCAGCTCGCCCTTGAAGCCGTGCGAGAGCACCAGGGCCCCGCCGGGCGGGAGCAGCGAGCGCAGGTGGGCGACGATGCCCGCGGCCTCGTCATCGTCGTCGATGAAGTGCAGGATCGCGCACACGATGATCGCCAGCGGCCTGCCGAAGTCGATGTGCGCCTGGACCGCGGGGTTGTCGATGATCGCCTTGGGGTCGCGCAGGTCGCCCTCGATGACCAGGGTCCTCGGGTCGTCGGCGAGCAGGGCCCGGGCGTGGACGAGCACGATGGGATCGTTGTCCACGTAGACGACCCGCGCACCCGGCGACTCCGCGAGGGCGACCTGGTGGACGTTCTGGCTGGTCGGGAGCCCGGTGCCGATGTCGATGAACTGGTGGATCCCCATCTCGGCGAGGAACCGGACGGCCCTGCCGAGGAAGGCGCGGTTCTCGCGGGCGGTGTGCCGCACGTCCGGCACCACCTTCATGATCTTCTCGGCGGCCTCGCGGTCGGCGGCGAAATTGTCCTTTCCGCCGAGGAAGTAGTCGTACATCCGCGCGACGCTCGGTGTCGTGGGATCGATGCCCGGCGGGGCCTGCTCCTGCTCGCTCATCCGCACCCTCGTCTCGTGACCCGCAGCCCTGGACCTGAGGCCTGGGCCCGGGACGCGAGGTCCTAAGCCCTGTGCCGAACGCCTTAGGCCGAATATAAACGAGAACGCCGACAATGTTGATCATGTGACGACTTTTCGGCATATCTGGTTTCGATCCGTCACACGAACGGGCGTGGTCCGGTTGTACCGAGCAAGCGCTTGCCTAAGTGAGATACGGGCGTTAGCGTGACGGGCGGCGGCCGAACATCCGGCGGTGTCCCGGCCGCGCCCCCAGACGCCGCGCGCCGGGGCGGTTAGCGCCCCGCCCCCGCGCGCGGCACCCCATCCGGCCCCCCCGCCGGCGCCCCGGGGGGGGGGGGGGCCCCCGCCCCCCCCCCCCCCCCCCCGGGGGGGGGGGGCCCCCCCCCCCCCCCGGCCCCGCGGCACCCCTTCCGGCCCCGCGGCCGTTCGCGCGACCCGGTCCGATCCGAGACGGAGGCGGCCATGCAGGGCTTCGCCGGCCGGGCGGCCGTCACGGGCGTCGGCATGACCGCCCTGACCAGGCGCTCCGGCCGTACCGTCCTGGAACTGGCCGTCGAGGCCGCACGCGCGGCGCTCGCCGACGCCGAGGTCGGCCCGGGCGACGTCGACGCGGTGCTCAGCTACCACATGAACGACTCCGTGCCGGTGACGCAGGTCGCGCGGGCCCTGCGCATGGAGCGGATCGGCTGGCACAACGACATCAGCGGGGGCGGCACCCAGGCGGCGTCCATCCTCGGCGACGCGGCGATGCTGATCGGAAGCGGGCTCGCCAGGACCGTCCTGGTGTACCGGGCGCTCAACGGGCGGTCGGGCACGCGCATGAACACCGTCTCGACCGGCCCGCAGGAGCGCTTCACCATCCCGTACGGGATGGCGGGCCCCATCCCGATGTTCGCCCTCGCCGCCCAGCGCTACCTGCACGACACCGGCCTCACCGAGGAGCACCTGCACGCCGTCGTCGCCCAGTCCAGGGAGAACGCCACCGCCAACCCGCGCGCCCTGCGCAGGCAGGCGCTGCCGCTCGCCGACTACCTCGCCCGGCCCTACGTGTGCACGCCGCTGCGCACCGTGGACTGCTGCCAGGAGACCGACGGCGCCTGCGCCCTGGTGGTGCGGGACGCGCGGCTCGCGCCCGAGGCGCCGAGGATCCACACAGTCGTGCGGGGCGGCGGGCCCGGGTGCTCGGCCATGGACCGGGCGCCGGACGTGACGGCCGTCTTCTCCTCCTACGTCGCGCCCATGCTGTGGGCGGCCTCGGGCCTGTCGCCGCGCGACGTCGGCGTGGCGCTCCTGTACGACGCCTACTCGTGGCTGGTGCCCCGGCAACTGGAGGACTTCGGCCTCGCCGCCCGCCGCGACCTCGGCGCGTACCTGCTGGGGCGCGGCCACCGGTCGGTCAACCCGCACGGCGGCCTGCTGTCGGAGGGGTACGTGCACGGCCTGAACAACGTGGCGCAGGCGGTGCGCGAGCTGCGGGGCGGGGAGCACGAGACGGCGCTGGTCACGGGGTTCGGCGGCAGCTACGGAAGCGCGGCGTTGCTGCGGCGGGGCGGATGACATCCGCCGTCGGCCGGGTTCGCGCCGCGCCGTCAGTCGGCGGGCAGGTTCTTCAGGGCCTCGCGGCGGCTGAGCCCGTTCAGCCCCTTGTGGTTGACATAGCGCAGGACCTCGCGCGCGTCGGTCTTGGCGTACTCGCGCAGCGCCCAGCCGATCGCCTTACGGGCGAAGAAGTCGGTGTCGGCCAGGCTCGGCTCGATGCAGGCGTACAGCAGGCCCGCGTCGGTGCGCTCCTTGAAGGAGTTCTGGCTCAGGATGGCGGTGCGCCGCAGCCACAGGTCCTCGCCGCCGGCCCATTCGAGCATCAGCGGGCGCATCGTGTCGGGGTAGGCGCGCAGCAGCGACCCGACGCGGTTGATCGCCAGGTCGTCGACGTAGTCCCACCAGGCGCCGCTGACGATCATCTCCTCGTACATCGGCACGGTGTAGAGGGTCTGGAAGCCCTTGTAGAACCGGAAGGCGGCCAGCTCCATCGCGGCGTACCGCTCCTCGCGGTACTCGGCCTCGCGCCAGACCGCGAGCACGGTCCTGCGCCACTCGGGCGCGTTCTCGATGCGGTGCTCGCCGAGGACCCTCCGCAGCGCCGCCCGCCGGGGCACGGCCTGGACGCCGAGGAAGGGCATCGTGGACTTCATGTACGCCTGCATGGCCGGTGCCTTGGCCGGGTCGGCGGCCTCGGTGAGCGCCATGCGGATGGCTTTGTGGAGCGGGGTCATGCTTTGTGGCTGGTCCGTTCCCCTGTGGCGAGACCGTCGAACAGGACGGTGACGTAGTGCTCGGCGAGACCGGCGGTGTTGAGCCGTCCACCGGGACGGAACCAGCGCACGGCGACCCAGATGGTGTCACGGATCATGCGGTAGGTGAGCTTGGGGTCGACGTCGGCGCGGAACAGGCCCTCGGCCTGGCCGCGCTTGATCTGCTCCACCCACATGCGCTCGACCTCGTCCTCGGCCCTGATGAGGTAGTCGAACCGGTCGCCCGGCAGCGAGCGCAGGTAGTTCCAGTCGTTCTGCATGACGGTGATGGCGGCGCGGTGCGGCTCCAGGGTGCTGAAGCCGATGCGCACCATCTCGGACAGGACGGCGCGTGGGTCGCCCTCCTGCTCCAGGGCGGTCTTGTAGCGCCCGATCAGATCCGTGAGGAACGTCGACAGGACCTCGTCGACGATCGTCTCCTTGGAGTCGAAGTGGTGGTAAAGGCTTCCGGAAAGGATGCCCGCCTCGTCGGCGATCTGCCGTACCGTGGTCGCCTGGAAACCCTTGCGCGCGAAGAGTTCGGCGGCGAGCTTCACGAGGTGGTCGCGGCGCTCGGAGGCGGAGCCCGAAGAGGACGTCCGCCGGGTCGTGCCCTGGCGCTTGGCGGCGCCGGAGCCACTCCGCGGGGGAGCTCCGCCGGTCGCCCCCGCGACCGCCGACGCGCCGCCGGAGTTCTTTCGCGTGTTCACGCCCTCCATTATGGGCCTCCGTGCAATCGCTTGTTCACCTAACGCCTGCGGTGAGTCGCCTGCTCATCCCATGTTCCCCTGTCTAACAAGCGCTTGCTACCCTGGGTGATGACTGATTTGTAAATGCTTGCGCACCATTGGGGACGACCGGAAGGCGGCCTGCCATGAGCGAGGCGTACATCGTCGGCGCCGTGCGCACCCCCGTCGGGCGGCGGAACGGCGGCCTGGCCCGCGTCCACCCCGCCGACCTCGGCGCCCACGTCATCCGCGCGCTCGTTGATCGTACCGGGATCGATCCTGGCGCGGTGGAGGACGTCGTCTTCGGCTGCGTGGACACCGTCGGGCCGCAGGCGGGGGACATCGCCCGCACCTGCTGGCTCGCCGCGGGGATGCCCGAGGAGGTGCCGGGGGTGACCGTGGACCGGCAGTGCGGCTCCTCCCAGCAGGCCGTCCACTTCGCCGCGCAGGCCGTCCAGAGCGGGAACGCCGATCTGGTCGTCGCCGGGGGCGTGCAGAGCATGAGCCTGGTGCCGATCTCCCAGGCCATGGTGGCCGGACAGGCACTCGGCTTCGCGAACCCGTTCGCGGGCTCCAAGGGGTGGGAGGCGCGGTACGGGAAGGGGGAGGTGTCCCAGTTCAGCGGCGCCGAGATGATCGCCGAGAGGTGGGACGTCTCGCGGGCCGCGATGGAGGAGTTCGCCTTCGAGTCCCACCGGCGGGCGCTCGCCGCCATCGACGAGGGCCGGTTCGTCCGCGAGATCGCCCCGCTTGAGGGGGTGCTGGACGACGAGGGGCCCCGCCGCGACACCACCCTCGCCAAGATGGCCGGCCTGCGGACCCTGGTCGAGGGCGGCCGGCTGACCGCCGCGCTCTCCTCGCAGATCTCCGACGGCGCCGCCGCGCTGCTGATCGCCTCCGAGGAGGCGCTGCGTACGCACAAGCTGACGCCGCGCGCCCGGATCCGCCACATGTCCGCGCGGGGCGCCGACCCGATCATGATGCTGTCCGCGCCGATCCCCGCGACCGCGCACGCCCTCGGGAAGTCCGGGATGAAGATCGAGGACTTCGACGCCGTGGAGATCAACGAGGCGTTCGCCTCGGTCGTGCTGGCCTGGCTGCGCGAGACCGGCGCCGACCCCGAGGTGGTCAACCCCAACGGCGGCGCCATCGCGCTCGGCCACCCTCTCGGCGCGACCGGGGCGCGGCTCATGACGTCCCTGCTGCACGAACTCGAACGCACCGGGGGCCGCTACGGCCTGCAGACCATGTGCGAGGGCGGCGGCCAGGCGAACGTCACCATCATCGAACGCCTCTGACCCACACCGTCCACTTTCCCCCGTACCGTCCCGCGGTCGGCGAGGGCCGTTCGCGTCCTCGTTCGCATCCTTGGTCGCCTCCGCCTCCGGGACGTGTTCGCCGGGGGACGGGGAGTCGCGGGCGGGGCCGGGATACCGTGGGACATAGGACATGGGAGCGTTCCCCGAGGTGAGATCCCATGGTCGGGGGTATGGATAATAGGAAAGTTTCCTATTAGATTGTCGGATTGTCCCAGACGGTGCCCGGGTACGAGTCGTCTCCGGAGTGCCGCGAGCCGTACGGTCCTGCGAGCCTCCGGCGTCGCCGCCGAGGAGCCGCCAGGCGAGGAGAGTGCATGAAGCGCAGCCCCGAGCTACTGCGTCTGGCCGATTCGGTCCTCCTCCCCGGCTTCGACGGCAGGACCCCGCCCGACTGGCTGCGCCGCCGCCTCGCCGAGGGCCTGGCCGGGGTCGTGCTCTTCTCCAGGAACATCGGGACCCCCTCGCAGGTGGCCGAGCTGACGGCCGCCCTGCGCGCCGAACGACCCGACGCGGTCATCGGCGTGGACGAGGAGACCGGCGACGTCACCCGGCTGGAGGCGCACACCGGGAGCTCCCGGCCGGGCAACTACGCGCTCGGCGTGGTGGACGACGTAGCGCTCACCGAGCTGATCGCCCGGGGGCTCGGCGCCGACCTGGTCGCCGCCGGCATCGACGTGGACTTCGCCCCCTCCGCCGACGTGAACTCCAACCCCGACAATCCGGTCATCGGCCTGCGGTCGTTCGGCGCGGACCCGGAGCTGGTCGCGCGGCACACCGCCGCCTGGGTGCGGGGACTCCAGGCGGCGGGGGTCGCCGCGTGCGCCAAGCACTTCCCCGGCCACGGGGACACGGCGGTCGACTCCCACCACGGCCTGCCCGGCGTCCCGGCGTCGCTGGAGGACCTGCACGACGTGGAGCTGAGGCCCTTCCGCGCGGCCATCGCCGAGGGGGTGCGCATGATCATGACCGGCCACCTGCTGGTCGGCGCGTACGACCCCGGCTTCCCCGCGACGCTGAGCCGCCGCATCCTCACCGGGCTGCTCAGGGACGAACTGGGCTTCGACGGGGTGACCATCACCGACGCCATCGAGATGGCCGCCGTGACCGAACGGTTCGGCATCGGCGGCGCGAGCGCCCGGGCCGTCGCCGCCGGCGCCGATCTGATCTGCGTGGGCGGGGAGAACTCGGGCGACGAGGTGGTGGCGACGATCCGCGAGGCCATCGCCGACGCGGTCACCGCCGGGCTGCTCCCAGAAGAACGCCTCGCCGAGGCCGCCCGCCGCGTGACCGACCTGACCACCTGGACCACCAAGCCCAAAACGTCCACCCCCGTCGCCGGGCCCCCCACCGCCGCCATCTCGTCGTCCGGCAGGGACTCCGCGCCGTCCGGCGAGCACGCGGTGGCGGGGCTGGTCGCCGCCCGGCGCGCGGTCAGGGTCACCAGGTGGCCGGGCGGCGGCGTGGTGCCGCTGGTCACCGCCCCGCACGTGGCCGAACTGGCGCCTCGCATGAACCTCGCCATCGACAAGGACATGCCGTGGGGGGTGGGCGAGCCGCTGGGCAAGCTCCTGCCCGGGACCACGGTCGTCCGCCTCCACCAGGAGAACGCCGCCGCCACGCTCGACGAGGCCGTCCTGGCCCCCGCGGCCGACCGGCCGCTGGTCGTGGTGGTCCGCGACGCGCACCGCCACCCCTGGCAGACCGAGGTACTGGAGCGGCTGACCGACGTCCGCCCTGATCTGGTCGTCGTGGAGATGGGGCTGCCGGGCCGCACGGACTTCGGGGCCGTCCACATGGCCACCCACGGCGCCGCCCGCGTCTGCGGCCAGGCCGCCGCGGAGATCCTCACCGGCCTCCTCACCCCCCGCCCCTGACCCACCCCCGGATCGGGCTCGACCGGTCGCGGGACTGTCGGTGGCGGCTGGTTGAATCGCGGGCATGGACATCGCACGGCTGGTGAGCGAGCAGGGGGAGTTCGACGGTGTCGACCTCTCCGGGGTCGCGCTGACGGATCTGCTCCAGAAGGGGCCCCTGGTCTTTCGCGACTGCGACCTCACCGGCGCCGACCTGACCGAGGCGAGCCTGGTCGAGGCCGTGTTCGAGGGATGCGTGCTCGACCGGGCCGACTTCCGCAGGGCCGACCTCGACGGCGCCCGCTTCACCCGTGGCGGCGGCACCGGCGCCCGCTTCGGCGGCGCCGAGCTGACCGACGCGGTCTTCACCGGTGTCGACCTGTCCAGCGCCGACTTCGTCAACGCGCTGCTCACCGACGTCTCGTTCACCGGCTGCCGCATGATCGGCGCCAAGCTCTCCGGCTGCCGCGGCACGGGGTACGCCCTGTCCGGCAGCAACCTCACCATGGCCGACCTGTCCGGCTGCGGGTTCCGCGGCCAGGCGATCGACGGGGTCCGGTTCGACGAGGCCAACCTGGCCGCCTGCGACTTCACCAAGGCGGTGCTGACCGACTGCCGCCTGATCAGGGCCCACCTGGTCGACGCCAAGTTCGCCCAGGCCGACCTGCGCGGCACCGACCTCGGCGAGCTCGACGACACCGCCCTCCGCCACCTCCGAGGCGCCGTGATCGACCGGTTCCAGGCCGCCGCCATCCTCACCGCCCGAGGCCTCACCGTCCTCTGACGTTCACCGAGCGGTGGGTCATGGGGTGGGGAGGCGGGAGAGGGAGTGGCGGGCCTCGGTCATGATGCGGGTGATCAGTTCCGCGCAGGTCGGCAGGTCGTCGATCACGCTCACGACCTGGCCGGACGCCATCACCCCGAGATCGGCGCGCCCGTCGACCATCGCCGCCCTGAGCAGCATCGGCGTGTTGGCCGCCTGGAGCACCTGCGCCCAGGTGAGGTCGCGCCCGTGCCTCATGCGACGGCCCTCCCGCAGCATCCCGGCCCAGCTCATGCCCGAGATCCTCTTGAACCGCGCCCCGTTCGCCACCGCACGGGCCAGCCCCGTGAGCCGGCCCGACCGTTCGAGCGAGTCGACGAACGGCGTCCTCAGCACCCGGTGCGGCACCCCGTCCACGCGGGTCGTCACGAGCGTCTCGGCCATCCCGAGGTACAGCTTCTTCACCTCGTCGCCCACGGTCGAGTCCGAGGTGAGCAGGAAGCGGGTGCCCATGGCGACCCCGGCCGCGCCGTACGCCAGCGCCGCGACCAGCCCCCGCCCGTCGAAGAACCCGCCGGCCGCGACGACCGGGATGTCCACGGCGTCGACGACCTGCGGGAGCAGGAGCGTGGTCGGGATCGGCCCGGTGTGCCCGCCGCCCTCACCACCCTGCACGATCACGGCGTCCACCCCCCAGGCGGCGACCTTCTCCGCGTGGCGGCGCGCCCCCACCGAGGGCATCGTGACGACACCCGCGTCCTTGAGCCGGGCGATCAGCTCCTTCTTCGGCGCGAGGGCGAACGAGGCCACGCGCACGCCCTCGCGGATCATCACCTCGACCCGCTCACCGGCGTCGTCGGCGTCCGATCGGATGTTGACCCCGAACGGCGCCGCCGTCCGCTCCTTGACCGACCTGATGGCGTCCGTCATCCGCTCGACCGACATGGTGGCGGCCGCGATGATCCCGAGGCCGCCCGCGCCGGAGGTCGCCGCCGCCAGCCGCGCGCCCGCGACGTACCCCATCCCGGTCTGCACGATCGGGTACCGGCACCCGACCAGCTCGGTGAACGCGGTCGGCAGGGTCTGGTCCGCGCCGGGGGGAGTCACCCGGGGACCTCGCGGGTGCGGAGGGAGGCGGGGTCGAGGGTCTCGCGGAGGAGGCGGAGTTCCTCGGTGGTCGGTGAGCGTGTCTCGGGGACGGTGCCGCCGCCGGGCAGGGCCAGGTCGAAGCCGGTGCTCGCCACCACGTCCCGCACCGTCACCCCCGGATGGACCGAGACCAGCCGCATCGCCCCGCCCGGGGCGCCGAAGTCGAGGACGGCGAGGTTCGTCACGACCCGGCGCAGGTCGTGGAAGCGGGTGGCGCTCGCCCCGGCCTCGGCCGCCCGGTCGTACCCGACGCCGCTGACCATGTCCACGCGGGGGACGAAGACGCGGGGGGAGTGCCGGGGGATCCAGTAGCTGGTCGGGTCGCACACCGTGTTCCCCGGGGCGCCGCGCACGCCGAGAAGCTGGGACTTCGGGCGGGCCCAGTCGCCGATGCACGAGATGTTGGTGTTGCCGTGCTTGTCGATCTGGCTGGCGCCGAGCATGACGTGCCGCCGCCCCTGGAGCACCAGCCACAGGTGGTCGCGGAACGGCAGCCAGCCCTCGATCACCTCAGGGTCCTCGCCGAGCGCGGGCACGTCGCCGGTGAGCAGGCACACCCCGTCGTGCGTGATCAGGTCGGGTTCGAACGTCAGCCTGGCCAGGCGGGCGGCCAGGACCGTGATCGCCCCGCCGATCCCGGCCGCGAGGATCTCCCCGTCGCCCCGGAACGCCTCCGCGCACGCCACCACGCACACCTCGGCCCGCGTCGCCGGCCCACCGTCATCCACGCCGCCCGGCCCCGGGCCTCCCGCGCCGATCGCGGAGCCGGTCGTCTCGGAGGTCATGGGGACTCCTCACGGGCGTGGCGGACGGCGTCCTGGTAGGCGGCCTCGTCGCCGGACAGGAAGCGCTCCTGGAACGCCGCCCACGCCGCCGGATCCGCCGCCGCGCCCGCGTACATCCTCTGGAACGCCTCGTCGCGCCCGTAGTCCGGCTCGCACGTGGTGAAGTGCGCGCCCCCGGGGGTCTCGGCGACGCCGGTGACCATCGACCTGCTGATCAGCAGGGACTGCACCGGCCCCTCCTTCAGCAGCCCGGCGGTGTCCACCACCCGCTCACAGGTCACGTAGCACCGGCCGGCCGCCTTGGCGTACAGGTCGTCGAGGTAGGGATCGGGCCCGAGGTACTGCGCGTTGCCCCGCCGGTCCGCGCGGTTCAGGTGCAGGAGCGCCACGTCCATGGTCAGGGCGGGCACCGCGACGAGCTCCTCGCCGTCCTCATAGGGCGAGCGGACCGTGCGCAGGCCGGGGTTGACGCGCATGACGTCCGACCCGAGGCCCGCCCGGGTCGGCAGGAACGGCAGCCGGTGGGCCGCCGCGAGCAGGCCGAACATGAACATGCCCTCGTCGTACTCGGTGAACCGCACGGCGCCGGTCTGCCGGGCGATCCGGAAGTGCGGTTCCAGCGGGATCGAGTCGAGGGTGACGAACGGCGCGACGACGTGGCTCACCTTGCCGTACGCGCACAGCAGGCCCACGTCCGCGCCACCGTACGACACCACCGTCAGGTCCTCCAGCGCGGAGCGGCAGATCGCCCGGACCAGGGCCATCGGCTTGCGCCGGGAACCCCACCCGCCGATCCCGATCGTCATGCCGCTCTCCAGCGAGCCGACGATCTCCTCGACCGACATCGTCTTGTCCCTCACCCGGCCTCCTCAGGCTTGTCCGTCGTCGGGACGATCTCCGGGGGGCGGCCGACGAAGGCGTCGCGGTGGCGGTCGCCCGCGCCCATCAGGTTGAGCTCGTAGGTGAGGCCCTGCTCGAAGCGGTAGCTGCGCCTGACGTCGACCGGGTCGATGCCGTTGAGCGACTCCTTGGCCCGGCGCAGGACGTACGGGTCCTTGTCGGCGATGCGCCCGGCGACCTCGAACGCCGCGTCCCTCAGCTTGTCCCGGGGCACGACCTCCAGCACCGAGCCGTGGTGGTGCAGCTCGGCCGCGGTGACGTTCCGGCAGGTGTACACCATGGCCCGCATGAGGTGCTGCGGTACGAGCCGCGCCAGGTGGGTGGCGGCGCCGAGCGCGCCCCGGTCGACCTCGGGCAGCCCGAAGTAGGCGTCCTCGCTGGCCACCACGATGTCGGCGTTGCCGACCAGGCCGATCCCGCCGCCCAGGCAGTGGCCGTGCACGGCGGCGAGGACCGGCACCTCGCACTCGTAGACGGCGGCGAAGGCGGCGTAGCAGCCCCGGTTGGCGCCGACCAGGGCCTCGAACCCGGCGGTGCGCTGCATCTCCTTGATGTCCACCCCGGCGTTGAAGCCCCTGCCCTCGGCGCGGAGCACGACGACCCGGGTCGCGGGGTCGCGCCCGGCGGTGAGGACGGCGCTCGCCAGGTCGAACCAGCCCTGGACGGGGAGCGCGTTGACCGGAGGGACGTCCACCACGACCTCGGCGATCGGCCCGCCGCGAACTGTGATTCCCATCGCGCCCCTTCGACTATGGGCACCTAACGCTTGCTTGGTACGGTAGCACGAAGGTCACTTCAGGGCGGTGGTGCGGATGGTGGGCTACGACTACTCCGGCAGGGTGGTCCTGGTCACCGGGGGCAGCAGGGGCATCGGGGCCGGCATCGCGTCCGCCTTCCTCGGCGCGGGCGCCGAGGTGGTGGTCTGCGCCCGTACGCCGCCCGAGAGGCCGCCCCAGGAGCCCGAGGGCGGGGCCGGGCCGTTCCGCCAGGCGCGCCACCTCGCGGCCGACGTGCGCGACCCGGGTGAGGTCGACCGGCTGCTCGGCTCGGTCGAGGAGGCGTACGGCAGGCTCGACGTGCTGGTCAACAACGCAGGCGGGTCGCCGTACGCGCTGGTCGCCGGCACCTCGCCGCGCCTGCACGCCAAGATCATCGAGCTCAACCTGACCGCCCCCCTGCTGGTGTCGCAGCGGGCCCACCCCCTGCTGTCCCGGACCGCGGGCTCGGTCATCATGATCGGCAGCGTGAGCGGCGACCGGCCCTCACCCGGTACGTCCGCCTACGGCGCGGCCAAGGCGGGGCTGCACCATCTGGCCGGGTGCCTGGCCGCCGAGTGGGCGCCGCTCGTACGGGTCAACACGGTGGTGGTCGGCCTCGCCGAGACCGAGAGCGCCGCCGATCACTACGCCGCCGGGCCGGAGCGGGTGGCCGCGACGGTCCCCAGCGGGCGGATGGCCAGGCCACAGGACGTCGCGGAGGTGTGCCTGTGGCTCGGTTGCCCGGGTTACGTGACCGGCGCGCGGATCCACGTCCACGGCGGCGGGGAGATCCCAGCTTGGCGACAACTCCAATGATTCGACATAAAACATGACTAAACGGGAATCTTGGTTAAATCACGGCGAAAAAAGGAATTGATGCATGAGCGGAATCTGTGCGGGGCGGGTCGTCGTGGTGACCGGGGCGGGTCGTGGCATCGGGCGTGAGCACGCGCTGGAGTTCGCCCGGCAGGGCGCGAAGGTCGTGGTCAACGACCTCGGCACCGGTCTGGCGGGGGCGGGACGCTCCGGCGGGCCCGCGCAGGCCGTCGTGGAGGAGATCCGGGACACCGGCGGCCAGGCGGTCGCCAACTGCGACGACGTCGCCGACTGGGACGGGTCGGGCCGGCTGGTGAAGACCGCGCTCAGCGCCTTCGGCGGCCTGGACGTCCTGGTCAACAACGCGGGCTTCGTGCGGGACCGCATGATCGTCTCGATGACCGAGCAGGAGTGGGACGACGTCGTCCGCGTCCACCTCAAGGGCCACTTCCTGCCGCTGCGGCACGCCGCCGCGTACTGGCGGGAGCGCTCGAAGGCCGGTGATCCCGTGGACGCGCGGGTGGTCAACACCTCCTCGGGCGCGGGGCTGCTCGGCAGCGTCGGCCAGGCGAACTACGCGGCGGCCAAGGCCGGGATCGTCGCCCTCACCCAGACGGCCGCCGCCGAACTCGGCCGCTACGGCGTGACCGTCAACGCCATCGCCCCGGCCGCGCGCACGCGGATGACCGAGGAGGTCTTCGCCGCGATGATGGCACGGCCCGAATCGGGCTTCGACATGATGGACCCCGCCAACGTGGCGCCCCTGGTGGTCTGGCTGGGCTCTGCCGAGTCCTCCGGCGTGACCGGGAGGGTGTTCGAGGTGGAGGGCGGCATGATCTCGATCGCCACTGGCTGGCACCACGGGCGCGGGGTCGACAAGGGCTCCCGATGGAAGGTCGGCGAGATCGGCGAGGCCATCGCCAAACTCCTCGCCGACGCCCCGTCCCCCGACCCCGTCTACGGCACGACCTGATCCCTCGGCGCGTGACCACGCGGGAACCCGGCCTCCGCCGTCAGGAGAAGGCGTAGCACTCCACCTCGGCGCGGCGGTAGGTCAGGCCCTGGGCGACGGAGTCCTCCGCGCAGCGCTTCTGGGTCTCGCTCAGGTTCAGCACGCCGCAGACCGAGACCCCCGAGTACGTCCGGCAGTCGAGGGTGGCGTCGGCCTCGCCGATCTTGTAGTCCCGCTCGACCGCCGCGCGGCAGTCCGACTGTGCCCGCGTCGCCTTGACGTACTTGCACTGGTCGGTCAGGACCTGGAACTGGTCCTGGCTGACCGTCCGCGCGCCGTGGGATGCCGGGGTCGGCGGTTCGACCGGCCCGCCTGCCGCCATCGTGCCGAAGAGGGCCATCACGGCGAACGCGACGACCGCCATGCTCTTCATCATGACCGCCCCCTCCCTGTTCTCGGTGTACCCAGAAGCAGGCCGTACATCCCGTATCCCCCCAGCTCAGCGCCCATTCGCTGACGTAACCGGCACGGGCGGCGAATTCTTCCCGATGCCCGGATCGACGTTCGGCCACCGGGTCGGCCAGGGGGAGTCGTCACCGGGAGGGCCGGGACATGTCCGTACGATACTTGCGGTGCTGACATGTCGACTTGTGGGGGAATGTCGTGAAGATTGCCTATGTCACGTGGGACGGTCCGGACGATGACCGGGAGCTCCTGCTGACCGAGTGGGAGCGGGCCGGCATCGACGGGTCGGCGGTGCGCTGGGACGATCCCGGCGCGGACTGGTCGGGCTTCGACGCGGCCGTGGTGCGTTCGCCGTGGAACTACGTCGACCATCGCCAGGAGTTCGTCGGCTGGGTGCGCAGGGCGTCCGCCGTGACCAGGCTGCTGAACCCGCCCGCCGTGCTGGAGCGCAACACCGACAAGACCTATCTCCGCGAGTTCGCGGAGCTCGGGATCCCCATCGTGCCGACACACTGGGTCGGTCCCGGCGACGCGGTCAGCCTTCCCCAGTGGGACGACTACGTGGTGAAGCCCACCGTCTCGGCCGGCGCCCGTGGCGCGATCCGCACCGCCGACGTCTCCGAGGCGGCGCTGCACGCCAAGAAGCTTGTCGCCGAGGGCAAGGTCGCCATGGTCCAGCCCTACCTCGACATGGTCGAGGCCGAGGGGGAGACGTCCCTGCTCTACTTCGGCGGCGAGTTCAGCCACGCCCTGCGCCGCGACGCCATGCTGGCCGACGGCACCGCGCCCCCGCGCTCCAACCACGTCCGGGCCGAGCTTCGCGACCCCGCCCCCGACCAGTTCGAACTCGCCGAGCGCGTGCTGGGCATGATCCCCGAACCGCTCCTGTACGCCCGCGTCGACCTCGTACGGCTCCCCGGCGGAACCCCGGCCCTCATCGAACTCGAACTCACCGAGCCCTACCTCTACCTCGCCGCCGCCCCCGGCACCGCCACCCGCCTCACCACCGCCCTCCTCGCCCTCCTCTGAACACTGGACGATTTCGAACAGCTCCGGTCCGCGCCGCTGCGAACGGTGCGGACCAAGGCGTCATGCACTTTTGCGGTAGATCCGCACCTCCACGCCGGTCTTCTCGGCCGCTTTCATCTTCAGGTCGCTCGTGACCAGAGGAGCGTCAAGAGTTTGCGCCAGCACCACATACGCGGCGTCATAGGCGGTGAAGTTCTCGCACAGTTTCAGTATGTCGCCGAACAGATTGCTCATCTGATAGCGGACCAGATGGATGCCCGTGAAGTCGTCCAGGGCGTCGCCGATCCGTGAGCGCTCCAGCTTCCTTCCGAGGAGGTGCCCTCGCAGGGCGCTCATGACCTCGAAGTCGATCAGGGTGGGCGCGTGCAGCTCCTCAGTCGCCAGGAGGTCGAGGAGTTCCAGGTTGACCGGCTCGTCGACGAGGGCGTTGACCACTGAGGATGAGTCGACGACGATCATGACGCATCACGCACGCGGCGGATCTGGTCGACCGTTTCCTCGACAGTGGGGCCGCCTTTGCGGTTCCGCTTGGCCATGCGAGCGATGACCTCCGCGTTGGCGGAAGTTCCGGCGAGATGGGTCAGCTCGGCGCGGAGGTACTCCGACAGGGTGAGGCCTCGTTCGGCCGCGCGGGCCTTGAGGGCGTTCACCGTGTTCTCCGGGACGTCTGGGATCTCTACCAGTGTCATGGAATCAGGGTATGCGGTTGCTTGCAGGGTACTCAAGGGGGAGTTCGCTTACCGTGTTCGTGGTGTGACGTTCGGCGACATCCTCTCATGAAGACGGCTCGCGCCTCTGGGGAATTGGGAGGCGCGAGCCGTTGGTGGTCAGGGTGGGGTCAGGGGAGGACCACCGCGAGGGGGGTCACACCGGCGGTGTGCAGGGTGGCGGGGAGCTTGGTGGCCCAGGGGTGTTCGTCGAGGGCGAGGCCACCGGGGTTGTCGACCACGAAGCGGACGGCGCCGTCCGGGCCGGCCTGTTCGATCCACTTGGCCCCGAAGCCGGTGAGCGCCGAGGCGACCTTGGCCCGGTCGGCCGCGTTGACGGTGATCCGGATGGGCGCGTCCAGGTCCGTGACGGCCGTCACCAGGGCGTTCGGCCCGGCGGTCGTGTTCGGGGCGGCGAGGCGGGGGGCCGGGGGGTGGGGGAGGTCGGCGGTGAGGGCGTTGGTGATCAGCCGGGTGGTGCCGTCGGTGAACGCGCGGAAGTTCGGCTCCGAGGCGAACAGCACCGCGTGGCCCTGCCCGACGGGCTCGTCCAGTACCGCGGCCGTCCCGCCCAGTTCCTCGGCGCCGAGCTCGAACCCGGAGACGAACCAGTCGGGTGAGGTGGCGGCCGGGTAGGACGCCACGACCTGCGACGGGTCAGAGGCCCGCATCAGCGGGTCGTAGGAGTAGAACGACCAGGCCGTGGAGCCGACCCCGGCCGCCAGCGGGCCCTTGGCGACGCCGACCCGGAACAGCGAGCCGGGCACGTCGGACGTCGGCGCGGTGAAGGTCGCCGTGCTCAGCCCGGCGAGGGACGCGAGCTGGGCGCCGCCGCTCCAGCCGACGTACCGGCCGCCGCCGTTGACCCACGCCTTGAGCGCGTCACGCCCGGGCTGCCCGAGCAGGGTGTTGGCCGAGGAGGCGGGCCCTGCGGGGGCCAGCAGGACGTCGATGCCCGCCAGCTTGCCCGCCGCCACGTCCGCCGGCCTGAGCTTGGTGTAGGGCAGCTTCCACTCGCGGTCGAGGCGCTGCCGCAGCCAGCCGAGCGACTCGGTGGTGGTGGTCGAGGTGGCCGACAGTTCCAGCACGCCGACCTTGGGCTTCCTGGCCGGCGCCGGGGGCGACACCACGGCGGGGACGGCCTTGGCGGGGATGGCGAGCGGCAGCAGGGTGCTGCCCGAGGACCCGCCGGACACGTTGGCCAGCAGCGGCAGGCTCCACGCGGTCACGTCGTAGAAGTAGGGGAACGGCGTGTAGCTGTTCTCGTTCAGCATGGCCTGGATCCAGTGCTTCTGGCCCTGGGCCATGGGGATCCAGTACGTGCCCTTGGGCAGCGTGGCCCGGCCGGGCGCCCGGCCGTACTCCTTGAAGTCCGGCACCGTGGTCGCCTTGGCGAGCGTGAACACCTGGACGTCCATGCGCTGCAGCCGGCGCACGATGGACTCGACGGCCGCCTTCTTGGCCGGGTCGTCGGCCCGCAGGAAGTAGTGGCGCACCGGGCGGTCGGGCACCTGCGTGATGACCTCGTTGCCCGGGTTGTACACCTGGTTGGGCTCCAGCTTGCCGGCCAGGCCCTGCTTGAACGCGTCGGCGTACATGCCGTGCCAGGTGGTCAGGATGTCGTTCTTGTGGGAGGCGGCGGCCGACAGCGACACCCACTGCGTGAGGTACTGCTCGAAGGCGCGGGCCGAGATCGGGGAGTCGCCGCCCTTCTCATAGGTCATGCCGGCGGCGTTGAAGCCGGTCGTCGGCACCGTGTCCCCGTAGCCCATGTAGAACAGGTCGTACACGTCCCGGTTGGTGAACGGCAGCCCGCGGCGGGTGAACTCGTCGATCATCGCCTTGCCGTACAGGTTGCTGATCCAGTCGTAGGCCGGTTCGGCGATCTCGTGGTAGATCGGGTCGGCGTTCGGCGGGAAGAAGTACGCGGTGCCGCCCTGCTCGTGCGCGTCGATGTAGAGCTGCGGCGGGTACTTGCGGAGCAGTTCGAGCTTGCCGTCGGTCTCCGGCTGGGTCCGGGCGAACCAGTCCCGGTTCATGTCGAAGCCGTAGGCGTTGCGGCGGTTGTCGGCCTCGCGGCCGTCGGGGTTCTGGATCGGCAGGACGACCACGGTCGCGTTGTCGAGGATGCGCCTGGCCGCGCAGTCGTCGCGGTCGGACAGGTCGTACAGCGTCTTGAGCGCCGCGTCGGCGCCGCTCTCCTCGTTGCCGTGCACGTTGCCGGTGACCCACAGGATCGTCGTGCTGTGCTTGGCGATCTCCTTGGCCAGCACGGAGGGCGTGAGCGGGCTGCGGAGCGCCTTGATGGCGAGCTCCGTCGCGGCGAGGCCGCCCCGGCTGACGTTCGCGGGCCTGCCGACGATCGCGTACTTCAGCGGGCGGCCCTGCGCGGTCGTGGCCAGGGTGCCGGAGACGACACGGTCGCTGGCCTTGTCGATGGCGCCGAGGAGGGTGTCGGACTCGGCCGAGGTGACCTCGCGCTCGCCGAGGTCGAAACCGAGCACGCTCTTGGGCGTCGGGACCTTGTTGAGGTACACGGGTGTGGTCTGGGTGGGATCACACGTGCTGGAGGTCTGCTTGGGGGCGGGGTCGGCCTGTGCGGCCCCGGCGGGGACGGCTATCGCGAACGCCAGTACGGCGGGCGCGACGACCTTGAAGCGCTTGAACATGTGATCACCGTGTCACCGGTGCCTACCTGTGACAAGAGTGGTTCTTTACATCTGCGTTATGTCTGCGACGCATGGACCCCCCCGGCGCGGTCGCGGTCAGGTCGTGGAGATGCCGCCGTCGACGGGGATGACGGCGCCGGTGAGGTAGGCGCCCGCGCGGGACGACAGGTAGATCGCCGCCCCGGCCATGTCGTCGGGCCGGCCGATGCGGCCCAGCGGGACGTGCGTCTCGATGGCCGCGCGCGTCCGGGGGTCGTCCAGCGCGAAGGCCATCATCTTGGACTCGAACGGCCCGGGGGCGATGGCGTTGACCGTGATGAACTCGGCGGCGAGCTTGTGCGCGAGGTGCCGGGTGAGCATGTGCACGCCGGCCTTGGCGGCCGAGTAGGCGTAGTTCTCCACGTCGGGGACGCGGATGCCGTCGACCGACCCGATGTTGATCACCCGGGCGGGGTCCTCGGCGGAGGCGGCGGCGCGCAGCAGCGGCAGGAACCGCTGGGTCAGGAAGAAGACGCCCTTGACGTTGATGCCCCACAGCTTGTCGAAGGCGTGCTCGGGGTACTCCGCGAGCGGCGCGCCCCAGGTCGCGCCGGCGTTGTTCACCAGGACGTCCAGCCGGTCCTCGCGTTCGGTGACGGCCGCCACCAGCGTCTCGATGCCCTCGGGGGTGGACAGGTCGGCGGGCACGGCGACGCAGCCCAGCTCGGCGGCGGTCTTCTCCACCTCGGCGGCCTTGCGCGAGGAGATGTACACGGTCGCGCCCTCGGCGGCGAACCCGGTGGCGATCATCTTCCCGATGCCACGGGAACCGCCCGTGACGACGACCGTCTTGCCTTCGACCGAGAACAGGCTCATGCCACCGATGATGCCGCACATGCTCACGCGCCGTCCATACCGACTGGTCGGTTGGTCTGTCACGCCGGCCGGGGCTGGTCGTCAGGGGTGCTGGCTGGAGACCGAGACGATCTCGCCGGTCATGTAGGAGGAGTAGTCGCTCGCCAGGAAGACGATGACGTTGGCGACCTCCCACGGCTCGGCCGACCGGCCGAACGCCTCCTTGGCGGTCAGCTCGGCGAGCAGGTCGTCACTGGTCACCTTGGCCAGGAAGGGATGCATGGCCAGCGACGGCGCCACCGCGTTGATCCGCACCCCGTGCTCGGCGGCCTCCAGCGCGGCGCACCTGGTCAGGGCCATCACCCCCGCCTTGGCCGCCGCGTAGTGCGACTGCCCGCGCTGCGCCCGCCACCCGATGACCGAGGCGTTGTTGACGATCACGCCACGCCCCTGGGGGACCATGTGCCGCAGCGCCGCGCGGGTGCAGCGCATGGTGCCGTTGAGGGTGACGTCCAGGACCACGTGCCACTGCTCGTCGGTCATGTCCATAAGGTCCGCCGTGCCGCCGAGGCCGGCGTTGTTGACCACGACGTCAATGCGCCCGTGCGCGTCCATGACCGCGTCGAACAGGGCGAGCACCTGGGCCTCCGAGGTGACGTCGCACGGCACGGCGAGCGGGCGGACGCCGGTCAGGCCGGTCAGCGCGTCGGCCGCCTCGCCGAGCCGGCGTTCGTGCCGGTCGGAGATGACGACCGTGCCGCCCTCCTCGGCGCAGCGCCTGGCCGTCGCGTACCCGATGCCCGCCCCGGCGGCGGCCGTCACCAGCGTGACCTTCCCGTCCAGCAGCCCGTGCGCGGCGGGGTAGGCGGGCGTCACGGCGAGGCCCGGTGCGTCTCGGCGGCCCTGGGCGCGCGGTCCTTGGGCAGGCCGAGGGTGCGCTCGGCGATGATGTCGCGCTGGATCTCGCTGGAGCCGGCGTAGATGGTGTCGGCCCGGCTGAACAGGTAGAGCCGCTGCAGGTCGTTCAGGTCGTACGGCGCGCCGTCCGCCAGAAGGCCCGCCCTCCCCTGGACGGCCTGCGCCAGCTCGCCCAGCCGGCGGTGCCACTCCGACCAGTAGAGCTTGGCGATGGACACCTCGGGCCCCGGTTCCCCTGCCGACAGGGAGGTCATCACGCGCAGCGCGTTGAACCGCATGACCTCCAGCTCCAGCCACGACCGTACGAGACGGTCGCGCAGCACCGGGTCCTCGGCGGCGCCGGTGCGGCGGGCGGTCTCGATGACCGACTCCAGCTCGCGGCGGAAGCCGATCTGCTGGCCGAGCGTCGAGGCGCCCCGCTCGTACCCGAGGGTGGCCATGGCGACCCGCCAGCCCTCGCCGGGCGCGCCGAGGATGTTGGCCTCGTCGGTGCGGGCGCCGTCGAAGAAGACCTCGTTGAACTCGCTGGTGCCGGTCATCTGGACGATCGGCCGGACCTGGACGCCTGGCTGGTCCATGGGCACCAGCAGGTAGGACAGGCCACGGTGCCGCTGGGACCCGGGTTCGGTCCTGGCCAGCACGAAGCACCAGTCGGCCACGTGCGCGAGCGACGTCCATACCTTCTGCCCGGTGACGGCCCACGCGCCGCCGGTGAGCACGCCCCGCGTCCGCACGCCCGCGAGGTCGGAGCCGGCGTCCGGTTCTGAGTACCCCTGGCACCACAGTTCCTCGCCGGACCGGATGGGCGGCAGGAAGCGGCGCTTCTGCTCCTCGGTGCCGAACGCGAGGATCGTCGGCCCGATCAGGCCCTCGCCGATGTGCCCCACCCGGGCCGGCGCGCCCGCTCTGGCGTACTCCTCGTGGAAGATGACCTGCTCGTCCAGGGACGCGTCGCGGCCGCCGTACTCCTTGGGCCAGCCGAGGCAGGTCCACCCGGCGGCGCCGAGATGGCGCTCCCAGGCCACCCGCAGCTCGTGGCCCTCGTGCTCCCGTCCCGGCCCGCCGAGGCCGCGCGCGGCGGCGAACTCGCCGGTCAGGTTCTCCTCCAGCCAGGCGCGCGCCTCCTGGCGAAAGCCGTCGCTCATGCGCGGGGGGCCTCGCTCATGCGTGGAAGCGGCCGTAGCCGCCGCGGTAGAACACCAGGGGCCCCTCGTCGGCGTGCACGTCCAGGTCGTGCACGCGGGCCACGACGATGATGTGGTCCCCCGCGACGAGCTCGGACTCCACCGTGCAGTCGATCCACGCCAGCGCGCCCTCGACGACGGGGCTGCCGCCGGGGGAGAAGTGCCAGGCGATCCCGGCGAACTTGTCCCCGCCCTTGGCCGCGAGCTGCCTGCTGACCTGCTCGTGGTCCTCGGCCAGGACGTTCACGCAGAGGCGGCCCGCCGACTTCAGCCTCGGCCAGCTCGTGCTGGTGTGCGCGACGCAGAAGGCGACCAGCGGCGGGTCCAGGGAGACCGAGGTGAACGAGTTGGCCGCGAGGCCGCACGGCTCGCCGGTGACCGGGTCGAGCGCGGTGATCGCGACGACGCCCGTGGCGAACCGGCCGAGAACGCTGCGGAAGTGCTGCCCGTCGGCGGCCGTGGGCCGTGCGCCGCTCGTCGCGGGGGCGATCCGCCCGTCCGCGCCCGAGGGCCCCGGGGGGGACGTGCGCTCGGGGGGGAAGGCCGTCCGGCTCCTCGGGAGGGGCGGCAGGGGCGGGGGTGGCGCGGGGGCGGGGGAGCCGTCGTGCACGGCGGAGGGGTGCCCGTGGACCGCGGCGGCGCCGTGCGGCGCGACCAGCCGGGCCGTGTGGGTGCTCATCGTCGTGCTCGCCTCCTTGGGTGGCGCCTGGGGGGCCACGGGAAGTGCTCGATGGGGAGAGGTCGAGTGGGGGAGCGGCTCCTCCATCGTATCCCTTACTTTACCAAGCGCTTGCTTGGACGATAGGAGCGCGACCGCCGGGATGTCAAGGCGGTCACGCGTTCGCGCATGTCAGTCGGTCCCCATCGTTCCCCCGCGCCTCCGCCTTCCAGGGGTGGCGTCACCCACCCTGCAACCTCAACCAGGGTTCACGTCAAGTTCATCCCACGCAGGGAGATCATTGACACCGCCGATCGGCCCTGCCTAACCTCGAAACCGTACAAGCGCTTGGTTGACTTTCGGCCGGGCCCGGGAGGTGGCCGTGCGCGGGTTCTGTGACCGTACGGCCGTGGCCGGCGTCGGCTACACCGCGTTCTCCAGGAACTCCTGGGTCAGCACCCTGACCCTCGCCTGCGAGGCCGTGCTCGCAGCCCTGGACGACGCGGGGCTCACCCCCGACGACGTGGACGGCATCGCCACCCACCGCGTCGGCGACTCGGCCGCGCCGTCGGTGGTCGGCCCGGCGCTCGGCATCGACGCGCCCGCGTGGTACCTCGACCAGTTCGGCGGCGGCAGCGTCTCGCACGCGGTGATCGGCCAGGCGGCCCTCGCCGTCGCGGCCGGCGTGGCCGAGACGGTGGTCTGCTACCGCGCCGTCAACGCCCGCTCGGAGTTCCGCATGGGCGGGACGGGCCGTGGGGTGCCGGTCAGCCCGGAGGTGCAGTACCAGGCGCCGTACGGGTACACCGCGCCGCCGCAGCAGTACGCGATGTACGCCCGCGCCCACATGCTGAAATATGGCACCAAGGCCGAGCATTTCGGGCAACTGGCCGTCACCCAGCGGGCCAACGCCGTCAAGAACCCCCGCGCCCTGATGCGCGCGCCCATCACTTTGGACGACTACCTGGCCAGCCGCTGGATCGCCGAGCCGTTCCGCCTGCTGGACTGCTGCCTGGAGACCGACGGCGCTTGCGCGGTCGTCGTGACCACGGCCGAGCGTGCCAGGGACCTGCGCCGCCCGCCGGTCCTGATCTCGGCGGCGGCCTGGGGCGGCGGCGACTCCTTCCTGTCCGGCCGCGAGCCCGCCGACCCGACCGTCACCAGCGCGGCCGAGCTGGCGCCCCGCCTGTACGCGATGGCCGGCGCAGGGCCGGAGGACGTCGACGTCGCCGAGCTCTACGACTGCTTCACCTACTCGGTGATCGTCCAGTTGGAGGACTACGGCTTCTGCGCCAAGGGGGAGGGCGGCCCGTTCGTCGCCTCCGGGGCGACGGCGCCCGGCGGAGCGCTGCCGGTCAACACCCACGGGGGGTTCCTCTCGGAGGGTTATGTCCACGGGGTGAACCACATCGCCGAGGCGGTGTCGCAGCTCAGGGGCGACGCGGGGGACCGGCAGGTGCCGGGCGCGGAGGTGGCGCTGTCCACCGCTCAGCCCGGCTACATCCTGCCCGCCACCTCCGCGCTGATCCTGCGGAGGGGCTGACATGATCAAGCCGGTGCCCGACCGGGACTCCGCCGAGTGGTGGGAGCGCGCCGCCAGGCACGAGTTCGTCGTCCAGGCCTGCGGCACCTGCGGCACGCTGCGCTTTCCCGCCCGCGCGTACTGCGCCCGCTGCCGGGGACGCGAGTGGCACTGGCGCGAGGTCGCCCCGGCCGGGCGGGTCGTGAGCTGGATCGTCAACCACCAGCCGTTCCTGCCGGACGCGCCCACGCCGTACACGGTGGTCATGGTCCGCCTCACCGACGCCCCCGCGTGCGTGATGGTCGGCAACTGGCACGGGCCCGCGGAGCCGGTGGCGGACCAGCCCGTCACGGTGTCCTACACCTATGTGGACGAGCGGCTCTCACTGATCAACTGGGAGCCGGCGTGAGTCGTGGCCCTCGCGCCGTGATCGTCGGGCGATTTGACCGGGCTTGACTGATGCCGTTCTGGTCTGACCGGTCTTGACCGATGCGCCGAACCCGTGCATAACGAAAGCGTGTCCTGGCGGGCGTGGGGGACCCGCCAGGACACGTTCCGCCCCGGCGCGACTTCCAGGACCCCGGCGAGGGTTGGGGTCCTGGCCGTCGTTTACCGCGCGGAGTCCTGAGGAGGCCGGTCGGTGGACTGGTCCGACCAATCACGCGGCTCTTCGCCGGCCGGCCTGCGCAGATGGCGTGTGACGAGCTGGGCGGCGCCGACGGGGTCGGCGGCCGGGTGGGTGACGGTGAGGCCGTCCTCGTTCCAGACGAACGAGCCCTTTCTGCACCACACGGTCAGCTCGGTGGTCACCGAGAGCACGGACATGCCGTTTCCGCTGCTCTGGTAGGTGTGGGTGAACCCCTCCCGATGCAACGCGTAACGCAGTAGACGCGTCGCCTCGCGTGGATCGTGCCAGGGCAGATACGGCGTGCCCGCTCGAACCGCCAGCACAGGCCCTCACTCCCTCGCCGACCCTTTGATGGATTTGTACCAACGTTTGGATAATGCGGTGTGGAGACGCTTGGGTCAAGGGGTTGTTTGCTGTCAGATCGAGATCGTCTAGATTCGTAGGTACAAAAGGACGCAACCGTAGGTGAGATTTGGCACGGTCGACGCTGTACCAGCAGGTGGCCGGCGAGCTGCGCAGGGCGATCTATTCCGGCGAGCTCGGGCCGGGTGCCCAGCTGCCCACGGAAATGGACCTCATGGACAGCCATGAGGTCAGCCGGAACACGGTACGGCTCGCGCTGGCCGAGCTGGAGAACGAGGGGCTGATCACCCGGATGCGCCGCCGGGGCAGCTTCGTCCGCGACCGCCGGGCCCTGCTCATGCGCCCGCAGGACGAGCTGGCCGCCTCCCCGGGCGTGCTGCGCAGAGAGGCCTTCGCCGAGGCCGTCACGAAGGAGGGGCGCAAGCCCGGCCAGGAGATCGAGGTCTCGATCGTCGAGCCGCCCGAGGAGATCGCGGCCCGGCTGGAACTGGACGAACACTCCGTGGCGGTGGTGCGGCGCAGGCTCCGCTACGTGGACGACCAGCCCTACAACACCAACGACTCCTACTTTCCGCACGCGCTCGTGCGCGACTCCGAGATCGCGCGCCCTGCGGACATCACGCGGGGGGCCAACCGCGTGCTGGAGGAGCTCGGCCACCGGCAGGTTCGCGTTGTGGACGACATAGCGGCTCGCATGCCGACTCCTGAGGAATCGTCCCGCCTGCAGCTCGAACCTGGTACCCCTGTTGTCGTATATGTCCGAGTTGGTTACGACCGTGAGGACACCCCGGTCCGGGTCGCCGTGTCGGTTCTGCCCGCCGACAAACACTTGATCAGGTACGAGCTCGAACTGAGCTGATCTCGCGCGCGCCGTCGCCGACGCGCCGCGCGCCGTCCCGCCTCCGGCGCGGGCCGGGGCCGCCACTCCGGCCCACGATGCCCGCCGGCGGGCGGCGAACGCCGCCATCCCCGGCCTTACTGATAAGGCCCCGCGCCCCCGATCGAGCACGCTCCGTGTTCGAGGCGCTACCGGCGGCGACGAAAGGATGATCAATGTACCCCGACACCCTCGACCAGGCCAGGTCCCTCACCCTCCGCAACGCCACGTTCGACGACCTTCCCGGCGTTCTGGCCCTCCTGGCGGAGAGCGCGGGCTGGCTGCACGGCCGCGGCATCCGGCAGTGGCCGCTCGGCGGCTTCCCGGCCGCGCGGATCGAGCCGCTGATCGCCGAGCGCACCCTGTACGTGCTGGACGACGAGGAGGGCCTCGACGGGCACTCCCCGGCGGCGACTCTCGCCCTGGACGGCCACGCCGACGCCGAGTTCTGGCGGCGCGGCGACCATCCCGAGACCGGCCTGTACGTGCACAAGCTGGCCGTCAAGCGGGCCTTCTCCGGGCGCGGGCTGGGCGAGACGCTGCTCGACTGGGCGACCCTGCGCGTGGCGGCGGCGGGACTGCGGTGGCTGCGCCTGGACTGCTCCAAGGACAACCCCGGGCTCCAGGGCTACTACCAGAGGCTCGGGTTCAGGCACGTCCGCACGGTGGACCTTCCCCACCGGGCTTCCGGCGCGTTGTTCCAGCGTGCCGTGGACTCGGCCTCCCCGGCCGTTCCGCGTGCGCGCCGGCGCAAGCCGTCGCACGCGCATTCCCGGTGACACCAGGGCGGTATCGGACGTAGTCACATGCCTGGCGAGATCATGCTCTAGCCGTCCAACCCCGGACAGGTGAGGGCCTGTGGGTGGTAGCGGTCCAACTCAGGACAGGAGGGTCCGATAACCTCAGGTCCCATGACCGGATCGCTGCTCGAGGTGATCGCGCTGGACGTGCGCGACGCCGTGGCCGCAGAAGAGGGCGGCGCGGACCGCCTGGAGATCGTGGCCGACATGTCCGCAGGCGGGCTGACCCCCGCCGCGGAGACCGTCGCGGCGATCGCCAAGCAGTCCGCGCTCCCCCAGATGGTGATGCTTCGCGCGAACGGGGGGTTCACCGTGACCCCCGAGGAGCTCGAAGGGCTGGAGCGGAGCGCGCGCGTCCTGGCCGAGGCGGGCGCGGCCGGGTTCGTGTTCGGCTTCCTCGACGACCAGGGCGTGGTCGACCTCGCGGCCACCGAAGCCCTCATCCACGCGGTCACCCCCCTGCCCTGGACCTTCCACCGCGCCGTGGACAACGCCGCCGACGTCCAGGCGGGCTGGCGCGCCGTGCGCCTCCTGCCGAACCTCGCCACGGTGCTCACCTCGGGCGAGGTGTCCGGGATCGCGGCGGGGCTGCCCGTATTACGCTCGCGCGCCGAAGCGGGCGACGCGCCTCTGATCCTGGCCGGCGGCGGCCTCAAGCCGCATCTCCTCCCCCCGCTGCTCGACTACGGCGTCCGGGCCTTCCACATCGGGAGCGCCGCGCGGCAGTCGTGGTCCCACCCGGTCGACCCCGAGCGGGTCCGGCGGTGGCGGGACCTGGTGGACACGATCTGACGTGCGGGTCACCCTCGGCGGCCACCACGTCCCGGGCTTCGACGCCGCCCACCGCGAGCAGACCGGGCGCTACCCCGGCCCCGCGGCCGCCTGGCAGCCCGTGCACACCGTGTACGTGCCCGCCGACCGCTTCGACCGCCACACCGTGGCGTCGTGGGGACAGACGGCCCTGGGGCTCCTGGAGGGCCACCTGCCGGGAGACGCCGAGACGGCGGAGGTGTTCGGTCTGCCGGCCGGCCTCGCGGCCGACGTGCGCGGCCGGGTCGCGCGCAAGCTGGCCGCCGAGCCCGTCGAGGACCTGAGGATCGACTTCGAGGACGGGTACGGCGTGCGCCCCGGCGCCGAGGAGGACGCCCACGCCGAGCGCGCCGCCGAGGCCGTCGCCGCGATGCGCGCCGACGGCACCCTGCCGAGACGCTGGGGACTGCGGGTCAAGTCGTTCGCCGACGGCGACCCCGGGCGGAGCCTGCGGACCCTGGACGGCTTCCTCACCGGCGTCACCGGCCGGGCGGGCGGGCTGCCGGACGGTTTCACGATCACCTTCCCCAAGGTGCTGATGGAGGCCTATCTCCGGCAGTTCACCGCGTTCCTCCCCTCCCTCGAGGACGGCCTCGGGCTGGCGCGGGGGACGCTGCGCTTCGAGATGCAGGTGGAGGCGCCGCAGACCGTGATGTTCCTGCTGCGCTCGCCCGACCTGGTGCCCTCGCTGGGCGGGCGGCTCGCGGCGGCGCACTTCGGCGTCTTCGACTACACCGCCGCCTGCGGTCTCCCGCCCGCCGAGCAGCGCCTTGACCATCCGGTCTGCGACCACGCCCGCGAGGTCATGCGCACGGCGCTGGCCGGCACCGGCGTGGAGCTCTCGGACGGCTCCCTGGCCGCCTCGCCCGCCTCGGACGCCACCGAGGACGTGCACGCGCTGTGGCGCGCCCACGCCGCGATGACGCGCCACTCGCTGCGCCACGGGTTCTACCAGGGCTGGGACATGCACCCCTCGCACCTCGTCAGCCGGTACGCCGCCGTCTACGCCTTCCACCTGGCCGATCGCGACGCCCACGCCGGGCGGGTCCGCGCCTGGGAGGCGCGGCGGGACGCGGGAGGCGGCGTGATGGACGAGCCCGCCACCGTCAAGACCCTGCTCGCCGCCCTCGCCCGCGCCCGCGACGCACTCGGCGAGCCCACCCCCGGCTAGGGGCGCGGGATGTTGCGGAGGTTCGCCCTGGCCATCTCGATCATCTTGCCGACGCCGCCGCCGACGACGGTCTTGCCCGCCGCGAGCGCGAACCCCTTGACCTGGGCGGGAGTGATCTTCGGCGGCACCGCCAGCACGTTCGGGTCGGTCACCAGGTCGACCAGGTACGGCCCGGGGGTGGCCAGGGCGTGGGCGAGGGCGTCGCGGACCTCCGAGGGCTTCTCGACGCGCACCGACGGGATCCCGGCCCCCGCCGCGATGGCCGCGTAGTCCACCGAGGCGTGGTCGGTCTGGTAGTCGGGGAACCCCTCGACCAGCATCTCCAGCTTGACCATACCGAGCGACGAGTTGTCGTACACGATGATCTTCACGGGCAGGTCGTGCAGGCGGACGGTGAGCAGTTCGCCCATCAGCATGCCCAGCCCGCCGTCCCCCGACATCGAGATTACCTGGCGGCCCGGATAGGCGAACTGGGCGCCGATGGCGTGCGGCAGCGCGTTGGCCATGCTGCCGTGCAGGAACGAGCCGATCACCCGCCGGCGGCCGTTCGGCGTGAGGTAGCGGGCGGCCCACACGTTGCACATGCCGGTGTCCACGGTGAACACCGCGTCGCCGGCCGCCAGCTCGTCCAGGACGGCCGTCGCGTACTCGGGGTGGATCGGCATGTGGCGCTCGACGTTCTTGGTGTACGCCTCGACGACGCGTTCGAGGCCGCGGGCGTGCGCGCGGAGCATGCGGTCGAGGAAACCCCGGTCGGTCTTCGGCTCCACCGCCGGCAGCAGGGCGCGCAGCGTCTCGCCGACGTCGCCGTGCACGGCGACCTCCAGGGGGACGCGGCGGCCCAGCTTGGTGGCGTCGTGGTCGACCTGCGCGGTGCGTTCCTGCGGCAGGAACATGTCGTAGGGGAAGTCGGTGCCCAGCAGCACGACCAGGTCGGCCTCGCGCAGCGCGTCGAAGCAGGCGCCGTACCCGAGCAGGCCGCTCATGCCCACGTCGTAGGGGTTGTCGTACTGGATCCACTCCTTGCCGCGCAGGCTGTGCCCGACGGGGGCGCCGAGCCTCTCGGCCAGCGCCATCACCTCGTCGTGGGCGTTCTCGCACCCGGCGCCGCAGAACAGGGCGACCTTCCTGGCGGCGTTGAGCGCGCCGGCCAGCGCGGCGACCTGCGAGGGCGGCGGGCTCACGACGCCGTGCTCCACGACCGGCGCGCCGGTGCCGGTGGGCCTTGTGGCCGGCATCGCGGCGACGTCGCCCGGCAGGACGACCACCGACACCCCGCCCCTGCCCTGCGCGAACCCCATGGCGACGCGCAGCACCCTGGGCATCTGCTCAGGGACGCTGATCATCTCGCAGTAGTGGCTGCAGTCTGCGAACACCCGCTCGGGGTGGGTCTCCTGGAAGAAGCCGGTGCCGATCTCGGGCGAGGGGATGTGCGAGGCCAGGGCGAGCACGGGCGCGCCCGTGCGGTGGGCGTCGTACAGGCCCTGGAGCAGGTGGGTGTTGCCGGGGCCGCAGCTTCCCGCGCACACCGCGAGCCTGCCGGTGAGCTGGGCCTCGGCCGCCGCGGCGAACGCGCCCGCCTCCTCGTTGCGCACGTGGACCCAGTCGATGCCCTCGGCCCTGCGGATGGCGTCCACGACGGGGTTGAGGCTGTCGCCCACGACGCCGTAGACGTGCCGCACCCCCGCCTGCAGCAGCACATCCACGAACTGCTCGGCGACCGTGCCGCTCATGAGGGGAGGTGCCCGCAGGCCGAGAGCATCGCGGGGCGGCCGACCAGCTTGACGTGCTCGCCCCGGCCGAGCGAGGCGGCGAGCGCCGCCTCCGCGCCCTCGATGGCGAGCCAGTCGCCGTAGGTCACCGGCCGCACCCCCCGCGCCGCCAGCAGGTCGGTGAGCCCGGCCGCGGACGCGCCGCGCCTCGGGCCCTCGGCCAGGTCGGCGAGCAGGGTGCGCACGGTCTCGGCGGCGTCGGACTTGTTGGTGCCGATGACGCCGGTCGGCCCGCGTTTGAGCCACCCGGCGACGTACTGCCCGGCCGACACCCGCCCGGCGACGTTCGGCACGGTCATGGTCGCCTCGTCGAACGGCACGCCCGGCAGGGCGACGCTCTGGTAGCCCACCGAGCGCAGCACCATGCCGGCCGGGACGGTCTCGAACTCGCCGGTGCCGACGACCCGGCCGCCGTCCAGCCGGGTGCGCTCCAGCCGGAGCCCCTCGACGCGCGAGGTGCCGAGGATCTCCACAGGGCGCAGCCAGAACCGCACGTCCAGCCGCCGCGGGCGCCCCGTGGGGGTGTTGCGGCACCAGGACCGCAGGACCTCGACGTTGCCCCGGATCTGCCGCGACAACGCGCTCACGTCGGCGTCCCCCGCCTCCTCCGGGCGGACCAGGACGTCGCAGTTCGGCAGCTCGCCGAGCTCCCGCAGCTCCTTGAGGGTGAACTTGGCGTGCTCGGGGCCGCGTCTGCCGATCATGTGGATGCCGGTCACCTGGCTCTTGGCCAGCCGGTCGAGCACTTCCTGCGGCACGTCGGTGGTGCGCAGCTCGTCGGCGGTCTTGGCCAGGATCCTGACCACGTCGACCGCGACGTTGCCGACGCCGATCACCGCCACCTCGGGGCTGTCCAGGGCGAACGCGTCGGGCGGCATGTCGGGGTGGCCGCAGTACCAGTTGACGAAGTCGGTCGCGGCCACGCTCCCTGGCAGGTCCTCGCCCGGGATGCCGAGCCGCCGGTCGACCATCGCGCCCGTGCAGTAGACCACCGCGTCGTAGGCGGCGGCCAGGTCGGCGGCCGAGATGTCCGAGCCGAGCTCGACACCGCCGAGGAACCGCACCGAGGGCAGCTCAAGCACCCGCCGCAGGTAGCCCGCGATCGACTTGATGGAGGTGTGGTCCGGCGCCACGCCGTATCTGACCAGTCCGTACGGGGTGGGCAGCCGGTCGATCACGTCGATCTCGACGGGCTCGCCCGCCTGCTTCGTCAGTGCCTCGGCCGTGTAGATCCCGGCGGGACCCGATCCCACGATCGCCACGCGGAGCGACATGTGGCCTCCTTAGCGGGGCTCGTCGCCCCACGATGTCATGCGGCCGATTCTCGCGGAACGCGGAGCCTCCGGCCAGGCCCGCGCGCCGGGCGCGCCGGGGCGGTCCCGCTTCCGTCACCCCTCATCCTGCCCCGGGCGGCGGGTCCTCTCCCGTCTTGGACGGTGAGCTTCCGTTTCCCCGGTCCCGCTCGGCGGCCTCGGCGCGCAGGCGTGCCTTGTCGACCTTGCCGTTCGCGTTGACGGGCAGGGCGTCCACGACGAACACCCGCCGGGGGACCTTGTAGTTCGACATGTTCCCCCGCGCCCAGCCGATGATCTCGGCGGGGTCGGGCGCGGCACCGGGCCGCGGCACCACGAAGGCGCGGCCCGCCTCGCCCGAGCGCTCGTCGGGGACGCCGACGACCGCGGCCTGCGCCAGGTCCCGCCGGTGCAGCAGCAGGCCCTCCACCTCGGCCGGCGAGACGTTGAAGCCGTTCACGATGAACAGTTCCTTCTTGCGGTCGACCACCGCGAGGTTGCCGTCGCCGTCCAGGGTGCCGATGTCGCCGGTGTGCAGCCAGCCGTCCTCGATCACCTCCGCGGTCTTGTCCGGCTCGCCCCAGTAGCCGCGCATCACGCCGTATCCGCGCTGGAGGATCTCGCCGCGCTCGCCGGCCGGTACGTCGCGGCCGTCGTCGCCGACGACCCTGACCTCGATCCCCGGCACCGGCCTGCCGGTCGAGGAGGCGATCACCTCCACCGGGTCGCCCGCGCGGGTCATGGACACGACCGTGCCCTCCATCAGGCCGTACGCGTTGATCACCCGTTCCAGCCCGGCCTCGCGCAGCAGGCGGTGGATCAGCTCGGCGGGCACGGCGGCGGCGCCGCAGATCGCCACGCGCACCGAATGCCCGGTGAGGTCCACCTCGTCCAGCAGGCGGTGGAACAGTGTGGGGGCCCCGGCCAGGATGGTGATCCGTCCCTCCTGGACGAGCTCGCGGAACCCGCCGGGGGTGAACGTCCTGACGGGGATGAGGGTGGCCCCCCGCATGACCCCGGCGACCAGGCCCGCGTTCAGGCCGAACCCGTGCGCGAACGGCGCGATGACGGGGTAGCGGTCGCCCTCCGCGAGGGTGACGATCTCGGCCCAGTCCCAGTAGCCGCGCACGACCTGCCCGTGGTCCAGCATGACGCCCTTCGGCGTGCCGGTGGTGCCCGAGGTGGACATGATCTCGCAGAGGTCCTCAGGCCGCAGGCCGAGCGCCCGTTCCTCCGCGGCCCGCTCGCTCACGCGCGCGGCGGCGGACAGGACGGCGGACGGCTGGAGCGCGCCGGGATGGGGGAGACCCTCGGGCACGATGGCGTGCCGCAGCTCGGGCAGCCCGGCGTACGGCCGCCCGCCGTCCGCGTCGTCACCGTCGTCCGGCCCGCCGTACGCCCTGCCGTGGGGCGGCGCGGGGACGTGGGCACCGGCGGCCAGGGCGAGCACCTCGGCGAAGGGGGGAGCGCCGTCCAGGTTGTCGCCCATGATCAGCACGCGGGCGCCGGTCGCCCGGAGCACCTCGGCCGCCTCGATGCCCTTGTACCGCGACGAGAGCGGCACGATGACCGCGCCCGCGTCCCAGATGCCGTACGCGCCCGCCGCCCAGTGCACATCGTTGAGCCCCCAGATGGCGACCCGGTCGCCGCGCTCGACGCCGAGCGCCATGAGCCCCCTGGCGATCAGGGCGGCCCGGTCGCGGAGCCCGGCGAGCGTCAGCCGCGTGTCCCCGTCGGCGATCACCGTGACGCCGGGGTGCCGCGCCGCCTGGTCGCGCAGCATGCGGGGGATCGTCCCCCAGTCCGGCACGCCGCCCGCGCTCCCGCCGTCTGGAACCATGCTTCGCGCCTCCGGTTTCGCCGGCCCCCCGGAACGGCCGTCCAGGGGGCCGCGTGTCGCTCAGTGGGCTATGGCGGTGCGGTCGCGGCCGAGGTGGTGGCCCCGGGCGTCGGTGACCGTGCCGGGACGTGCGGTCTCGGCCACCTCACCGTCGACCTCGACCTTCAGTTTGACCGGGGTGAGACCGGCCAGGGACTGCTCGATCCTGGACCGCCACATCGGGTTCCCGATCAGGCCCGCGCGGTTGAAGGAGACCTTCAGCGTCGCGGCGTCGAGCGTCCCCTGGCGGGAGACCGCGAGGTCCCAGGCCGACACGCCGTCGATCTTGGACAGCGCCTTCTCGACGCGGGGCAGCGACAGCCACAGGCCACGGACCAGGACGTGGTCGCCGACCGTGTGGGACGGCGCGGGGACGCCGTCCCCCGGCCCGCCCGGCACCTGGGCGACGTGCCCGGTGCGGACCACGGTGCCGTCCAGGGCGGAGTGGGCGGACGGGGTGAGCACCAGCTCGGCCAGGCCCGCCGACCCCTCGAACGGCGAGTCCTTGTCCAGCGAGGCCAGGCCGAGGACGCCGCCGGTCAGCGGGGTCAGCGACGCGTCCTGCGAGCCGCGCCACGCCAGCGCGCCCCCGCTGAAGGGGTTGACGTAGACCTCCGTCACGCGGGCCTCGAACTCGCCCGCCAGGTGGGCCATCGTGCGCCGGGAGGCGATCTCGCCGACGAGCACAAGGTGCCGCAGCCCGAGGTCGAGCGGATCGAGCAGGAACTCCAGGTGTAGCCGGGCGAGGAAGTCCATCGCCCCGGTGGGCGTGGTCACCAGTGTGGTGGCCCCGAGCGTGCGCAGGGCGTGGTGCAGCCGCATCCGGCCGCGCGGCCCGGCCGAGGCGGACGCGGCGGCGGCCTCGGCGCCCGCGAGGGCCCACAGCGCCCCGGCGGGCTCGGCCAGCGCCACCACGACCCGGTCGTCCCCGCCGACCCCGGAGGCGGCCAGGGCCTGGACGGTCAGGTCCAGCGCCGCCGCCCTGTCGCCGGCGTCCAGCGGCCAGGCGCCCGACGCGTCGGGCGCGACCTGCAGCAGGCCGGTGGCGGTGCGGGCGGCCGTCCCCAGGTCGTCCCTGGTCAGCCAGCGGGTCGCGCTCAACGCATGACCTCCCCCATGAACAGTTCGATCGAGGCGCGTACGCGGTCGTCGGCCAGGCCGCCCACCTGGGCCTGGAGGATCAGGTCGGTGGCGCCGGCCTCGGCGATCCTGGCGACGGCCTTGCGCGAGCCCTCCACGTCGTCGACCACCACCATGAGGTGCTCGCGCAGCGTCGCCATCGCCTCCTCGGGCGGCATCCCGGCGGCGAGCTGGCCGAGGACCCTGTGGGTGGCGTGCCGCGCGTCGTAGTAGTCGGGCGGGGTGACGAGGTTGACCTGCCGCCGGATGTACCACAGGACCGGGTCGGCGGCGGTCGCGATGGCCTCCTCGCGCGTCGGCGCGACGTGCCAGGGGATCATGAGCGCGATCCTGCGGCTCTCGGGGTCGAAGCCGTTGTCGGCCAGGCACTCCTTGTACCTGGCGATGTCGGCCGCCACGTCGTCGATGCCCTTGAGCATCGTCATGCCGAGCAGGTTGTACCCGTGCTTGGCCGCCGCCAGGTACCCCTCCAGGGAGGTCGAGGCGACCCAGACCGGGGGGTGCGGGACCTGGGTGGGCCGGGGGTAGACCGCCACGTCGGGGATCTCGAAGAACTCGGTGGACCGGGTGATCGGCTCGCCGTCGGCGTTCCAGATCGCCAGGACCGCCTCCAGGGACTCCTCCCACAGCTTGCGCGACTGCTCGAACGGCCGCTTGAAGGCCTGGTACTCCAGCGGCGACGCGCCTCGGCCGGTGCCGAACTCGACGCGCCCGTTGCTGAGGACGTCCAGGGTCGCGACCCGCTCCGCGGTGCGGATCGGCGACTGGAAGGGCAGCAGGACCACGCCCAGGCCGAGGTGGATGCGCTCGGTCCGCTGGGAGATCGCGGCGAGGACCAGGTCCGGCGCCGAGGAATGGGAGAAGCCCCGGGTGAAGTGGTGCTCCACGAACCAGGCGGTGTCGCATCCCAGGCGGTCGCCGAGCACGACCTGGCCGATCACGTTCTCGAATGTCCGGCGTTCCACTTCGCGGGTGCGCCCGCGGACCTCCAGTTCGTATCCCAGGCTGATCCGTAGGGACGTCATCCGCGCCTCCGTTCCACCATCTCGGACCACATTTACTTAACCAAGCGCTCGCTTGGCGAGATTACCAGCCGCCCCCGGGCCGGTCCAGCGCGCCACCCCCGCCGCCTAGGGGGACGCCGGCGGTTAGGGGGTCGCGAACACCGTGGCCGCCAGGCGGGCGCGGTGGGCCTGGGGAGGACCGAAGAGCTGGGCGTCGGAGGTGGCGCGCTTGAACAGCAGGTGGGCGTCGTGCTCCCAGGTGACGCCCACGCCGCCGTGGACCTGGATGTTCTCGCCCGCCGCCGTGAGATACGCCTCGGTGCAGTACGACCCGGCGATGGCGGCGCGCACCGGAAGCTCCTCCCCGCTCGCGCGGGCGGCCGCGTACGCGGCGGACCTCGCCGACTCCACCAGCAGCAGCACGTCGGCCAGCTTGTGCTTGATCGCCTGGAAGGCCCCGATGGGGCGGCCGAACTGGTGGCGGGCGCGGGCGTGCGCCACCGAGGCGTCGAGGCAGCGCGCGGCACCGCCCGCCTGCTCGGCGGCGAGCCCGGCCACGCCGAGGTCGCGCACCCGCGCCGCGGGCCCCGCGTCCCCGAGGTCGCGCACGGGGGCCCCGTCGAAGGTCAGCTCGGTGAGCGGCCGGGTCGGGTCCAGGGTCGTGAGCGCCCTGCGGGCCGTCGGCACCGCCTCGACCAGGCGGCCGTCCACGTACGCCAGGACGATCTCGCCGTCCAGCGCGTACGGGGCCGTGCCGTGCAGGCGCCCGCTTTCCAGCCGCAGGTGGGCGTCACCGGGCAGCAGGACGGTGGCGGTGGCCTCGCCCCCGGCGATGGCGGGCAGCAGGCGGCGCGCGGCCTCCTCGTTCCCGCACGCCTTGACCGCCTCGGCGGCCAGCACGACGGTGGACAGGTAGGGGAGCGGCGACAGGGCCCGGCCGATCTCCTCGCAGACGACCGCGACCTCCGCCATGCCGCAGCCCGCGCCGCCGTGCTCCTCGGGGATCGCGAGCCCGGCGACGCCCAGCCCGGCGGCGAACCTCCTCCACCGCTCTTGCATGTCCTCGCCGGGCGGGCGAGGGGCGCGCAAAAAGGCGCGTACGGTGTCGCGCAGCTCGCGCTGCTCCTCCGTGAGGTCCATGCCGTTCAGATTACCAAGCGATTGCTTGGTTCCCGGCGGGCCGGGCCGCCGGTGGAAGGGTGGGGCGGCGGTGGGGGCCGGCTTAATTCGGGCGACGGCCACGCGAGAGTCGATAGCCTGTACTCCTGTCATCCCCGCGACCGAGGAGTAGCCGTGCTGCTGCGTATGTCCACCCTGTTCCTGCGCACCCTGCGTGAGGATCCGGCGGACGCGGAAGTGCCGAGCCACAAGCTGCTCGTCCGCGCCGGCTATGTCCGCCGCGTCGCCCCGGGCATCTACTCGTGGCTGCCCCTCGGCAAGATCGTCATGGAGAACGTCGCCCGCGTCGTGCGCGAGGAGATGAACGCCATGGGCGGCCAGGAGGTGCTCTTCCCCGCGCTGCTCCCTCGCGACTACTACGAGGCGACGGGCCGCTGGACCGAGTACGGCGACACGCTCTTCCGGCTCAAGGACCGCAAGGGCGGCGACTACCTGCTCGGGCCCACCCACGAGGAGATGTTCACCGACATGGTCAAGGGGGAGTACTCCTCCTATAAGGACTATCCGGTAATCCTCTATCAAATCCAGACGAAGTACCGCGACGAGGCGCGCCCCCGGGCCGGCATCCTGCGGGGCCGCGAGTTCATCATGAAGGACTCCTACTCCTTCGACCTCGACGACGACGGCCTCAAGCGCTCCTACGAGCAGCACCGCGAGACCTACATCCGGCTGTTCGACCGGCTCGGCATCGACTACAAGATCGTGTTCGCGATGTCGGGCGCCATGGGCGGCTCGGCCTCCGAGGAGTTCCTCGCGCCCTGCGTCACCGGCGAGGACACCTTCGTGGCCTGCCACAACTGCGGATACGCGGCCAACGCCGAGGCCATGGTCACCCCCGCGCCCCCCGCCGAGACCGCCGCGCACCCCGCGTCGCGGGTGCTCGACACCCCCGACACCCCGACCATCGACTCGCTGGTCACGCTGGTCAACGAGCGGTACGACCTGCGCGTGACGGCGGCGGGCACGCTCAAGAACATCGTGGTGAAGGTCACCACCCCCGGCTCCGGCAAGCCCGAGACGCTGGTCGTCGGCCTGCCCGGCGACCGCGAGGTCGACTTCAAGCGCCTGGAGGCCGCGCTCTCCCCGGGCGTCCCCGAGATCTTCGAGGCGGCCGACTTCGCGCGGCATCCCGGCCTGGTCCGCGGCTACATCGGCCCCCAGCTCCTGAAGGAACTGGGCATCCGCTACCTGGTCGACCCCCGCGTCGTCACGGGCTCGTCCTGGGTCACCGGCGCCAACGAGCCGGGCAAGCACGCCGCGCACGTCGTCGCCGGGCGCGACTTCGAGCCCGACGGCACGATCGAGGCCGCCGAGGTGCGCGCGGGGGACACCTGCCCCCGGTGCGCCCACCCGCTCACCATCGACCGGGGCATCGAGATCGGCCACATCTTCCAGCTCGGCCGCAAGTACGCCGACGTCGCCGGCCTGGACGCCCTCGGCCCCGACGGCAAGCCCATCCGCATCACCATGGGCTCGTACGGCGTGGGCGTCTCCCGCGCGGTGGCCGTGCTCGCCGAGCAGAAGCACGACGAGCTGGGCCTGGTCTGGCCCCGCGAGGTGGCGCCCGCCGACGTGCACGTCGTGGGCACCGGCAAGGACAACCAGGTCGAGGTGGCGCTGCGGCTCGCCGCGGAGCTGGAGGCCAAGGGCCTGCGCGTGCTCGTCGACGACCGCCCCGGGGTCTCGCCGGGGGTGAAGTTCAAGGACGCCGAGCTGCTGGGCGTCCCGACCATACTGATCGTCGGCCGGGGGCTGGCCCAGGGGGTCGTGGAGCTGCGCGACCGCAGGACCGGCGTCAAGGAGGAGATCCCCATCGCCGAGACCGCCCGCCGCGTCCTCGCCGCCGCTTCCGAGCCCGGCCCGGGCCACCCGGCCTGACCCCGCGCCCGCCGGGGAGCGGGTCCGCCGGCCCCGTCGCGCTCCGAGGGGCCCGCCCGCCCGTCAGGGCGGGCCGCCCGCGCATGGTGAGGGGGGCTCGCCGCCCTTCGGCCTTGGGCGGCGGGCCCCCTGTCACGTGCCGTTCCGGTCGGGGACCGTGCGGCACGCGTCTCTGGTCCTGGCGGCGGCTAGTCGCGCGCCCGGCTGCCGCCCAGCGTCTTGCGCCAGTGGAAGCCGCCAGGCAGGTTCACGGTGATGGTGCGCCGCCCGTCCGCGGTCTTGGTGACACGGAAGCCACGTCCGCCGTAGCTGTGCCCGACACCGCTCCGCGACAGGTTGAGCCTGAACGGCCCCATCTTGACCGACTTACGGTAACTCCAGCCCATTTGTTCCTCCGTGGTCTTCCGATGGAAGGTCAACTACCCGCGAGACCATCGGCAAACGTGGACATTTGGGCGGATTCGCCTACTGGCTCAGGGAAACCGGCGGTGACGTGCCCGGTTCCGCCGACGGAGAGGGGCCGGGCTCGCGGGCCGGCCAGCCGGGGAACGTGGCGATCACCGGCCGCCAGCCGTACCCCCTGACCGCGCACTCCTGCATGGCGAGCGCGGCCAGCCTGCGCAGCGACGCGTCGTCCACGGCGGCCAGTTCGAGATAGGCGGCGGTGACGCGGTCCTCGACGAGCGCGGCCAGCCGGACCGCGTCGCCCGCGGCCGTCACCGGGAACGGCAGATCGTAGGCCGCACCGGACTCCGACGGGGTGCCGCCCCTGGCCGTGATCAGCTCGCGGAGCTGGTCGCGCCGCGCGCGGTGGGCGTTGAAGCCGGCCACCGCGGTGCTCCGCCGGTCCCCGCTGGTGCGCGCGCCGACGACGCCGTAGGCGTACACGGCGGCGTGCTCGGCGTCGAGCGCCTTGTTGAGCCCCTTGAGCGTGTCGATCACGGTGTCCTCGCCAGGGCCGCCGCGTGCGCGGCCTCGCAGGCGCCGATGCACGCCAGGAGCTGGGCCAGGGGAGGGGAGGCGCCGCCGATCTGGCGGGGGCGGGTGGCCGCGCTCCTGCGCTCCAGCTCGCGCAGCCGTCCGACCGAGACGCGCGCGGTGGCGGGCGGGGAGCCCGCGGAGACCGACGGGGAGGGCGAGGCGGGCGGCGGGGCCGGTGGCAGGCGGCGCCTGAGCTCCACCAGGTGGGCCTCGTGGCGGTGCTGGAAGGGCTGGAGCGTGGTGGCCAGCCGGGTGCCCGGGCGGGCGGCCTGCCGGTACAGCGCCACGATCTGCTCCTTGTCCGCGATGACCTTGGTGAGCAGCACGGTCTCGGGGTCCGGCGGCGCGGCCGGGTCGACCGGCGCGGCTTCTGGCGGCGCGCAGCCGGCGACGGCCGCGGCGACCGCTCCGGCGGCGGTGCCCTTCAGCACCGCGCGCCGGGACAGGGCACGCTGACGCACGGTGCTGCCTCCCGTGAATGACGGCTTTTCCTGGCTTGGCACATAGCATCGTACGGCGCGTCGCCGGGTGGGTAACCGAGTGGCGCTCTTTCCGTGCCCCGGTGTCGATAGGCTGGTGAACCGTTGGGCGAGGTACGCCTTCGGCCGTCTCGCGAGATGGCTGACAATTCAACTGGGAGGTCAACATGGGCGCCGACGCTCGACGTGACCGCCTGATAAAGCTTCTCGAACCCGTCGCCGCCGCCGAGGGCCTCGACCTCGAGGATGTCACCGTCACCCCGGCGGGCAAGCGCCGGCTCCTCCGCGTCATCGTGGACGGCGACCGCGGGGTGAGCCTCGACAAGGTCGCCGACGTGAGCCAGGCGGTGTCGAAGGCGCTCGACGACAGCGACGCGATGGGCGGCAGCCCGTACGTCCTGGAGGTCACCTCGCCCGGGGTGGACCGCCCGCTGACCGAGCCGCGCCACTGGCGCCGCGCCAAGGGGCGGCTGGTGAAGGCCGACCTGAATGACGGCACCTCCGTGGAGGGCCGCATCCTGGACGTGGACGACTCCGGCGTCGGCCTGGAGGCCGAAGGCGCCGCCCGCAGGCTGGGGTGGGCCGAGCTGGCCAAGGGCCGGGTGCAGGTGGAGTTCCGCCGTCTCGACGGCACCGACGGGCTCGACGATGAGTCCGCCGGGACCGGCGACGACGAAGATGACATAGAAGACCACGCCGACGACGGCGACGAGGGCTAGGGGGAGCCTTGTGGACATTGACATGAGCGTCCTGCGCAGCCTCGAACGGGAGAAGGACATCTCCTTCGACCTGGTCGTCAAGGCGATCGAGGACGCGCTGCTGATCGCGTACTTCCGTACCGAGGGGGCCGCGCCCAAGGCGCGCGCCGAGCTCGACCGCGCCTCCGGGCACGTGATGATCTACGCCTCGGAGCTCGACGAGGAGGGCCAGGTCGTCAGGGAGTACGACGACACCCCTGGCAACTTCAGCCGCATCGCCGCGACCACCGCCAAGCAGGTGATCCTCCAGCAGCTCCGTGACGCCGAGGACGAGATCAACTTCGGCGAGTTCGCCAGCCGTGAGGGCGAGCTGGTCGCGGGCGTCATCCAGCAGGGCAAGGATCCGCGGGTGGTGCTGGTCGACCTCGGCAAGATCGAGGCGATCCTCCCGCACAACGAGCAGGTCCCCGGCGAGGAGTACGTCCACGGCGAGCGCCTGCGTTGCTACGTCGTCCAGGTGAAGAAGGGGCACAAGGGGCCGTCGGTCACCCTGTCCCGCACCCATCCGAACCTCGTGAAGAAGCTGTTCGCCCTGGAGGTCCCCGAGATCGCCGACGGCACGGTGGACATCGCGGCCATCGCCCGTGAGGCGGGCCACCGCACCAAGATCGCGGTGCGTTCGCGCCGGGGCGGGGTCAACGCCAAGGGCGCCTGCATCGGCCCGATGGGCTCGCGGGTACGCAACGTGATGACCGAGCTGCACGGCGAGAAGATCGACATCATCGACTGGTCGGAGGACCCGGCGGACTTCGTCGGCAACGCCCTGTCACCGGCGCGGGTCACCCACGTCGAGGTCGTCGACCTCGAAGGCCGCGTGGCCCGGGTGACCGTGCCCGACTACCAGCTTTCGCTGGCGATCGGCAAAGAGGGGCAGAACGCCCGGCTCGCCGCCCGCCTCACGGGATGGCGCATCGACATCCGCCCCGACACCCAGGCGACGGCGGCGGGGGACGCGGTCGGTCCTGCCGATGCCTCCACAAGGTAAGCTTGAGAACGGTGGCCGGGCGGCCCCGCTGAGAACATGCGTGGGCTGCCGGGTTCGCACGGTAAAGTCCGAGTTGCTCCGCCTGGTGGTGGTCGAGGGCGAGATCGTTCCCGACCAGCGAGGACGGCTGCAGGGCCGGGGTGCGTATGTGCATCCGACCCTGGGCTGCCTGGAGCTCGCCGAACGTCGCCGGGTGTTTCCGCGCTCGTTTCGTGTCGCGGGACCACTCGACATGGCGGGTCTGCGGGCTTCTCTAGCGGGGCTTGACGTCGAGTAGGACCGGGTGAATGGTTACCAACTGTCATGTAGGACGCCGAGTCGATGGGCGGGTCAGATAGCGATGAGCGCCTGATGAGCATGCGGCGATGAGTACGTCCAGGTAGCGACGGTCCGGCGGCACAGCCTCCCGGGCCGAGTTAGGGAGTGCAGTGGCGAAGGTCCGAGTCTACGAACTCGCCAAAGAGTTCGGAGTCGAGAGCAAGGTCGTGATGGCCAAGCTCCAAGAAATGGGCGAGTTCGTTCGATCGGCGTCTTCAACGATAGAAGCGCCGGTCGTCCGCAAGCTCACGGAGGCACTCAACAAGGGGTCCTCCGATTCCAGAGGCGGCGACAGGTCGTCCAGGGCGCCGTCGAAGGCGTCACCCCGGCCGGCGCAGAGCCCGGCCGGCAACGGCGCGTCCGCGCCAGGTCAGTCGGCTCCGAGGCCGGGCCCAGGCCCGAGGCCCGGACCGCGGCCCGGTCCCGCGAACGTCGCGCCGCGTCCGCCCGTTCCGATGCCCCATGTCAACCAGCCCCCGGCCGAGGCCGAGCGCCCGGTGACCCCGCGTCCCGAGGCCGCGCGTCCCGAGCCCGTCGCGCCGGTCGAGGCCGAGCGCGCCGAGGCCGCGCGTCCCGAGGCCGCGCGCCCGGTGACGCCGCGTCCCGACGTCCCGCGTTCCGAGGCGCCCCGCTTCGAGGCTCCTCGCACCGACGCGGCCCGTCCGGCGCAGGACCGAGGACCGGGCTCCCGGCCCGGCCCCGGCCCGAAGCCGGGTCCCCGGCCCGCGCCGGCGCAGCGTCCCGCGGCCTCCTCCGCCCCTGGCGGAGGCGCGCCCGGTGGTGCTCCCGCCGGTCCGCGTTCCGGCGCTCCGGCGTCCGGTGGCGCTCCTCGTCCCGGAGGCCCGAAGCCGGGTCCCCGTGGCCCGCGCCCGGGCAACAACCCCTTCTCCTCCAACGCGAGCGGCATGGGCCAGCGCCCGCCGCGTCCGGGTCGTGAGGGCGGTGCCCCTCCGACTCGCGAGGGCGCCCCTCGTGACGGTGCCGGTCCCCGCGAGCCGCGCCGTGAGGGCGCCGGTCCGCGTGAGCCGCGCCGCGAGGGCGGTCCCCGCGACGGCGCGATGCCGCGTCCCCCGGGCGCCCGTTCCGGTCCTCCCGGTGCGGCCGGTCCGCGTCCGGGTCCCGGTTCCGCGGGTCCGCGTTCCGGTCCCGGTGCGGGAGGCCCCCGTCCCGGTGGCCCACGTCCCAACCCGATGATGATGCCGTCGCGCCCGTCCGGCCCTGGTCAGGGCGGTGGCGGTGCCGGTGGCGGCGGTCGTCCCGGTGGCGGCGGCGGTCGTCCCGGCGGCGGTGGCGGCGGTGGCCGTCCTGGTGGCGGCGGTGGCGGCGCGGGTCGTCCCGGTGGCGGTGGCGGCGGTTTCGCCGGTCCCCGCACGGGCACCGGTGGCCGTCCCGGCGGCGGTGCCGGCGCGGGTGCCGGTGGCGGCGGCGGTTTCGCCGGTCGTCCCGGTGGCGGCGGCGGTCGTGGCCGCGGTGGCACGGCGGGCGCCTTCGGCCGGCCCGGTGGCCGCCCGACGCGTGGCCGCAAGTCCAAGCGCCAGAGGCGTCAAGAGTTCGACAACATGCAGGCCCCGTCGATCGGCGGCGTGCAGGTACCCCGTGGGACGGGGCAGACCCTGCGCCTTCCGCGCGGAGCCTCGCTGTCCGACTTCGCCGACAAGATCGGTGCGAACCCCGCGTCGCTGGTGCAGATCATGCTGCACCTCGGCGAGATGGTGACCGCCACGCAGTCGGTGAACGAGGAGACCCTGCAGCTCCTGGGTGCCGAGCTCAACTACGCCATCCAGGTCGTCAGCCCGGAGGAGGAGGACCGCGAGCTTCTCGAGGCCTTCGACATCGAGTTCGGCGAGGACGAGGGCGACGAGACCGACCTCGCGCCGCGTCCGCCGGTCGTGACCGTCATGGGTCACGTCGACCACGGTAAGACCAAGCTGCTCGACGCGATCCGCAACACCAACGTGGTCGCCCGCGAGGCCGGTGGCATCACCCAGCACATCGGTGCCTACCAGGTCGCGACCGTGCACGAAGAGCAGGACCGGAAGATCACCTTCATCGACACCCCGGGCCACGAGGCGTTCACCGCCATGCGTGCCCGTGGTGCCCAGGCGACCGACATCGCCGTGCTGGTGGTCGCCGCCGACGACGGCGTGAAGCCTCAGACCATCGAGGCGCTCAACCACGCCCAGGCGGCGGACGTGCCCATCGTGGTCGCGGTCAACAAGATCGACAAGGAGGGCGCGGACCCGACGAAGGTGCGGGCCCAGCTCACCGAGTACGGTCTGGTGGCCGAGGAGTACGGCGGCTCGACGATGTTCGTCGACATCTCCGCCAAGCAGGGACTCGGCATCGACGACCTGCTCGAGGCGATCCTGCTGACGGCCGACGCCGAGCTCGACCTTCGGGCGAACCCGACGATGGACGCCCAGGGCATCGCGATCGAGGCCCACCTCGACAAGGGCCGCGGCCCCGTGGCGACCGTGCTCGTGCAGCGCGGCACCCTGCGGGTCGGCGACTCGATCGTCTGTGGCGAGGCCTTCGGCCGCGTCCGGGCGATGCTGGACGACAGCGGCGAGCAGGTCATCGAGGCCGACCCGTCGCGTCCGGTGCGGGTGCTCGGCCTGGACGCGGTCCCGAGCGCCGGTGACAACTTCATCGTCGTCACCGACGACCGGATGGCCCGCCAGATCGCCCAGCAGCGTGCGGCCAAGCAGCGCATCGCCGACATGGCGAGGTCCAGCCGCAGGCGCACGCTCGAAGAGCTCTTCAGCGACATGGAGAAGGGCAAGGTCGACGAGCTCAAGCTCATCATCAAGGGTGACGTCTCCGGTTCCGTGGAGGCCCTGGAGGACGCGCTGCTCAAGATCGACGTCGGCGAGGAGGTGCGCCTCCGGGTGCTCCACCGTGCCGTCGGCGCCATCACCGAGTACGACGTCAACCTGGCCATCGCGGACGACAACGCCGTCATCATCGGCTTCAACGTGCGCCCCGAGGTCCGGGCGCGCGACCTGGCCGAGCGCGAGGGCGTCGACATCCGCTACTACTCGGTCATCTACCAGGCGATCGAGGAGATCGAGGCGGCCCTCAAGGGCATGCTGAAGCCGGAGTTCGAGGAGGCGCAGACCGGTACCGCGGAGGTCCGGGACGTCTTCAAGGTTCCGAAGATCGGGAACGTCGCGGGCTGTCTGGTCCGCTCGGGCACGATCACCCGCAACAGCAAGGCCCGTATCATCCGCGACGGTGTCGTCGTGGCCGACAACCTCACCGTCTCGTCGCTGCGCCGCTTCAAGGACGACGCGACCGAGGTCCGCGAGGGCTTCGAGTGCGGTATCGGTGTCGGGTACAACGACATCAAGCTCGACGACGTCATCGAGACGTTCGAGATGCGGGAGAAGCCGCGCGCCTGACGGTGCGAGAAGGCATGACAGGCCGGGTGTCCGTGGGTTCGTCCCACGGACACCCCCCGTCGTCCCTCGCCCGCCGATCGCGGCGACAGCCATGTACATAGGTGCTCTGACGTTGGACATCCTGCTCGGCGACGTGCATTCGCTGAAGCAGAAGCGCTCTGTGGTGCGTCCTCTCATCGCCGAGGTGCGGCGCCGGTACCCGGCGGTCGCGGTGGCCGAGACCGGCCATCTCGACCTGCACCGCCGCACGGAGGTGGGCGTCGCCGTGGTGTCCGCCACGGCCGCCAACTGCGGCGAGGTGCTGGAGGCCTGCGAGCGGCTGATCGCCTTCCACCCGGAAATCGAGGTGCTCTCCGCCCGCCGGCGGCTCATCAACGAGGACGAGGACTAGTGCCCTCGGGAAGCCACACCTCCCGTGGGCCGTTAAGCGAGTAAAGCCAGTAAAGAGGGGGAGCGCGATCGTGGACGCAGCACGCGCCCGTAAGCTTGCGGACCGCATTCAGCAGGTCGTCGCCGAGATGCTGGAGCGCCGGATCAAGGATCCACGCCTCGGCTTCGTGACGGTGACCGATACCAAGATCACCGGTGACCTCCGGGACGCGACGGTCTTCTACACCGTGTTCGGTTCCGAGGCCGAGCGGGCCGACACCGCCGCCGCCCTGGAAAGCGCCAAGGGGGTCATCCGTTCGGAGGTGGGACGCCAGACCGGCGTGCGGCACACGCCGACGCTGACCTTCCACCACGACCCGCTGCCCGACAGCGCCCGGCACCTCGACGTGCTGCTCGCCGAGGCCAAGGCCCGTGACGAGGAGATCGCCAAGAAGGCCGAGGGCGCGGTCCACGCCGGCGAGCCCGACCCGTACCGCAAGCCGGGCGACGAGGATCAGGAGGGCGAGGACGACCTCGGGGAGATCGGCGCCGGGCCGTCCGACCACGCCGGCCGCTCCGCACTGTGATGTCCGGCGCCACGCCTGACCGGCGGCCTCCCGCGCACGTGCGGGAGGCCGACTGGCGGCGCGCCGTCGAGCTGGTCCAGGACGCCGGGCAGGTCGCGCTGGTCTGCCACGTCGCCCCCGACGGTGACGCGCTCGGTTCGATGCTCGGCCTCGGCCTGGCCCTGCGCCGCGCGGGGAAGCGCGTGACGGCGTCCTTCGGCGACCGCCGGTTCGCGGTGCCGCGCCTGCTGCGGTTCCTGCCCGGCCAGGACCTGCTGGTCGCGCCCGCGCGCTACCCCGCGGAGCCGGAGCTGATGATCAGCTTCGACGTCCCCACGGTCGACCGTCTCGGCCTGCTGGCGCCCAACGCCGGTAAGGCCCGCGAGCTGATCGTGGTGGACCACCACCCCTCCAATACCGGGTTCGGCAGCGTCTGCCTGGTCGACGCGGCGGCCGCCTCGACGTCGGTGCTGGTGGAGGAGCTGCTGGACCGGCTCGGGCTCCCGGTCGACCGCGACATCGCCACCTGCCTGTACACCGGCCTGGTCACCGACACCGGGTCGTTCCGGCACGCCTCGACCACGCCCGCCGTCCACGAGATGGCGGCCCGGCTGGTCGCGACCGGCCTGCGCACCGACGAGATCGCCCGCGAGCTGTGGGACCGTTCCCCGTTCGCCTACCTCAAGGTCCTTGGGGCCGCCCTCGACCGGGTCACGCTGGACGAGCGGGCCGCCGGCGGCCTCGGCATGGTGTGGACCTTCGTGCCGCGCGCCGACCGCGCCGCGCACCGCCTGCCGTACGACGAGTGCGAGGGGATCATCGACGTGATCCGCCGCATCGACGAGCCGGACGTCGCCGTGGTGCTCAAGGAGGACGACGAGGGGGCCTGGCAGGTCTCCACGCGCTCCAAGGGCGGGGTGGACGTCGGCCGCGCCTGCACGGCCATGGGCGGCGGCGGCCACGTCCGGGCGGCGGGCTTCACCTCGCACGACCCTCCCGAGGAGACCATCGCGAGGTTCGCCGCGCTCCTCGCGCCCTCCACCTGACCCTTCCCGTTCCGGCGGACGCGCCGACGACCTTTCCGAGGGAACTCCGATGACCACCACGGGCGGCGAGACCCCCGACCCCTCCCCTCCCGGCGCGCCCGCCGGTCCCGCCGCAGGCGCGCCCAGGGCTCGGCGGCCGGTGCCGCCGAGCGGGCTGGTGATCGTCGACAAGCCCGCAGGCTGGACCTCCCACGACGTGGTCGGCAAGATGCGCCGCCTCGCGGGCACGCGCAAGGTCGGCCACGCCGGCACCCTCGACCCGATGGCCACCGGAGTGCTGGTGATCGGTGTCGAGAAGGCCACCCGCCTGCTCGGCCACCTCGCGCTGACCCAGAAGGGCTACGACGCCACGATCCGCCTCGGCGTGACCACCAGCACCGACGACGCCGAGGGCGAGATCCTGTCCACGGCCTCGGCGGCCCACGTGGCCGAGGACGCGGTCCGCGCCGGGGTGGCCGCGCTCACCGGCCCGATCATGCAGATCCCCCCGCAGGTCAGCGCCATCAAGGTCAACGGCGAGCGCGCGTACAAGCGGGCCAGGGCGGGCGAGGAGGTCGAGCTCAAGGCCCGCCCGGTGACCGTCCACGCGTTCGAGATCACCGCCGTCCGGCGCGACGGCGACGCGGTCGAGCTGGACGCGTTGGTGACCTGCTCCAGCGGCACCTACATCCGCTCGCTGGCCCGCGATCTCGGCACCGCCCTCGGCACCGGCGGCCACCTCACCCGCCTGCGCCGTACCCGCGTGGGCCCCTACGAGCTGGCGGCGGCGCGCACGATCGAGCAGCTCGCCGAGGACTGCGTGATCCTCCCCATCGCCGAGGCGGTGGCGTCGGCCTTCCCGCGCATGGACGTGTCGGAACGGGACGCCGGCCTGGTCGCCCACGGCGGCCGGCTGCCCGCCCAGGGCCTCGGCCCCGGCCCCATCGGCGTCTTCGCCCCCGACGGCACCCTCCTGGCCCTGGCCGAGGAACACGGCGGATCCACCAGATCCCTCGCCGTCTTCGTCCCTTAGTTCACACCCTGGCGTGAGGGGTCCCCATGGTCGATCTTCCCGAATACGCGTGCGCCTGCGGACGGTCGTACGAGGTGTCGGTGGGGCGGTGGCGGTGCGACTGCGGAGGGGTGCTCGATCTGGCGGCGGTGCCGCTGGCGTGGAGTCCCCGAGGCGACGACCACTCCCTGTGGCGGTACGCGGACGCCATTCCGGTGCCGGGGCGGCGGTTCAGCCTGGGGGAGGGGATGACGCCGCTGGTCGAGGCGTCCCTCGGCGGCGCGGGGTCGCCGGGCGGGGACGACGGGGTGTGGTTCAAGGTCGAGTACGTGTCGCCGACGGGGTCGTTCAAGGACCGGGGGGCGGTCGTGCTCGCGGCGCTCGCCGACCTGATCGGGGCCCCCCGGCTGGTCGCCGACAGCAGCGGGAACGCCGGGACGGCGATGGCGGCGTACGCGGCCCGCGCGGGCGTCGCGGCCGAGATCTTCGTGCCGTCCGGCGTCAGCGAGAAGAAGCTGGCGCAGATCCGGGGGCACGGCGCCCGGGTGACGGTCGTCGAGGGGCCCCGCGAGGAGACGGCAAGGGCCGCCGTGGAGCGGGTGGAGGCGACGGGCGCGTTCTACGCCAGCCACGTCTACAACCCCTTCTTCTACGAGGGCACCAAGACCTACGCGCTGGAGGTGTTCGAGCAGCTCGGCGGGACCGCGCCGGACGCGCTCGTCCTCCCGGCGGGCAACGGGACGCTGGTGATCGGCGCCTACCTGGGGTTCGCCGGGCTGCGCGCGGCGGGCCTGGTCGACCGCGTGCCCCGCATCGTGGCCGTCCAGGCGGAGCTGTGCGCCCCGGTGGCCGAGGCGTTCACCTCCGGCCGGGCCGACGTCGAGGCGTGGTCCGCCGCCGGGACCGCGGAGGCGCCAGGCCCGGGGGAGCGGACGGTGGCCGGGCGGACGGTGGCCGAGGGGATCGCCATCGCGGCGCCGGCGCGGGGCGCGCGCATCCTGGAGATCGTCCGGGAGACCGGCGGCGCGGTCGTCACCGTCTCGGAGAAGGAGATCGCGCTGTCGCACGCCGCCCTGGCCGCCCGGGGGCTGTGGGTCGAGCCCACGGGCGCCGTCGCCTACGCCGCCGTCCGCGGGCTCAGGTCCTGCGGCTCGCCCCTCACCGAGGGCACCGTCGTCGCCCCCCTCTGCGGCTCGGGCCTCAAAGCGTCCATGTGACCCGCACGGCAGGGGGTCCGGCGGGGGAATCGGGGACGGGCAGGGGTGGGGCCGGGGGCGCGGCGGAGCGGGGCGGGGCCGGGTGGGGATGATCGGCGGAATCGCATGTCCGGCGGGTACCCGGGCGCCGGGGACCGGCGTGGCGCCGGGTCGCGGGCGGGCGGGGTCGTCGCCCGCCGCCCGGTCCCGCTGGGCTACCCTCGTCCCCGTGCGGAGAAATCCCCTTCGCATGGCAGGCTTGGGTGAGCGCGACCATCAGCACAGGAACGAGGTCGAGGTGCAGGGCTGGCACGGACTCGACGACGTGCCCTCGGACTGGGGCAGGTCTGTCATCACGATCGGGGTCTTCGACGGTGTGCACAAAGGCCATCAGCGCATGGTCCAGCGTGCCGTCGCGATGGCGGCGGAGCTGGGCCTTCCCTCCGTAGTGATCACTTTCGACCCTCATCCGGAAGAGGTGGTCAGGCCGGGGACCCATCCCTCCCGGCTGACCACGGCGCGCCACCGCACCGACCTGCTGGGCCTGCTGGGCGTGGACGCCGTGTGCGTGCTGCCGTTCACGCTGGAGTTCTCGCACATGACCCCCGACGAATTCGTCCAGGCGGTGCTGGTCGACCGGCTGCACGCCGCCGGGGTCGTCGTGGGGGAGAACTTCCGGTTCGGCCACAAGGCCGCGGGCGATCTGGAGACGCTGCGCCAGCTCGGCGAGAAGTACGACTTCGTGGCCGAGGGGGTCCCCCTGGTGAGCGACGGGGAGGCGATCTCCTCCAGCCAGATCAGGGAGAGGCTCTCCTCGGGCGACGTCGGCGCGGCGGCGGCGGCGCTCGGCCGCCCGCACCGCGTGGAGGGCGTGGTCGTCCGGGGCCACCAGCGCGGCCGGGAGCTCGGCTTCCCCACGGCCAACGTCGAATCGCCCCCGTTCACCGCCATCCCCGCCGACGGCGTCTACGCCGGCTGGCTGGAGTGCGCGCAGTCCCCCTCGCCCTACGAGGGGCAGCGGTGGCCCGCGGCGATCTCCATCGGCACCAACCCGACCTTCGAGGGCGTCGAGCGCACCGTGGAGGCCTACGCCCTGGACCGGGATGATCTCGACCTCTACGGCGCCCATGTCGTCGTCGATTTCGCCGTGCGGCTGCGCGACACGCTGAAGTTCGACTCGATCGACTCCCTGATCCTGCAGATGCGCCATGACGTGGACGAGGCCCGGCGGCTGACCGGCGGCTGACCGGCCCACGGGGGCGCCGTCCAGGGCTCGCGGGAGGCGGCGGGCACCGAGGTGTCCGCGGCGATGGTAGCCTGACGTGTCGGCTCGGTTTCGGCGCGCTGCGCGCTGCCCGCCGACCGGTTACGGCGACTGTAGGCACACACGGTCGTTCGTGAACAATCATCTGGCGTGTGCCCGTAGATAGTCGAAGGAGAGCCTTGTCGCTCGACACCGCCGCTAAGAAGCAGATCATCGGGGAGTACGGGACCGGAGACGGTGACACCGGGTCCCCCGAGGTGCAGATCGCACTGCTGAGCAAGCGCATCAGCGAGCTCACCGAGCACCTCAAGACCCACAAGCACGACCACCACAGCCGCCGTGGGCTGCTGCTGCTGGTCGGCCGCCGCCGGCGGCTCCTGAAGTACCTGATGAGCAAGGACATCACGCGCTACCGAACCCTCATCGAGCGGCTCGGCCTGCGCCGATAGTGTGGAGGGGAGCGGCATCGCGCCGCTCCCTCTCTCGTATCAGGGCAAAGGCCTCCCTGGTATGGAGGAACCCGGTCGGCGCGTCGTAGCGCGGCGCGCCATCGCTTCAGCAGACTGGCCCTTGTACCACCACAACTGAACAGCCGAGAAAGTGCCCCGCGTCCGCACAGCACAGCACAACGCGCGTTCCCGTGAACGCCTGCGGGCCGGTCCTCGGTAGTGGCTTCCGGATGTCGACGGCGACCAACGCCGTACAGCCCGGGTGCTTCGATCGAAGACCGGCGCTGCACATGACGGGGAGCCGGCATAACGGAGCAAGGCACGAGCGAGCCGACCGCGACGATACCGGTCGGCCGGCGCGTGCCTGAGCGAGTGCGACCACAGCACGGACGCGGGCGACCGACCCAAGGAGGTCCCCCGTGGAGGGTGTCCACAGCACGGAAGCCGTTATCGACAACGGCTCGTTCGGTACGCGTACCATCCGGTTCGAGACCGGGAGGCTCGCGCGCCAGGCGGCGGGAAGCTCCGTCGTCTACCTCGACGACGAGACGATGATCCTGTCCGCCACCACCGCTTCGAAGCATCCCAAGGAGAGCCTGGACTTCTTCCCGCTCACCGTGGACGTGGAGGAGCGGATGTACGCCGCGGGCCGGATCCCCGGCTCGTTCTTCCGCCGTGAGGGACGGCCGTCCGAGGACGCCATCCTCACCTGCCGCCTGATCGACCGCCCGCTGCGCCCGTCCTTCGTCAAGGGCCTGCGCAACGAGATCCAGGTCGTGGCGACGATCATGGCGCTCAACCCCGACCACCTGTACGACGTGGTGGCCATCAACGCGGCGAGCCTGTCGACCCAGCTCGCCGGCCTGCCCTTCTCGGGCCCGATCGGCGGCGTCCGCGTCGCGCTGATCAACGGCCAGTGGGTGGGCTTCCCGACCCACTCCGAGCTGGAGGGGGCGACCTTCGACATGGTCGTCGCCGGGCGGGTCCTCGAGGACGGCGACGTCGCGATCATGATGGTCGAGGCCGAGTCGACCCGCGACACGCTCAAGCTCGTCGCCGACGGGGCGGTCGCCCCGACCGAGGAGACCGTGGCCGAGGGCCTTGAGGCGGCGAAGCCGTTCATCAAGGTGCTCGTCGAGGCGCAGAACAAGATCGCCCAGGTCGCCGCCAAGGAGACCGCCGCGTTCCCGATCTTCCTGGACTACCAGGAGGACGTCTTCGAGGCGGTCGGCGGCGCGGTCAAGAGCGAGCTGGCCTCGGCGCTGACGATCGCGGGCAAGAAGGAGCGCGAGGTCGAGCTCGACCGGGTCAAGGCCCTGGCGCTGGAGAAGCTGGGCGCCGACCTGGAGGGCCGCGAGAAGGAGATCTCCGCCGCCTTCCGCTCGCTCACCAAGAAGCTGATGCGCGAGCGCGTGATCAGCGAGGGCATCCGCATCGACGGCCGAGGCACCAAGGACATCCGGCAGCTCAGCGCCGAGGTCCACGTGGTCCCGAGGGTCCACGGGTCGGCCCTGTTCGAGCGCGGCGAGACCCAGATCATGGGCATCACCACGCTGAACATGCTCCGCATGGAGCAGATGATCGACACGCTGAACCCCGAGCGCACCAAGCGCTACATGCACAACTACAACTTCCCGCCCTACTCCACCGGTGAGACCGGCCGCGTGGGCTCGCCCAAGCGCCGCGAGATCGGCCACGGCGCGCTCGCCGAGCGGGCGCTCCTGCCGGTGCTGCCGACCCGCGAGGAGTTCCCGTACGCCATCCGCCAGGTGTCGGAGGCGCTCGGGTCCAACGGCTCGACGAGCATGGGCTCGGTCTGCGCCTCGACCATGGCGCTCCTCGACGCGGGTGTCCCGCTCAAGGAGATGGTCGCTGGCATCGCGATGGGCCTCATCGGCGAGGGCGGCCAGTTCGTCACGCTGACCGACATCCTCGGTGCCGAGGACGCCATGGGCGACATGGACTTCAAGGTCGCCGGCACCCGTGACGTCATCACGGCCCTGCAGCTCGACACCAAGCTCGACGGCATCCCGGCGACGGTCCTGGCCGGCGCGCTCAAGCAGGCCAAGGCCGCCCGTCTGGCGATCCTCGACGTGATGCAGGAGGCGATCGACTCCCCGGCGGAGATGAACCCGACCGCGCCGCGCATCATCACGATCAAGGTCCCGGTCGACAAGATCGGCGAGGTCATCGGCCCCAAGGGCAAGATGATCAACCAGATCCAGGACGACACCGGCGCCGAGATCACCATCGAGGACGACGGCACGATCTACATCGGCGCGACCGACGGCCCGTCGGCCGAGGCCGCGCGGACCACGATCAACGCGATCGCCAACCCGCACATGCCCGAGATCGGGGAGCGCTACCTCGGCACGGTCGTCAAGATCGCCGCCTTCGGCGCGTTCGTCAGCCTGCTGCCCGGCAAGGACGGCCTGCTGCACGTCTCCCAGATCCGCAAGCTGCACGGCGGCAAGCGCATCGAGAACGTCGAGGACGTCATGAACGTCGGCGACAAGATCCAGGTGGAGATCGCCGAGATCGACTCGCGCGGCAAGCTGTCCCTGGTCCCCGTCGAGGTCATCGAGAAGGACGCGTCGGTCAAGCCCGACGACGGCCCGGACGACGACGACGCGCCCCGCGCGGAGGCCGAGCCCCGCGAGGAGCGTGGCGGCGACCGCGGCGGCGAGCGCAACGGCGACCGGCCGCGCCGCTCGCGCACCCGCGGCGGACGGGACGACCGCAACTCGTGACGACCACCACTCTGCACCCCGGCAAGGACGGTGCCGGGGTCGTGCAGCGCACCGTCCTTCCCGGTGGGCTCCGGGTGGTCACCGAGACCATGCCGACCGTGCGATCAGTCGCGGTCGGCATGTGGGTCGGCATCGGGTCGCGTGACGAGGCCTCCGAGCACACGGGGGCCACCCACTTCCTGGAACACCTTCTGTTCAAGGGCACTCCCACCCGCGACGCGCTGGAGATCTCCGCCGCGATCGAGGGCATCGGCGGCGAGATCAACGCCTTCACCGCCAAGGAGTACACCTGCTACTACGCGCGGGTCCTCGACGAGGACCTGCCGCTGGCCATCGACGTGCTGGCCGACGTGGTGACCTCTTCCCTGGTCACCGCCGAGGACGTCGAGTCCGAGCGGGGCGTGATCCTGGAAGAGATCGCCATGCACGACGACGACCCGTCGGACGTCGTGCACGAGCAGTTCTCCGCCGAGCTGTACGGCGACACCCCCATCGGGCGCCCCATCCTGGGCTCGGTGGAGTCGATCAACAGGCTGTCCCGTGAGCGCATCGCGGAGTACTACCAGAGCTACTACCAGCCCCCGCACACCGTGATCTCGGTGAGCGGGAACGTCACCCACGAACGGGTGGTCGAGCTGGTGGCGGCGGCCTACCAGCGGGCGGGCGCGCTCGGCGGCGACGCCGCGCCGGCCCTCCCGCGCCTGTCGGGCCCCGGCGCGTCGCCGCGCTCGGGGGTGCGGGTGGTCGACCGGCCGACCGAGCAGGCCAACCTGGTCCTCGGCACGACCGCGTTCTCGCGCACCGACGACCGGCGCTTCGCCCTGGGCGTGCTGAACGCCGCCCTGGGCGGGGGCATGTCGTCCCGGCTCTTCCAGGAGATCCGGGAGAAGCGCGGCCTGGCGTACTCCGCCTACAGCTACACGGCGCAGTACGCCGACACCGGCCAGTTCGGCATCTACGTCGGGTGCCTGCCCGCCAAGGTCGACGACGTCCTGAAGATCTGCCGCGAGGAGATCGCCAGGGTCGTCGCCGAGAGCATCTCCGAGGAGGAGATCGGCCGGGGCAAGGGCCAGATGCGCGGCGGGCTCGTGCTGGGCCTTGAGGACACCGGTTCGCGCATGTCGCGCATCGGCAAGAGCGAACTGGTGTACGACACGCTGATGCCCGTCGACGAGGTGCTCGCGCGCATCGACGCCGTCACCCCCGACGAGATCGACGCCGTCGCCCAGGAGATCCTTTCGCAGCCCATGACGCTGGCCGTCATCGGGCCGTACGGCGACAAGGACTTCAGCGCGTTCGTCGCCTGACCGCAGGGCGGGCCCGGGTCCCCTCGGCGGGGCCCGGGCCTCGCCTTCGCGCTACGCTTGGGCGTCGTGATCAGGGTTGGGGTTCTCGGCGCCCGAGGGCGCGTCGGTGTTGAGGTCTGCAAGGCCGTCCAGGCGGCCGACGACATGGAACTGGTGGCGGGCGTCGACGCCGGCGATCCCATCGAGTCGCTGGCGGCCGCGGAGGTGGTGGTCGACTTCACCCACCCCGACGTGGTCATGGACAACCTGAAGTGGTGCGTGGAGCACGGCGTCCACCCCGTGGTGGGCACGACCGGCTTCGACGCGGGGCGGCTGGCGACCGTCCGGGGCTGGCTCGCCGCCAACCCGGGGGTCAACGCCCTGATCGCCCCAAACTTCGGCATCGCCGCCGTGCTGATGATGCACTTCGCCCAGCAGGCGGCGCGCTACTTCGAGTCGGTCGAGATCGTCGAGCTGCACCACCCCAACAAGGCCGACGCCCCCTCAGGGACGGCCCGCCGCACCGCCGAGCTGGTCGCCGAGGCGCGGCGCAAGGCCGGGATGGCCGCCATGCCGGACGCCACCAGCTCCGAGCTGCCCGGCGCCCGGGGCGCGGACGTGGACGGCGTGCGGGTCCACGGGGTGCGCCTGTCGGGCCTGATCGCCCACCAGGAGGTCCTGCTCGGCGGCGACGGGGAGATCCTGACGATCCGCCACGACACGATGAACCGCTCCTCGTTCACGCCCGGCGTCCTGCTCGGCGTCCGCCGCGTCCGCGAGTTGCCCGGCCTCACCGTCGGCCTGGAGCCCCTGCTCGACCTGTAAGGCGGTCACAGGGCCCGGACGGGGAGAAACGGCCGTACACGGGCGCGGGAGGGCATCCAGGGAGCCCTCCGTGCGACCTGGACCCGGCGGAGGCCGCTACAGCGCCAGGCCGATGGTGAACAGCAGGCCGAAGGCGAGCTGGAGCCGGCCCGTCTGCTGCAGGGTGGCGATCAGCGCGCGCCCGGTCCGCCCGCCATGCACCGCCCTGACCGGGGCCAGCGCGAGCGGCAGCGCCAGCAGGGCCAGCGCGGCGAACGGCCGCCCGGAGAAGGCCGGCACCAGGGCGACGGCGAACGGCAGCAGCAGGCACGCGTTGTAGAGCAGGCGGGTGCGGGTGTCGCCGAGCACGACCGCGAGGGTGCGCTTGCCCAGCGGGCCGTCCGTCGCGATGTCGCGCAGGTTGTTCACCACCAGGAGCGCGCAGGCCAGCAGCCCGACCGGTACGGCCGCCACCCAGACCGGCCACGGCAGGCGCTCGAGCTGGACGTAGGTGGTGCCGGCGACCGCCACCAGGCCGAAGAAGACGAAGACCGAGATCTCGCCGAAGGCGCGGTAGCCGTACGGGCGCGAGCCCCCGGTGTAGAACCACGCGGCGGCGATGGCGAGCGCCCCGACGATCAGCAGCCACCACGCGCGGGTGACCACCACCAGGACCAGGCCCGCGACCGCGGCCGCCAGGAAGCACCCGAGCGCGGCGGCCAGCACCGACCGGGGGGAGGCGACCCGCGAGCCGACCAGCCGGAGCGGGCCGACGCGTACCTCGTCGGTGCCGCGCACGCCGTCGCTGTAGTCGTTGGCGTAGTTCACGCCCACCTGGAGGACCAGGGCGACGAACAGGGCCAGCAGGGCGCGCCACCAGACCGCGCCGTCGTAGGCGAAGGCCAGGCCCGTGCCGACGGCCACGGGCACCACCGCCGCGGGAAGGGTGCGGGGCCGTGCTCCCGCGAGCCACTGAGCGGGTGTCGCCAACGTAGTCCCTCTTCGATCACATCGATCCGGACCCGGGCCTGCCTCGCGGGGGTTCTCCTTCACGGGGCGGCCTGGGAAGTGCGCGTTACGCAGGGTATTTCATGGCGGATCCCAGGCTCACGGGTGGTGCCCCGAACCGGCGGATCAGGTGCCCCGGACGAGCGGGCGGGAATGCCCGGCCCAGGGATCACGTGCCCCGGAGGGGCGGATCAGCTGATGTCGGTGGTGAGCCGGATCATGCGGACGGGGCGGTCCATGTCCAGGACGCGCTCGGCCTCGTCGGGGCCCCAGCCGGCGGAGGTGAGGAAGCCGATCATCGGCTTGTCGTCCGCGAAGGCCCACGTGACGACGGTGGCGACGCCGTCCTCGCGCAGGTGGTCCACGGTGGCGTTCAGCAGGCGGCTGCCGTGTCCCCTGCGGACGTGGTCGGGGTCGACCAGCAGGGTGAGCAGCTCGGCGGTGGTGTCGGGGTCGAGGTCGGGGTCCTCGGCGGGGGCGTGGGAGGCCATGCCGACCACGCGCTGGCCGCCCGGCTCGCCGTGGCCGCTCGCCAGCGAGGCCAGGGCGTCCTCGGTCTCGACGGCGACCAGGAGGCGGTGGCGCCGGGTGGGCGGGGCCACGACGGCCTCCTCCCACTGGTGGCTCCACATCTCCTCGGCCGACGGGCCGGTCATCTGGTCGAGCTGCCCCTCGGGCAGGACGTCGCGGTAGGCGACGCGCCAGGCCCGGATCTGGGTGGACGTCACCGCCGGGACGTCCTCGCGTCGCGCGGCGCGTACCCCCACGTCTGCCATGTCGAGCGGCCCCTTTCCTTTGACACAACCGTATCGGGGTTCGCCCGCCGTGCAGGACGCGGATCCCTCGCCGTGGTCAGGAGGCCGGGGCGGGCGCCTGGCGCCGGGCGCGGTAGGCGCGGGTCTTGGTGCGGTTCCCGCAGACCCGCATCGAGCACCACGCCCGCGAGCGGTTCTTGGAGGCGTCGATGAACGCCCACTGGCAGGTGTCGCTCGCGCAGACCTTGAGCCGGTGCCAGCCGCCCCCGGCGCGCGCGTCCATGATCGCCTTGACCAGGAGCCCGAGCCCCCGGGTCGCGCCGGTGCCGAGCGGCTCGGCCTCGGGCGCGCCGCTCGCCAGGGTGACCCGCACCGGCAGCGCCGCCAGCGCGGCGTCCAGGTCGGCGACCGGGGCGGGAGCGGCCTCGTGGCCATGGCGCAGGACGGTCCGCAGCCCTTCGCGGAGGTGCACGGCGAGGGCCCAGTCGTCGTCCACGGCCCGGTCGGACCCGGAGATCAGCCCGCGTTCCCGCAGCCAGACGGCGAGCTCGGCGGGGGAGGCCAGCTCGTCGGTGTCGCCCTCGACGTCGTAGGTGTTCACGAAGTCGCGGAGCAGTTCCGCCGGCCCGTCCATGGCACACCACTGTAGGGGATTTGGCGGTTGCCACCGGAATCGGCGCCGGGCGCGACCGCTAGGACGAGCGTGCGGCGAGGTGGGCGTCCAGGGCCGTGCCCAGGCGGCGGACGCCCTCGCCCAGCTCGGTGACGTGTGCCGCCGCGATGTGGGTGATCCGGATGTGCGGGGACGGCTGCTCGGCGGGGTGGTACATCGCCCCCGGGCTCACCAGCGCCCCCGCGCGCTGGGCGCTCTCCACCAGCGCGGTCTCGTCCACCTCGCGCGGCAGGCGGGCCCACAGGTGCACGCCGCCCTCGGGGACCGGCCACACCTCCGCCGCCGGGAGGTGGCGGGCCAGCGCGGCGGCCAGCGCCGCCCGCCGCAGCCTCAGCTCGGCCGCCACCGACGCCACATGGCGCCGCCAGCCCGGCGAGCCGAGGAACTCCAGCGCCGTCTCCTGCAGCGGGCGGGCCACGAAGAACGACTCCACCAGTTGCCCCGCGCGCAGCCGCCGCGCCGCGGGACCCCGGGCGATCACCGCCGCCACCCGCACGCTCGGCGCCGTGATCTTGCTGAGCGAGTTGATGTGGACGACCGTGCCATGGGTGTCCAGGGTGATCAGCGAGGGCGGCACGGGCCCGGTGGTGAGGTAGCGCGCGTAGTCGTCCTCGATCACGAAGGCGCCCGCCGCCCTGGCGATGGCCAGGACCTGCTCCCTGCGCCCGGGCGAGAGCACGGCGCCGGTCGGGTTGTGCAGGGTCGGCTGGCAGTAGAACACCCGCGCGCCCGTGACGGCGAACGCCTCGGCCAGCAGCTCGGGCCGCACCCCGTCCCGGTCCACGGGCACCGCCACCGCGCGCAGGCCGGCGGCGCGGGCGGCCGCGAGCGCACCGGGGTAGGTCGGGGTCTCCACCAGCATCGGCGCCCCCGGCCCCGCCAGGGCGCGGAAGGCGAGGGTCAGGGCGGCCTGGCCGCCGCTGACGATCAGGACGTCCGCCAGGGTGACGCCGCCGCCGACCTCGGTGGCGAACCAGCGCCGCAGCTCGGTGACGCCGCTCAGGGGCGGGAGCGCCCACGCGTCCGGGCGGCGCACGGCGCGGGTGGCGGCGGCGGTGAGGGCCCTGGACGGCCGCAGGCCCGGGTGGAGGTACCCGCCGGTGAGGGGGATGACCCCGTCGGGCGGCGGGGTGAGCAGCCCGCTGACGGCCGAGTCGTCCACCGACCTGTCGCCGAGGGACACGGTCTGCCAGGACAGGTCGAGGGTGTCTCCGGGGGCGGGGGTGTCGGCGACGAAGGCCCCGCTTCCGGGGCGGGTGACGACCCTGCCCTCGGCGGCGAGGGTGGCCAGCGCCCGGGACACGGTGACCGGGCTCACGCCGTGCCGCCTCATCAGCTCGCGGCTGGAGGGGAGGCGGTCGCCGGGCCGGAGCCTGCCGGTCTCCTCCCTGAGCAGAGCGGCGACCCGGACGATACTGCTATCGTCGTTCATGAGAGTTGAGAATAGCGCTACTGCCCATCTGCCGGTAGCGGTCCCCACCCCCGGGACCGGCCCGGGGCGGCGCCCGATGAGCCCCCCGCTGAAGGGCACGCTGCTGGCCGCCCTCGGGGTGCTGTCCTTCTCCGGCACGCTGCCCGCCACCGCCTTCGCCCTGCGCGGCTTCGACCCCTACATGGTCGCCATCGGCCGGGCGGCGGTCGCCGCGCTCATCGCGGGCCTGTGCCTCCTGCTCGCCCGCGTCCCCCTGCTGCCGCCCCGCTCCCTGCTCGGGTCGTACGTGGTCATCGCGCTCTCGGTGGTGTTCGGATTCCCGCTGTTCAGCGGCCTGGCGCTGGACGCGGGGGCGAGCGTGTCGCACGCGGCCGTCGTCGTCGGGCTGCTCCCGGCCGCCACGGCGGTCTGCGCCGTCCTGCGGGCGGGAGAGCGCCCCCGGCCGCTGTTCTGGGTGGCGAGCGCCGCAGGGGCCGTCTCGGTCACGGTCTTCACACTGAGCAGGGGAGACGGGCGGCTCGCCGTCGCCGACCTGCTGATGCTGGCCGCGCTGCTCTGCGCCGCCGTGGGCTACACCGAGGGCGGCAGGCTCGCCCGGGACACGCCGGGGTGGCGGGTCATCTCCTACGCGCTGGTGGTGGCCGCCCCCGTGTCGGTGCCGGTGACGGTGGCCCTGGCCGTGGTCACGCCCATGCACCCCACGACCGGGGCCGTGGCCGGGTTCGCCTATGTCGCGGTGGTGTCGATGTTCCTCGGCTTCATCCCGTGGTACGCCGGGCTGGCGCTGGGCGGCATCGCCCGCGCGGGGCAGACCCAGCTCCTCCAGCCGCTGATCTCGCTGCTGCTGGCCTGGCTGCTGCTCGCCGAGCGGCTGGAGGTCGCCACGCTCGCCGGGGCGCTGGCCGTGCTGGTGTGCGTCGCCGCGACCCAGCGCGCCCGCGCCTGACCCCCGCCCGCGCGGTCAGGCGCCGAGGGGGACGGAGTAGACCAGGCGGAAGCGGTCGCCGGGGACCACGATGTCGCTGGTCTCCACCGGGCGGTCGCCCGACCAGTGGGTGCGCTCCACGTGCAGGATGTGCACCCCGGTCGGCAGGTCGAGCAGGTCGCTCTCGGTCGGCTGCGGCACCCGGGTGTGCACGCTCTCGCGGATGTCGGTGATCTTGATTCCGACGGCGGACATGCGGGCCACGAGGCTCTTGCGGCCGTTGGTGCCCTCCTCGGGGAAGGACTGCCCACGGCCGAGGTCGGCGGGCTCGTAGGAGGTGGCGAGCTGCATCGGCTTGCCCTCGGTGCGGAAGACGTAGCGCGTGCGGGTCACCGGGTCGCCCTCCTCCAGGCGCAGCCGGCGGGCGACGTCGCGCATCGCCTTGATCGTCTCGCTCCGCCAGTCCCAGGTGGCGCGGTGGCCGCCGGCCTGCATGTCGGCGGCGAAGGGGGCGTCGTGGTCGACGTAGCGGCAGCGCTGCAGGGGGTAGAGCACGGACTTCTCGCGCACGTAGTGCCCGGAGCCGACCTTGCCGATGATCAGGCCCTCGGCGGCGAGCACCCTCAGCGCGTGCCTGGCGGCGGTCTCGCCGACGCGGAAGCGCTGGGTGAGCTGGGCGCGGGACGGGATGGGCGCGCCCGGCGGCAGGGTGCCGTCGACTATCTGGGCCCGCAGCTCTTCGACCACTCGGAGGTACACCGGGTCGTTACCAGTCATCCGTCCATCCCTCGGGGCGTTCGAGATCGTTTCCCTATCTTGCCGTAATCGGGAGACAACTGGGAGTAATGACGACGACTTGGAGTCCCAACTTTACCAAATGTGATTCTGTGACCACGGCGCGTGCCGGGCGGTGTGAGGGCTTCCCGTGCGTCCCGGACGCCGACCCCTCCACCTGCGGGGGAGCGCCGCTGCAAACCGGGCGTTTCCCGGCGTCCTCCCCGCCATGGGGGTCCGGCCGCCGGGCACGCGGAGCCGATCGGAAAATTCTCCTAAGAAGCGTGTAACGCCCCCGTAAGCCGCGCCGATTGCACGGGTAGAGGTCGTCGATGTGTGTACCCCCGAGCACATATCGGCGGCCTCTATCCATGTCAGATCATCACCGGCGGAACCGGTACAGGCCCCGATCGGGGCTTCTCGCGTAGCGAACCGGGGTGGCGGGGTCCCACCGCCTTCACGGATCCGGGTACCGTTCGGTCTATGGCATCGCCAACAGGAACCTCCGACGCGCCCTTCGGTCGCATGCTGACCGCGATGGTCACGCCGTTCACGGCCGACGGTGCCGTCGACATCGACGGTGCCCGGCGCCTGGCCGGCTACCTCGTGGACGAGCAGCGCAACGACGGCCTCATCGTGGGCGGTACGACGGGCGAGTCCCCCACCACCTCCGACGCGGAGAAGGACCAGGTCCTGCGGGCCGTGGTCGAGGCGGTCGGCGACCGGGCCACCATCGTGGCCGGAGCGGGCACCAACGACACCCGCCATTCCGTCGAGCTCGCCCAGGCCGCCGAGCGCGCGGGCGCGCACGGCCTGCTGCTGGTGACGCCGTACTACAACAAACCTCCGCAGGAGGGCCTGTACCGCCACTTCACCACCGTGGCCGACGCGACCGGCCTCCCGGTGATGCTGTACGACATCCCCTCGCGCTCGGGCGTGCCCATCGCGACCGAGACCCTGCTGCGCCTCGCCTCCCACCCGCGCGTGGTCGCGGTGAAGGACGCCAAGGGCGACCTGTTCGCCGGCTCCCAGGTGATGGCCGCGACCGACCTGGTCTACTACTCAGGGGACGACGCGCTGAACCTGCCGTGGCTGTCGGTCGGCGCCGCCGGCTTCGTGAGCGTGGTGGGCCACGCCGCGGGCGCCGAGCTCGCCACCATGATCCATCTGTTCCAGTCCGGCCACGTCGAGGGCGCGCGCGCCGTGCACCGCCGCCTGCTGCCCGTCGTGACCGGCATCATGACCCGCGCTCAGGGTGCGATCATGGCCAAGGCGGCCCTCGGCCTCCTCGGCCGGCCGGCGGGCCCCGTGCGCCTTCCCCTGGTGGACGCCACCCGCGACCAGGTCGCGGTCCTGAGGGAGGACCTCGTCGCCGGCGGCGTGAAGTTGTCCGACTGACGTACCGCGCGCCGCCGCTCGGCGGGGCGCGGAGATTATCTGGCCTGCCCGCCGCACGCATGGCGTGAACGGCGGAGAACGATCGGAATGAGTCGCCGCGGCTGAACGCGGCGGGGAGGAACAAAGAGTTTGAGAGAGAGACGAAGCGATCTCGGCCCGCGACGCGCCGCACGGCTCGGCGAGGGAGCCGTGCGTGGGCGCCGGGCCGGCGTACACGGGGGTAGAGCATGAGCCATCCGCATCCCGAGCTCGGTCTTCCTCCGGCACTGCCGGAGAACGGCCTGCGCATCGTCGCCCTGGGCGGCCTCGGTGAAATCGGCAGGAACATGGCGGTCTTCGAGTTCGACGGCCGCCTGCTGGTCGTCGACTGCGGAGTCCTGTTCCCCGAGCCCGACCAGCCCGGCGTGGACCTGATCCTGCCCGACTTCGACTACATCAGAGACCGTCTCGACGACATCGAGGCGGTCGTGCTGACCCACGCGCACGAGGACCACATCGGCGCCGTGCCCTACCTGTTGCGCGAGCGGTCCAACATCCCGCTCGTGGGGTCCCGGCTGACGCTGGGGCTGATCGAGAGCAAGCTCACCGAACACCGCATCCAGCCGGTCAAGGTGGAGGTGGCCGAGGGGCAGCGGCAGCGGTTCGGGCCGTTCGAGTGCGAGTTCTTCGCGGTCAACCACTCCATCCCGGACGCGCTGGCCGTCGCGATCAGGACGCCCGCGGGCATCGTGCTGCACACCGGCGACTTCAAGATGGACCAGTTGCCGCTCGACGGCCGCCTGACCGACCTCGGCGGGTTCGCCAGGCTCGGCTCCGAGGGCGTCGACCTGCTGATGTCGGACTCGACGAACTCCGAGGTGCCCGGCTTCGTGCCGAGCGAGCGCACCATCAGCCCGGTGATCGACGACGTGTTCCGCAGCGCGACCAAGCGGATCATCGTCGCCTGTTTCGCCTCGCACGTGCACCGCGTGCAGCAGATCTTCGACGCCGCCGAGGAGAACGGCCGCAAGGTCGCGCTCATCGGCCGGTCGATGGTCCGCAACATGGGCGTCGCGCGCGAGCTCGGCTACCTGCGGGTCCCCCCGGGGATCCTGGTCGACTCGCGGGAGATCGAGGAGTGGCCGCCGGAGGACGTCGTGCTGATCTGCACGGGGTCGCAGGGCGAGCCCATGGCCGCGCTGTCGCGCATGGCCAACCGCGACCACCCGATCCGGGTCGCCGACGGCGACACGGTGCTGCTGGCGTCCTCGCTGGTGCCCGGGAACGAGACGGCGGTCAACAAGGTCATCAACGGGCTCACCCGCTGGGGCGCCCGCGTGATCCACAAGGGCAACGCGCTCGTGCACGTCTCCGGCCACGCGGCCGCGGGCGAGCTGCTGTACGTGCTGAACCTCACCAAGCCGTCCAACTTCATGCCGGTGCACGGCGAGTGGCGCCACATGCGCGCGCACGCCAAGCTCGCGGCGCTGACCGGCGTGCCCGACGACCACATCGTCATCGCCGAGGACGGCGTGGTGGTGGACCTGGTCGACGGCCGGGCCAGGATCGTCGGCGCGGTGCCGTGCGGGTACGTCTACGTCGACGGTTCCTCGGTCGGCGCGGTCACCGACGTCGCGCTGAAGGACCGGCGCATCCTCGGCGACGAGGGCTTCATCTCCGTCGTCGTGGTGGTCGACTCCACGACCGGCAAGGTGAGCGCCGGCCCCGAGGTGTACGCGCGCGGGTCGGGCATCGAGATCGAGGCGTTCGACGCGGTGCTGCCGCTCATCGAGAAGGCGCTGCAGGAGGCCGGGGCCGACGGGGTGGCCGATCTCCAGCAGATGCGCCGCCTCACGCGCCGCATCGTGGGCCGCTGGGTCAGCGACACCTACCGCCGCCGTCCCATGATTATTCCGGTGGTGGTGGAGGTCTGAGTGGGCATAGGTTCTCACGTGCCGGAGCACTTCGGCCGGGCACGAGGAGCCGTATGCCATTCAGACGAGCCGAGCGCCGGTGAACGCCGAGGCCCCCGCGGGCGGCGTCACCGGCGCGACGATCGACGTCGTCTACACCAAGTTCGACGGTTCGCTCCACTGGCACCACGGGGCGAGCCTGCTGGGGGAGGACGAGCACGGCGTCTGGACCGGTTGCCGTGCCCGGTCCAGCGCCCGCAGGGGGAGCGAGCCGCCGGTCGTGTGGCGTCACCCGTTCGTCATGCTGTTCCCCCGCGACGCCTGGTGGACCGCCTCGTTCAACGGGCGGCCCAGCAAGCTGGAGATCTACTGCGACATCACGACCGTCCCCCGGTGGGGTGACGGCGGGGTCACCATGGTCGACCTCGACCTGGACGTGATCCGCATGCGGGACGGTCGGGTGCTGCTCGACGACGAGGACGAGTTCGCCGAGCACCGCGTCCGCTACTCCTACCCGCAGGACGTGGTCGAGCAGGCGGAGCGGTCGGCCGGCTGGCTGATGGCCGCCGTCCGCGCCCGCGCCGCGCCGTTCTCCGGGGTTCACCGGACCTGGATGACGCACGTCGTGTGACGGCCCCGGGCCGCCGCCGGCGGCGCGGCGGCCCGGGGCCGGGTTCACGTGGGGTGCCGGTCAGTGCAGGCGGCCCGCGCCCGCGAGCAGCGGCACCTTCACGGGCACCAGGATGGCCGGGTCCACCTTCGTGTGCAGGGTGGGCGTCCAGCCGACGTCACCCGACAGGTCGGGGTCGTGGGTGGCGTTGTGCGCCGCAAGCATGTCCACCGGGCGGGTCCTGCCGCCGGCGGTCACCAGCGTGCCGGCGGTGTGGATCGCGGTGCCGCCCCAGTTGTAGATGATCTGGTCGGCGGTGACGCCCGCGCCGAGCCGGTAGTAGTCGTTCTCGGCGTAGATCTTCGACTGCACGCCGACGCCGAGGCTGTAGACGTACCCGGCGCCCGAGGGGATGTCGTAGTAGTTGTTGTAGACATGCACCTGGCCGAACCGCACGCGCGGCGCCCGCTGCAGGATCGTGTCGAACACGTTGTGGTGCACGGTCACGTTCAGCTTGCCGGTGTCGGTGGCCGGGTTGTTGGTGGAGCCGATGAGCATGGTCTTGTCGTGGTCGGCGAACCGGTTCCACGAGACGGTGGCCAGGTCCGACCCGTTGGTGATGTCCAGCTCGCCGTCGTGCACCTGGTAGGGCCGCCCGAAGTACAGCGGTTGCGCCGTGTCGGGGTTGGTGCCGTCGTCGAAACTGTTGTGGTCGGCCCACACGTGCGTGGAGCCGGTGACCGAGATGTTGTCGTACAGGGAGTTCCAGTTGCCCTCGTCGCCGTCGGTGGGGTCCCACTGCGGGAAGCAGTCGTAGGCGTCCTGGAAGGTGATGTTCCTGATGATGACGTTGTCGGCCTTGTCGACGTGCAGGTTGAGACCCTTGATCGTCGCGTGGCCGAGGCCGACGATGGTGGTGTTGGAGCCGACCTTCGGCTTGATGCGCGCGGTCTGGCGGGCGGCCGAGGCGGCGCGGGCGTCCTCCAGCGGGCCGGACGGCTCGGCGTCCCGCCCCCACACCGCCGGGTCGTAGGCCGCGAGGTAGGCCGGCAGCGTGTACCCGTTCACGGCGTAGTCGGCGCAGGTCAGGGGTGCGCCGGTGTCGCCGGTGTTCCCGTCGACGGCCCCCTTGACGTAGATGATCTTGGGGGTGGCGTCGCCGCCGTTCAGGGCCGCGAGCAGGCCCGAGCGGTCGCGGACGGTGAAGACGTGCGCCGCGTCGGCCGCGGAGCCGCCGGTGGTGCCGGTCGTGGCCGAGGCCCACCCGTCGCCGGCGGGCAGGGTGCGCCGTCCCAGCGGGACGTCCCCGCCCGCCGATGCCGTCGCGGGCGGGACGCACACCAGGGCCGCGGCGCACGCGGCAGAAGTGAGGACGGCCGCCGCTCTCAAGGGTGTTCTCACGGGATTCCTCCAGGTCAGGGGAGTGTGGGGGGTAAATCCTCGACGACCCCGAGGGCGTGCTCGATCAGCTCGGTGAGCCGCTTGACGTGCTCGGGAGCCGGCTCGCCGAGCGGGGCGCGCACGGGGCCCACGTCGAGGCCGCGCAGCCGCACGCCGGCCTTGACCAGCGACACGGCGTACCCGGCGCCCTGGCGGCGCAGCTCGACCAGCGGCCGGTAGAACTCGTCGACCAGCCGGTTCACGGTGGCGTCGTCGCCGCCCAGCAGGGCCCGGTGGAACGCCATGGCCACGGTGGGCAGGAAGCAGAAGACGGCCGAGGAGTAGCGGGTGATCCCGAGGCCCCGGTAGGGGAGCGCGGACATCTCCGCCGTGGGCAGCCCGTTGAAGTACAGCAGGTCCTCGCCGGCCGACCGGACCGCGCTGATCGTCCGCTGGAGCAGGTCCAGGTCGCCGTACCCGTCCTTGAGGCCGACGATCCGAGGGTGGCGGGCCAGCGCCACGACGGTGTCCGGCTCGAAGATCGCGTTGTCGCGCTGGTAGAGGATGACGGGCAGCCCGGCGGTGGCGGCCAGCTCCTCGTAGTGGCGGCGCAGGCCCTGCTGGTCGGCCTGGATGAGGTAGGGCGGCAGGGCGAGCAGGCCGTCGGCCCCTGCCCGCTCGGCGGCGGCGGAGAACCGCGAGGCCAGGGCGAGCCCGTATCCCGTGCCGGCGATGACGGGCACCCGTCCCGCGGCCTCCTCGACGGCGGCGGCGACGCAGGCCGCGTAGTCGTCCAGGCCCAGGGACGGGAACTCGCCCGTCCCGCAGCACGCGAACACCGCGCCGCATCCCGCCGCGAGACCGTCGCGTACGTGCCGGCGGAAGGCGTCGAGGTTGAGCCGCTCCCGGTCGTCGCACGGTGTGACGGGAAAGAACAGCAGCCCGTCGAGCCGATCCACCAGCGCAGTCATGCGGTCCTCTCTTGCGTACACACTCAGGAACTGTATTCACGTATATGAACACATGGAACCTAAGACCGACACGCCCCGCCAGTCAAGGGAGCGGGGGAAACGTGGCTGCCCCACATTCGAAATGCTTTGGTTACCTGGCGAAGGGTTGACAGTGGCCTCGGTCGGTTCCTACGTTGACGGCGCGTCCACAAGTGTGAACGTGGTTCAAGAATGTGACACGTTGCCCGACCGAACGGAGTGCCAGGTGGCATTGGCCAGCACACCCACGGCGAGGGGACGCCCCCGGGCCCTGCGCTGGGCGCCGTACATGCTGATCTCCCCGACGGTCCTGCTGATCGCCGTGTTCCTCGTGTACCCCATCGGCAGCGTCCTCTACTACAGCCTGAGGAACCACAATCTGACCAAACCGTGGGCCAACGGGTTCGCCGGCCTGGACAACTTCCGTGAGATGTTGTTCCACGACCCGCTGTTCTGGTCCAGCCTGGGTTTCACCGTGAAATGGGTGGTCGTCGAGACCGGGCTGCAGCTCGTCCTCGGCCTCGCGCTGGCGCTCATAGTGAATGAAAGTTTCATCGGCCGGGGGCTCGCCCGGTCCATGGTCTTCTCGCCGTGGGCGGTCTCCGGAGTGCTGACCACGGGCATCTGGATCCTGCTCTACAACCCGACGACCGGCATCGTGCGCTACCTCGGCGCCCCCGAGGCCGCCGTGCTCGGCAACCCCGACACCGTCTTCGGCGCCCTGGTCGTCACCGAGCTGTGGCGCGGAGTGCCGTTCTTCGCCATCCTGCTGCTCGCCGGCCTGCAGGGCATCCCCGGCGAGTTGTACGAGGCGGCGGCCGTCGACGGCGCGGGCCGCACGCGCCGGTTCCGCCACGTCACCCTGCCCCACCTGCGGGACGCCATCGTGCTCGCCACGCTGCTCCGCTCGGTCTGGGAGTTCAACAACGTCGACCTGATCTACACGCTGACCGGCGGCGGCCCGGCCCAGATCACCACCACGCTGCCGCTGTACGTGGCCCAGCGCGCGATCGACTCCAAGGACTTCGGGTACGGCTCGGCGCTCACCACGGCCGGGTTCGTGATCCTGCTGTTCTGCTCGCTCCTCTACCTCCGGCTGAGCCGGTTCGGCGCGGACCACAAGGGATGAGGGACGGATCCATGGCAACCCAGGTCATCGCGCGTACCCCCGCCCACGCGCGGATCGGCGCCGCGCCCGGCTCGCGCAAGAAGGACCCGGGCAGGGTGCTGCGGCTGTACGTCCCGCTGGCGCTCTACCTCGCCTTCACGCTGATCCCGTTCTACTGGATGATCGTCTTCGCGCTCCGGCCCGCGGGCTCGACCACGCCGATCCCGTGGCCGATCACCTTCGAGCACTTCGACACGGTGTGGAATGACATCGGGTACGCCGTCTTCTTCAAGAACAGCGTGATCGTGGGCGTCCTGGCGCTGTTCTCCACGACGGTGATCGCCCTCATGGGCGGGTACGCGCTGGCGCGGTTCCGTTTCCGTGGCCGCACGGCCTTCATGGTCGCCCTGCTGTGCACGCAGTTCATCCCGGGCGCCATGATGCTGATCCCGCTCTTCACCATCTTCAAGGGCCTCGGGCTCATCAACTCCCTGTGGAGCCTGGTGGTCGCCGACACGGTCTTCAACCTGCCGCTGTCGATCATCTTGATGAGCGGCTTCGTGGCCGCGGTCCCCTTCCAGGTGGAGGAGGCCGCGATGGTGGACGGCTGCACACGGATGCGGGCGTTCTTCGCGGTCGTGCTGCCGCAGCTCCGCCCCGGCCTCATCGCCGTCGGCTCGTTCGCCTTCATCCACACCTGGAACAACTTCCTGTTCGCGCTGATGTTCATCAGCCGGCAGGACAACTTCACGATCCCCGTCGGCCTCAGTTACACGATCGGGGAGTACAGCGCCGACTTCGGGGCCCTGGCGGCGGGTGGCGTCGTAGCGGCGATACCCGTCGTCTGCGTTTTCGCAGTGATTCAGCGCTATCTCGTGCACGGCATCAGCGCCGGTGCCGTCAAGGGATAGCACCCCCCGCCTGGAGGACATCACACATGAGAAGCATCACGAAGGTCTGCACGGCCGCGGTCGCCGTCCTCGCCCTCTCCGTCACCGCGACGGCCTGCGGATCCGGCGACTCCGGCTCAGGGGGCGGGGGATCGGACAAGACGACCATCACCTTCTGGGACAACAACGGCGGCGTCCGCACGCCGATCTACCAGGAGCTGATCAAGCGGTTCGAGAAGGCCAACCCGACGATCCACGTCGAGTACGTCGGCATCCCGATCGCCTCGGTCCAGCAGAAGTACGACACCGCGATCGCGGGCGGCGAGACGCCCGACGTCGGCGGCGTGAGCGCCAGTTACCTCGCCAACCTGACCGGCCAGCAGGCGCTCGAACCGGCCGACGACTGGCTGGCCAAGAGCCCGGCGAACGGCAAGCTCCTCGACAGCATGCTGGCCTCGGTCAAGCAGACCGCGCCCGACGGCAAGCTGTACGTGGTGCCGGCGACCTCCAACCTGGACGTCATCTGGTACCAGAAGGACAAGCTGTCGGCCGCCGGGGTCGAGGCGCCGAAGACCTGGGACGAGTTCTTCGCCGCCGCCGACAAACTGACCAAGGCCCCCGACCAGTACGGCTGGACCATCCGCGGCGGCGCGGGGTCGATCTTCCAGCTCCTGGCCGAGGCCTACGCCTACTCCGGCGTCACCGAGTTCTTCGACAGCGCGGGCAAGAGCACCGTCAACGACCCCAAGAACGTCGAACTCGTCACCAAGATCGCGGCGCTGTTCAAGAAGGACACCCCCGAGGCGGACGTCACCAACGACTTCCCGAAGATGGTGGCCCAGTTCACCAGCGGCAAGGTCGCGATGATGCACCACAACCTCGGCTCCTACAACGACCACGTCAAGGCGTTCGGCGCCGACAAGGTCGACGCCTACCCGCTGCCCGTCGGGCAGTCGGGCAAGCGCACCGTCGTGGCCAACCCGGTCGACGGCTTCTCGGTGTTCAAGAACAGCAAGAACAAGGACGCGGCCTGGAAGTTCGTGGACTTCCTGGTCTCCAAGGAGAGCAACAGCTACTGGAACCAGCAGGCCGGCCAGATCCCGGCCAACAAGGACGCCCAGGCCGACTCCTGGGTGAGCGAGCGGCCGTACCTCAAGAGCGCGGTCGAGGTGCTCGCCGACCCGGCCACCGTCGTGGTCTCCCCGCCGTACTACCTGCCGCAGTACTCCTCGATCACCAAGGCCGACACCGAGCCGCTGTTCCAGAAGGTCCTGCTCGGCCAGATGAAGCCGCAGGAGTTCCTGGACACGATGGCGCAGAAGCTCACCGAAGCCCAGGCGGAGTGGAAGCAGTCCCACTCCTAGCCGTCACGCCCCGGAGCCGGCGCGCAGCACCTGACCGTGGGCGCCGGCTCCGGGTTCCAGTCAACCAGCGGTTCCAGTCACCCAGCGGTTCCAGGAGGGACCTTCATGGCCGTCATCGACCGGGTCACCGTCACGGTGTTCACGACCGTCATCAGGTCCGTGGTGGACGGGCACGGGCACCGGCATCCGGGGCCGCCCCGCGAGGTCAAGGAGGCGCTGCTGGAGGTCACCGACGCCGACGGCGCCACGGGCCGCTGCCTGGGCCAGCCGGAGACCCTCAGGGAGAGCATGATCAAGGCGCACGTGCGCCCGGTGCTGACCGGGCAGGAGGGCCTGGACCGCGAGCGGCTGTGGCACGCGCTCGCCCGCCGCCAGCGCGGCGCGCACGGCCACCTGACCGACCGCCTGCTCAGCACCGTCGACCAGGCGCTGTGGGACCTGGCGGGCCGCAAGCTCGGCCTGCCCGTGTGGCGGCTGCTCGGCGGCGCCCGCTCGGTCATCCCCGCCTACGCCAGCACCATGTGCGGCGACGACATCCCCGGCGGGCTGGCGTCGTTCTCCGACTACGCCGACTTCGCCAAGGAGCTGGTCGCCCGGGGGTACCGGGGCATCAAACTGCACACCTGGATGCCGCCGATGCCGCACGGCGTCGACCTGGACATCAAGGCGTGCGCCGTCGTCCGCGATGCGGTCGGCCCGGACGTGGCGCTGATGCTGGACAGCAACCACTGGTACAGCCGCACCGACGCGCTCAGGCTCGGGCGCGCGCTCGACGAGCTGGGCTTCGCCTGGTACGAGGAGCCGATGGAGGAGGCCTCGGTCCAGTCGTACCGGTGGCTGGCCGACCAGCTCGCGACGCCGATCCTCGGCCCGGAGACCTCCTGGGGCAAGCACATGGCGCGGGCCGAGTGGGTGGCGGCAGGGGCGTGCGACATCCTGCGCGTCGGGGTCGTCGGCTCGGGCGGCCTCATCCCGGCCCTGAAGGCCGTGCACACGGCCGAGTCGTTCGGGATGGGCTGCGAGATCCACGGCAACGGCTCGGGGGCGCTGGCGGTCATCGGGGCCACGCTGTGCGGGGAGTGGTACGAGCGCGGCCTGCTGCACCCGCACTCCGACTACGACACCCCTCCACCGCATCTCCGCTCGATCGTCGATCCAATCGATGAATCCGGAAATGTCGCACTCCCGATGCGTCCGGGACTCGGGGACGATCTTGACGTGGACCACATCGCCGCCCATACGGTTGCGACATGGTGAAAAACATTCTGGTCACCGGCGCGGCGGGACGCATCGGCGCCTGCCTGGCCGACGGCCTTCCCGAGTACGGTCACACGCTCCGGCTCCTCGACAAGGTCGCGATCGACCGGGCCGGCCACGAGGTGGTCGTCTGCGACGTCACGGACGCCAAGGCGCTGGAGGGCGCCATGGACGGCGTGACGGCCGTGGTCCACCTCGCGGGCATCCCCTCGACGTCCGCGAGCTTCGAGCGGCTGCTCACGGCCAACATCGAGGGGACCTACCGCGTCTTCGAGGCCGCCAGGCTGGCCGGGGTGGAACGGGTCGTCTACGCGAGCAGCAACCACGCGGCCGGCTTCACGCCGCGCCAGGAGTCCGCCCCCGCCGGCACGCCCGTGGCGCCCGACTCGCACTACGGCGTCTCCAAGGCCTACGGCGAGGCGCTCGGCCGCTTCTACTCCGACAGGTACGGCATGCGCGTGGCCTCGCTGCGCATCGGCAGCTTCAGGGACCGTCCCAAATCCCCCCGCGAGCTGTCCACGTGGATCAGCCACGGGGACATGGTGCGCCTGACGCACGCGTGCCTGACCTCGCCGGACCTGACGTACGCGGCGGTCTGGGGCGTCTCGGCCAACACGCGGAGCTGGTGGGACCCGGCCGCCGGGCTCGCGCTCGGGTACGAGCCACGAGACGATGCCGAGGCCTACGCGGAGGGGATGCCGGAGCTGGATCCGGCCGATCCCGAGTACGCGTACGCGGGTGGTCGCGTAGTGGAGTTGTGACCGGCGAGAATGGACGCAGGTAAGGCGCGGCAGGAAGGACGCAGATGACGGAGCAGGGAGCCGCCATGCCGCACGTCAAGTCCGCCGTGCGCACCGTGGAGCTGCTCGACTTCCTGGCCCAGTACCCGGGCCTGCACAGCCTCTCCGACCTGCAGGGCAAGCTCGGCTACCCCAAGAGCAGCCTGCACGCCCTGCTGCGCACGCTGGTGGGTCTCGGCTGGATCGAGACCGACGTCACCGGCACGCTCTACCGCATCGGGATGCGCGCCCTGCTGGTCGGCGCGACCTACATCGACGGCGACCCGGTCGTGCAGATCGCGCACGACGCGCTCGACTGGCTCGCCGAGGTCACCGGCGAGACCGTGCACCTCGCCCGGCTCGACCATTTCGACGTCGTGTACCTCGCCACCCGGGCCTCGCGCCACTACCTGCGGCCGTTCACCCGGGTGGGCCGCCGCCTGCCGGCCAGCACCACCTCGCTCGGCAAGGCGATCCTCGCCTCGCGCGACGACGCCGAGGTGTCGCGGCTGCTGCCCGCCGAGCTGCCCCGGCTCACCAAGAACACCATCGTGGACCAGGGCCAGCTCATCGCCGACCTGCGCCGGATCCGCAAACGGGGGTATTCGGTGGACCGCGAGGAGAACACCGAGGGCCTGCGCTGCTTCGGCGTCGCGCTCGACATCGCCTATCCGCCCCGCGACGCGGTCAGCGTCTCGGTGCCGATCCCCCGGCTGACGGCGGGCCGGGACAAGGAGATCGCGGCCTGCCTGCTGGAGGCGCGCGACCGCATCGAGGTGGCGGCCCGCGGCGTGCGCCGCACGTACTGAGGCCGCCGCCCGGCGCCACGACCCACCGCGCTTGACCTCGCACGCCCCGCACTGTTCTATATAGCAATATGCCATTCTATGTAACGGAATAGGAGGAGCGGTGGAGGTACGGCACGCGACCGCGCCCGACCAGGTGCCCGGGATGACGACCGACAGGCTCAGGGCCCGCTTCCTGGCCGAGGACCTCTTCGTACCCGGGGAGGTCCGCCTCGTGTACTCCCACGAGGACCGCATCGTGATCGGGGGTGCGGTCGCCGGGGAACGGCCGCTCGGCCTGCCGTGCCCGGACCAGCTCAGGTCCGGCCACTTCCTCGAACGCCGCGAGCTCGGCGTGGTCAACGTGGGCGAGGGCCCCGGGACGGTCACCGTGGACGGCGAGGCGTACGAGGTGGGCGCCAGGGAGTGCCTGTACGTCGGCAGGGGGGCGCGCGAGGTGACCTTCGCCGGCGGCGCCTTCTACCTGGTGTCCACGCCCGCCCACACCGAGCACCCGACGGTGCAGGCCGGCCTCGCGGACGCCGAGCCGGTGCGGCTCGGGTCGCAGGAGGGGTCCAACGACCGCACGATCAACAAGTACATCCACGCCAAGGGCATCCAGAGCTGCCAGCTCGTCCTCGGCGTGACCGTGCTGGAGCCGGGCAGCATGTGGAACACCATGCCGTGCCACACCCACGAGCGGCGTACCGAGGTCTATCTGTACTTCGGCCTCCCCGAGGACGCGCGGGTGATCCACCTCATGGGCGAGCCCACCGAGACGCGCAACCTGGTCGTCGCCGACCGGCAGGCCGTTATCTCGCCCCCCTGGTCGGTCCACTGCGGCTTCGGCACCAGCAACTACGCCTTCGTCTGGGCGATGGGCGGCGAGAACCAGGCGTACGACGACATGGAGCAGGTCGCGATCGGCGCGATGCGGTGATGTTCTCGCTGGAGGGCAGGACGGCGCTGGTCACCGGCACCCGCACCGGCATCGGCCGCGCCATCGCGGTCGGGCTCGCCAGGGCCGGCGCCGACGTGGTGCTGCACGGCCACCGCGACGACCTCGGCGAGGTGGAGGCCGAGGTCCGCAAGACCGGCAGGGAGGCCTGGCGGTGGATCCTGGACCTGTCCGACCTCGCCCGGCTGCCCGGCGCCGCCGAGGAGCTCCTGGCGCGCCACCGCGTGGACATCCTGGTCAACAACGCGGGGATCATCCGCAGGTCGCCCGCCGCCGGGCAGAGCTACGCCGACTGGCGGGCAGTCCTGGACGTCAACCTCGACGCGGTCTTCCTGCTCAGCCAGGCCGCGGGCCGTTCCATGCTGGGCCGGGGCTCGGGGAAGATCATCATGGTGGCGTCCATGCTGTCCTTCCAGGGCGGGGTCAACGTGGCCGGGTACACCGCGGCCAAGCACGCCGTCGCGGGGCTGACCCGCACGCTGGCCTGCGAATGGGCGGCGGGCGGCGTGCAGGTCAACGCCATCGCCCCGGGGTACATCATCACCGGCAACACCGGCCCGCTCCGGGACGACCCCGACCGCGAGCCCGCGATCAGGGCCAGGATCCCGGCCGGGCGCTGGGGCACGCCCGAGGACCTGGTCGGCGCGTCCGTCTTCCTCGCCTCGCACGCCTCCGACTACGTCAACGGCCACCTGCTGGCCGTGGACGGCGGCTGGCTCGCGCGGTGAGGGGGCCCGTACGAGCGGCGGCCGGCCGGGGGGCCGCGCGGTGAGGGGCTCGTACGGGCGGGCCGCGCGGACCTTACTACGGGATGCCTGTTAGTAGGCTCGGGACGTGGTCAGGGAAGGCAGCTCCATCGACAAGGCGCTGGCGGTGCTCGAGGCGATCGCCGAGCACCACCGCGTGACCGACATCGCCGCCGCGACCGGCGTCTCCAAGTCGACCGTTCACCGCATCCTCCAGTCGCTCGTCGAGTGGGGGTTCGCCCGTGCCGACGGCGCCGGCGGCTACGAGCCGGGGCCGCGCATCCTCACGCTCGCGGGCCGGGTGATGAGCCGTTTCGACCCCTCGCGGCAGGCGTCCGCCGCCCTGCGGGCGCTGCACGAGCGCACCGGCTACACCACCCACTTCGGCATCCGCAGCGGCGACGAGGCGGTGTACGTCGACAAGCTCGAAGGCCGCAGGCCCTACCAGATGCCCTCCAGGGTCGGCATGAGCCTGCGCCTGCACAGCACGGCCATCGGCAAGGCGATCCTGGCCGAGCTGGGCGACGACGAGGTCAGGCTCATCGCCGCGCGCACGGGCCTCACGCGCCTCACGCCGGCGACCCTGACCGGCGTGGACGACCTGCTGGCCCACCTCGGCAAGGTGCGGGCGCTCGGCTACGCCATGGACGACGAGGAGAACGAGCCCGGCATCCGCTGCGTCGGCGCGGCGGTGTTCGACCACACCGGCGGGGTGCTGGGCGGCATCTCCATCTCCTCGCTCGCCATGGACATGGAGCCCGGGGCGCTGCAGGACCTGGCCCCGGTGGTCGTCTCGGCGGCCCGGGACGTCTCGACGGCCCTCGGCGCCCCCGCCGCCGTCGCCCGCTGACCTCCGCGTCCGCCCGGCCCGTCCGGCGCACGGACCCGACGGCCGGCTTCCGTCCGCTCCGGCGTCCCGGCCGGGGTCAGGGGGCGAGGCCGGCGGTCCCCGAGAGGTCGTCCAGCAGCCGCCGGATGTCCTCAGGGGTGGCGACCCGCCCGGTGCCCCCCTGACCCTCCAGGCTGACGGCCGCGGCGGCCGTACCGGCCCGTACGGCCTCGCGGAGCGGGTCTCCCGCCGCGAGCCGGGCCGCGACCGTGCCCGCGAACGCGTCGCCGGCGCCGGTCTGGTCCACGATCGACCGCGCGGGGACGGCGGGGACCCGTGACGGCGGCGCGTCCCCGGCCTCCCCGAGCAGCACGCCCTCGGGGCCGAGGGTCACGGCCACGGCCCGCGCGCCGAGCCCCAGGCAGGCCTGTACGGTCTCGCCGGGCTCGCCGGTGCCGAGGAGCGGGAGGCTGTCGCCGGGGCACGAGGGGGTGACCAGGGCCGCGTGCGGGGCGACGTCCGCGAGCACCCGGGCCGCCGCCTTCGGCGTGGTGAGGCGGGAGCGGAAGTTCGGGTCGTAGACCACCTTCCCCCCGGCCGCGTGCACGGTCTCGGCCGCGTGGCGCACGGCGTGCGCGCAGGAGTCCGACAGGGCCGCGGTGACGCCGCTGACCAGCAGGACCGAGGTCTCGGCCAGGGGAGCGGAGGCGACGTCGGAGGGACCCATCCTGGAGGCCGCGCTGCACGCCCGCATGTAGCCGAAGGCCCGCTCGCCGCTCGGGTCGGCGCCGACGGCGTACGCGCCGGTCGAGCCGGTGCCCCGCAGCATCCAGCGGGTGTCGACGCCGTGGGCCGCCGCGAAGCGGATCAGCCGCTCGCCGAACTCGTCCTCGCCCACCAGCGTGACCAGCGCCACGTGCGCGCCGGTCGCGGCCGCCGCCACCGCCGCGTTCAGCGCGTCGCCGGAGAAGGACAGGTGAAAGATGTCCGCATCGGTCAGGGGAGCGGACGCCGAGAACTCGACCAGCGGCTCACCGATCACCATCACGTCCACGACGGGCTCCTTCTTGGTTCATGTAGTGGAATTTGATTTCATGTGATGCAACAAACGCGAACCTGGAGGACATCATGCCGAACATCACCGTGGAACTGCTGTCGGGGCGCACCCTGGACCAGCGCCGTGACTTCGTGGCCGCCGTGACCGAGGCCGCCGTCGGGATACTCAAGGCGCGCCAGGAGGCCGTGCGCATCGTCTTCTGGGAGATCGAGAAGTCCGACGTCGCCAACGGCGGGACCCTGGAGTCAGACAAGTAGCGATGTGAGCCGCCAAATGGGATGGGGAAGGTGGTCACCTTTCCCATCCCATTCAAGCGAGCTTCGCGCGCGGCGACTAGGCGGTGACCGTGGCCCGCTCCTCGGCGGGGTCGCTGCCGAGGGAGTCGACCAGCTCGTCGCGGTCGGGGGTGTTCTCCGGCCGCAGGAGGCCGATGACGACGTAGAGGACCAGTGAGGTCACCAGTGGCGCCGCGACGACCAGCGTCGTGTTCGCCGAGGCGATCACCCACTTGATCACCGCCCAGACGCCGAGGCCGGCGGCCCACGACACGATGGCGGCCGTCGGCCCGCTGCGCTTGAACCACGGGAGCAGCCCGAGCATCAGCGGGATCGAGATCGGCCCCATCGTGGCCGCCACCACGTCCACGACGATCTTCAGCACCACGCCCTGGCCCTGGGTGGCGATCGCGATCGTCATGCTGGTGACCACGAACAGGAACGTCGTGATCCGGGCCAGCCGGAGCGCGCCCTGGGCCGTCATGGTCCTGACCTGCCGCACGAACACCGGCAGGATGTCGCGGGTGATGACCGCGGAGATCACGTTGGCGTCGGAGGAGACCATCGCCATCGTGTGCGAGAAGAACCCCGCGAGCACCAGGCCGATGAGGCCGCCGGGCAGCAGCTCCTGCGCCAGCGCCACGTAGGACTGGTCGGAGTTCGTCAGGCCCGGCACGATCAGCGGGGCGGCGAACATCGGGATGAACAGGACCAGCGGCCACAGCAGCCACAGGGCGCTGGACAGCAGCGCGGCGCGCTTGGCCTGCGAGCCGGACTGCGCCCCCATGTAGCGCTGAGCGAGGTTCCACATGCCGCCGTTGTACTCGAACGTCTTGATCAGCAGGAACGCGAAGAAGTACGTCGTGGTGTAGGGCCCGGTCAGGGGGTCGCCGTGCCCGGGGGGAAGCTTGCCCCACATGGTCCACAGCGCCGAGATGCCGCCGAGCTGCCCGAGCACGGCCACGAACATGACGACCCCGGCGACGGCCTGGATCACGAACTGCCCGAAGTCGGTGAGCACGTCGGCCCACAGCCCGCCGACGGTCACGTAGATCACGGTGACCGCGCCGGTGATCGCGATGCCGTACTGGATGGGGATGCCGGCGAAGCCCTTGAGCAGCACCGAGATGGCCACCCACTTGGCCGCGATGTCGACGACCTTCAGCAGCGCGCCGCTGTAGGCCATCACCTGCTGGGTGGGCAGGTTGTACCGCCGGGTGAGGTACTCCAGCGGCGAGACCACGCCGTGCTTGGACCTGAGCCGGTTCCACCGGGCGGCGAACACGAAGGCCCCGATGCCGACGCCGATGCCGATCGTCATCGCCCACCAGACGTACACCGTGAGCCCGTAGTCATAGGCGACGGCCGCGAACGCGACGAACATGACCGCGCTGTAGCCCGACATGTGGTGGGAGATCCCCGAGAGCCACCAGGGGATCCGGCCACCGGCGGTGAAGTAGTCGATGACGGTCTTGATGCGGTTCTTCGACCACACCCCGATGGCGATCATCACCACGAAGTAGGCGCCCAGCACGGACCAGTCGAGTGCGGACATCGCTCCTCCTTCCAACGTCTTTTGGATGGAGATTCCATTACATGAAACGCGATGTCAATACATAGAACACAATCCGGTTCACATCGGCGAACGGCCGCGGTGATCGGCCACCGCCCCCCGTGCGCGCGGGAACGCCGGAACCATCGGCGATGCCGGGCCCGGCGCGTCTGCGAGCGTCGGGGCCGCCTCATGCGTACCCTCGGTACCATGGCCACCCGTACGTCGAAAAGCACCCCAAAGGGGTCGGCGAAGCGGTCCACGTCCTCGCGTACGTCCCCTGCCAAGCGGCCGGCCGGCACGCGGGCCTCGGGGGCGCGCGCCGGGGCCCGACCGCCCGCGCGCCGGCAGGCGTCCACGCCCCCGGACCCGATCAGCTGGGTCTTCCTGGCGATCGGCAAGCTGTTCATCGGCGTGTGGCTGCTGTTCGCGAACGGCATCGGCACCGCCGCGCGCGCCTTCGGGCAGCAGGCGCGCGAGCTCGACCCCGCCCACCGGCGCGACGGCCTCGGCCTGGCCGTGCTGGGCGCGGCGATCGTCCTGGCCGCGATGACCTGGCGCACCACCCGCGGGGCGGTCGCGACCGTGGTCGACGCCGTCCTGCGCGGCACCCTCGGCTCCCTGGCCTGGTCGGTGCCCATCCTGCTCGCGCTGATCGCCTGGCGCCTGCTGCGCCATCCCGACCAGAACGCCGACACCGGCCGCATGATGATCGGCTGGACCGCCCTGCTGGCCGGGCTGCTCGGCATCATCCACGTCGCGCACGCCACGCCGTACCCCTCGGGCCCCGGCTCGACCGACGGCATGGACAAGGTCTCGGCGGCCGGCGGCATGATCGGGTTCATCGTGTCGGCGCCGCCGTCCAGCATCCTGCCCGCGTTCATCACCATCCCGCTGCTCCTGCTGCTCTCGGGGTTCGGCGCGCTGGTCATCACCGCCACGCCGGTGCACCGCGTGCCCGAGCGGCTCGCGGAGATCCAGCACATGCTCTTCACCAAGGCCGGCGCCGGCGGGGACGCCGCCCCCAAGGAGCGCGCGCGGCGTCCCCGCAGGTCGCGCACCGGGTCCGGCGGCAAGGACGGCGACCCGGAGATCGTCGAGCACGTCAAGCCCTACGACACCCCGCTGGTCGACGTCCCCGCCAAGCTCGCCGACCACTCCCCGGAGATCGTTCCCGGCCTGGTCGACGAGGAGGAGGCGCCGGTGCTCCCGGCCGTCTCCGAGCCGCCCCACCCCTCGCCGGCGCCGCGCAAGGTCGAGCAGCTCGTGCTGTCCCCGCAGGGCGGCCCCTACGTCCTGCCGGACCTCCAGGTGCTGCGGCAGGGCACCCCGCCCAAGCCGCAGACCAAGGCGAACACCACCGTCGTCAACGCGCTCAGCAGCGTCCTGGAGCAGTTCACCATCGACGCCCAGGTGATCGGGTTCACCCGGGGCCCCACGGTCACCCGCTACGAGATCGAGCTGGGCCCGGCGGTCAAGGTCGAGAAGGTCACCGCCCTCACCAAGAACATCGCCTACGCCGTCAAGTCCGCCGACGTGCGCATCCTGTCCCCGATCCCCGGCAAGTCCGCGATCGGGGTCGAGATCCCGAACGCCGACAAGGACCTGGTCAGCCTCGGCGACGTGCTCCGCTCGCAGGTGGCCCAGGCCGACCACCACCCGATGATCGTCGGCCTCGGCAAGGACGTCGAGGGCCGCACGATAGTGGCCAACCTCGCCAAGATGCCCCACCTGCTCATCGCGGGCGCCACCGGCGCCGGCAAGTCGGTGTGCGTCAACGGCCTGATCTCCTCGATCCTGATGCGCGCCACCCCCGACGAGGTGCGCATGGTGCTCGTGGACCCCAAGCGGGTCGAGCTCAACACCTACGAGGGCATCCCCCACCTGATCACGCCGATCATCACCAACCCGAAGAAGGCCGCCGAGGCCCTCGAATGGGTGGTCGGCGAGATGGACCGCCGCTACGACGACCTGGCGGCGAGCGGGTTCCGGCACGTCGACGAGTTCAACAAGGCGGTGCGCGCGGGCAAGCTCGTGCCGCCGCCCGGGAGCGAGCGGGTCTACCAGCCCTACCCCTACCTGCTGGTGATCATCGACGAGCTCGCCGACCTGATGATGGTCGCCCCGCGCGACGTCGAGGACTCCATCGTCCGCATCACCCAGCTCGCCCGCGCCGCCGGCATCCACCTGGTCATCGCCACCCAGCGGCCCTCGGTGGACGTCGTGACCGGGCTCATCAAGGCCAACGTGCCCTCGCGGCTCGCGTTCGCCACCTCCTCGCTCGCCGACTCCCGGGTCATCCTGGACCAGCCAGGCGCCGAGAAGCTCGTCGGCCAGGGCGACGCCCTGTTCCTGCCGATGGGCGCCAGCAAGCCGATGCGCCTGCAGAACGCCTTCCTGTCGGAGAAGGAGATCAACGAGGTCGTCGCCCACTGCAAGGCCCAGATGCAGGTGGAGTACCGCGACGACGTCTCGGTGACGGCGGTCAAGCGCGAGATCGACGAGGACATCGGCGACGACCTCGACCTGCTCGTCCAGGCGGCCGAGCTGATCGTCACCACCCAGTTCGGCTCCACCTCGATGCTCCAGCGCAAGCTGCGCGTCGGATTCGCCAAGGCCGGCCGGCTGATGGACCTGCTGGAGAGCAGGAGCGTGGTCGGCCCGAGCGAGGGCTCCAAGGCGCGCGAGGTGATGGTGAAACCCGATGAACTGCCCGGCCTGCTCGCCGACTTGCGCGGAGAGTGACCCCTCCGCCACCGATCCCCTCGGTAACTGGTTGAATGTGAATGACTACGCATCGTCGGATATACGGACGCGTAGCGGCAGGTGCACGGCGAGGGGGACGTATGAGCACTGGAGTGACGCTGGCCGCGGCACGGAACGCGGCGGGCATGACGGTCGCCCAACTGAGCGGCCGCACGCGCATCAGGGAAACAGTCATCTACGCCATAGAACGGGACGACTTCTCACACTGCGGGGGTGACTTCTACGCCAGGGGCCACGTCCGGAACATCGCCAAGACGCTCGGGCTCGACCCGGGCGTCATCGTGCACCAGTACGACGAGGAACACGGGGGAGTGCCCCTGCCGGTGCGCGCCGCGGCCGTCTTCCAGGCGGAGAGCACGATCAAGCTCCGCGAACGCCGGAGCCCCAACTGGTCCACGGCCATGGCGATCGCCCTCGCCATCGTTGCGGTCTTCGGGGTGACCCGGGTGATGAGCGGGTCCGGTGAGACCATCGCCACCGGCAACGACGCCAAGGCGGTGCCTTCGCCCAAGAGCCCGGTCACGGCCAAGCCGTCCACCCACCCCAAGGCGGCCAAACCGGCGAGCGACCTGGTGACGCTCCAGGTGAAGGCGAACCGGCCGTCGTGGGTCGACATCACCGACGCCAAGGGCAAGCGGGTGTTCCGCGGCACGATGCCCGCCGGCCGCACCTCCACCTGGAAGGGGCACAAGGAGATGCGGGTCACCTTCGGCAACGCCGGCGGCGTCGACCTGTGGGTCAACGGCAGGCACCTCGGCCCGCCGGGGAAGTCCGGGCAGCTCGTCCGCCGGTCCTTCAAGCCCGAGGCGCCGCGCTCCCGGTGATCACCCGCCCACTGGGCGGAACACAAGTAGGGGGGAGTGCGCCGGGCGGTGGCCAACTCCCGATACCGTAGAGCCATCATGTCTTCCCGCCGAACCGCATCGCTGATCACGCTGGGCTGCGCGCGCAACGAAGTCGACTCCGAGGAGCTCGCCGCGCGCATGGAGGCCGCAGGGTGGCGGCTCGACGACGACAACCCTGACGTCGTCGTCGTCAACACCTGTGGCTTCATCGACTCGGCGAAGAAGGACTCGATCGACACGCTGCTCGCCGCGTCCGATTCCGGGGCCAAGGTCGTCGCCGCCGGCTGCATGGCCGAGCGCTACGGCAAGGAGCTCGCCGAGGCGCTCCCCGAGGCCTCCGCCGTCATCTCCTTCGACGACTACACCGACATCGGCGCGCGCCTCGACGACGTACTCGACGGCCGCGCCCTCAAGCCGCACAGCCCGCGCGACCGGCGCACCCTGCTGCCCATCAGCCCGGTCGAGCGTTCCACCGGCGCGGGCCACGCCCACATCCCGGGCCACGGCGAGCTGCCGGACGGCCTGGCCCCGGCGAGCGGGCCGCGCACGCTGCGCAAGCGCCTGTCCGGCGGGCCGGTGGCCTCGCTGAAACTGGCCTCCGGCTGCGACCGCCGGTGCACGTTCTGCGCCATCCCCGCCTTCCGCGGCGCGTACGTCTCGCGCCGCCCCGAGGAGCTGCTCGCCGAGGCGGCCTGGCTGGCCGGCCAGGGCGTCAAGGAGCTCGTCCTGGTCAGCGAGAACTCCACCTCCTACGGCAAGGACCTGGGCGACCTGCGCGCCCTGGAGAAGGTCCTGCCCGAGCTCGCCGCCACCGACGGCATCGAGCGGGTCCGCGTCAGCTACCTCCAGCCGGCCGAGCTGCGCCCCGGGCTGATCGACGTCATCGCCGGCACCGAAGGCGTCGCGCCCTACTTCGACCTGTCCTTCCAGCACGCCAGCGGGCCGGTGCTGCGCCGGATGCGCCGGTTCGGCGACCCCAGGCGCTTCCTCGACCTGCTGGCGGCGGTCCGCGACCGCGCCCCGGAGGCCGGTGTGCGCTCCAACTTCATCGTCGGTTTCCCGGGGGAGACCGAGGCCGAGTTCGCCGAGCTGGTGGGGTTCCTCGACGAGGCGCGCCTGGACGTCGTCGGCGTGTTCGGCTACTCCGACGAGGACGGCACCGAGGCCGCCGGGTTCGGCGGCAAGCTCGACCAGGACACCATCGACGAGCGGGTGGCCGCGCTGACCGAGCTGGCCGAGGAGCTGACCACCCAGCGCGCCGAGGAACGCATCGGCACCGAGATCGAGGTGCTCGTCGAGGAGGACCTCGGCGACGGCGGCTACGAGGGCCGCGCCGCCCACCAGGGCCCCGAGGTCGACGGCTCGGTCACCGTCCAGGGCATCGGGCTGGTCCCCGGGCAGATCGTGCGGGCCACGGTCGTCGACGCCGAGGGGGTCGACCTGATCGCCCGCATCAAGGCCGGGCCATGACCAACCCGCCGGAGACCGGCACCGAATCGCTGGTGGATTCGGTCGCGCGTCGCGTCAGCCCGTGGAACATCGCCAACGTGCTGACCGTCCTCCGGCTGGTGGTCGTCCCGTTCTTCGTCGCGTGCCTGTTCGTCGAGGGCACCGGCTGGCGGTACACGGCGCTCCTGGTCTTCCTGCTCGCCTCGCTGACCGACCAGCTCGACGGCTGGCTGGCCCGGCGGTACGGCCTGATCACCGACTTCGGCAAGATCGCCGACCCGCTCGCGGACAAGGTCCTGATCGGCGCCGCCCTGGTCACCCTGTCGGTGCTCGACGAGCTGCCGTGGTGGATCACGGTCGCCATCCTGGTCAGGGAGGTCGGCGTCACCGCCCTGCGGTTCGCGGTCATCCGCCACGGCATCATCCCCGCCAGCTACGGCGGCAAGGTCAAGACCGTCCTGCAGATCGTGGCGATCGCCCTGTACATCATGCCCGGCATGCCCGACGTGCTCAGGTGGGTCGCCATGGGGCTGGCCCTGGCCGTCACCGTCCTCACCGGCCTCGACTACGTCACCCGCGCCGTCCGGCTGCGCAAGGTCGCCCAGAAGGCGCGCGGCGGATGAGCGCGGCGCTCGCCGCCGGCGTGCTGTCCCTCCTGGTTCGCGAGGGGGCGACGGTCGCGGTGGCCGAGTCGCTCACGGGCGGGCTGATCGGCGCCACGCTCACGACCCCTAGTGGTGCCTCCGCAGGATTCAGGGGTGGGGTCATCGTGTACGCCACCGACCTGAAATCCAGCCTTCTCGGCGTCCCCGCGGAGCTGCTCGCCCGGGAGGGCGCGGTCCACCCGGATGTGGCCGCCGCCATGGCCTCCGGCGTCCGCTTGCTGGCCGGCGCCACGTTCGGCCTGGCAGTGACGGGTGTGGCCGGTCCGGACGAGCAGGACGGCAAGGCGGTCGGCACGGTCCATATCGCCGTCAGCGGTCCTGACGGCCTCCTGCGGCGCCGTGACGTGCTTCTGCCGGGCTCGCGGGAAGAGATTCGCAAAAGTACCGTCCGGGAGGGTTTGGATCTCCTGAGAGGTGTGCTGGAGGCGCAAATGGGGGAACATACAGGATGATTACCGCGTTACGTCACCAGCGAACATGCTCCCCACGGTCTGCCGCCCCATTGGTCGATGCAGGTACGGTGGAGCTGTGAGCGAGGTTCGTGACCCATCGGTGAGGAGCAGGTCCGGCGTGCGCCCGGCAAAGGGGCCGAGCGAACCAATGATGACGGCGAGGAGCATGTACGAAGGGCATTCGAAAAACGGGCGATACGAACCGACCGCGCGGAGCGTTGTGAAGGCGCCTGCGCCCGGGAGGGAGCGACAGATGGTCCTGCTGCGTCAGCTGCTCGGTGACGTGCTGCGGCGGCTGCGGGTGCGGCAGGCTCGCACCCTGCGTGAGGTGTCCACCTTGGCACGTGTCTCCCTTGGCTATCTGTCAGAGGTTGAGCGTGGCCAGAAGGAAGCCTCTTCGGAGCTGCTCGCCTCGATCTGCGGTGCCTTGGGCGTGCCGCTCTCGCAGGTGCTCCGTGAGGTCTCCGACCAGTTCGCGCTGGCTGAGCTGCAACACGCGCCCGTGCTGGCCGATGCGCCCGAGCACGAGCGACTGCCCATTGCCGAGACCGTGTCGAGCACGATCTCGGGCCCCGAGTTCGATGGATTCCCCGAAGTCAAGGACATGGTCGCCGCATAGGTCGCGGTTGCCGGGTTTTTCGTCCTGAGCTGGCGGACCGCCACGAGTCCTCTCGTGCCGGTCTGTGTATCGCACGCTGTCCGGTGACGGCCCCGCTAGCGGGGCTGGCAGGCGGGGCAGTAGAAGACCACCCTTTCGTATGGCCGCGCCCCGAGCTCAGCGCCGATCATCTCGTTGCCGCAGCGCAGACAGGGCCGTCCGGCCCGGCCGTACGCCCAGAGCCGTCTTCCCGGGCGCTGGTCCCCCGTGGTGACCGGACCGCCGGGCCTCTGCTTGCCGGCGTCCAGCAGACGGTGGGCCAGTGACATCATCTTCGGAAGATCCTCCACCTCGCCGGCGCGCCTGAACGGCGACACCCCCGCCAGGAACAGCGTCTCGGCCCGCCATATCGTGCCCATTCCCGCGACGTTGCGCTGATCGAGCAGCGCCTCCGCGATCGTCACGTCCGGGTCCCGCGCGATGTTCGCCGCCGCCAGCGCCTCCTGCCCGGCGTCCCAGTCCGGGGCGAGCAGGTCGGGCCCCAGATGGCCCACGAGCGTGTCCTCCCGGCCGGTCTCCACCACGTCGAGCATGCCGAGCCTGATCCCGGCCGCCTGCCACCGTTCGTTGGCCAGGAGCAGGCGCACGATGTCGCCCCGCCTGGGGGGCGCGCCCGCGGCGCCGACCCGCCAGCTCCCGTCCATGCGCAGGTGCGTGTGGATCGTCACCCCGCCGTCGACCCTGGTCAGCAGGTGTTTCCCGCGCGACACGGTGGTGAGGACCGCGCGGCCGGTCAGGTCCAGGGTGGCGTACTTGGGGACCCGGAAGTCCGACCGGGTGAGCACCTGCCCGTCGAGGGCGCCCCTCAGCCTCGCGGCCGCGCGGTAGACCGCGTCGCCCTCGGGCACGCGGTCAGTCCCAGGCCGCCGGGTCGGCGACGAGCTCCATCACCCTGTCGGGCAGGGCGTCGGCGGCGATCTGGTCCAGCGTCACCTCTTCCAGGATCGCGCGCTCGCTGGCGCGCAGGGCGATCCACACCTGCTGGAGGGCGCGGGCGGCCCCCCGGTAGCCGACGTGCTCGGGGCGTTCGCCCCGGACGTTGGCCAGCGGGCCGTCCACGGCGCGGATCACGTCCGCGAGGGAGATCTCGGTCGCCGGCCGGGCGAGGACGTAGCCGCCCTCGGGGCCCCGCTGGCCGCGGACCAGGCCCGCCCGGCGCATCTGGAGCAGGATGTTCTCCAGGTACTTGGGGGGCATTTCCTGTTCCTTGGCGAGCTCGCCCACCGTGGTGGGGCCGCTGCCCGAGGCGGCGAGCTCGGCGGCGGCTCGGAGGGCGTAGTCGACACGGGCGGAAAGACGCATGTTCTCGATTATCCCGCCTGCTAAACCTTGGTTACGCGCAACCTCACCACAACAGGCAGATGATCTGAGAAACCGACCCTGGGCACGTGCGCGCCGACGACCGTCAGACCCCGGCTCACCAGCACGTGATCGATCCGCTCGACCGGCGCGTCCGCCGGGGAGGTCGGCGGATTTCCCCACGCCGTCAGGGGGTCGGACAGGCCCGCCGCAGCGAGGACGCGCATTTCCGGGTCGCCGGGCCGGGTGTTGAGATCCCCCGCGAGCAGCACCGGCCGGGGCGCGCCCAAGGCCGGCGTCCCGGTCGTCGGGGCCCCGGCCACCGGCGCGCGGGCGCCCGGGACGCCGGTGCCCGCGCGCTCGGCGCCGGCGCCCGCGGCCAGGTCCCTGGCTATGGCGGCGACCTCGGGCGCCTGGCCGGGAGGCGCCTGCAGGTGGGTGCCGACGATCCCCACCTCGGTGCCGCCCACCTCGAGCACGACCGCCTGGGCCTGGGCGCCGGTCGGATAGTCATGCCCGCCCAGCGGGTGCGAGGCGATCTGCCTGATCGGGAGGTTGGTGAGGATCGCGTCGCCCCACAGGGGGTCGGCGGCGGGGGCGAAGCGGTAGCGCATGCCGAGCCCCTTGGCGATGCGCGCCAGCCCGTCGTGGCCGCCGTTCAGCAGCCAGCCCCGGTCGACCTCGCTCAGCAGCACCACATCGGGACGCTCGCTTCTGGCCCACGCGGCGATCCGGTCCAGGTCCAGGGTGCCCTTCAGGCCGAACCCCATCCGGATGTTGTACGCGACGAGCGTGAACTCGTTCCCGGAGGTGGCCCGCACGTCCGGGAGGGGACGCCAGGCCGCGGCGCCGGCGGCCACCAGCACCACCGCCGCGAACGCCAGGGGCCTGCCGGGGCGGAACGGGGAGGTGAGGAGCATCGGCCCGGCCCCGGCCGCCGCCCGGACCGCGACCACGGTGACCAGCGCGGCCATCAGGACCGGGACGACGGCGTTGGGGAACCCGAGGTCGATGTCGTAGGCGGCGTAGTAGACGAACACGGCGACCAGGAAGACCAGCGCCCCGCCGAGCAGCGCGAGGCCGCTCCGCACCGGGGAGGAGGCGGGCCGCCGTCCGGCCACGGCCAGGCAGCCTCCCAGCGTGAGGGCCACCAGCGGCGAGGGCGTCCACGAGGACGTCGCGATCATCAGGATCGCCGACACCGGGAAGCCGGCGATGGGGACCCACTTGTTGCCGACCGGCGTGGTGGCGAACGACACCAGGACGAGCTGGCTGACGACCGCCAGCACCACCCGCACGACGGTCTCCGAGGAGCCGCGCTCGCCCGCCCGGGAGACCTCCGCCAGGCCGACCGTCTCCAGGTACATGCCGTGCAGGACCAGGGTGGGGCCGAAGACGAACCACAGGCCCGCCGGGGCGACGTCACCGGGCACGGGCTCGCCTGGGGGGCTCGTGCGCCGTACGGCCCACAGGAAGGCGGCGCAGACGGCCGCGGCGGCGAGCCAGGGGAGCGGGCCGTCCCGCCAGACCAGGTCGACCTGGTCGAGCAGCAGGTGGACGATCGCCGAGGCCGCGAGCCCGGCGGCCATCCCGGCGGGCACCGCCCTGCGCGGCGTCGTCAGCGCGCAGCCGTACAGGAAGACCAGGCTTACAGAGACGCCCGCGCTCGCGACATAGAGCTGGAGGGCGCCGCCGTCGGTGGCCTGGAGCGCCAGACGGTCCGCCACCAGCAGGACCGCGCTCACGAGCACGACGGGCCGGGGGCCGCGCGGGCGGGTCAGGGGGACGGCCGCGAACGGCAGGACGAACCACAGGGCCGCGTACAGCCCCATCCGCTCGGGCGGGGTGTCGCCCGCGCGGCCGAAGAGCGTGATGAGCGACGGCAGGAACACCCGCAGCACGTCGGTGAGCAGCAGGACGCCGGCGGCGAGCGCGAGCACGGCGAGCCGGTGGCGGGTCAGGGGACCGGGCATCGGCCGGGGCGGGGGCCGCTCGGCGCTGTCCGGGGGTCGTACGGCGGGCTCGCCCATGTGCATCTCCTCGGCAAAGACATGAGCGATCCTCGTGTCAATCGGAGGGGAAGGCAAGACCCGCGGGGAAGAAACCCGACGATACCCGGCGGGGAAGCCGGTAAACTGGCAGGAAGCTTTAATGATGAATGGTTGCGTCACACCGCGTAGTGCGTTTGTGATAAACCCAACGGGGACCGACGACAAGAAAGCATGCAATGGAGCGACGTCCTGGCGTGCCCAGGTTGCTACGGGAGATCAACGACCGGGCCGCGCTGGAGCTGTTGCTGGCCTCGGGCCCGCTGACCAGGGGACAGATCGGTGACATGACCGGCCTGTCCAAGGTCACCGCGTCCCAGACGCTCTCCCGGCTCGAAGAGCGCGGGCTGGTCGAGGTGGTCGGAGAACAGGCGGGGAACCGGGGGCCCAATGCGGCGCTTTACGGGGTGATTCCCTCCTCGGCCTATGTGGCGGGCCTGGACGTGGGGCCTGATTCCGTCACGACCGCCATCGCGGATATCAACGGGGAAATCGTGGCAGAGGTGACGGTTTCCACCAATGGCCACAACGACCCCGTCGCGCTGGTGCACAACGCCGTCGTGAAGGCCTGCCGCTCGGGCAAGGTCGCCCTGTCCCGCCTCAAGGGCATCGTGATCGGCACGCCCGGCGTGGTCGACCCGCGCAGCGGCGACGTCAAGTTCTCCTTCGACCTGCCCGGATGGCACGAGGGCAGCCACCAGTCCCTGGCCCACGACCTGCGGCGGCCCGTCACCATCGAGAACGACGTCAACCTCGCCGCCATCGCCGAACGCTCCGAGGGCGCGGCCAGGGGCGTCGATGACTTCGTCCTGCTGTGGGTGGAACGCGGCGTCGGCCTCGCCGTCGTGCTCGGCGGCCGGCTCCATCGCGGCCGTTCGGGCAGCGCCGGCGAGATCGGCTACCTGCCGGTGCCCGGCGTCCCGCTGGCCGCCGACGTCAAGGCCGTCCCTGGACGGCTGCCGTCGCTGGCGGGCGGCCTGCAGTCCCTCATCAGCGCCGAGGCCGTGGCCGAGCTGGCCGAGCCGTACGGGTTCGCCGGCGAGACCGCGGCCGACGCCGTGCGCGCCGCCGTCCAGAGCGGCGAGGCGGGCTCGGCGTTCCTGGACGAACTGGCCCACCGTCTCGCGCTCGGCGTCGCCTCGGTGTGCGTGGTCCTTGACCCGACCCTCGTCGTGCTCAACGGCGAGGTCGGCCGGGCGGGCGGCGCCGCCCTGACCCACCGCGTCGAAGAGGCCGTGGCCCGCATCTGCCCGATCCGCCCCGAAGTGGTGGTCAGCGAGGTCAAGGGCCGCCCCGTCCTCCGCGGCGCCATCCTCGCCGCCCTGGACCAAGCCCGCGAAGAAATCTTCACCACCTGACCAACCCCCGGCACCCCTGCGGTCCCCCGCCACCTGCGGCGGGTGACCGGCCGATCGCCGGAGATTCCCGCCAAGCCCCTGCCCTCAAGCGAATGGCACCCCTCCGCCGCCTGCTGCCAGGGGCGGGGGCGGGGGCCGCCCATGGCCACCCTCCGCCCACACTGCCGCTTTTCCCGGCGCCGCGTCGGCGGGTCGTGGGGCGGCGGTACCCGGCGCTATGTGCGGCGGGGGGCCGGTTAGGCGGTGAGGAGCTCGGCGGCGGCTTGGGCGTTGGCGCGGGCGGCGCCGTAGGTCGCGATGTAGGCGCCCGCGGAGGGGCGCCAGATGGGGAGGCCCATCTCGATGACGGTCGCGTCGGGACGCCCGGCCAGCAGGGCGGACACGATGTCCTGGCTGGCGAGGTGGCGGTGGGCGTCCTTGACCACGATGACCAGCGACCGGCCCCGCGCGCGCTCCAGCAGCCCCGCCGCGTCGGCGGTGTCCGGCTTGATCCTGGCGATCTCCGCGTCCGGCAGCCACGGGGCGAACCCCCAGGGCACGTCGCCGACCGCGATCGTCGGCGGGGTGTCGACCTCGACGACGAGCGGGTTCACCAGCGGCGTCGCCGTACCGGACAGGCTGACCGCCCGCCGGGCCGCGGTGAGGCCGATCACGTTCCCGTCCCTGGCCTCCCCGTGCGGCGTACCGAACCAGCCGCGCAGCCGGGCGACGCGCTCGGCGGCCTCCTCAAGGCGCGCGAGCGGCAGCCGCCCGTCCCGGACCGCCGCCACGATCTCGGTCATGATCTCCTGGATCTGCTCCCGCGTCGGCAGCGGCCCGAGGCACAGCAGGTCGGAACCGGCCGCGAGCGAGAGCACGGCGCCCCCGCCCAGCCCCACGCTCTCGACGATCGCGTGCATGTCGAGCGCGTCGGAGATCACCACGCCGTCGTACCCGAGCTCACCCCTGAGCAGCTCGGTCAGCGCCGGCGCCGACAGCGTGGCCGGGGCCGTACCCGTCAGGAACGGGACCCGGACGTGCGCGGTCATGATCGATCGGGTGCCCGCCTCGATCGCGGCGCGGAAGGGCAGCAGCTCTCGTTCCCACAGCACCTCGCGGGACACGTCGACGACGGGGATCTCCAGGTGGGAGTCCTGCCGGGTGGCGCCGTGCCCCGGGAAGTGCTTGACGCACGCGGCCACCCCGGTCTCCTGCAGCCCCGCGACGGCCGCCACGGTGTGCCGGGCCACCAGGGCCGCGTCGGAGCCGAACGACCGGGTGCCGATCACGGGGTTGTCGTCGGCGGTGTTGACGTCCGCGTCGGGCGCCATGTCGAGGTTGACCCCACACCGGGCCAGGTCGTCGCCGATGGAGCGGTAGACCCTGCGGGTCAGCTCGATGTCGTCCACGGCGCCGAGCGCCGCGTTGCCCGGGTACGGGCTGCCGACGTGGTAGGCGAGCCGGGTGACGTCCCCGCCCTCCTCGTCCAGGCTGATGACCGGGTCGCCCGCGTCCCGTAGCCGCCCGGTGAGGGCCGAGAGCTGCTCGGCTCCGGCGACGTTGAAGCCGAAGAGCGTGACTCCGCCCAGGCCGTCCGCCAGGTGGCGGAGGATCCAGTCGGGAGCGGTCGTGCCGGGGAAGGCGGCGAGCAGGGTGCCCGCCGCGAGACGGTACAGCCCCCGGTCGCGGTCGCCCACGGAGAACTCGCCCACGGAGATCTCAGACATGGATGTACTCGACTCCTTAGCTCAAAGTTGGGAAGGCTGGGGTTTTCAGCCTTTCACGGCGCCCGCCACCAGGCCCGACACCATGCGTCGCTGCACCAGCAGGAAGAACGCGATGACCGGGATGGTCATCAGCGTGGAGGCGGCCATGATGCCGCCCCAGTCCGTGGACCGCTGTCCGGTGAAGAACTGCAACGCCACGGGCATCGTGTACTTGCCCTGGTCGTTGATCAGTGTCAGCGCGAAGACGAACTCGTTCCATGCGGTGATGAACGAGAAGATGCTGGTCGCCACCAGCCCCGGCGCCACCAGAGGGAACAGGACCTTCCAGAAGGTGACGAACCGGCTGGCGCCGTCGATGGCGGCGGCCTCTTCCAGCTCCTTGGGGACGGCGGCCACGAAGGTCCGCAGCATCCAGATCGCGAACGGCAGGGTGAACCCCACGTTGACGACGATCAGGCCGAGGAGCTGGTCGTACAGCCCGAGCCGCTTGACCATCAGGAAGAGCGGGATCAGCAGCGCCTCGGCGGGCACCATCTGCACGATCAGCAGCAGGATCAGGAAGCTCGTGCGGAACCGGAACCGGAAGCGCGACACGGCGGTGGCCGCGAGCAGCGCGAAGACCGAGCCGATCAGCACGGTGCCGACCGCGACGATCGCGCTGTTCAGCAGGTACTGCCACACGGAGTGCCCGGCCACGCCCTTGGTGAGGACCCGTTGCACGTGGTCCATGGTGGGCGCAAGCGGGAAGGGGATGAACCGCGTCGTGAAGATCTCGTCGTTGGGCTTGAACGCCGTCGCGACCATCCAGTAGACGGGGAACACCGAGAACAGGACGACCAGCACGCCGGCCGCGTTCAGCCCGGACTTCTTCAGCCGGGTGGCGGTCAGCGGCCTCATCGGACGTCCTCCGTTCGCACGATCTGCCGTACGTACACGGCGGTGATCAGCAGCATGATCACAGTGAGGATCACCGCGATGGCGGCGCCGAAGCCCATCTTGGGCGGCGCGCTGAACGCCTCGGTGTACGCCCAGAGCGACAGGTTGAAGGCGTCGCGGTTGGTGGTGCCGCCCGCGAGCACGTAGAGCTGGGTGAAGACCTTGAAGTCCCAGATGATGGACAGCACCAGCAGGACGGAGAACACCGGCTTCAGCAGCGGGAAGGTGATCTTTCTGAAGGTCATCACCGGGGACGACCCGTCGACCGTGGCCGCCTCGTACAGCTCCGACGGGATGCTCTTGAGCCCCGCCAGCACCGACACCGCGATGAACGGGAACGACGCCCAGACCACCGCCACGATCAGGACCAGGTAGATCGTCGAGGAGTCGTTGAGCCAGGGCTGCCCCGACCAGTCCGCCCGCCCGAACACCAGCGTGGAGAGCCCGTCCGGAAGCAGGTTCAGCAGCCAGTTCACCACGCCCGCGTCGGGGTCGAACATCCACTTCCAGATGATGGCCGTGGCGGTGGGCGGGGTGGCCCACGCGGCCATGATGCCGACGATGACGAAGGTCGACATCTTCTTGCCGAGCTTGTGCATCAGCAGGCCCACCAGCGTGCCCGTGACGAGGGTCAGCGCCACGGTGATCACGGCGAACGTCACCGTGTTGCGGAGCGAGATCCAGAACAGGTCGCTCTGCAGGGCCTGGGTGTAGTTGTCCAGTCCGAGGAACTCGGCCGGCTGGGGATTCGGCCGGATCTGCCGCAGTCCCACCTTGTGGAAGGACATGTCGACCATCTGGTACAGCGGGTAGAGCAGCAGGACCGCGATCACCAGAAGCCCCGGCAGGAGCATCGTGTACGGGATGAGCCACGCGGGCATCCCGGACCTTCGCGGCGGACGATGGGACCGGCGCCGCGCCGGGGCGGAGGACTGGCCTCCGCCCCGGGCGACCGTCGAGGTCTGCGCCATCGTCACTGCTGGTTCAGGATGGTCTCGAGCTCCTTGTTGGCGTCGGCGAGGGCCGTGTCGACGTCCTTCTTGCCCTCGATGACCGAGCGGGCCGCGTTCTGCAGCACGGCCTTGGTGTCGTTGGCCTCGGCCCAGTTCGGGCTGGCGGGGAAGCCCTTCGCGACCTTGAAGGTCTCGGCGAACGGCGCCTGGACCGGGTCACTCGCGAACGCGGCCAGCGCCTCGGGGTACAGCGGGAGCAGGCCGCCCTCCTTGGCGTAGCGGGTGCCGAACTCCTTGCCGGCGGCCAGCTTGAGGTACTCGGCGGACAGCTCGGGGTTCTTGCTGTCCTTCCAGATGGCGATGTCGTTGCCACCCTGGAACGCCGGCGCCGGGCCGCTGCCCTCCTTGTTGGGCAGGGAGAAGAAGGCCATCTTGTCCTCGCCGACCTTGCCCTTGCTCTGCTCCTTGATCGTGGCGATGTCCCAGCCGCCGGTCACGTACATGCCGACCTTGCCGGCGGCGAAGCGCTGGCTGATGTCGACCGAGTTCTGGCTCAGCCGCGCCTTGCCCGACACGCCGTCCTTGGCCACCAGGTCGGTGTAGAACTGGAAGCCCTCCTTGAAGGCCGGGTCGGTCAGCTTGCCGGTCCACTTGCCGCCCTCGAACGAGGCGAAGTCACCGCCCGCCGACCACACGAACGGCGAAAGGGACATGTTGGCGTCGGAGCCGCCGTTGAAGGCGAAGCCGTCGACGTCCTTGCCCTTCTTGGCGACGATCTTCTTGCCGGCGGCCACGAGCTCTTCCCAGGTCTTGGGCGCCTCGATGCCGAGCTGGTCGAACCAGTCCTTGCGGTAGAGGACGGCGCGCGTGCCGCCGCCCCACGGCGCGGCGTAGACCTTGCTGTCGATGGTCTCGTAACCCCACAGGTTCTGCGGGATCTGCTGGAAGTCGGGGCTGGCCTTGACCACCTCGGTGATGTCGGTGAGGGCGTCCTGCGCGACCCAGGCGGCGACCTGGTCGTTGCCGAACTCGGTCACGTCCGGGCCCTCGCCGCCGGCCAGCGCGGCGGTCCACTTCTTCTGGGCGTCCGGCCAGGGGATCCACTGGAGCTTGACGTCGGCTCCGGTCTGCTCCTTGAACTTGGCGTCCAGGTCGTCCATATATTTGGTCTGCACGTCGTTCGGTGCGCCAAGCCGCCATACGGTCAGCGTCTGACCTGCGAACTTCGGTCCCGATGCGGCGGCGGACGCCTGAGGCGCCTCGGTCTTGGCCGGCTCGCCGCCTCCGCACGCGGAAACGCCAATGGCAAGAGCGGCGGTCGTGGCCGTCGCGGCAGCGATCTTTCCGATCTTCACGTTCGGGTTCTCCCTTCCCGGCTTCACGTCGGCTCGCGCTCGTCGGAAGGTGCATGTCAAGGGCCGTGCACCTGGCGAAGGCGCCATCCTCGTGCTCTGCGCTGGACATCCCGAGGCGCTGATCTCTTGCCTGCGGGGTGACTGCCGTTAAACTAACAAGAAACTTTCTTAAAAGAAACGCCCGTTAGCGGATCGTGACGAGAGAGGGACCCAATCCGATGCCCAGACGCCACCCCGGGACTCCGCGGCTGCTGCGCCGGCTCAACGACCGCGCGGCCCTGGAACTCCTGCTCTCCGAAGGGCCGCTGACCCGAGCCGAACTGGGGGAGCACACGGGCCTGTCCAAGGTCACCTCCGGCCAGCTCCTGGCCCGGCTGGAGGAACGCGGCCTGGTGGAGGTCTCGGGGGAGCGGCCGGGCGGCCGGGGGCCCAACGCCGCGCTGTACGCCGTGGTGCCGTCCAGCGCCTACGTCGCCGGGCTCGAGGTCCTGCCCGACAGCGTCACCGCGGGCGTGGCCGACATCACCGGGACCCTCATCGCCCAGGTGACCGTCGACCCCTGCGAAACGGGCGAACCCGTGAAAACCGTGCACAACGCGGTACGGCGGGCCTGTGACGCCGCCGACGTGAGCATGTCGCGGCTGCGCGCTCTGGTCATCGGGACCAGGGGAGTGGTCGACCCCGGCACCGGAGACGTCCGGTTCTCCTTCGACCTGCCGTCATGGCACGCCGGAGTCCTCGCCGACCTCAGGGCCACCCTCGGGTCCTCGGTGACGATAGAGAACGACGTGAACCTGGCGGCGCTGGCCGAGCACGCCTACGGGGCCGCGCAGGGAGTCGACGACTTCGTCCTGGTGTGGGCGGGGGTGGGGCAGGGGCTCGGCGTCATGCTCGGGTCGCGGCTGCACCGGGGGTTCACGGGCGCCGCGGGCGAGATCGGGTGGCTACCTGTGCCCGGCGAACCACTACCCGTCGACGTCACCGAACCCCAGTCCGGCTCCTTCCAACGCCTGGTAGGCACCGCCGCCCTGACAACCCTGGCCACCACCCACGCCCTCCTCCCCCCTCCCCCAACCTCCCTCACCTCCGCCTCCCCGGACCCGCTTTCCCCTGCGGCCCCCCTCCTGCCCGCTCCGCCGAACGCTCCTCTTTCCCCCGCGGATCTCGTGCGGATGGCGGTGGCCGAGGGGCGGGACGATTTCCTCGACGAGGTCGCCCGCCGCTTGGCCATCGGGGTGGCCGCGGTGACGGTGGTGATCGACCCAGGACTCGTCGTGTTGAGCGGGGACGTGGGCCGGGCCGGCGGGCTCGTGCTCGCCGCCAAGGTCGAGGAGGCCGTCGCCCGCATCTGCCCGAGCCGCCCCAGAGTGACCGTCACCCAGGTCCAGGGAAACCCGGTACTCCGAGGCGCCATAATGGCCGCCCTCCACCCGGCCCGCGAAGAAGTCTTCTCCACCACCGTCGACCCCTGACCCCCACCAAAAACCAACCCCGCACCAGCCCCCCCACCACTGACCCACCCACAGCCGGTACCTTCTCCACCCCCATCACCCCCGACCCCCGCAACCCACCCC
>NZ_JANZYP010000070.1 GCF_025506355.1 Sphaerisporangium corydalis
GGGGGGTTCTTGGGCGGGGGGGTGGTGAGGCGTCGGTTTCGAGGGGGGATGGGAACGGTCCTTTTAGCGGTGTCCTGGGGGGGATTGTGGGACGTTCCTCCACGGGTACGAAGTGGGCGTGGAAGCCGCGTGCCGGTTCGCGTAGTGCCTCTGCCGCGGCGGCCAGCCGTACCGCGCGCAGGTCGTCCGCGCCACGGCTGGCCAGTACCGCCAGGGATTCGAGCCCGTGGGCCGTCTCGGTCTCGAACCCGGCTTCCCGGCTGAGGGTGAGCGCCTCGCCGAGCCGGTGGCGCGCCTCCGTGAAGTCACCTTGTTCCAGGGCGACCATGCCGAGAGCCGCGACGCACTCGATGACCGTCTGGCGGGGGTCGAAGGCCCTGACCAGTCCCAGCGCTCCTTCGAGGTTGCGCCGCGCGGTGACGAGCTCGCCCTCGCTCCGGGCCTCGCGCGCCAGCCCGATGAGCGCGTCCGTCATGCCTTGCTGGTCTTCGAGGGAACTGCAGATCGACAGGACGTCCTCGTACGCCCGGCGCGCCTCGCGCAGGCGTCCGGTCTGTTCGAGCGGTGCCTCCTCCGGCGCCTCGCGGCGGGGCACGCGAAGGTGCCGGCCCCGGTCCCCTTTGCGTGCCGCGCCGACGGCCTTTTCGATCAGCCCGCCGAACGCCGCGTTCCTCCCGGTCTCCGAGCCGGCGACATTCCCCGAGCCGGCGACGTCCCCCGGGCCTGCGACGGTTCCCAAGCCGGGGACGTTCGCGAAGCCGGGGTCGGTCTCCAAGCCGGGGACGTTCCCGAAGCCAGGGACGTTCGCGAGGCCGGGGGCGGTCTCCAAGCTGGGGTCGGTTTCCAAGCCGGGGACGGTCCCGATGCCAGGGACGTTCGCGAAGCCGGGGACGTTTTCCAAGCCGGGGACGGTCCCGAAGCCGGGGGCGGTCTCCAAGCCGGGGTCGGTCTCCAAGCCGGGGACGGTCCCGAAGCCAGGGACGTACCCCCGGGCGAGGGGTGTCTCCGTGTAGAGGGCGGGCTCCGCGTTGGAGGGGGTCCCTGGGTCGGGGGTGCCGTCGGCGATCTCCCGCCCACGAGCGTCCAGGTCGCGGGAACCCGGACCGGCCTCTCGCCGGCTCGTGTCGGCGCCGAACAGACCGCCGGAGACCGGGCGCCGGGTCGTGTCGGGGTCGAGGAGGGTTCCGTGCGGGTCGTGGCGGCTGACCTCGGGGTCGAGGAGGGCGAGGAGGATCAGGGCGAGGGCGTCGCTCGCCAGGCCCTGGGCGGTGCGGCAGAGCGCCAGCCCGGCTTCGGCGTGGTCACCCGCTTCGTCCCGCCGGCCCTGCATCAGGGCGAGGGTGCCGCGCAGCGCGAGCGCCCGCCCACGGAGGCCGGCGGGCATGTGGGGCGAGGCGACGGAGAGCAGGCGCTCCAGCCAGGCGGCGACCTCGAAATGGCGGGGACCCGCGCTGATGATCACCCAGCGCAGGTCGACGATGAGTCGGATCGCCGGCTCGGGGTCGCCGGCCTCGATGGACCATTCGACCGCGCTCGCCAGGTCGGGCTCCAGGCCTTCGAGCTGCCGCAGCAGGCGCTGCGTCGTCGGCCACGGCGCGCGCAGCCCGGGTCTGATCGCCGAGTCGAACTCGACCGCGAGCTCCCGTACGTAGTCGCGGTGGCGGCCACGGAAGCGGTCGTCCTCCCCGGAGACGACCAGCCGTTCGGTGGCGTACTCGCGGACGGGGCCGGGCAGGCGGTAGCGGGTCTCGCCCGCGACCTCGCCGCGCACGACCAGCGACCGGGCGACCAGGCCGCGGACGTGCGTCAGGATGTCCTCGGTCCACAGGCTCTCGCCCGCGCACACGCGCTCGGCCATGCGGAGCGTCCACCCGCCCCTGAAGACGGTCACCCGTCTCAGCAGGGCCTTCTCGGGTTCGCTGAGCAGGTGGTGGCACCAGTCGATGGTCGCCGACAGGACCCGGCGGTGGGAGACCGCGGCTTGCTCCTCGCGAGGGCCCGGTTCCTGGAAGTGGTCGGCGAGGCTCGACGCGACCTGTTCGAGGGTGAGCGTGCGCGCAGCGGCGGCGACCAGCTCGATGGCGAACGGGATGCCGTGGAGCATGCGGACCAGCGAGGCCACGCCGGCGGCACCGTCACGAGCCCCCAGGAAGCCACTCCCCCCTGAGCCCTCCCCGGCTCCCGCCACACGATCGCGGAACAGACGGACGGCCTCACAGTCCGCGAAGTCACGGGGCCCGAGGTCATGGGGCCCGAGGTCACGGGTCGCGTGGGCACCAAAGTCACGGGCCGCGTCGGCACCGGGGTCACGGGCCGCGTGGACACCGGGGTCACGGGCCGCGTGGACACCGGGGTCACGGGCCGCGTGGACACCGGGGTCTCGGGTCGTGTGAGAAGCGGAGGCACGGGTCGCGTACGGGCCCGGGCCGCCGGGCGCGTGAGTACCGGGGTCGCGGGGCGCGTGAGTACCGGGGTCGCGGGGTGAGTGAGGGACGGGGTCGCGGGGTGAGTGGGTGCCGGGGTCGCGGGGCGCGTGAGGGACGGGGCCGCGGGGTGGGTGAGGGACGGGGTCGGGGGGGAGGGTCAGTGGGGGGACGCGCCAGGGTGTTTCGGCGGGGAGGCCGAGGGGCTCGCGGGCGGTGGCCAGGATCACCGCCCGGGGGCAGGCGGACAGCACCCGTTCGCACAGTTCGGCGCACGCCCCCGCCAGGGAGTCGCAGCCGTCGAGGACCAGGAGCACGCGGGCGTGGCCGATCGCCCTGGTCACGGCGTCCTCCGACGTCTGGGACGCCTGCGGCGCGACGCCGAGCGCGGTGGCGACGCGGGCGGCGAGCTCGTGGGGCTGGTCGGCGCCGGCGAACTCCACCAGCCGCGCCCCGGCGGGGAACCGTCCCGCGACCTCGGCCCCGACCTTGAGCGCGAGCCGGGTCTTGCCGATGCCTCCGATGCCGCACAACGTCACGAGACGAGTCACGGCGAGAAGCTGCGCCAGCTCGGTCACGTCGAAATGGCGGCCCACAAAGCTCGCGGGCTCCGACGGAAAGCCGGTGGTGGCTGTCATACGCCTCGGCGGGCGGAAGTGCTGGCCATTACTCAAGTGTTACATCAAATTACGGAGCGCGCTCATGTGATGGAAGGATTCCCGTCATCCCCGATGAGCACCGCGAAAGATGCCAATGAATCCCGTGCTTTTTGGCGCTTTCTCCAGGCTGGTGAAGCCACACGTCAAGGACGCCGGAAGTTCTCCCGGGAACCGCGAGATCCCGCCATTCCCGGCGGGACGGATGTATCCGGCTTACCCGCTAAGCGAATGCCCCGGTCGCGGGGCCCCCGCCCGGGGACGGTCGCGGGCAGGGGCACGATGCCGCGACCGAGCGATCACGGAATGTAAATGACTTTCGCAAATTCCCACCTTCCGTAATTATGATCACTTGGCTACTCTGCTCTGATCACGTCACCTGCGCGGCGCCCCGCCGGGCCGGGTCGCGTACGAGTTCTGGCACGTTCCCGTATGAAGCACGACCCCGCGGGCAGTCGGCGGCAGGAGACGACGATGCGTCGAAGACCGAACGAACTCCACCCCTCATGCGCGACCGCCCAGAAGCGACGCGAGCCGGCGGATCCCCCTCCTCCCCCGGCCTGCCGCGCACACACAGTGATCAACACAGGCCAGGGCGACGACCGGCCGTCACGGAAGGTAAGATTCCACGAGCAACGGCCTCCCGGACGATCTCTGGGCCGGCAGGGCACCTCACTTCGGGAGACTCGGATGGAAACCGCCGACCTGGAAGACCTGAGCCTCGAACTCCTCCTCATCGCCGCGCTGCACGCCGAGGCGGAGCGCCTCGCCTCCCAGCTTCCCGACTCGCCGGGCGGCGGGGTCGAATGGGGCGGGAACGTCCGGCGCGCGTAGTCCCAGCATCATCCCCGGCATATGCGGCGAACCAAAGCAATTGTCACTTTCAACCTAAAGAGTGACCTTTACCGCAGCCGCTTTAAACTGTCGGTGCCGCCGGTCACACTGCGAGCATGGCCGACCTTCCCCAGGAATCCTCCGCTTCGGACGGCTCCACCCCGAAGGACGCGACACCGGACGGCTCCCCACAAAAGCGCCCGGCTCCGGACATCTCCCCGTCAAGTACCACCCCACCCACCGGAAACACCACCGCCGACGATCCGGACCGGCCGGACGACGCATTGATCGATCTCGGCGAGGTCAGCCTCTCCGACTGGCACGCCCACATCGGCACGATGACCGGCGTCGGCTTTCTCACGGTGGCGCGCAGGCTCCCCGCCCTGATCCGCCACGCCGTCCAGATGGCCTGGCGGGCCAGCCCGCGCGACACACTGGCGACGATCTCCCTCAGCGTGCTGGGCGGCATGTTCACCGCCTTCGGGCTGCTCGCCACGACCGGCGTGCTGCAGGCGCTGTTCTCCTCCGGTCCCACCCCCGACCGCGTCAGGGCCGCGTTGCCCAGCCTCCTGCTCGTCGGCGCGGCGGCGACGCTGCGCACGAGCCTCCAGGCCGGGGCCGGGTGGGCGCAGTCCCGGCTGGAGCCTCAGGTCAGCCGCATCGCCGAGAAACAGCTCTACGAGCTGACCAGCCGCGTCGACCTCATCTGCTTCGACGACCCCGACTTCCACGACTCGCTCCAGCGGGCCCGCGTGCGCGGCGTCTCGATGGTGGACAGCGTGGTGAACTCCGCGATCGACCTGCTCACCGGCCTGATCGGCATCGGCGCGGCGGCCGGCGTCCTCGGCATCCTGCATCCGGTGCTGCTGCCGCTGCTCGTGCTCGCCGTCGTCCCCGACGCCTGGGCGGCCGTCCGCTCGGCCCGCATGCGGTACACCACGATGTACGCGATGATCCCGCTCTACCGGCGCAAGTGGATCCTGACCAACCTCATGGCCGAGCGGGAGACCGCCGCCGAGGTCCGCTCGTTCACCATGCGGCGCTTCCTGATGCGCCTGTACGACGCGGTGGCCGGGGCCGAGCAGGAGGCGGTCCTGAGACTCGCCCGGCGGCAGACGGTGGCGCGTGTCATCGGTGAGGCGCTCGGCGGCCTGGGCACCGGCCTGGTCTACCTCGCGCTGGGCATCCTGCTCGCGGCCGGCGCCGTACCGCTGGCCGTGGCCGGCACCGCCGTCCTCGCCATCCGCTCGGGGCAGTCCTCGCTGGCCAACCTCATGTACTCCACCAACCGGCTGTACGAGGAGGGCCTGTACTTCACCGACTTCCTCGACTTCTGCGCGGAGGCGCGTGCGCGGATGGGCCCCGAGCGCCCCCGCCCGGCCCCCGCCGCCTTCGAGAGGATCACCGTCGACGACGTGTCGTTCAGCTACCCCGGCAAGGAGGAGCCCGCCCTGGACCACGTGTCCATCCACATCGACAAGGGCGAGGTGGTCGCGCTCGTGGGCGAGAACGGCTCGGGCAAGACCACCCTTTCCAAGATCCTTGCCGCGCTGTACGAGCCGGAGAGCGGGACCGTCCTGTGGGACGACGTGCGCGTCCAGGACGTCGACCAGGACGAGCTGCGGCGGCACATCGCGGTCATCGCCCAGGACCACACCCGCTGGCCGCTGACGGCCAAGGACAACATCGCGATGGGCCTGGAGAAGGGCGATGAGGCCTTGTACGCGTCCGCCGAGGTCGCGGGGGCCGACCAGGTGGTGGCCGAGCTGCCGAACGGCTACCGCACGCTGCTCGACCGCCGGTTCAAGGACGGCCACGAGCCCTCGGGGGGTCAGTGGCAGCGCATCGCGGTGGCCCGCGGCTTCTACCGGGACGCGCCGCTACTGATCTGCGACGAGCCGACCGCCGCGCTGGACGCCCGTGCCGAGCACACCCTGTTCGAGCGGATCCGCAGGCACGCCGACGGCCGCAGCGTCCTGCTCATCACCCACCGCCTGGCCAGCGTGCGGTACGCCGACCGCATCTACGTCCTCGACCACGGCAAGGTCGTGGAACAGGGCACCCACGCCCACCTCATGGCCTTCGACGGCATCTACGCGGATCTGTACAACATCCAGGCCAGCGCCTACAGCCCCGCGGAGGTCACGCGGGCCGCCGGGCAGTGAGCCGGAGCGGGACGTCGTCGTGCGGGGGTTGCGCGGGTCGACGGACAGTGTGCCGGAGCGAAAGGCCTGGAGGACGGTGAGGTGCGCCATGAGCGCGAACGCCATCAGCCCGCAGGCCGACGCGACCCGGAGCAGCGGGATGTTCATCCGTGTCGGGCGCGGTCCGGCCATGCTCCCTCCCGCTACCGGTCTAGCAGGCGGCGCAGAAAGAACCCCATGTACCAGGGCAAAAGGGAAGCCATGACTCCGGAGAGCAGGCCCGGATCAGCGGGAGCCGGCCTCCGCGGCCTGGCAGCTGACCGGCGTGCCGGAGAGCGCCACGACGTCGCGGTAGTGGTGGATCTTGCGCTTGATGGCGTCCTGCTTCTCCCGGAGCTGCGCGATCTGCGCCTCCACGTCGCGGTCGTGGGACTCCAGCAGCGTGATGCGCTCCGGGATGGTGTGCTCCCCGTTGCGGACGAGCTTGGCGAAGCGCAGCATCTCGGCGATGGGCATGCCGGTGTCGCGCAGGCACCTGACCATGCCGAGCCAGCCGAGGTCGTGGTCGCTGAACCGCCGCTGGCCGACGGCGTTCCGCTCGACCGGCTCCAGCAGGCCGATGCGCTCGTAGTACCGCAGGGTGTCCAGGCTGAACCCGGTCTCCTCAACCACCTGTCCCGGTGTGTATACGCTCACACTCCGAGCATTTCACCTGGAGTGCACTCCAGGTCAAGCCGGAGCGGGGCGTGCCCGGGTGGATGAGGCGGCGTCACGGTCACAGTTCCGGCAGGTGGTCGGCCAGATAGCGCCGGACCAGCCGCCGGCACTCGGCGATCAGCTCGGGGTCGCCGTCGGGGTGGGTGCGGAACGCGAGCTTCAGCACCGCGTCCGCGGCCTCGACGGCCACGATGAGCGCGCGGTCGAGCCCCGGCCCCCTGGGCGCGCCCAGCATGTCGATGGTGAGCGCGCGCAGCCGGTCGGCGACGATGACGTTGTTCTCCAGCGCGGCGTCCAGCAGCCGGTTGGTGCCCTTGATCGGCGGCCCGCCGGGGGTCGGCAGCACCTCGCCGAAGTCGACGATGGCGAACCCCGGGGTGGTGCGCTTCATCGCCACGAACTCGTCCACGGCCAGGTCGACGGCGTCGGTCCAGTCGGAGACGCCCGCCGAGGCGAGCCGGCTGGTCAGCCGGTCGAGGAAGGCGTCGAGGTTCCGCAGCGCCAGCGCCCGCACCAGCCCCTGCTTGTCGGGGAAGAACTGGTAGAACGTGCCGATCGGCACCTCGGCCCTGCGGGCCACCTCTTTGGTGGTCAGCGCTTCGTAGCCCACCTCGTCGAGCAGCCGGGCGCACTCGTCGAGCATTCGCCCGACCCGCTCGACACTGCGGCGCTGGGCGGGACGGCGGCGCAGCGTCCCTGCGGAGACGTTCGTCATCCCTCCATCATCCTCCCGAATCCGTTTGCCGGGCCTAGCATGAGGCCTACTCATATCACCGGAGGTCATCATGTTCCTTTGGGGCACGGCTACCGCGTCCTACCAGATCGAGGGCGCCGTGACGGAGGACGGCCGGGGGACGTCGATATGGGACACCTTCGCCCACGAGCCCGGCCGGATCAGAGACGGTCACACCGGAGACGTCGCGTGTGACCACTACCGCCGATGGTCCGAGGATGTCACGCTCATGAGCGATCTGGGGGTGAACTCCTACCGGTTCTCCATTTCGTGGCCGAGAATCCAGCCCGAGGGCACGGGGAAGGTCAACGAGGCCGGGTTCGGCTTCTACGACAGGCTGGTGGACGAGCTGTGCGAGCGGGGCATCGTCCCGGCGGCCACGCTCTTCCACTGGGACCTCCCGCAGGCCCTGGAGGACAAGGGCGGCTGGCTGAACCGCGACACGGCCCACCGGCTGGCGGAGTACGCGGGGATCGTGGCCGAGCGCCTCGCGGACCGGGTCCCGATGTGGATCACGCTCAACGAGCCGTTCATCCACATGGTCTTCGGCTACGCGCTCGGCGCGCACGCCCCGGGCAGGACGCTGTTCCTGGACGCGCTGCCCACCGCCCACCACCAGCTCCTCGGCCACGGCCTCGCCGTGCAGGCGCTGCGGGCGGCGCGGGCCGGCCAGGTGCTCATCACCAACAACTGCACCCCCGTGTGGCCGGCGTCCGGCTCCGCGGAGGACCTGCGGGCCGCCGACGCCTACGACACCCTGCACAACCGGCTGTTCAACGACCCCATCCTCACCGGCGCATATCCCGATATGTCGGCGTACGGGGTGGCCGCGCTGGACGCCGTCCAGGACGGCGACCTGGAGATCATCGCCCAGCCCCTGGACGGCCTCGGGATCAACTACTACAACCCCACCCGCATCGCCGCCCCCGCCACCCCGCCCGGCCCCGGAGAGCTGCCGTTCGAGGACGCCGGCATCACCGGCTACCCGACGACCGCGTTCGGCTGGCCGGTGGTGCCCGACGGGCTGCGCGAGCTGCTGACCGGGCTGCGGGCCAGGTACGGCGACGCGCTGCCGCCGGTGTACGTCACCGAGAACGGCTGCTCGCAGCCGGACGAGCCCGGCCCGGACGGGGTGGTGGACGACCAGGCGCGCATCGCCTTCCTCGACGGCCACATCGGCGCGGTCAGGGCGGCCGTCGCCGAGGGGGTCGACGTGCGCGGCTACTACGTCTGGTCGCTGCTGGACAACTTCGAGTGGGCCGAGGGGTTCAACCAGCGGTTCGGCCTGGTCCACGTCGACTTCGCCACCCAGAAGCGCACGCCGAAGGCCTCGTACCACTGGCTGAGGGAGCGCATCGCCGCCCAGTGAGGCCTGAGGGACCCCCGGCGGACGGCCATCGCCGCCCAGTGAGGGGACCCCGGCGGACGGCCCTGACGGCGGGTGGCCTCATGGGCGGCCGGAGCGCTAGAAGACCGAGACGTGGACGTGGTCGTAGTGGTTCGCGGTGATCCCGCCCCGGTCGGACATCTGCCGCCACCCGGCGCCGGTGCGGATGTCGTAGTAGCGCTGGCGCCAGATGATGTACATGATGCCAATCTGGCGCCCGTTCTCGATGCACCACTGCGCGAGGGCGTCGCCCCGGGCCACCGACCCGGCGTCGGGCATCCTGCCGCCGCCGCTCATCATGAAGTCGCAGGCGCGGCCCTTGCCGTGCTCGCCGGGGTCGCCCGCCCGCAGGCACCCGACGCCGAACGGCATCGGGTAGTTCTGCATGATGACGTTGCGGATGCTGACCATGCGCGCGGTCAGCCCGCTGCCCGCGTCCGGCGTCTGGAAGCCGAACTTCTTCAGCAGCGCCTCGACGTCCCGCTTCTTGGCCTCGAGCTGCTTGATCTCCTTCTTGAGATCGACGATCTTGTCCTGGGCCTGGGCCTGCGCGGTCTTCTGGTCCTTGATCAGCGCGCCGATCCGGTTCAGCCGCTGGTTCTTCTCCTCGGCGAGGTAGGTGACCGTGGCGGCCTGTCCGAGGATCGAGTCGGGGTCGCCGGTGTAGCTGAACACGCGGGGGCCGTCGAGCGAGCCGGACATGTAGGAGTTGCGGTAGAACTGCGCGACCTGCCGCTTGGCCTCGGCGAGGTCGGCGCGGAGCTTCTTGACCCGGCCGCCGGCCTTCTCGGCGGCGTCCCGCACGTCCTGAAGGCCCTCGATCTGCCCCCGGTAGGCCTTCTGCAGGTCCGCCGCCTGCTTGGTGAGGCGTTCGAGCTGGGCCTGGGGACTGGGCTTGGCCTCGGCGGCCGGTACGGCGAGCGCCGAGAACAGGCCGACGAGGACGGTGGCCAGCACCAGCACACGGCCTGATCGCATCAGCCCTCCCACTTCAGACGTCCCGAACTATAGAAGCCGATCTTCGGGGGTGTCACACGATCGGAAGAACCTATACACCAATGGCGAAGTTTCTACCACTTCGCGAATATGCAGGTCGCGGGTTTGCCGAGAATTGGGCCCCGACAAATTTCCGGACACCAGCCGACATATCACTACACCATCGGGTGGTCAGGCCCCGGCAACGAGCAGTCGATCTTACCCACGGACGGCGGCCACGGTCCCCCACTCTTGCCAACCGCGACAGAACATGGTTCTGTCGCAACGACCGGGCGATGCGGCTTGTGAGCGACAGCCCTCCATGGCAAGACTAAACAAGCAAGCATTCGGTCAACTAGGACCCGGCCCACCCGACCAGGAGGCAGACACATGCTCCAGCACGACCGTCTTTTCATCGGGGGCGACTGGGTTGCTCCCGCGGGCACCGCGATGATCGACGTCGTCTCCCCGCACACCGAGGAGATCATCGGCCGGGTGCCCGACGGCACCCCCGCCGACATGGACGCGGCCGTCGCCGCCGCCCGCCAGGCCTTCGACAACGGGCCGTGGCCGAGGATGTCCATGGCCGAGCGCGCCGAGACGGTCGGCAAGCTGGCCGGTCTCTACGCGGCCCGCCAGGCGGAGATGGCCGAGATCATCACGCTCGAGATGGGCAGCCCCATCACCTTCTCGCAGCTCGCCCAGGCGCCCCAGCCGCTCGGCATGCTGCAGTACTACAGCGAGCTGGGCAAGACCTTCGCGGTCGAGGACGAGCGTCCCGGCATGTTCGGCCCCGTGACGGTGCGCCGCGAGCCGGTCGGCGTCGTCGCCGCCGTGGTGCCGTGGAACGTGCCCCAGTTCGTCATCATGACCAAGCTCGCCCCCGCTCTGATCGCCGGGTGCACGGTCGTGGTCAAGCCCGCCCCCGAGACGCCGCTGGACTCCTACCTCCTCGCCGAGATGATCAAGGAGGCGGGCATCCCTGACGGCGTCGTCAACATCGTGGCCGCCGGCCGCGAGGCGGGCGAGCACCTCGTCTCCCACCCGGGCGTCGACAAGGTGGCCTTCACCGGCTCCACGGCCGCCGGCCGGCGCATCGCCGGGATCTGCGGCGAGCAGCTCAAGCGGTGCAGCCTGGAGCTGGGCGGCAAGTCGGCGGCGATCATCCTCGACGACTGCGACCTCGGCGCGGCCATGGGCTTCCTGTCCATCGCCTCCCTCATGAACAACGGGCAGGCGTGCGTGGCCCAGACCCGCATCCTCGCCTCGTCCTCGCGGTACGACGAGGTCCTGCAGGCCATCGCGGACATGGTCAGCGCCCAGCCGGTCGGCGACCCGTCGGAGCCGACCACCGGCATCGGCCCGATGGTGGCCAAGCGCCAGCAGGAGCGGGTCGAGGGCTACATCAAGCTCGGCATCGAAGAGGGCGCCAAGCCGGTCGTCGGCGGCCTCGACCGCCCCTACGACCGCGGCTGGTACGTGGCCCCGACCGTCTTCGCCGGGGTGACCAACGACATGCGCATCGCCCGCGAGGAGATCTTCGGCCCGGTCCTTTCGGTGATCGAGTACGACGACGAGGCCGACGCCGTCCGCATCGCCAACGACAGCGACTACGGCCTGTCCGGCACGGTCTGGACCTCCGACACCGACCACGGCATGGACATCGCCCGCCAGGTCCGCACGGGCACGTACGGCGTGAACATGATGAACACCATGGAGCCGTCGTCGCCGTTCGGCGGGTACAAGGCCAGCGGCATCGGGCGCGAGCTCGGCCCCGAGGGCCTGTCGTCCTACCTGGAGTACAAGTCGATCGCCCGCCTGGGCTGACGTGCGTAACCGCCGCCCAGCGCGCCCCCGCGTCGCTGGGCGACGGCCCCGCATTACAAGGATGTCCGAGATCGCCCCCGCCAGAAGACATGCCCGGGTCATGAGTTCTCCTGGTGGATCTCATACCTCCTTTGGAGGTAGACGACATTTACTCTGATTTGGTTCGCGCCAGAACCCCGTCGGTTTCCCGGGCGATCTCCAGTTCCTCGTCGGTCGGCACGACGGCGACGGTCACGGCCGAGTCGCCGGCCGACACCACCCGCGCACCGGTGACCGACACGTTCCGCAGGGGGTCCAGGCGGATGCCCATGGGTTCGAGGCCGGCGAGCACGTTACGCCTGACCTGCGCGGAGTTCTCTCCGACGCCACCGGTGAAAGCGATCACGTGCACCGTGCCGAGGACCGCGCAGTAGGCGCCGATGTACTTCCTCAGCCGGTGGCAGTACACGGCGTAGGCCAGCGCGGCGTCCGCGTCGCCGGCCGCGACCCGCTCGATGACCGTTCTCATATCGTTGTCCCCGCTCAGCCCGTGCAGGCCGGCGCGGTGGTTGAGCATCGACTCCACCTCGTCAGGCGTCATGCCCTCACGGATCAGGTGGAAGATCACGCCCGGGTCCAGGTCGCCCGGCCGGGTGCCCATGACCAGGCCCTCCATCGGCGTCATCCCCATGGAGGTGTCCACGCACCTGCCCGCCGAGACGGCCGAGGCGCTGGCGCCGTTGCCGAGGTGCAGGACGATCACGTTGGCCGTGCCCGGCCGGCCGATCATCTCGGCGGCCACGCGTGACACGTACGCGGTGGAGGTGCCGTGGAACCCGTACCGGCGCACGCCGTACCGCTCGGCCACCTCGCGGTCGATGGCGTACGTGCGGGCCGCGTCCGGCATCGTGCTGTGGAACGCGGTGTCGAAGACCGCGACCTGCGGCAGGTCGGGGCGCAGCCGGCGGGTCTCCTCGATGCCCGCGAGGTTCGCCGGGTTGTGCAGCGGCGCGAGCGGGACGGCCTCCTCGATGCGCTTGACCACCTCGTCGGTGATCAGCACCGGGCCGGTGAACCACGGGCCGCCGTGGACGACGCGGTGGCCGATGGCCGTGAGGTCGCCGGAGTCCATCGACACCTCGTCGGCGACGCGCTGGAGGGCCGCCTCGTGGTCGGGGACGCCCGAGTCCGGCTCGCCGACGCGCTCGACCTTGCCGGACTTGATCCGTGTCGGACCGTCCAGGTCGACGAGCTGGTACTTCACCGACGAGGACCCGGAATTGATCACCAGGATCACTGGTCCACCCCCTGTGCCCGGTCGTGGTGACGCCGGCGCGCCGCCGATGTCCCGAACCGATGCCCCAGGAACGGGAGGTTAACCGGTGGCCCGCGTCCCCGCAGATCGGTGACCCGTGCCGGGGTACGCGGGCGCGGCGGCGATCCACTCGCCGATCCGCCGGATGAGGGCGGGGGTCGCCGCGGACTCGGCGTGGCCGTAGCCGGGCTCGATCCACAGCTCCTTGGGCTCGCGGGCCGCGTCGAAGAGCTGGTGGGCGTGCTCCAGGGGGAAGAAGGTGTCGGCGTCGCCGTGCACGATCAGCAGCGGGGTGGGCGAGATGCGCGCCACCGCCTCGTACGGCGGGAGCGGCACCGGGTCCCACCGGCCGGCCTGGATGCGGGTGTGCTTGGCCAGCCGGGCCACCAGCCGCCCCGAGGGCCGCTCGATCACCCAGTGCACCTGCCGCATCGGGCGGGTGCCCCGGTAGTACCAGCGGGCGGGGCCGCTCACCGCGACGACCGCGTCCGTGCCGGCGTGCAGGGCGGCGTGGCGCACGGCCACGGCGGCGCCCATCGAGAACCCGACGGTGACCACGCGGGAGTAGCCGATCGCGCGGGCGTGCCTGACCGCCGCGTCGAGGTCGAGCACCTCGGCGTCCCCGACCGTGGACAGGCCGCCCGACCTGCCGTGGCCGCGGAAGTCGAAGGCGAGCACGCCGCCGAAGCCGCTCAGCACGTGGGCGATGCGCCGCGTCGTGCCCTCACGCCAGGAGCCGGTGAAACCATGGGCGAGGACGATGCCGAGATCGGCGTCACCTCGCGACGGGATGTGCGAGGCGTCGATCCGCACACCGTCCTTGGTCATCAGCGTCGCTGGGAATGCTTCGGCGAGAGGCATGGGAAGAGCTTAATCGGGGGCCGTCAGCGAGGTCCGGCAAGGTGGCCGGGAGGGGGCACGGCCGCGTGGCCGTCCATCTTCGCCGCCATCGGCGTGACGCATCCGGTCACGAACGCGCCCACCACCAGGGCCCAGACGCCCAGCCGGCACCGTTGTCCTGTCTGCCGCCCGCGCGGGCGGCGGCCGAGAGGCTCGGTCGCCGGAGGCGCCGGGGTGACGAGCCGGTTCAGATCTTCGTCCACCATGTCCGGTGTCTGCCCCTGCGGGCCGCCGTTAGTCCAGAGTGCGGAGTTCCTTGACCATCATGGGCCGGGGTCGTGGTCATCCCCTTCCCCCGTCCTGGCTGGTCATCCAGGGTCACGCGAGCGGGCCGGAAAGTTCGAAATCGTGCCGGATTTGCCCCCCTTTGCGCAAGACCGGCACGTGGTGGTAACAGCGATCAACTAAAATAGTGGTGGCTGCATACTCCGCGGCCGGCCTCCACGACCCAGAGCGAGACTCCATCATGCCTTTGAACAGCCGCGACGACCTGCGGAACATCGCGATCATCGCGCACGTCGACCACGGCAAGACCACGCTGGTGGACGCCATGCTCTGGCAGTCCGGGGCGTTCCGTGCCAACCAGGACGTCGACGAGCGGGTCATGGACTCCAACGACCTGGAACGCGAGAAGGGCATCACCATTCTCGCCAAGAACACCGCCGTCAAGCACAGCGGGATGACCCTCAACATCATCGACACCCCCGGCCACGCCGACTTCGGCGGCGAGGTCGAGCGCGGCCTGTCCATGGTCGACGGCGTCGTGCTGCTCGTCGACGCCTCCGAGGGGCCGCTGCCGCAGACCCGGTTCGTGCTCCGCAAGGCCTTCGCCGCCAAGATGCCGGTCATCCTGTGCATCAACAAGGTCGACCGGCCCGACGCGCGCATCAAGGAGGTCGTCGACGAGGTCTACGAGCTCTTCATGGACCTCGACGCCACCGAGGAGCAGATCGACTTCCCGATCGTCTACGCCTCCGCCAAGGCCGGCCGGGCCAGCCTCAACCGTCCCGAGGACGGCGGCATGCCCGACTCCGAGGACCTTGAGCCGCTGTTCGAGACGATCACCAAGACCATCCCCGCGCCGGTGTACGACCCGACCGCGCCGCTCCAGGCGCACGTCACCAACCTCGACGCCTCCAGCTACCTCGGCCGCATCGCGCTGTGCCGCGTCCACCAGGGCACCATCAAGAAGGGCCAGCAGGTCGCCTGGTGCCGCACCGACGGCACCATCCAGCGGGTCAAGATCAGCGAGCTGCTGATGACCGACGCGCTCGAGCGCAAGCCCGCCGAGCAGGCAGGGCCCGGCGACATCATCGCCATCGCCGGCATCCCCGACATCATGATCGGCGAGACGCTGGCCGACCCCGACGATCCTCGCCCGCTGCCGCTCATCACCGTCGACGAGCCGGCCATCTCGATGACGATCGGCACCAACACCAGCCCGCTGGTGGGCAAGGTCAAGGGTTCCAAGGTCACCGCGCGCATGGTGAAGGACCGCCTCGAGAAGGAGCTGGTCGGCAACGTGTCGCTGCGCGTGCTCCCGACCGAGCGCCCCGACACCTGGGAGGTCCAGGGACGCGGCGAGCTGGCGCTGGCCATCCTGGTCGAGCAGATGCGCCGCGAGGGGTACGAGCTGACCGTCGGCAAGCCGCAGGTCGTCACCAAGACCATCGACGGCAAGCTGCACGAGCCCGTCGAGCGGCTCACGGTGGACGCCCCCGAGGAGTACCTCGGCACGATCACCCAGCTCCTCGCCGTCCGCAAGGGCCGCATGGAGCACATGACCAACCACGGCACCGGCTGGATCCGCATGGAGTTCGTGGTCCCCTCCCGCGCGCTCATCGGCTTCCGCACCGAGTTCCTCACCGAGACGCGCGGCACCGGCCTGATCCACCACGTCTTCGAGGCCTACGAGCCGTGGTACGGGGAGCTGCGCACCCGCAGCAACGGCTCGCTGGTGGCCGACCGCGCGGGCGTCGTCACCGCGTTCGCCATGATGAACCTCCAGGAGCGCGGCACCCTGTTCATCACGCCGACCACCGAGGTGTACGAGGGCATGATCGTCGGGGAGAACTCCCGCTCCGACGACATGGACGTCAACATCACCAAGGAGAAGAAGCTCACCAACATGCGCTCCTCCACGAGCGACGAGACCGAGAAGCTGATCCCGCCGAGGTCGCTGTCGCTGGAGCAGGCGCTGGAGTTCTGCCGCGAGGACGAGTGCGTGGAGATCACCCCGCACACCGTCCGCATCCGCAAGGTCGTGCTCGCCGCGGCCACCCGCGGCCGCTCGGCCGCCCGCGCCAAGCGCGGCGGCTGACCGGGACGCGGTGACCGTGTCTGACCGGGCGTGGTGACCGAGGCCTGAAGGCCGCGCGTGCCGGCCGGGTGGGTCAGGGGCGTCTGCTCTCCTCGCCCGCCTCGCCGGTGTACCGCCGGCCCGGGACCAGGCCGCGGGCACCGTACAGCTCGGACACGGTGACGAAGGTGTAGCCCTTGGCGGTGAGCTCGCGCAGCAGCCGGGGCACCGCCTCGACGGTGGTCCGGTGGATGTCGTGCAGGAGCACGATCGACCCCGGCCGGGCGGCGGAGGCCCGTTTGGCGACCAGGGTGCTGTTCCTGTCGCGCCAGTCGAGCGTGTCCAGGTCCCACAGGACCTGCGCCAGCCCGTCGTGCGCCGCCTCGGCCGCGACCGTGCCGTTGGTCGCGCCGTACGGCGGTCGCAGCAACCGCATCGTCGCCCCGGTGGCCGCCTTGACCACCTGCTGGGTGCGCTCGATCTGGCCGCGCAGCGCCTCGCGGGACAGCGAGGTGAGCGACGGGTGGCTCCAGGAGTGGTTGCCCACCTCGTGGCCCTCGGAGACCATGCGGCGGACGAAGGGCAGGGTGCGCGGGGTCACCATCTGGCCGACGATGAAGAACGTGGCCTTCGCGTGGTTCTCTGCGAGGATGTCCAGCACGGTGCCGGTGTAGTCGAACGGCCCGTCGTCGAAGGTCAGGGCCACGCACTTGACCTGCCCGCACTTGATCGAGCGCCGCCTCGGCGCCGCCACCGGCCGGGTGCCCGGCCAGCCGGGCTGCTGGGCGATCACCCACCGGGCCAGCAGGACGGGGTCGGCCTGTCTGCGGACCGGTGCCGACGTCCGTACCCGCACGACACCGTCGTCATGGCCCTGCGGTACCGGTGCCACCACCTCGCCGCATCCCGGCAGGCTGAGCACCGCCAGGAACGACAGCGGGAGCGACAACCACGTGAATCCCACCCGTATGACTGCCACCCGCGCGCTCCCCCCGAACAGCGGCAGGGGTCACGGGTAGTTGTCGAAGTTCTCCGCCGTTTCCCCCCGCAGAGTCTTCTCCAGCTCGTCCCACCAGGGCGGTGCGTCGGCCTGTGACTCGGCGTAACGACGTGCCACCCGAATGGCACATCCAACCGGATCAGTACCCAGGTGGCGACGTTTCACCACACCCTCCTGCCAACGGTAAAAGCCATCACGGAACGTGACGACCAGCCCAATCCACACGGAAAGAATCGCGTCGTCGCACACTTCGTAGGCGTCTGTCACCCCCAGGCCGACGAGCTCCACGCGGAGTTTCGCGAGGGCCCCACGGGCGTCGGTCACCCCACCACCCCCCGGGCGACGTCCAGCCGGCCGGGTCGGGACTCCCTGAGTGCGCGCACAACGTTCATGTACCCGCATTGGGCGGTGCTTTGCACCACCGTAAGCGAGACGTGATGTTACTGTGAGAAACCAAACGACTACTTGGCGTTCCTTTACCCGGCCGGACACCTCTCGCACGCGGCCGGGCGCCTCGCGGCACCGCCGTTTGAGCGCCTCGCGGGCTCCTACTGGTCGAGCGTCTCGCGGGGTTCGGTGACGACCATGATGAAGCGGAGCGGCTCGGTCCCCTCGTTGGCGTAGCGGTGCGGCCGGTCGGCGCTGAACAGCACCGCCTCGTCCCGGGCCACGACATGGCTGTGGCCGTACACCGACAGGGTCAGCTCGCCTTCCAGAATGGTCAGCATCTCGCGGGTGCCCGCCGGGTGGGCGTCGCCGTCGTGGAACTCCCCGCCCGCCAGGGTCCAGTCCCACAACTCCAGGATCGCCGGGGCGTCCGAGCCGACCAGCAGGCGCGCCGAGCCGCCCTTGTCGCTCCGCCACAGGGTGACGACGTCGGAGGCGTGCACGACGCGCACCACCGGGGTGTCGGAGACCTCCACCAGGCGGGCGACCGTCACGCCGAGGGCGTCGGCGATCCGGGTCAGCGTGCTCACGCTCGGATTGGTGCGGCACTGCTCGATCTGGACGAGCATCCCGCGGCTCACGCCGGAGCGTGCCGCCAGCGCGTCCAAGGTCAGCCCTCGGTGGGCTCGCTGGGCGCGCACGTTGGTGGCGATCGCCGCCGTGACTGTCTCCGGATCCGGCATGGGTGCAGTGTATTGAAATTTGTGTACAACCCATTAGTCGCAATATATTGCACTAACAGTGCAATCCATTGGGGGTTAGAGGGTAATGACGGTGGTACTGCTGGCGACGGCCTGCGCGGTGGTCTATGGCACGGCGGACTTCTTCGGCGGCCTGGCCGCCAAACGCTCGCGCGTGCTCGCCGTCGTCCTGGTCAGCCAGATCGCGGGGCTGCTGTTCGTGCTCCCGCTGCTCCCCCTGCTGCCAGGGGTGCCCGGCCTGGACACGATCGCGTGGGGCATGGCGGCCGGCCTGTCCGGCGGGCTCGCCGTCATCATGTTCTACCAGGCGCTCGCGGGCGGGGTGATGTCCGTGGTCGCCCCCACGACCGCGACCATGTCGGCGGCGCTGCCGGTGCTGGTCGGCCTGACGATGGGCGAACGGCCGGAACCGCTCGCGCTGTGCGGGGTGGCGCTCGCCCTGGCGGCGGTGGTCCTGGTCAGCCGGGACTCCGGGAGCGCCGCCGGGCGGGCGACGCTGGGCCCGATCCTGCGGTCGCTGGTGGCGGGGCTCGGGTTCGGCGGGTTCTTCATCCTGCTGAAGCAGGTGCCGGAGAGCGCCGGGGTCTGGCCCCTGCTCGGCGCCCGCACGGCCTCGGTGGTGGTCGTCGCCGCGCTGGCGCTGACGACCGGGCGCTCGCTCCGGCCGGGCCGGGGGGCGCTGCCCGCGATCATCGCCACCGGCGTGCTCGACATGGCCGCCAACGTGCTCTACCTGCTGGCGGTGCAGCGCGGCCTGCTGATCCTGGTGGCGGTGCTCGTGTCGCTCTACCCGGCCAGCACCCTGCTGCTCGCGCGGTACGTGCTCGGGGAACGGCTCAACGCCGTGCAGGCGGCGGGTGTGGGCCTGGCCCTCGGCGCCGTCGCGCTCATCGCCGCCGCCTAGCTCGGGGGAATCCGCCCAGATCTCAGGCGCGGTGGGCGGTGACCTCGATCTCGATGCGCATCCTCGGATCCGACAGCCCGCACACCAGCATCGTGGCGGCCGGGCGCACCTCGCCGAAGCACCGCCGGAGCGCCGGCCAGCATGGCTCGAAGTCCGCGGGGTCGGGCAGCATGTACCGGACGCGCACCACGTCCGCGAACGAGCAGCCCGCCTCCCGCAGCGCGTCCCCGATGTTCAGCAGGCACCGCTCGGCCTGGTCCACGATGTCGTCGGAGATCGTCATGGTCCGGTAGTCGAAGCCCGTCGTCCCCGAGACGTGCACCCAGTCACCGTCGACCACGGCACGCGAGTACCCGATGGCCTGCTCGAACGTGGAACCGCTTGAGATCAGTCTCCGTGTCGTCATGGCGAGACCGTAGGCACACGGGGGGCCGGACGTCCATGTGATCTTCACGACGCCCGGCCGTGTGCGCGCACCAGGCGGCGGCACGGCCGTGAGCGCCGTCGGGCACCCCGGCCGTGAGCGCCCTCAGGCGGCCTGGAACTGCGGGGACGGCCGCAGGGCGCCCTCTTCGTGGGCGTAGCCCTCCAGCATCGACCTGAGCTGGCGGCGGCCACGGTGCAGGCGGGACATGACCGTCCCGATCGGGGTGCCCATCCGCTCGGCGATCTCCTTGTACGCGAACCCCTCGATGTCGGCAAGGTACACCGCGACCCGGAAGTCCTCGGGCAGGGCGCGGAGGGCGTTCATCACGACGGTGTCCGGCAACTGCTCCAGCGCCTCGGTCTCGGCCGAGCGCAGCCCCGTGGACATGTGCGACTCGGCGGCGGCGAGCTGCCAGTCCTCGATGTCCTCGGCCGCCGACAACTTCGGCGAGCGCTGCTGCTTGCGGTAGTCGTTGATGAAGTTGTTGGTGAGGATCCGATGGAGCCAGGCCTTGAGGTTCGTCCCGGGGCGGAACTGGTGGTAGGAGGTGTACGCCTTGGCGACGGTCTCCTGCACCAGGTCCTCGGCGTCGGCGGTGTTGCGGGTGAGTCGCATGGCGGACGCGTACAGCTGGTTCGTCACGGGCATGACGTCGCGCTCGAACCACGCCTGACGCTGCTGCTCGGTCATCGAGATCATCTCATCCCCCTCATGCCTGCCTGTCCCCCGTTACCCATCCGGCATGAACCCATGCAGGCTCGGTAACCGCTTTACTCCATCTGACGGCTGATCACATGCTCGCGGTTCACCTATAAGGGTGACGTTAAGGGTATTAGCTGGTCAGGAGGGCCTTGAAGCGATCGGGCCGAGGTGGCGACTTCACACCCGAGACCGGACAAGTCTCATTATAATAACAGACAACACCCAAAAGCGGGAAAAGTGTGGTAAGGGTCACATCATCGGACCAGCCGATAGCGTAGGGCCATGAAGCACGTAGATCGGCATGATCCGGCGACCCGGGCCTGGGCGGCCGAGGCGATCCGCACGGTCGAGGCGGACGCCAATCGTAGCTGCGACACCCACCTGCACGTATTCCCCCTCCCGCCCCACTGGGGGGTCGACCTCTACCTCAAGGACGAGTCGGTCCACCCCACCGGTTCCCTCAAACACCGGCTGGCCCGGTCGCTGTTCCTGTACGGGCTGGCCAACGGCTGGATCGGCCCCGCCACCACCGTCATCGAGGCCTCCAGCGGCTCCACGGCGGTCAGCGAGGCGTACTTCGCACGCATGCTCGGCCTGCCGTTCGTCGCCGTGATGCCCGCCTCCACCTCCCAGGAGAAGATCGCGCTCATCGAGTTCTACGGCGGCAAGTGCCGGCTCGTCGACGACCCGGGGACGATCTACGAGGAGTCCCGCCGGCTGGCCGAGGAGGGCGGCGGCCACTACATGGACCAGTTCACCTACGCCGAGCGGGCCACCGACTGGCGGGGCAACAACAACATCGCCGAGAGCATCTACCAGCAGATGACCCTGGAACGGCACCCCGAGCCCGCGTGGATCGTCGTCGGCGCCGGCACGGGCGGCACGTCCGCGACGATCGGCCGCTACATCCGCTACCGCCGCCACGCGACGCGCCTGGCCGTGGTCGACCCGGACGGGTCGGCGTTCTACCCCTCGTGGACCGAGGGTGACGCGAGCACGACGGGCACCGGCTCCCGCATCGAGGGGATCGGGCGCCCCCGGGTCGAACCCTCGTTCCTGCCGACCGTCATCGACCGCATGATCCAGGTGCCGGACGCGTCCTCGATCGCGGCCATGCGCTGGGTGCGTGAGGTCACCGGCCGCCACGTCGGCGGCTCCACCGGCACCAACGTCGCGGCGGCCGTCCAGATCATCGGGGAGATGCGCGACAGGGGTGAGCGCGGCAGCGTGGTGACCCTGATCTGCGACGGCGGCGACCGCTACACCCGCACCTACGACGACGACACCTGGCTCGCCGCCCAGGGCCTCGACATCACCCCACCCCTGACCGCCCTCCGCGCCTTCCTCACCACCTGACACCCCCGGTCTCACGCCCTGATGGTCCGGGGACGTCTCACGCCCTCGTGGTCACCCGAGGACGCGGAACCGGAGGTTCGTCGCCCCCGGCGCCTCGACCAGGCCGAGCCGTTCGAGCTTGACGTTCATCCCGCCAGGGTGGTCGAACAGCCGGACGCCGTCGCCGAGCAGGACCGGCACGACGAGCACGTAGATCTCGTCCAGTTCGCCCGCCTCGACGCACTGCCGGGCGACGTCCGCCCCGAGGACGCCGACGTACTTGTCACCCGCGGCGGCCCGTGCGGTGGCGACCGCCTCGGCGAGGTCCCCGACGAAGGTGACACCCGGCACCGGCGCCTCAGGGGCGTGGTGGGTGAGCACGAACTGCGGCCCTGACCACCCCCCGCCGTACGGCTCCCCCTCGTTCTCGGTGTCCTTGTACGGATCGTCGCCACCGAAGGTACGCCTGCCGACGAGCAGGGCACCGGTCCCGTTCATGACCTCGTCCATCGCCGGATTGGGCCCCAGATGCGCGACCATCCAGGACATGTCCCCCCCCGGACCGGCGATGAAGCCGTCCAGCGACATGGCGCACTGATACTGCAACTTCCCCATGACCCGCCTCCACGAACTCGACGCCGCGCGACCCTACGCCACCCGGCCCAAGTGCGGACGGCCCACCCCACCAAAACTCATCGGCCCTCCACCGTTTCGACGTGGGGCGCTCGTGTCAGGGCTCACTCGTCCGCGGAGCGGCTGACCGGTCAGGACGTGGGGCCGGACTGCGCGGCAGGACCATGGATGATCTGTTCCAGACAATCGCGGAACAGATCGTCGACGGTGCGGCCGGGTTGGAAGTACTCGGCCACACCGGCCACCACGGTGGGATACGCCGCGGCGTACGCGGCCATGTCGAAGCCGTCCAGGGCGTTCGCGTCGGGGCGGCCGGCCTGTTCTTCCAGGACGTAGCCGACGGTGAAGCGCAACACCGTCATCACGATCAGGCGGGCCTGCCGCAGGGGAATGCCCCGCCCGACCAGTGAGCTCATCGCCAGTTCGGAGATGGCGGCCATCTTGAGGGACAGCTGGGAGGCCGCGATGATCCGGGCTCCGTCCGGGTGGGCCAGCAACGCGCGCCGCAGCCGCTCAGCCAGGCCGATCAGCCAGTCTTGCCAGCACTCCTCCGGCACGGGCGACGCCATCTCGGGGAACTGCTGCTCGAGAATCGCCTCGGCGATCGCGGTGACCAGCGCCGCCTTGTTCGGGATGTGCCAGTAGAGGGTCGGCGACTGTACGCCGAGCCGGGCGGCCAGTTTGCGGGTCGTCACGCCGTCGAGACCCTCGGCGTCCAGTAGCGCCACGGCCTCGGTGACGATCCGCTGCTTGTCCAGGGCCAATTTCTCCGTACCTCCCCTCCGGACTCTATCAGTGCTAGAGTTCCCTATCAGTGATAGAGAGTCCTGCCAGAGGAGACAACGATGAGACACCGGCACTCGCTCCGCGACCTGCTGCACCTGGCGACCCATCGCATTCCGGGGATTCCCCCGCACACCGAGTGGCCGACCGGCCACCAGGGCCAGGCCCACCACAGCCACGGCCAAGCCCACTACGGCCATGGGCGGCGGCACTCGCTCACGCACGACCGTCCGCACCACGGTTCGCACCACCACGGGTCAGGCCACTCGCCGGCCCGTCCGCCTCGCGTCCTGGTGGCGTGGCAGACGCGGATCGCCCGGTTGTTCGGTCAGGAGCTGGGATGAAGGCGGCGGTGCTGCACGAGGCCGGCGGCATCCCGCGTTATGAGGACTTCCCCGATCCGGTGGCCGGCGACGGCGAGGTGATCATCGACGTCAGGGCGGTCTCCGTCGAGAACGTCGACAAGGCGATCGCGGCGGGCACGCACTACGCCAGCGAGAAGTACAGCGGCCAGTTCCCGGCGATCCCCGCCTTCGACGGCATCGGCGCCCTCCCGGACGGCACGCTCGTCGGGTTCGGCAACATCCGCCTGCCCTACGGCGCGCTCGCCGAGAAGACCGTGGTGCCCCAGGGCTCCTACATGCCGATCCCCGACGGCATCGACCCGGCCGTGGTGGCCGTGATGGCCTCGGCCGTCACCGCGATGTCGATGAAGACGGCCGCGGGGTTCGTTCCCGGTGAGACGGTGCTGGTGCAGGGCGCCACCGGGGTCGCCGGGCGGCTCGCGGTCAAGGTGGCCCGGCTGCTGGGCGCCGGCCGGATCGTCGCCACCGGCCGCGATGACGACCAGTTGCGCGAGGTACAGGCCATCGGCGCCGACACGGTGATCAACACCGCGGTCTCCGACGAGGCGCTGGCGCAGGCCTACCTCGACGCCAGGGGGGACGGATACGACGTCGTCCTGGACTACCTGTGGGGCAGGCCCAGCGAGATCCTGCTGCGCGCGCTGGTGCCGCGGTCGTTCGCGTTCGGCAAGCCGACCCGGGTGGTCCAGATCGGCGAATCGGCCGAGACCGTGATCACGCTCGCCGGGTCGAGCCTGCGCACCTCCGGCGTGGAGATCTACGGTGCGGCCAAGGGGCTCAACCCGCGGACCATGGACGAGGTGTACCAGCAGATCGTGACATGGACGCGGTCCGGCGAGCTCACCTTCGACGTGGAGAAGGTCCCGCTGAGCGACATCGAGGCCGCCTGGCAGCGAACCGATCTGCGCGGTCGCCGGCTGGTCGTGGTGCTTTGACCGTCGCAGGCCGGGCCTCGGTGGAAGGCCCGGCCGTCTCGTTGCGTGCTGTGGGCAAGGTCTTCGGCAGCGGGTCCGGCGAGGTCGAAGCGCTGCGCTCGGTGAACGCCGACTTCGGCCGCGGCACCTTCACCGCCGTCATGGGGCCGTCCGGCTCAGGCAAGTCGACGCTGCTGCAGGTCGCGGCCGGTCTCGACCGGCCCACCTCTGGCGAGGTGCTGCTCGCCGGGCACGACCTGGCCAAGCTAAGCGAGACGAAGCTGACCCTGCTGCGCCGCGACCGCATCGGCTTCGTCTTCCAGTCCTTCAACCTGCTGCCGTCGCTGACCGCCGAGCTCAACGTCGGCCTGCCAATGCGGCTCGCCGGGCGAAAGCCGCAGCGGGCGGCGGTCCTCGATGCGCTCGGCGCCGTCGGACTGGCCGACCGCGCCGGGCACCGCCCCGCGCAGCTCTCCGGCGGCCAGCAGCAGCGGGTCGCCATCGCGCGGGCCCTCATCGCCCGGCCCGAGGTGGTCTTCGCCGACGAGCCCACCGGCGCGCTCGACTCGGCCGCGAGCCGACAGGTGCTCGACATCCTGCGCGACCTCGTCGACCGGGAGCGGCTCACCGTCATCATGGTCACCCACGACCCGTTCGCCGCGTCCTTCTCCGACCGCGTGCTGTTCCTCACCGACGGTCAGGTCACCGGCGAGCTCACCGAGCCCACCGCCGAGGCGGTCGCCGCCCGGATGACCCGGCTGGAGGTCCCGTCGTGATCGCCCTGGCCTGGCAGACCGTCCGGGCCCGGATGGGCGGCTTCGTCGGCAGCTTCGTCGCGCTCGCGTTCGGCGTCGCGCTGCTGACCACGTCGGCGCTGTCCGCGCTCAGCGCGCTCGGCACCGGCGACGGCCGCGCCGCCTGGCTTGCCCGGGCCGACGTCGTCGTCGCCGGCACCGCCTCGGCCACCCTCACCGCCGACGACGCCACCGGGCCGCCCGGCGTCGCCGATACCGTCGAATCCCGGGCGCTGCCGGGCGACCTGCCCCGGCGGCTGTCCACCGTGGACGGTGACCTCGTCGTCGACCACGCCGGCTACGCCACCGTCGAGGGCGAGACGGGCGACCGGATCCACCCCTGGTCGGTCGCGGCCCTGCACCGCTCCACCTGGGCCGCGGGCGGACCCCCGGCGGGGCCGGACGGCATCGTGCTCACCTTGCCCACCGCCCACCGGGTCGGCGACCGGATCACCGCGCAGACCGCCGCCGGGCACCGCGAGTTCGTGGTCAGCGGTGTACTCGGCACGACCGCGCCGGCCGCGTTCTACACCACCGACGCCGTCGCCGCCGAGCTCGCCGGCGACCGGATCGCCGTGATCGCGCTCACCGCCCGCCCGGGCACCACCGCGGCCGCGCTGGCCGGGCAGGTACGTGCCGCCGCCGGCGACCAGGGCGCCGGCGGGGCCGTGCGCGTGCTCAGCGGCCGGGACCGGGTCGACGCGGCCCCGGACCCCGACTACCAGCTGCGCACGGCCGCGCTCATCGTGCTGGGCAACAGCGCCGGCATCGGCCTGGTCGTCGCCGCGTTCGTCGTCGCGTCGACGTTCGCCTACTCCGTCGCCACCCGGCGGCGCGAGTTCGGGCTGCTGCGCTCGGTCGGGGCGACGCCCCGCCAGGTCGGCCGGCTCGTGCTCGGCGAGGCCATGACCGTGGCCGTCGTCGCCTGCCTGGCCGGCGCCGCCCTCGGCTACGCCGTCGCCGCGCCGTTCGCCCACTGGCTCGCCACCGTCGGCCTCGCCCCGCCCGGGTACACCGCCCGGTTCATCTGGTGGGCGGTGGCCGCGGCGATCGGCGTGGGCCTGCTCGTCGCGCTCGTCGCCGCGTGGCTGTCGGCCCGGCGGGCGGGGCGGATCAGGCCGGCCGAGGCGCTGCGGGAGGCCACCGTCGACCAGCGCGCGATGACGGTCGGCCGGTGGATCGCCGGCCTGCTCGCCGTCGGTGGCGCCGTGCCGCTGGCCGTCGCCTTCTCCGCATTGGACCCCGCCGCCCTCACGGGATACTTCTTCCTCGTGGTACTGCTGCTCATCACCGGCTGCGCCCTCCTCTCCCCGGTGCTGCTGCGGCCGCTCGTCTGGCTGCTGACCGCACCCGCCGCGGCCACCGGAGGCGCGACCGGGACCCTGGTACGGCACAGCGCGCTGACCGCGATGCGCCGCACGGCGGCCACCGTCGCGCCGATCGTCATCACCATCGGCCTGGCGGCCGGGGCGTTGGTCGGCGAGTCCATCATCACCGAGACCGGGCGGGCCGCCGCGGAGCACCGCGTCGTCGCGTCCGCCCTCGTCTCCGGGCCGGTCTCCGAGGGGACCGTGGCCGCGGTGGCGCGGGCGCCGGGGGTCAGGGCCGGTGTCGCCGTCACCGACCGGCCGGTGTACGTGTACGAACTCAACCCGCCGTACGACTGGACCGGTCGCTACGTAGACGGCCCCGCCCTGTCCCGCGTCGTGCACCTGCCGGTCGTCGCCGGCAGCCTCGACGACCTCACCGGAACCGACACGGTCGCGGTGCCCGTCGGCCGCCGGCGGCTCGGCGACACGCTGCGCATCGCGCTGGCCGACTCCACCGAGGTGTCGCTCCGCGTGGTGGCCGTCGTCGACGACCAGATCGACCTGGCGCGGACGCTGCTGCTGCCGGCCGCCCTGCTCACCGGGCACAGCGGCGCGCCGCTCGCCGACCTCGTCTACCTCGATCTCGAGCCCGGCGCCGACACCGGCCCGGCGGCGGCCGCGGCCGCGGCGGGCGGCGGGGCGCTGGTACCGACCGCGCGGTTCCACGCGGTCCTCGACGCCGAGGGCGACCGGCTCAACAGCCTGGCCACCCTCGCACTGCTCGGGATGGCCCTGCTGTACACCGCCATCGGTATCGCCAACACGCTGCTCATGGCGACCAGCGGCCGGGCGCGCGACGTGGCGGTGCTGCGGCTGTCGGGGGCGACGCCCGGCCAGGTGCTGCGCATGATCGGCGCGGAGGCCGTGCTCGTCACCGCGCTCGGGGCGGTGTTGGCCGTGGTCGCCGTGGTGCCCGCGGTCGCCGGGCTCGTGCTCGCGCTGCGAGGCAAGAGTCCGGAGGTGCTCGTCGTGATGCCGTGGTGGCCGGTCGCCGCGATCGCCGGCGCCTGCCTCGTCATCGCACTGACCGCGAGCCTGGTACCGGCGGTCGTACTGGTCCGCCGACGACCTGCCGACCTGGCGAGCACCTGGGAGTAACGGCGTCCACGCCCACGCTGCCCGGCATCGAGCAACGCTCTCAGAGTGAGAGTCTCGGCTGTGATGAGCACCGGACGCATGGACCGGATCGGCCCGGCAGTCCCCCGAATCGGAAGGGATCGTTCCTCGCTCCGACCAGGGCGAAGCTCCCGAACAAACGCCCGAGCGGAGCGAGGCCCTTTTCGAGCGGAGCGAGGGACCTTCCTGGCCCGGTGAGCTAGGCCTGTTTCCGAGCGGAGCGAGGATCGTTCTGTGGGGGTTCGGTCAGTCGCCGAGGATGGCGTCGACGAAGGCTTCGGCGTCGAAGGGGGCCAGGTCGTCGGGGCCCTCGCCGAGGCCCACGAGCTTGACGGGGACGCCGAGCTCGCGCTGGACCGAGATGACGATGCCCCCCTTGGCGGTGCCGTCGAGCTTGGTCAGGACGATGCCGGTGATGTTGACCACCTCGGCGAACACCTGGGCCTGGCGCATGCCGTTCTGCCCGGTGGTCGCGTCCAGGACGAGCAGGACCTCGTCGACGGTCGCCCTCTTCTCGATGACCCGCTTGACCTTGCCGAGCTCGTCCATCAGGCCGGTCTTGGTGTGGAGGCGGCCGGCGGTGTCGATGATGACCGCGTCGACCTTGTCCTCGATGCCCTTGCTCACGGCGTCGAAGGCCACCGAGGCCGGGTCGGCGCCCTCGTCCTTGCGGACCACCTCGGCGCCGACGCGCTCGCCCCAGGTCTGGAGCTGGTCGGCCGCGGCGGCCCTGAAGGTGTCGGCCGCGCCGAGGACGACCCTGCGGCCGTCGCCGACCAGCGCGCGGGCGAGTTTGCCCGTGGTGGTGGTCTTGCCGGTGCCGTTGACGCCGACGACGAGCACGATGGCGGGCCGCTCGCCGTGGGGCGTGGTGTGCAGGGTGCGGTCCATGTCGGCGCCGACCTGGATGAGGAGCTGCTCGCGGAGCAGCGCGCGCACCTCGTCGTGGCCGCGCGAGCCGAGCACCTTGACCTTGGTGCGCAGCTCCTCGACCATCGCGCGGGCCGGGGCGACGCCCACGTCGGCGGTGATCAGCGTGTCCTCGATCTCGTCCCAGGCGTCGTCGTCCAGGCGGTCGCGGGAGAGCAGCTCCAGCAGGCCCCTGCCCAGCGCGCTCTGCGAGCGGGCCAGCCGGGCGCGGAGCCGTACGAGGCGGCCGGCGGACGGGGGCGGGATCTCGATCGCGGGGACCGCCGGGGCCACGGGCTCGACCGGCCTGGCGGGCGGCGGGACGGTGGTCGTGGCGGCGTCGTCCTCGACGACGCCGGTGGCCGGGGCCCGTTCCTCCTCACGGAGGGCCGGCGCCTCCGATGGCGGGACCGGAGGCGCGTGCCGATCGCGGGGCCGGAAGAGCAGGAACATGCCCCCCGCCGCGAGCAACGCGACGAGGAGAACGATCACGATGATGCCGAGATACCCATCCACAAGATGTCAGTTTCCCAGACGACCGGCCATGATGGCGCCCGGGCTCGCCCAAGCCACCCCCGATATACCGACATTTCCGGAAATCGCCAGGTTATCGATGGCCAATGGGGGTCAGGCGGTTTCGCGTTCGCGGAGGCGTTGGCTGACGACCTGGGTGACGCCGTCCCCGCGCATGCTGACCCCGTACAGCGCGTCGGCGATCTCCATCGTGCGCTTCTGGTGCGTGATCACGATGAGCTGTGAGCTCTGCCGCAGCTCCTCGAAGAGCGTGAGCAGCCGCTGGGTGTTGGTGTCGTCGAGCGCGGCCTCGACCTCGTCCATCACGTAGAACGGCGACGGCCGCGCCTTGAAGATCGAGATGAGGAACGCCACGGCGGTCAGCGACCGCTCGCCGCCCGACAGCAGGGACAGGCGCTTGACCTTCTTGCCCGGCGGCCTGGCCTCCACGTCGACGCCGGTGGTGAGCATGTCGGCGGGGTCGGTCAGCAGCAGCCGCCCGTCGCCGCCGGGGAAGACCCGGGAGAAGATGGCCTCGAACTCGCGCGCGACGTCCTCGTAGGCGGCCGTGAAGACCTGCTCCACGCGCTCGTCGACCTCCTTGACCACGGTCAGCAGGTCGCGCCGCGTCTTGCGCAGGTCCTCCAGCTGGGAGTTGAGGAAGGTGTGGCGCTCCTCCAGCGCCGCGAACTCCTCGAGCGCCAGCGGGTTGACCTTGCCGAGCTGGGTCATCTGCCGGTCGGCCACCCGGGCCCGCTTCTCCTGCTCCTCGCGGACGTACGGCACCGGCTCGCCGTCCTCGCCGGGCACGGGCTGGTCCGGGCCGTACTCGGAGATCAGGGCGTCCATCTCGACCCCGTACTCCTCCATGGCCCGGGTCTCCATCTGCTCCAGGCGCAGGCGCTGCTCGGTGCGGGCGACCTCGGTGCCGTGCACGCGGTTGACCAGCTTGTCGAGCTCGCCGGACAGCTCGCGCACGGCCGTGCGGACGGACTTGAGCTCGGCGTCGATCTCGCCGCGCGCCCGCTCGGCCTCGTCGCGCTCCTGGGCCGCCAGCGCCAGGGACGCCTCGAGCACCCCGAGCGCGCGGCCGGCGCCGTGGACGACCGCTTCCGCGACCTGGGCCTGGGCCCGCCGCCGTTCCCGCAGGGCCGCCGCACCCGCCCGTTCCTCGCGCTCACGCCTGGCCGCGCGCATGAGCTGGTCGGCGCGGCCCTCGATGCCCTTGACCCGCTCCTCGGACGTGCGGACGGTGAGGCGGGCCTCCATCTCGCTCTGGCGGGTCACCGAGCAGGCGACGGCCAGCTCGTCCCGCGTGTCGGTGGTCGGCTCGGCGGACAGCTCGTCGGCGTACTCCGCCTCGGCGAGGCGCTCTTCGAGCTCCAGCACGCCGGCCAGGTCGCGGTCGCGCGCCTCCTCGGCGGTGACGACGTTCTTCGCCAGCCGGTCGCACTCGTCCCGCGCGGCCTTGGCCGCCGCGTCGAGCTGGGCCAGCCGCCGGGCCGCGGCGGCCACCCGCTGGTCGGCCTCGCGCTGCCTGCCGCGCAGCCGGTCGAGCACGCCTTGGGCGGCGTTCACCCCGGCCTGGGCGGTGTTCACGCCGGTCTGGGCCTGGGCGGCCCACGTCTGGGCGGCCTCGACGGCCTGCTGCGCCGCGCGTTCGGCGCCGGCGGCCTCGGACAGGGCGGCGGCCGAGCGCTCGGCGTCGGCGCCCGACTCCGCCAGGTCGGCCACGGCCTGGTCGAGCGCCGCGCGCACCTGGAGCACGGAGGTGCCGCCGCCGGACCCGCCGTGCGCGAAGAACGCGCCGACCAGGTCGCCCGTCCAGGTGACCGCACGCAGGTCGGGGCGCTCCTCCACGAGCTTCCTGGCCACCGTCACGTCGTCCACCACGACGACGCCGGACAGCAGGCTCTCGACGGCGGGGCGGAACGCGTCGGACACCTCCACCAGGTCGCGGACCCACGGGGCGCCGTCGACGGCGGCGGGGCGCGGGACGGCGGCGTCGGAGGCGATGACCAGGCCCGCCCGGCCGGCGTCCTCGGCGCGGAGCAGCTCGACGGCGTCCACGACGGTGGACAGGGACTCGACGGCGACCGCCTCGGCCGCGGCGCCGAGCACGGCCGCGACGGCCGGTTCCGCGCCCGGCCTGACGGTCATCATCGTGGCGAGCGGCCCGAGCACGCCGGACAGGCCGGCGGACAGGAGCGCCGCGCCGCCGTCCGCGCCCTGGGAGATGCCCATCCGCAGGGCGTCCCGCCGGGCCTCCAGGGCGGCGACGGCCCGCTGCGCCTTCTGGTCGGCGGCCTGGGCCGCGGCCGTGGCCGAGCGCGCCGCGGCGAACTCCCTTCTCGGGGTCTCGGCGGCGACCTTGGCCTCCTCGACGGCGGTCCTGGCCTCCTCCACGGCGGCCTGGGCCTCGGCGACGCCCTGCTGTGCCCGCGCCAGCTCCTCGGCGAGCGCGGGATCGCCGCCGGGCTCGTCCAGCTCCTGCGCGTCGCGGTCCTCGGCCGCCCGCTCGCTGCGCTGCCGCGCCTCGGCGAGCGCCTTGGCCAGCCGCCCGATCTCCTCCTCTGCGGCCCGCGCGCGCCCGCGCACGGCGGCCACCTCGCCTCGCAGCTTGGCCAGGCTCTCCCGCCGGTCGGCGGCGGCCCGCGCCGCGGCGGCCAGGCGCCTCTCCTCGCCCGCGAGCGCGGTCTCGGCGTCCGCCCGGCGCCCGACGGCCTGTTCGAGTATCGTCTCGGCCTGCTCCAGCTCGATCTTGAGCGCCTCCTCGCGGGCGCCCACCTCGGCGGCCTCGCGCTCGTAGTCCTCGGGGTCGCGCCCGCGCCGTTCGATGGAGGCGGCCTCGACGGCGTGGCGGTGGCGCTCGGAGGCGAGGGTCTCGACGCTGTGCAGGCGCTCCTTGAGTGCCGACAGGCGGTAGAAGGTCTCCTGGGCGGCGGCCAGGCGGGGCTGCGCAGCGCCCTCCGCGGCCTCCAGCTCGGCCTCGCGAGCCTGCCCCCGCTCCAGGTCGGACTCGACCTGGGAGCGCCTGGCACGGATCTGGGCCTCGTCGGCCGCCTCGCGGTCGAGGTGGCCGCGGAGCCGTACGACGTCGTCGGAGAGCAGGCGCAGGCGCGCGTCGCGCAGGTCGGCCTGGATGACCGCGGCCTTCCTGGCGATCTCGGCCTGGCGGCCCAGCGGCTTGAGCTGGCGGCGGAGCTCGTTGGCCAGGTCCTGGACGCGGGTGAGGTTGGCCTGCATGGCGTCGAGCTTCCGCAGCGCCTTCTCCTTGCGCTTGCGGTGCTTCAGTACGCCGGCGGCCTCCTCGATGAACGCCCTGCGCTCCTCGGGCCCGGCGTGCAGGACGGCGTCGAGCTGGCCCTGGCCGACGATCACGTGCATCTCGCGGCCGATGCCGGAGTCGGACAGCAGCTCCTGGATGTCCAGGAGGCGGCAGGTGTCGCCGTTGATGGCGTACTCGCTCTGGCCCGATCGGAACATCAGCCGGCTGATCGTGACCTCGGTGTAGTCGATCGGGAGGGCGCCGTCGGTGTTGTCGATCGTGAGCGTCACCTCGGCGCGGCCGAGCGGCGGCCGGGAGGAGGTGCCGGCGAAGATGACGTCCTCCATCTTGCCGCCGCGCAGGGACTTGGCGCTGTGCTCACCCATGACCCAGGCCAGGGCGTCGACCACGTTGGACTTGCCGGACCCGTTCGGCCCGACCACGCAGGTGATGCCGGGCTCGAAGCGCAGGGCGGTGGCCGAGGCGAAGGACTTGAAGCCGCGCAGGGTGAGGTTCTTGAGGTACACGCGCCGACCCCCCGTCCGCTCCGAGATCGCCCGCAGGCCTCGGGGACGATCCTCGGGGGCACCCTACCGGCTCATGGGCCGCGAAAGTGCGCAGGCGGCGATGCTCGGCGGCGGGGAGGGCGCGACATCTCGCTCAGGGCATGCTTAAGAACCCACCGAGCGGGGTAACCACCAGGCAAAGAAACCGGGTAAATGACAAGGGACGCCTTTGCGGGGCGTCCCTGACAGTGTGATGCCGTACCGAACCTCTCAGGTGAGGGCCGGCTCGCGATCTTGCAGACGAGCGAACGCCTCATCGCGCGACTGCGCGGCGAGAGCGTCGTTCTGGGCCTGGAGCCTTGTGAGCTCTGCCTCCAGATCCCGGATTCGCTGCTGGAGACGGCGCATTTCCGAGACCATTCGAGGGTCAAGACCGCCGACGTGGCCGAGTAGAGCCTTCGCCATGGTTAAGGGTCCTCCACGCTGAGTGACCAAACTGGTTCGCGCACTTCTTGCCGCGGGAGGGGTGCGCGTGTTTCCTATCAAGAGTCGCACCGGCAAAGGAGGCGGTCAAGTTGAACGCTCCCCATGAATGCACCAATGGGCACTCCCGACATGTAAATATACCGCATTTAGGGGGTTTAAGGGAAGCGGCTACCGCTCCACGAATCCATCGAAACCACCGCGAACCACCGACCACCGCTCTACCACCACGTCTACCCGCCCGGGGGTGTCGCCACCCCTGAGCTGGGAAAGCAGCTTCTCGCAGGCCTCGCGGGGGCCCTCCGCCACCACCTCGACCCGGCCGTCGGCGAGGTTCGAGGCCGAACCCACCAGTCCGAGCTCCAGCGCCCGGGACCGCGCCCACCAGCGGAAACCCACTCCCTGGACCCGGCCGCGCACCCAGACGTTGAGACGAACATCACTCTCGTCCGCGTCCGGAAGGCCGCTCATGACCCCACCCGGGGTTGACACGAGGGGCAACTGTAGGAGGACCTGTTCATGAACGCCTCCCGCAGGACGGGACCGCCGCACCGGGCGCACGGCTCGCCCTCCCTGCCGTACACGTTGAGTGACCGCCCGAAGTAACCACTCTCGCCGTTCACGTTGACGTAGAGGCTGTCGAACGAGGTGCCGCCCTGGCCGAGCGCCTCGCCCAGCACCTCGCGCACGGCCGCCAGCAGCTCGCCGGTCCTGCGCGTCGACAGGGTGCGCGTGGGGGTCCCGCCGTGCAGGCCCGCACGCCACAGCGCCTCATCGGCGTAGATGTTACCCACGCCGCTGATCAGCGACTGGTCCAGCAGCGCCCGCTTGACCTCGGTCTGCCTGGCGGTCAGCCGCAGCGCGAACACCTCGTCGTCGAACGCCTCTTCGAGCGGGTCGGCCGCGATGTGCGCGATCGGCTCGGGCACGGAGCGGCCGAGCGTCACCAGCGGGGCGACCAGAAGGTGGCCGAACGTGCGCTGGTCCACGAACCGCAGCTCCGGGCCCCCGTCGTCGAAGGCCAGCCGTACCCGCAGGTGCTTCTCGACGGGGGACCCGCGCTCGACGACCAGCAGTTGCCCGCTCATCCCCAGATGGGCCAGCAGCGCCTCGGAGGCCTCTTTGACGTCACCGGCTTCCCCGGCCGCTCCGGCGGCCTCAGCGTCGCTCACGGCCTCACCCAGGGGCATCCACAGGTATTTGCCCCGCCGCTCGGCAGAAAGCAGCGTGCGGCCCGCGAGCCGGCCGGTGAACTCGGCGGCCCCCGGGACGTGCCGGCGGATCGCACGGGGGTGGACGACCTCGGCCTCGGCGACCGTCCGTCCGGCGACCCAGCGCGAGAGCCCCCGCCGCACGACCTCAACCTCGGGCAACTCGGGCATGGGCTAGCTTGCCGCCTTCTCCAGCTTCGCCTGCGCGTCGCTCTTCGCCTGGGCGTCGCTGCGGGCGCGGATCGCCGTCCAGGCGGCCTCCGCGGCCTGCTGCTCGGCCTCCTTCTTGCTGCGCCCGGCACCCGAGCCGTACTCCTGGCCGCCGACCCGCACGACGGCGGTGAACGACTTGGCGTGGTCGGGCCCGCTCTCGTCGACGTGGTACTCGGGCACGCCGAGCATCTCCGAGGCCGTCAGCTCCTGCAGGGAGGTCTTCCAGTCGAGACCGGCCCCGAGCGACGCCGAGCGCTTGATCAGCGGGTCGAAGAGCAGGTGGACCACGCGGAAGGCCTCGTCCAGGCCCTTGTCGACGTAGACGGCGCCGATCAGCGCCTCCAGGGTGTCGGCGAGGATCGAGGACTTGTCACGGCCTCCCGTGCCCTCCTCGCCCCGGCCCAGACGGGTGAAGCGGCCGAGGTCCAGGGCGCGCGCCACGTCCGCCAGGGCGCGCATGTTGACGACCGCCGCCCGCAGCTTGGCGAGCTGGCCCTCCGGCAGGTCGGGATGGCCACGGAACAGGGTGTCGGTGACCACCAGGCCCAGCACCGAGTCGCCCAGGAACTCCAGGCGCTCGTTGGTGGGCAGGCCACCGTTCTCGTACGCGTACGAGCGGTGCGTCAGCGCCCGCTCGAGAAGCGCGTCGTTCAGACGGACGATGAGCACGCGCTCAAGCTCGTCCCTCGCGACCTCTACGGCAATCGGCTTTCCACCTGCGGCCACGTCTCCTCCTCGGACGGGAATCTCCGGCCGTCACGCAGCACGTCACGACCATGGTCGCGATGGCGGATGGAAACGCGTTGCCCGAAAACGTGGTGGACGCCGGGAGATTGCGGCAACCCCGGCGCCCACCACGGCCGCGGGCGAACCGCCACCGCACGCCTTGGACGGTGGACGGACGTCCCGGCCGGATGCGAGGCATCCGGCCGGATCACCGGCCACCGCAGGCGTGATCAGGCCGACGGCTCGATGACCTGACGGCGGTTGTAGGTGCCGCAGGTCGGGCATGCCACGTGCGGCAGCTTCGGCGACCGGCACTGGTTGCAGCTAACGAGCACGGGCGCGGTGGCCTTCCACTGCGCGCGGCGGGAGCGGGTGTTGCTCCGCGACATTTTCCGCTTCGGGACTGCCACGTCAACCCTCCTGGTCATTGGTGTTGTCGGACATCAGGCCTTGCAACGACGCCCAGCGGGCGTCGACCTTCTCGTGCCGGTGGTCCGGGCCGGCCTCCGCCAGCTTGACCCCGCACTCCACGCACAGCCCGGGACAGTCATCACTGCACACCGGGCTCAACGGCAGTGCGAGCACCACCGCGTCGCGGAATGTCGGCTCGAGATCGAGCAGTTCACCGTCGAGGAGTGAGTCGTCCTCGGCGGCTTCTTCCGCCGAGTAGAAGAAGAGCTCCTGGAAACCGACCTCGATCTCCGAGGTCAGCGGATCCAGGCAGCGCGAACACTCTCCGCTGAGGGGAGCCTTCGCCGTGCCCGTGACGAGCACGCCTTCCATCACCGCCTCGAGCCGCATGTCCAGCTCGATTTCGGCGTCCTTCTCGACGCCGATCATGCCGACGGAGAGATTCACCGGTGCCGGGAGTGAACGGGAGATCCCGCGCATAGAACCCGGTCGCCGCCCCAGATCGTGGGTAGAGATCACCCAGGGGGCACGGGGGTCGAGGCTATGCAGCGTCTTCCTGCTCTCTTGAGGCATGGCGAATCACCGCCGTCGTACAAGGCCGATTAGAAAGAATACCAGGACTTAGCCGCGCAGCCGCTCGACGAGCATCTGGTGCACGAGATCGGGCACGAGTCCGGACACATCCCCACCATACCGGGCGATCTCCTTCAACCTGCTCGACGACAGGAAGGAGTACTCCGGGTTGGTCGACATGAAAAGGGTCTCCACGCCGGACATCCGGTAGTTGAGCTGGGCCATCTGCAGCTCGTAGTCGAAGTCGCTGACCGCGCGCAGGCCCTTGACGATGGTCGGGATGCCCTGCTGCTTGCAGAAGTCCACGAGCAGCCCGTAGAACTTCTCGACGCGCACGTTGCCGTACTCCAGCGTCACCGCCTGGAGCGTCTCGATGCGCTCGTCCACGGTGAACAGGCTCTTCTTCTCCACGTTGATCAGCACGGCGACGACGACCTCGTCATACAGACGGGACGTGCGGCCGATGATGTCAAGGTGACCGTTGGTGACCGGGTCGAAGGACCCCGGGCAGACGACACGACGCAAGGCTTACCCCCAGTTTCACTGGTTCCCGGCGGCGCGACCGTACCAAACAGACGCCTCGCCATAGCGACGGACCCTCTCCTGTTCGAACCCGGAGGGCCAGACAAGGTCCTTCCCCCGTGACTCGCGCTCCACCGCCACCAGCGCGTCCTCCGTGAGCCAGCCGTTGTCGCGCAGGCTCTCCAGCACCTGGTGGACCATCTCGTCGGGGACGGCGTAGGGCGGGTCGGCGAACACGAAGTCGTAGGGCTCCGCGCACGTGGCGGCCACCAGCCGCTCGACCCGCTCGCCCGCGACGACGGCTCCCGGCAGGCCGAGCACGGCGATGTTCTCCCTGATCGTGCGCGCGGCCTTGGCGTCGGACTCGACCAGCAGCGCGTGCGCGGCCCCGCGCGACAGCGCCTCCAGGCCCACCGCGCCCGATCCGGCGTACAGGTCGAGCGCTCTGGCGCCGTCGAGCGCCCCGAGGAGGGAGCCGACGGTGGAGAACAGCCCTTCCCTGGCGCGGTCGCTCGTCGGCCGGGTGCCACGCCCCGGCGGGACGGCGATCCGGCGCCCTCCGGCGGCTCCTGCGATGACTCGGGTCACCCGCCCATTCTGGCCGCATCCGCCCCCGCGCGACGCCTCGGCGCCTCGGCGGCCCTCGGTTCCGGTCGGGCGGCCTCCCAACGGCCCCGTTACGGGGGTCCCAGGTCAAGAGTGGCCAAGTGTCGGCGAGGAATGCGCAAGGGTCGTTCCCCACCGCCGTCCCAGCCCACATGATGAGTTCTGCGGCCTTCATGGTGACCCAGGGGAAGGCCGACCGGCGTGATCGTGAGCCCTTCCGCGCGCCGGTACCCTCGGCACCTGACCCGAGGGTGGGCCCAGCCGGGGACGGCATTCGGGGGGAGGCCGTCCCAAGGCTGGGCCCTGGGTCATTTCACAGACCCAGGCCCCCCGACGCGGCGGCATCTCACACGGACCCAGGCCCCTCGCGTGGCGGTCAGGCCTTTTCGAGGTAGTCGGCGCGGTCGTCGCCGAGGAGACGGTCGATCTCGGCCCTCAGCTCCGGATGCCCGCTCAGCTCGGGGTCGCCCGACAGCAGCCCCGCCGCCTCCGCCCGCGCGTCGCTGATCACGTCCTCGTCGCGCAGCAGCCGCAGCATCTTCAGCGAGGACTTGCGCCCCGACTGAGCCGCGCCCAGCACGTCGCCCTCGCGCCGCTGCTCCAGGTCGACCCGGGACAGCTCGAAGCCGTCGAGGGTGCCGGCGACGGCGTCCAGCCGGTCGCGCGCGGGGGTGCCCACGGGGAAGTCGGTGACGAGCAGGCAGAGCCCCGGCAGGCCGCCTCGGCCGACGCGCCCGCGCAACTGGTGGAGCTGGGAGACGCCGAACCGGTCCGCGTCCATGATCACCATCACCGACGCGTTCGGGACGTCCACTCCGACCTCGATCACGGTGGTGGCGACCAGCACGTCGACCTCGCCCCGCGTGAACGCGCGCATCACCGCGTCCTTCTCCTCGGGAGGGAGGCGCCCGTGCAGCACCTCCACGCGCAGGCCGGAAAGCGGCCCGCCCGCGAGCATCGGGGCGACCTCCAGCACGGCCAGCGGCGGGCGCCGCTCCTCGTCCGGCTCCTGCGCCCCGCCGCCCAGGTCGCCCTCGTCGCCCTCCAGGTCGCCGATGCGGGGACAGACGATGTACGCCTGGCGGCCGAGGCCGACCTCCTCCCGGATGCGCTCCCAGGTGCGGTCGAGGAAGTGCGGCTTGTCCGAGACGGGCACGACGTGGGTCGTGATCGGCGCCCGGCCGGCGGGGAGCTGGGTCAGGGTGGACACCTCCAGGTCGCCGAAGACGGTCATGGCGACCGTGCGCGGGATCGGGGTCGCCGTCATCACCAGCACGTGCGGGCGGCCGTCCCCGGCCTTCTCGCGCAGCGCGTCACGCTGCTCGACGCCGAAGCGGTGCTGCTCGTCCACGACGACGAGGCCGAGGTCGGCGAACTGGACGTGCTCCTGCAGCAGGGCGTGGGTGCCGACCACGATGCCGGCGGCGCCCGAGGCCGCGTCCAGCAGCGCCACGCGCCGCCCCGCGGCCCCCATCGAACCGGTCAGCAGGGTCACCGCCGTGCCGCCGAACACGCCGCCCGTGCCGAGGTCGCCGAGCATGCGCGTGATGGAGCGGTGGTGCTGCTGCGCCAGCACCTCGGTGGGGGCCAGCAGCGCGGCCTGCCCCCCGGAGTCGACGACCTGGAGCATCGCGCGCAGCGCCACCACGGTCTTGCCCGCCCCGACCTCGCCCTGGAGCAGCCGGTGCATCGGATGGTCCTTCGCCAGCTCGGCCGCGACCTCGGCGCCGACCGCGACCTGGCCGTCGGTGAGCTGGAACGGCAGCCTGGCGTCGAAGTCGGCCAGCAGCCCGTCCGGCAGTCCCGGGCGGGGGGTGGCCGGCCACGCGGCGGCGGCCTGGCGGCGCCGGGCCAGCACGGCCTGGAGCACGAAGGCCTCGTCGAACTTCAGGCGCGTGCGCGCCCGCGCGATGTCGCCCTGGTCGCGCGGGCGGTGGACGGCCTCCAGGGCGTCGGCCAGGCCGGGCAGCCGCCTGCGGGAGCGAAGCTCGGCGGGCAGCGGGTCGGGAAGCGGGCCGAGCGTGTCCAGCACCACGCCGATCGCCCTGCGGATCACCCAGGACGTGACGCCGCCGGCCGCCGGGTAGATCGGGACCGGCGCGGCGGCGAACTCGGCGGCCGAGGAGTCGGTCTCCTCGAAGGGCTCGAACTCGGGGTGGTTGAGCTGCCATTTGGCCCGCTCGCCCCGGCCGAACCGCCCCACCTTGCCGGAGAACATCGCGCGGGTGCCGGGCTTCAGCCGGCCCTCGACCACGTGGGAGACCTTGCCGAAGAACGACAGGTAGATCGTGTTGCGCCTGCCGTCGACGACCTCGACCTCCAGCCAGGTGCCGGCGCGGTTGCGCATGGGCTTGCGCATCAGGCGCGACACCTCGCCGACCACGGTGACGTGCTCGTCGACCTCCAGGGCGTCCAGCGCGGTCAGCTCACCCCGCTCGGCGTACCGCCGGGGGTAGTGGCGCAGCAGGTCGCCGACCGTGGAGAGGTTGAGCGAGCTCTCCAGCGGCTTGGCCGTCTTGGGGTCAAGCGCCTTGATGAGCGGCTCGTCGAAACGCGTCACGTCACCAAGTTCTACCGTTCCCGGCCGACAAGAACACGCCATCCTCCCCGGCCCGCGCCGACGCGGGTCATTCCACGCCGATGAGGAGGGGGTAGCCGCCCTGGCCGCCTTCGTAGCTGACGACCTCGATGTCCGGGCGCACGTCCTCCAGGTGGTCCTGTACGGCGCGGGCCAGCGACGGGCCGGCGTCCAGGCCCACGATCAGGGTGACCAGTTCGCTGCCGACCGAGAGCATGCGGGAGGTGACCTCAACGGCGATGTCCTCCACGGCCGTGCCGATCAGGGCCACGTCGCCGTCGATCACCCCGAGCACGTCGCCGGGGCGGCACATGCCCGCGCTGGTCATGGCCTCGCGGTCGGCCACCCAGACGTGGCCGTGGCGGGTGTGCCCGGCGGTGTCGGTCATCGCCACCACGTCGTCGTCGAAACGGCGCAGCGGATCGTGCACGGCGAGCGCGGCCAGTCCCTGCGCGGTCGCCTTGGTCGGCAGCACGCTGACGACGACGCCCTCCTCGCGGGCGATCTCGGCGGCGGCCACGGCCACGGCGTTCACGCCGACGTCGTTGGGCAGCACCGCGACCTCGGTGCCCGCCTCCCTGATCGCGGCCACCACCGCCGCCAGCGCGGGGGTGGACCCGGGCTCGCGGCGGACCACCACCGCGCCCGCCTGCGCGAACAGCCGCGCGATGCCGTCCCCTGCCGCCACGGCGACCACGCCGCGCCCGTTCCCGGCGCGGTGGGTGCGCGCGGGCGCGGTCAGATAGACGATCTTGAGACGGTACGGCCGGCCGGCGCGCATCCCGGCCTCGATCGCGGCCCCGGCGTCGTCCACGTGGACGTGCACGTTCCACAGGCCCTCTCCCCCGACCACCACCAGGGAGTCGCCCAGCCGGTCCAGTTCGGCCCGCAGGCCGTCCACGGCGGCCTCGTCCGCGTCCAGGAGGTACATCACCTCGTACCCCGGCCCCGCCGCGGCCTCGGGCTCGCGTCCCGCCTCCGCCACGGTCTCGGGCCCGTGCTCAGGCACCGCCGGCGCCTCGGACCCGTACCGGGCGGGCACCTCGTAGCGGCCGGCGTAGGAGCCGGTGAGGACGGCCGCCAGGGTCTCCATGATGACGGTCAGCCCCGCGGCGCCGGCGTCCACGACGCCGTTGCGGGCGAGCACGTCGAGCTGGCCGGTGGTGCGGCCCAGCGCCGCGCGGGCCGAGGCGGCGGCCCTCCCGGCCACCTCGGCGGGCGCGCCCGAATGGTCACGCACCTCGTCGGACATCGAGGTGAGCACGCTGAGGATCGTCCCCTCGACGGGTCTCGCGACGGCCTTCCTGGCCAGCTCGGCCGCCCTGACGATCGCTTCTCCGAGGTCACGGCCCTCGCCCGGGGCGTGCTTGAGCACCTCGGCCATGCCTCGGAGCGCCTGGCTGACGATCACCCCCGAGTTGCCCCTGGCGCCGAGCAGGGCGCCGTGGGCGAGGGTCCGCCATGTCGTCGCGGCGTCGGCGTCCTCGGGGAGGCCGTCGACGGCCTCGGCGGCCGACAGCATCGTCAGGTGGAGGTTCGTCCCGGTGTCGCCGTCGGGGACCGGGAACACGTTGAGCGCGTCGATCTCCGCCCTGGCGCGGCCGAGCGCGTCGGCGCACAGCCGGGACCATCGGCGTACGGTCGGGGCGTCGAGGACCTGGAGGGGCTCGTGGCCACGCGCGCCCGCGCCGGCGGCCTCCGAAGGCATGTGGCTCCCTCCCGGGCGGGACTCCCGGCCGATCGCCTCCCGCACACGGGCGACCATACTGCGCGGCGTCCCCCGGCGCGCTCCCCGGACGCCCGCGCCGTACGTACCCGCGCCGTACGCGCCGTGGATGTCCGCCCGTGAGGGTCCGCGTCGTGCCCGCCGCCGGCGCGAGCGAGCACGAGGCCTCTGGGGATGCGCTACGGTTGGTGGTACGAGATTATCGTCGTTCGCCGGTTCCCCCATTTGGCGTGCATCGGGCGGCATCGGATACTCTCGTGTGGCCAGCCGGTTGTCCCGGCATGCCCGACCACCGCTTCTACCTCGGTTTCGGGCTCATTGACTGATCTAAGGAGCGATGACCGTGGCTTCCGTCTGCGACGTTTGCGGCAAGGGGCCGACTTTCGGCAACAACATCTCGCACTCGCACCGCCGCACCCGCCGCCGTTGGAACCCCAACATCCAGCGTGTGCGCGCCATGGTGGGCAGCACGCCGAAGCGGCTGAACGTGTGCACCTCCTGCATCAAGGCGGGTAAGGTCACCCGCTGACCTGATCTTCACAACGGCCCGTCGTCCCCAGGGGACGGCGGGCCGTCCGCGTTCCGTATCGGAAACGCCGCCACGGCCGGGGAATCCGGGTGCATGGGGGGAAGATCGGTGGGTAGCGGGTCCTCGTGCCGAACCCGCCCGTAAACCTGAGTGTCAACGCCTCGACCGGCCAGAAGGTCACTGTGTCGGTCATAGCGCTTCTCTTCCTGGCCGTACTCGGCGGCATCGCCGGTGTGGCGGCCCTCGTCCTTGGAGGGTTCACCTCCGATGTCCCGTCGGGGAACCTCGCCGAGTCGTCGTTCGGCTCGGGCGAGGGCGAGACGGTCACCACCACGGTCAAGATGATCTTCGCGGTGATCGCCCTGCTCATGGTGGGGTTCGTCGCCACCATGGTCCTCGGGACCTACCGGCGGCGCGCCGTACTGGACGGCACCACGCTGGAGGTCCGCGGCCTGCTCGGAACGCGCCAGGCGGACCTCGCCGCGTCCCGCGTGTGGATCGACTCCGAGCCTGAGTACGTCAGGAACCCGAACGGCGAGGGCACGATCCCGACGGGACGCCGCGTGCCTCACCTGGTCGCCGAGGACGGGCGGAACCGGCGGAAGATCAGGCTCCGCCTGCACAGCATGGCCCGCACCCTGCTGCCGCCGCACGAGCTCAACGCCCTGGCCGACGCCATCGACACCGGCGCGCGCCCCGGCCAGGACGCCGCCCAGGCCACGAGCACCTCGTCCCTGCTCCGCCGCCTCGCCGACGACCCCATCGCCCGGCTCATGTGACCTCGCGGCGCCCGATCAGTCCGCGTGCGCCGGACATGCCCCCGCGAGCGGTCAGGGGCGGCGCCAGAGCCAGCCGTGGTCGACCGGGCCGATGCCGGCGCCGAGGGCGAAACCGTGGGCGATCGCCCCGGTGACGTACAGCTTGGCCTTCTCCACGGCGGCCGGGACGTCCTCGCCCATGGCCAGGTAGGACGCGATGGCCGAGGCCAGCGTGCAGCCGGTGCCGTGGGTGTGCCGGTTGTCGTGCCGCTCGGCGGAGAAGCGGTACTCCCTGGCGCCGTCGGTGAGCAGGTCGACGGGCGGGCCTGGCAGGTGACCGCCCTTGATCAGCACCCACGTGGAGCCGAGCTCCAGCACCGCCTCGGCCGCCGGGCGCAGCCCGTCCTCGTCCACGACCTTCACCGACGTGAGCTGCTCGACCTCCCACAGGTTGGGGGTCACGACGGTGGCCACGGGCAGCAGCCGGGTCGCGAGGGTGTGGACGGCCTCGGGCGCCAGCAGCGGATCGCCGTGCTTGGAGACCCCGACGGGGTCGACGACCACCGGCGCCTCCACCCCGGCCAGCACCTCGGCGACCACCTCGACCAGTTCGGGGGAGGCGAGCATGCCCGTCTTTATGGCCTGGGCGCCGATGTCGCCGAGCACCGATTCGAGCTGGGCGCGCACCGCCTCGGCCGGGAGCTCCCAGTAGCCCTGCACGCCGACCGAGTTCTGCGCGGTGACGGCGGCGATCACGCTCATGCCGTGGACGCCGAGCGCGAGCATCGTCTTCAGGTCCGCCTGGATGCCCGCGCCCCCGCCGGAGTCGGAACCTGCGACGGTCAGTACACGAGGAGGGCTCATCCCTCCATCAAACCAGGGCCGGACCACCCTCTCGCCCGGTCACGGCGGACCGGGCGAAGGGGTGGTTCCCGGTCTACTGGGCTTGGGCCGCGAAGCCGTTCTCGGTCACCTCGACGCGGCAGGTGCCTCCGGTCAGTTCGCAACTGCTCGGCGCGGTGGAGTCGCCGTCGGCGACGAAGGAGACCACCACCTGCTCGTCCTGGGCCAGCGCCTCGGTGGAGCTCAGGACCAGGGTGTCGCCCTCCTGGGTCCAGTCGGCGCCGTCGGCGCCGGTGACGTCGCCGCCCACCCGCATCCGCAGGCTCCACCCGTCCAGCTCCGTACCCGTGTTCGTCACGGTGAGCTGGCCGGTGTAACCGGTGTCGGTCACTCCGGAGACGCCGAAGTCGACGGCCACCCGGCCCGGCGAGACGACCGGGTTGCTGTCGTCCACGTTCGGGGTCGGGTCCGGCGACGGCTCGTCGGTCTCCTCGATCGTCGTCGGCGTGGGCTCGGGGGTGTTGCGCGGCGTCTTGCTCGGCTTGGGGGTGGGGGTGGCCCTCGTACGGTCCGGTGTGGGGCGCGCGGAGGAGACGGGGGTCCTGGGCACCCGTGAGGCGCTCGCGGTCGGCTTGGGCGATCTGGAGGCCTTGGGGGACGCGGTCTCGTCGCCGGAGGCGTCGGCCGTGGAGGTGTCCTCCGGTGCGGACGTCGTGTCGCCCGAGGGCTTGGCCGGCGCGATGGCGGCGCAGACCTGGCCCGAGGGGCAGTCCGGTGCCTTGGTGAGGTCGACCTGCGTGGAGGACAGCTTGACGCCGATGAAGGCGGAGCCGATGGCGGCCACGACCGCGAGCGCGGACAGCGCCGCCAGGCGCCGGCCCCGCCCGGGTCCCCGCCGTCCCTCGCCGTCATCGTCGTCGTCCGGTGGCCAGGGCCCGTCCGGGCCCGAATGCCGTCGCCCGCCCATGCGCGAGTCCCGCCGGCCGTCTTCGCCCGGCGCCTGACGCCCACCCGGGCGCTCCTCCGCGCCGAAGGCCTGACGTCCCTCGCCATCCGCCACAGGGCGTCCGTCCGCCCCGAGGGCGGTACGTCCGTCCGTACCTGCCGCAGAACGTCCGCCCATGCCGGGCGCCGTACGTCGGTCCGTACCCGGCGCCGTACGTCCGGCCATGCCGGGCGCCGGGCGCGCGTCGACTCCTTGGGCCTGGCGCCCGTCCGTTCCTTGGGTCTGGCGTCCGTCCGTGCCTGCGGCCCAGGTCCCGTCCGGGCCGGGGACGCGCGCGCCGTCCGTACCGGCGGCCTGGGATCCGTCCGCGCCGGGGGCCCACGCTCCGTCGGCACCGGGCGCCTGCGGGCCGTCCGTACCGGGGCTCCAGGCCCCGTCCGTACCGGGCGTCCACGTGCCGTCCGTGCCCGGGGACCGGTTGCCGGCCGCGATCGCGTCCTGGGCGCGCCGCTCCTCCTCCGCGCGCTGGCGGCGGCGCTCGGCGCGGCGCCCGCCGCGCCGCTTCTCGTTCTCGGGAGCCTGGCCCAGGATGTCGGCCTCGCCGGCTCCTGAGCCGAGGAACCCGTCGGCGCGGTCGAGCATCGGATCCGGCCCGAGGAAGCCGCCGTCGTCGTCGGCCGGCCCGTACCCGGCGGCTCCGCTCTCCCGTAACGCGCGCTGGTCGGAAAGCCCGAACCCCTGACCGGCCCGCCGGTCGTCACGACCGGGCCCCTGCGGGGGCCGCTGGTCGTCGCGGCCCGCCTGGGGGGCCTGCTGGTAGGGGAAGCCGCCGCGCGCCTGGACGGGCCGCGCCGCGCGTCCCTGCTCCGGACGCTGGTCGAGAGGGCCGGCCAGTTCTTCCGGCACGCGGTCGGGGTCTATCGGGCTGAGGTCCCAGGCGGTGGGCTCCTCGACACCCATCGCTCCAAGGTCCCCCAGCCGGTGGTGGGCGGGCCCGGACGGCTGGAAGGGGTCCGGGGAGCCTGCTGGCTCGACGGGGGCGGCACCGGGGCTCTGGAGGCCCTGGGCGCCTTCCCGCGCGCTCGGCGGGGCGGCCGGGACCGGGTCGTCCCACGAACTCGGCCACGCGGGACGGGACGCTCCCGAGTCGGCGCCACCGCCGGCGGGCTGGAACAGGGCTCCCGTGCCACCGCCCGGTGCGAGAGGCTCGCCGGCGGACTGGAACGGGCCCCTGGCCTCGTCACCCTGCCGGAACGCGTCCTCACCGCCCTGCGGGAACGGCTCGTCGCCACCGTTCGGGTAGGGGTCGCCCTCCGGCAGGAAGGAGTCGTCGGGCTGGAACACATTGCCAGCGGGCACGACCTGCTGGAACCGGCCGCTGCCAGGCGGGAACGATTCGCCTGCGCCAGGCTGGAACGGGTTCCCTGCGGAGGCGCCCTGCTGGAAAGGGTCGCCGCCCGGGAGGAACGAGCCGCCCGGCTGGAACCCATCAGCGGCAGGGGCGCCCTGCTGGAAGCCGTCACCCTGGTGGAACGGGTCGGGGCCGCCCGCGCCCGGCTGGAACCCGTCAGCGGCGGGGGCACCCTGCTGGAAAGGGTCGCCCGCGGGGCGGAACGGGGGCTGGAAGGGCTCGGCGGGGGCCGGGCGGAGGGAGTCCTCGTCGACCGGCTCGGGTGGCGGCTCGCCGGGAGCCGACCACCGCGGGTGCTCACTGTCCGGGTCGTCGAGCCACCCCGGGCCGTCAGCCTCGCTCAGCCACTCCTGGGTCCCCCGCTCGTCGTCGTCACCCCACCCCGGAACTCCCTGCTCACCCGCCCACTCGGAGTCGGCTTCCCGACCTCGGGATGACTTGTGGCGTCCCCGTCCCATGAAGCGCCTTCCTTGTAGAAACCACGGCGCCCATCTTCATAACACCTTCAATACTTCTTTGTCACAATATTCACCTTATTCACGGTAGTGATCCCAGCCACCTTCCGCCTCGGCACGGCCGGTGACCTGCACTCCCTCCCCCTCGGTGACCCGCCCGATGATCTTCCATTCCGGCGGCAGGGAAACCTCTTCAGGGAAGGCCGCGACCAGCGCGTGATCCTCACCGCCGGTCAGCACCCACCCGAGCGGGTCCTCGCCGAGCTCCGCCGCCGCGGCGGCCAGCACGTCAGGCACCGGCAGCGCGCCGGGCTCCACCACGATCCGCACCCCGCTCGCGGACGCGATGTGCCCGAGGTCCTGGAGCAGCCCGTCGCTCACGTCGAGCATGGCCGTGGCCCCGAGGATCGCCGCCGCCGGGCCGCACGCGTACGGCGGCCGTGGACGCCGATGGGCGTCCACCAGCTCAAGGAAGGCGCCGGGCTCACGCAGGACACCCCCGCCGTCCGAACCCGAGCCCAAGCCCGAACCCGGCCCCGCGTCGCCGGTGGCCAGGAGCAGGGCGAGGCCGGCCGCCGCGTGGCCGAGGCGTCCCGCCAGGGCGATGACCTGCCCCGGACGTGCCCCCGACCGGGTGACCGGGGCACGCCCCCCCAGGTCCCCCAGCGCCGTCACCCCCAGGACGATCTGCTCGGACCGCACGATGTCACCCCCCGCCACGCTCGCCCCCACCAGGGCGCACTCGTCCCTGAAGCCGTCCGTGAGGCCGTCGAGCCAGCCCACGGGCAGGTCCCCTGGCAGGCCAAGGCCGACGAAGATGGCCGTAGGGTCGGCTCCCATCGCCACCACGTCCGACAAGTTCTGCGCTGCCGCTTTTCGCCCGATCTCGTCCGGACTGGACCAATCACGGCGGAAGTGTCTACCCTCAAGTAGGAGATCCGTCGTCACGACGACTCGTCCGTCCGGGGCGCGCAGGACCGCGGCATCATCGCCGGGACCGAGCAATACCGCCGGAAATTGTGGCAAGCGTCCGACAATACGTGCAATGATCCCGAATTCACCAAGATCTGTGACTCTGATATCACACCTCCAGGTGTGTTCCATGTACGGTGGCGATTCGGCACGGATCCAGCCGGCGGATTCGGTACTCATCCGGCCGGAAATAGCTCTGATACGACGATTTTCGCCCCCGTGGGAGGACGTGATGGTGCAGGCCTACATCCTTATCCAGACAGAAGTCGGCAAGGCCGCCGAGGTCGCGGGCGCGATCGCGGTCATTTCCGGGGTGACCCAAGCGGAGGACGTCACCGGCCCATATGACGTGATCGTCCGCGCGGAGGCCAGCAACGTGGACGATCTCGGCAAACTCGTCGTCGCCCAGATCCAGGCCGTCGCGGGAATCACGCGTACCCTTACGTGTCCGATCGTTCATATCTGAGCGCCGACACATTTCAGGGGGAGCCGTGGTCCGGGTCGTCGCCGTCTTGGTGGCCCTGGCGGCGCTCGCCGGGTGCGGAGCGGTCCGGGTCGAACCCCCCGCGCCGGGAGGGACCACGGCCACCGCCTGCGCCACACTGAACGGCCGGCTGCCCCGCACGTTGGACGGCGCGGAGCGCGTCCCGTCCGATCCCCCCTCGCCCTATGTCGTGGTGTGGGGCTCGGCGGAGATCGCGCTCCGCTGTGGCGTACCCCGTCCCGCCACGATGGACCCGCGCCAGCAGGTGCCGGAGATCAACGGTGTCGCGTGGTTCGCCGACCCGGTGCGGCCGCTGCTGTTCACGGCCCTGACCAGCGACGGCTACGTCGAGGTGACGATCTCCCGCAAGCACCAGAGCGCCGGCGTGCTCGTCGACCTCGCCGCCCCGATCAAGGCGGCCTTCCCGGGCTGACCCGCCCTCACCCGCCACGACCGGCCTCCTCGCGCACCGGCGCCTCCCCCGCGCGCTACGCCCGCCGGGCCGTCCGCGACCTCACCGCAGGCCCGCGGGACGGCCGAGGGCGAGCTGGATCATGCGGTCGATCAGCTCGGCGTACGGAACGCCGGTCGCGTCCCACAGTTGCGGCGCCATGGACGTGGCCGTGAAGCCCGGCATGGTGTTGATCTCGTTGACGATCAGCTCGCCCGAGGGGGTGTAGAAGAAGTCGACCCGGGCGAGCCCCTCGCAGCCGAGCGCCTCGAACGCCGCGACGGCCATCCGCCGCAGCTCGTCGCTCGCCGCCGCCGGCAGGTCGGCGGGCACGGCGAGCGAGGTGTCCGACCCGATGTACTTGGCGGTGAAGTCGTAGAACTCGTGGTCGTCGTTGATCACGATCTCGCCGGGCAGGCTGGCGGCGGGCGGCTCGTCGCCCGGCGACTCCAGCACCGCGCACTCGATCTCCCGCCCCTCGATCGCGGCCTCGACCAGGACCTTCGGGTCGTGCTCGCGGGCGAGCTCGATCGCGCGTTCCAGCTCGCGGAGATCGTCCGCGCGTGAGATGCCCTGGCTGGAGCCCGCCCGGGACGGCTTGACGAACACCGGCCAGCCGAGCGCCTCGACGTCCTTGATCACCCGCTCGGGTTCGAGACGCCAGTCACGGTCGCGCACCACCACGTACGGGCCGACGGGGAGCCCCGCGCCGGCCAGCAGCGTCTTCATGTACGCCTTGTCCATGCCGACCGCGCTGGCCAGCACGCCTGAGCCGACGTAGCGGACGCCGGCCATCTCCAGGAGGCCCTGGATGGTGCCGTCCTCGCCGTACGCGCCGTGCAGCAGGGGGAACACGACGTCGACCTGGCCGAGGGTGGTGGGGATCCGCCCGGCGTCGAGCGCCACGATGCGCCCGTTGTCGGACGGGAGCGCGAGCGTCGTCCCGCTCTCGTCCACGGCGGGGAGCTCCCCGCCCTCGATCTCGAAGCGCTGGCCGTCGGGGGCCAGCACCCAGCGCCCGTCCGTGGCGATGCCGATCGGCACGACCTCGTACTTGGACCGGTCGATGGCCGCCAGGACGCCGCCGGCGCCCATGAGCGACACCGCGTGCTCGGAGTTGCGCCCGCCGAAGACGACCGCGACCCGCACGCGAGGCCGGGATTCCTGCTGCTCGTTCATGATGCCCGAATCTACCGTGCGCCCTTGTCGTCCCTGCTTGTCAGGTACGTGTCGCGTTGTTCGAACGCAGCGCGTCGAGCGCTTCGGTGACGTCGGCGATCAGGTCCTCGGAGTCCTCCAGGCCGATGGAGAACCGCACGGCCCCCGCGTCGATGCCCGAGGCCGTCAGGGCGGCCTCGTCGAGCTGGCGGTAGGTCGTGGAGGCCACGTGGGCGACCTTGGTGTGCGTGCCGCCGATCGAGGTCGCGATGCGCGCGAGCCGCACGGTGTCGGCCAGCGCCACCCCGGCCTCGTACCCGCCGTGCGGGGTGACGGTGACGCAGGCCCCGTACCGGGTGCCCTCGGGGCCGGAGTCGAACAGCTGGCGGGCGAGCTGGTGGCCGGGGTGGTCGGCGAGGCCGGGGTAGTCGACCCGCCGGACCGCGGGATGCTTGGCCACGGCGGCGGCGAAGACCATGGCGGTGGCGCACATCCTGCGCACCCGCAGCGGGAGCGTCTCCAGGCCTCTGCGCAGCAGGAACGCCTCGTCCGGCGAGAGGGTCGCGCCCGTGTCGATGCGGACCTCGCGGATCTTGGAGATCAGGTCGGGACGGCCGACCACGGCGCCGCCGGTGCAGTCGTCGTGCCCGCCGATGTACTTGGTGGCGGAGTGGATCACCAGGTCGGCGCCGTGCTCCAGCGGGCGGCACACCACGGGGGTGGCGAACGTCGAGTCGACGACCAGCAGTGCCCCGGCCTCGCGCGCGATGCGGTACAGCCCGCGGATGTCGGCGACCGCCATCGTCGGGTTGGTCAGCGTCTCCGCGTACACGATCTTGGTCGAGGAGCGGAGGGTGGCGTGGACGCGGCGCAGGTCGGAGTAGTCCACGAAGTCGACGGACACCCCGAAACGCGACAGCACGTTCGACAGCAGCGAATGCGTGCCGCCGTACAGCGGCGCGGGCGCGACGACGTGGGTGCCGGCCCGCAGGAAGGTCATGAGCACGGCGCTGACCGCCGCCATGCCCGAGGAGAACGCCTGGCCCGCGACGTCCTCCGGGGCCGCGGCGCCCTCCAGCGAGGCGATGCCCGAGGCGAACGCCGCGACGGTGGGGTTGTCGATCCTGGAGTAGGCGAACCCGGGGACGCGGTCGCCGAGCACGTCGGCGTACTCCGCGGAGCTGTCGAAGCTCCACGCCGCGCTGCGCCACACGGGCAGCCCGATCGGAAGCTGGCGGGGCATCGGAGGCGGCGGCAGGTGGACGGCCCGGGAGTTCTCACCGAGTCTCCTGCGCATGCGTCGGGAGGGTGTCACACGCCGTACCGTTCGGGCTTGGGAGTCCGCGACATCAGCAGCACCGCGGCCTCGCTCGGAGTCATTCCGTCATGGACGACGCCCACCACCACCTCGGTGATCGGCATCTCCACGTCATACCGCCTGGCCAGGCCGAGCACCGACTCGCACGACTTGACCCCCTCGGCCGTCTGCTTGGTCGCGGCGATCGTCTCGGCCATCGACATCCCTCTGCCGAGGTTCTCCCCGAACGTCCGGTTCCGCGACAGCGGGGACGTGCAGGTCGCGACCAGGTCGCCCATTCCCGCCAGACCGGCGAAGGTGTGCGGGTCGGCGCCCACCGCGGCGCCCAGCCGGGCGATCTCCGCAAGGCCCCTGGTCATGAGGGTGGCCCTGACGTTGTCGCCGAGCCCCATGCCCGCCGCCACCCCGACGGCGAGCGCGATGACGTTCTTCACGGCGCCGCCGAGCTCGACCCCGACCACGTCGGAGTTGGTGTACGCCCGGAACCACGGGAGGTGGCAGGCCTCCTGCAACCGGCCGGTGACCTTGTCGTCCACGCTCGCGACGACCGTCGCGGCCGGCTCGCGGCGGATCAGCTCGCCGACGAGGTTCGGGCCCGACACGACGGCGACCCGCTCCTCAGGGACCCCGGCGACCTCGCAGATGACCTCGCTCATCCGCTTGGAGGTGCGCAGCTCGATGCCCTTCATCAGGCTGACCAGCACCGCGTGCTCGGGGATGTGCGGGCGCCACCCGCCGAGGTTGCCGCGCAGCGTCTGCGAGGGGACCGCCAGGACCACGAAGTCGGCGCCCTCCATGGCGACGGCCGCGTCCGTGGTCGCGCGCAGCGACTCGGGGAGCCGCACTCCTGGGAGGTACTCGGGGTTCTCGTGCCCCCGGTCGATCGCCTCGACCACTTCGGCGCGGCGGCCCCACAGTGTCGTGGAGGTGCCTCCCTCCGCGAGGATCATCGCGAAGGTCGTCCCCCAGGAGCCCGTGCCGAGAACGGCGGCCTTCGTCATCTGCTCACCGTACGCCCACTCCCCGCCGCCGGACCCTGGCCGGCCGCCACTTGATCGTCCACGGCGCGCCCGGTCACCCGGCGCGGCTCTCGGCCTCGCCGAAGGGGACCTCCGGCGCCTTCTCGCCGCGCAGCTCGGAGAGCTGGGCGTTGATGGCGGCCATGATGTCGGCGGTCGCGTCCTTGAGCACCTTCCCGCGCCTCGGCAGCCCGTCGTACTTCGACAGGTCGACCGGCGGCCCGGCGAGCACGCGGAAGGTCTTGCGGGGGAACAGGTTCGGCTTCTTCTGGCCGTACGGGAGGAGCTCCTGCGCGCCCCAGTGGGCGATGGGGATCACCGGCACCCCGGTCACCAGCGCCAGGCGCGCGACGCCGGTCTTGGCGGCCATCGGCCAGAAGTCGGGGTCGCGGGTGATCGTCCCCTCGGGGTAGAAGATCACGCACGCGCCGTCGAGCAGGGCCTGCTCGGCGTCCTTCAGGGAGCGCGCCGCGTCGGTGCTCCCGCGGAACACCGGGATCTGCCGGCACTTGCGCACGATCGTGCCGATCACCGGGATGTCGAAGACCCCGGACTTGGCGAGGTAGACCGGCCAGCGGCCGTTGTCGTAGGCGTAGTGGGCGAAAAGCAGCGGATCGCTCCACGACAGGTGGTTCGCCGCGATGATCACTCCACCGGTGCGCGGGACATTCGACCGCCCGCGCCAGTCACGCTTGGTGAACAGATAAAGCAGCGGTTTGACGATCGCCACAACGAGGGCTTCCCAGAAGATGGGCGGACGTCCGGGGCGGCTCATTGACTCCTCCAGTCATGCCTGTGCGCCATCAGTCTCCCGGTTGGCTCCACGAGATGTCGAGGCGGGATGCTAAGGCTATGCGTGGTGCGGAACGTACTGACCTCGGCCGGGGACCCGGCTGGACCATTGTGGTGCCGGTGAAGACCCTGGTCGCCGCCAAGACCCGCCTCGCCGCGGCGACCGGCCCCTACCGGTCGGCGCTCGCCGTCGCCATCGCCTGCGACACCGTCTCGGCGGCGCTGGCCTGCCGGGACGTCGCCCGGGTCATCGTGGTGACGGGCGATCCCGTGCCCGCGCAGGCCCTGGCCGCGCTGGGCGCGCACGTCGTCCCCGACCCGGACGCCGGGCTCAACGCCGCGCTGCGGTCCGGCGGCGCCGAGGCCGTGCGGCTGGCGCCGGACGGGCCGGTCGGCGCGCTCCAGGCCGACCTGCCGGCCCTGCGGCCCGCGGAGCTGGGCGTGGCGCTGGCCTCGGCCGCCGACTTCGACCAGTCGTTCGTCCCGGACGCGGCCGAGATCGGGACCACCTTTTACGGGGTACGGCCCGGCGTGGCGTTCCGCCCGAGGTTCGGCGGCGAGTCGCGGGCCAGGCATCTGGGCGGCGGCGCCAAGGAGCTGACCCCCGACGGCATCCCCTCGATGCGGTGCGACGTGGACACCCCCGCCGACCTGGAGAGGGCGCTGGCGCTCGGCGTCGGCCCGCGCACGGCGGAGGTCGTGGAAGCACTGAAGGAGTCCTCCACCTGGAGGACTCCTTCGTGATCGGGACCGGCGCGGGGCGGGTCAGACATCCCTGGACGTTGGATGTCAAGCGGCGAGGTCGTGGTTGCGGTGTGACCATGCGGTTGCCTGGTCGTAGGTGGTGTGGGTTTTAAGGCAGCCGTGGAGGATGCCCACCAGGCGGTTG
>NZ_JANZYP010000071.1 GCF_025506355.1 Sphaerisporangium corydalis
CCGCCCGCCACCTCCTCGTAATCAGTAGCGCTCCGCCAGACCGGAGTTGATCTCGACGAGTACCAGGGTGGCGTCGGTGTAGGCGACCACGTTGCTCAAAGGTGGCAACCCCAGCGTGGACTGGGCGTGCCGGGCGGCGTCGCCCACTGTACGAAGGCCGAGGCGCTCGATGGTGAGGGTGCGTACGGCCGTCGCCGCGTTGATGCGCCGGTCGGCCAGGTTGAGGTAGGTGGTCAGCAGCTCCGCCCTCAGCGTGCGTGGCTGCAGGAGCGGCAGGCTGAAGGTGCCGGAGGCCTCCTCCTGGGTGAGCCGTCCGTCGGATGGGTCGGTGTCGAAGCGGGTGTCGGTGGCCTGGACCCGGGCCAGTAGTTCGGCGGTGCGCATCCCGGAGAAGGTTCCCCAGATGGTGGAGATCTGCGGGTTGCGGCTCGGCGCGGTCTCGGTGACCGTGGAGGTCGTCGAGGCGGTCACCGGAGCGTAGGTGCAGCCGTTGGCGTTGGCGTACTGGATCTTCGCCTGCCCCGTCAGCTCGGTGCCCCCGACGGTGAGGAGGCTGGAGCGGGTGGTGAACCGCACGGCCTTGACGGCGCCCCCGTCCACCGAACCGAGGTTCCAGGTGAGGGTGCGGCCGGCGGCGTTCGTCGGCCGTGGCCCCTGGCCCTGGTCGAGGGCGGTGCTGTAGTAGACGCCTTCGGGAAGGGTGTATTCCAGGGTGACGTTGGTGGCGGTGGCGCTACCGGTGTTGGTGGCGGTCAGCGTCGTGGTCACCGCCTCGGCAGCGTTCGCGGCCGGGGTCGAGGTGGCCGCGAGCGTCATGCGGGGCGCCTTGACCTTGGTGGAGGCCGTGCCGGCGTTGTTGCCGGTGTTCGTCTCCGGCTCCTCGGCGAGGTTCTCGGCCGTGACGGTGGCGCGGTTGGTGAGTTCCGCGCCGTCGGCCGTGGCACAGGGCACCAGGTGGGTGAAGGTCTCGGTGTGCGAGCCCTTCGGAGCCAGGCCGGGGAGCTGACGCATCGCCGTCGTGCCGTCGGGGAAGGTGTCGGTGAGCGCCACCGCCGCCGCCCTGCCCTTGCCGACGTTGTCGACCTTCACCTGGTAGGTGAGGGTGTCGCCGGGAAGCGCCGTCGCCTTGTCGACCTTCTTGGCCGCGGTGACGTCGGGCTCGTAGAAGTTACGCTGTGCCAGTTCACCGCGGGCGACCTCACGGAAGGTGATCTCAGGGCCCGAGCTCGGCGCGGCTGACCCCGAGCCCGTCCGAGCGGCCCCCTTGTACTGCAGGTTCGCCCAGTCGTCGTTCCCGGTGAGTATCGTGGCCCGCCCGGTGTCATCGCCCGCCGGCATGGATTCGCAGGTGCCGTTCGCGGCCACCAGGATGGTGTCGCCCACCTGGACGTCGGCGGGGTTCACGGTCGTGTCGAGCGTGTTGTCGGGTCCGGGCAGGACGCACACGTCGTCATCGGCGTTGATGTCCACGTTGATCGTGGGCGGGTCGATGATGGGCTGACCGGCGGGGGTGAAGTTCATGTTCCAGTTGAGCGGGCCGGTGCCGGGACCGAACTGCACCGTGCCGGCGGGGTCGGTCCATCGGGTGTGGTCGGTGCCGTCCTTGATGCCGTCCTGTTCGACGAGCCGGGTCCGGTCCAGGTCGGGCAGGTCCTCGCGGGAGTAGTCCAGGCGGCGGGCCGGATTGCGGCCGGGGCTGATCGCGACGCCACCCGGGTCGAAGGAGTAGTTCATCACGCTGAGGTAGTTGGGCTTGAAGTTGGTCTGGTCGGTGCCGCCATGGCCGAGTCCCAGCGCGTGTCCCAGTTCGTGCATGATCGAGCCGGACTGATCCCGCACCGTGCCCACTCTCGCGTCGGCCTTGCCCGTGCCGACAGGCAGGAACTGCTCGTCGTCACCGCTCTGGGTGGTCTCGCAGTCGCCGTTGGTCCCGACGTTGATCTCGTTGCCGATCACGGTGTCGTCGCCGGCGGGGGTGGAGTTCAGCGTGCCGTCGGCGCCGGGCGCGATGCAGAGCGTCCGCCACGATCCCAGCGTGACGAGGAAGTCCTTGTCGGCGTCGCAGCAGACGCCGGAGCTGGAACCCGCGTTCGACCGGTCGTGCCCGAAGATCGCGTAATGGGCGTAGGGCCGCAGGAGGGGGTTGAGGCCGGCGTTGCGGAACCTGCGGAAGTCGGCGTCCAAGGCGATCGTCGCCTGTTCCGCGATGGCGTTGCCCTCGATGTAGATGAAGTCGACGCCGACCGGCGTTGGAACGCCCGCGTAACGGCACGGTCGCTGGGGATCGACGGGTGCGGCGTTGAACGCGTCCCTGACCTCCTTGATCGCGTCAAGTTTGGGCTTGTGGTTCTCCGCCGGGCTCGTCATGTAGTCGATGGTCAAGACGATGGACTTGCGGCAGGGGTTGGCGCCCATGGCTCTGAGGTCGTACACCATGCTCCCGGCCGCGTCCCGGATGCCGAACCGCTCGATCACGTCGTAGATGCCGTCGCCGTCGGTGTCGGGAAGCGTGCTGTCGAGCGTGATGTCGATGCCGATGGTGGCCGCGACACCGTCGTTGGTGTCGGGGAAGTTGGGGTCGTTGTCGCCGGTGATCCGCGCCTGGCCAGGGGTGATCCCGTCGCTTTCTCCCCGCCACGTGCGCGTGCCGAGGTCGTATTCGAGGTTGAGCTCGACGTTCTGGTTGGCCGGGCTGATGTCCATCAGGTCGTCGCCGAGGTTGGTGCCGTCGTCGTAGTCCCACAGCCGGACCACGACAGGCACGGTGAACTTGTCGTCGGCCACCGACACCGTGTGGGTGAACTTCCACGGGTCGGGGAAGGTGCTCGGGTTGAAGACGTCGTCCTGGACGTACGGCTTGGTCAGGAACGTGTCCGCCGGGCCGTCGCCGATCCGCACCTCCGGGAAGTAGTCACCGTCCCCGCCGTCGTCGTCGGGATTCTCGTGTTGCTGGACCCAGTTGACGGTCAGCGTGAGAGTGACGTCCGTCGCCGCGTGCGCGGGGGCGACGAGCACCATGTTGACAGCGATGAGTGAGAGTACGACCAGTGGGATGACCACCAGTCGGCCAGCTAATGGATGCCGCATACCGCCCAGAATCTGGATGATCCCCGACTAACACATGAGTAGCCCCCTACTTAACCGAAGATCTCGACATTCTGAAATGCCGCCATATAAGGGTCTAACACTGCCCATGCCATGCCCTGTGACGGCCGCCCACGGGCAGAGCCCGCCAGCCGGCCGCGCCTTCCCCGCTTCAGCGAGGCTGATGGCCGAGTGGCTGATCCCTGGTGAGGTCTGTCAGCGACTGCGAGTCTTCATTCAACGATCATTTCCTGAAGGCCCCGGCCGACAAGCCTTCAGAGGCGCGAGGAGCCTTCAAAAACTCGTTCAACAACTCGGGTATTCGCGGTGTTCGCCGGCCGCGAGTCTGCGCTGGAGCGGGTGACTCATGCCCTGGCCGGTGGAGGAGGCCGCCGCATGGGCGATGAGCTGGCAGAGCACCCACGCCGAGTGGCTGCTCATCTTCGACAACGTCGAACAGGCTGCAGACCTTCACTCGTATCTGGGCCGGCTGGCCAGGGGGAGCGTGCTGATCACCACTCGCCGCGATATCGGCTGGCAGGCTATGGGCTGCACCTCTGTCCATCTGGACGTCTTAGACCCGCAGGCGGCGACCGCGGTACTGGCGACCCTGACCGAGTCGGCCGACCCGGGCGATTGACCCCCCGCCCTCCCACCAGGACACCGACTGCACCGGGCGCTCCACACACAGCCCAAGCCACCGGTGTTCCCTCATACAGCTGCATGGCTCCGAAGCCGAGACGGCCGACGGCGGGTCCGTCGCCGAGCGGGAGGAGGCCGCCGGGAGCGGCGTGGTCGCTGATCATGTGTGATCTCCCTTTACGGGGTCCGGTGCGCGGGTGGCGAGCCGGACGCGGATGGAGGCGACGGTGATGCCGGGAGGATGCCGTTCGAGCTTGCCGCGGTTGGCCAGGTCGTGAACGCCCTGGCGGGTGATGCCGAGCATGCCCGCGGCCACGGACACGGAGACGGCGACGGCGCTGGGATGCCCCGCCCGCCGGATCACGGCCTGGCCGAAGGGAGTGCCCCACCACCCGGCCGGTGGGTCGAACGGGGCGTCGCCGGGATACAGGGCGCTCACCAGGCGGATCGCGGTGTGCGTCGCGGCCTGGTCGTCCTGGCCCAGCAGCGTCTCGGCCCAGGCGCGGGCCTTCGCCGTCAGCCGGTCTCGCATCAGGTCCGCCGTGCCGAAGAGGATGTCGAGCGGATCGAGCAGCCGGCTGCCGACGACCCTCTCCAGATCGTTCGCGAGCGCGTCGCGTGCCTCCGTCCAGGTGTTCATGCTTCCTCCCCTACTTGATGTCGGACGTCAAGCATTGGTGATCAGGAGGTAGCACCCTGCCCCCAGGCCCGCTGACCCAAGGGTGGGATGACGGCGTACGGGACGACCAGGCAAGTGCCTACAGGTGAACGATCAGATAGCCGCGCAAGTGCAAGTTCTCCGTATTCACCCCCGGCGGCCGGACAAAATGCCGCTTGACCTGCGGAAAGATGGACCGAAATTTGGCCCGTGCGTGGCCCGCGAACAGTGAGCTCGGGCGAGTAACTCGCCGTAAAGCGGTCAGCGCAGGTCCCCCGCGTTCAGCGGCGGCCTTACGCGCGCGCCCGTACTCAGGACCTGTACGGGTGCCGGCCTCTGACCTCGGTTCCGAGGCGTCTCACGCTAGAGGAGGGGGCCGAAACGCCTCGGGTGAGCGTGCCGAATGATTCGGCCCTGCGCGCCGTGTACGAGATGAGCAGGCGACGGCTCGCCCGCCAGGGCGGCGACCTCGCGCAGCACGATCACCAGTCTCGAACGCGAGAGCGCCACCCGCGCCGGCCCCTGCCGTCGTCCCTCGCCCTGGATCCCGACGAGCACCTCCGCGTCCTGGAGTTGCTCGTCATGGCGGCCGGCCCTTCGCTGCGCGCCGAGACCCTTACTCGAACCGCCGCCAGCGGCTCATGGAGGCGGTCCTCGCGGGCGCTCTCCCCGTCCCGGCCGCGCGCCATGGCGTTGCACCAGCGCCGAGGCCCGGGAGGCTGATGGGATCCTCGCCCGCCCTGGTGTTCTGCACGACGCCCAGGCGCTCGCAAGGTTCAACGATCTGTCGGCCGAGTTTGACGAGGTCCGCCGCGCGGCTGTCCCGTCTCATGACGCGTGGCGTGCCACGAGGCGCTGACCTGCGGCACGCCAAGACCTGCGAGACGGCCGGCCGCTTTCGTCTCATCAGAGATGGCGCCCGTGGCCGTCGGTCTCATCCGATCCGGCGCGTGATCCATGAATCGGGCTTACCTGCTCGTGCAGGTCCTTGACCGAGTTCGGGTGCTGTCGAGTGCGAGTTGCGCTATGTACGCTAGATCGATCAATGAAGTGCCATCTTTAGCGAGAACGCGCCGAATCTGGTGAGACGGACATCAACTCCCGGCACCCCGGCCGCAGCGCACCGCCCCGACCCGTCCCTATCAACCACCGCCAGGCATCCGCGCGGCGGCCCCGGCCTGAGCCGGTGGGCCGATCCATCGGTACGGTCAGGTCGATCGGCCGTACCGGCCGGCGGTCCAGACGATGTGCTTGAACTGCGCCGGGGTCAACGGCTGCCCGGGTGCGATGCCGGCGGGTTGTTCCCCCGCCTGGAAGTACACGATGGCGCACCTGTAGCAGTACCAGCCCCGTCGCCAGATCGCTTCCGCGGCGGGCCTGCCCGCCTCGATCTTCTGCCGGCGGGCCCGAGCCGGGAGCAGCAGGAGAATGAAAAACACCGACAACAACCCGGCGGCAGCGCCGACCGCCAGCAGCACGCTATCCCCGCTGCGGTGTTCGGTCGCGAGTTGATAGATGGTGAGGGCTCCCACTGTGACCACACCGAAGAGGACGCCGCCACACCCAAGAGCCGGGACGTAGCTGGTAGGTGCCATCGCCAGCTCATCGGCGGGAACAATGGGCAGTGCCGAGTCGAGGGCCGCTCTGGCCGCGCGCCGCCTCGCCAGCGATGCCTCGTCGTCGCGGACCACATGCGCTGCCGTCTCGGTGGAGCGCGCGGCGGCGTAGGCGGCGGGCACGCTCAGGACACCGTCGCTGTACCCGCACCGGGAACACGGCGTGAGCCGACCGTCGTGACCTTTGGCAACCAACAGATCCCACCCCACCGGTCGTCGGGTCCGTACGTCGTGGCGGCTCGCACGCACCGGGCACGCGACGGCTGCGCCGATCCCATAGTCGTCGCTTACGGTGAGTTTCCACTAGCGCGCCAAGTGTGTGAGACATAACCATGAATAGCGCCAACTTGCGGAGACTGCGCCAAATCTAGTGAGACGGGACAGCGGCCGGGCCGTCGTTCACTTGCGCATCGGCGGTCACACTTCCTTGCCCCAGATAACTTTCGGGAATACCCAAGAAGCCCGTTGCCGCCCGCTGTTGATGCGCACGTCGCGCCAGGGTAGCGATTGCTTCATCCCTCTGCGGGGGCGGCGGCAGTCCTGGAAACCGCATGGCATTGCCGCCGTCGTCATAAAGACTTCCCCGGTCAGGAGGCCCCGATGTGTCCGGGCGGGCCGTTGATCCACGTCAACCGAGTTCGCCGGCGATCCCGGCCTTCTTGACCAGGCGGCCCCAACGCGGGCTGCGGGCGAATGCTCGAGCGATGGCAACGCCGCTGGGCAGATCGCCGTCTGCCGGATGGTTCTGCTGTGCCCACCGCCAAGCCTCTCTCTGCAGTGCCCGACTGTTTCCATCCTCAACGGGCACACCAGGATCTTCTGTCTGATCGACCTGGTCCTCCGCAGGGTCAGCGTCTGAATCGGCAGCAGGTTCTGCTTTGGGGATTGGCACGCTTTGTACCTCTACCCGTCCTCCTGTGGACCGACGGAGCTGAGCCAACAGGAGCTCGCAGCTGCCGATCAGGGCTGCACTTGGCCAGGCCGCGATGATTCGACCGATCAGACTGGGATCGGCCACCGCGACGTTGGCGCCGAGGCTGGCCAGGCTGCCGATGATGAGCAGGCTCCATGCCAGAATTCCGCCACGGGAGCCGTAGCGGTTCGCCAGGAGGATGGACATCGAGGCGACGACGATCAGCCCGTCGACGGCGAGCGGGATGAGCACTGCGGCCACATGATCCTCAGCATGACGTTGGCAGAACTCGTGCATGTGACGGAACGAGACGACCGCCGCGATCAGCGCCAGTAGCGCAACGCCAGAAATCGTCGCACACTGGATGCGGCGAACCGCTCGGACACTGGGTTCCACCTCCGCTCACCCCTCGCGAGCTGGGAGAACAAGCCAGCGGACGCCGCGAACGGCATGTACGTATCGAGCGTGCCCCCCCAGGGGTGATCAGCGGCTCGCGGACCACACCGAGAAACTGGTGAGGCTCGCGTTGCTATCCCTCCAGGGGTGATCAGCGGCGACATCGCCGACATCAAAGCCGCCAACCCGGAGGTGTTTCTCGACGACGGCTGAAGACTATTCGCGCGTCGTCGACACTCGTCGATGACCGGGTTCATCTGCTGAAGCGCGTCCCAGAACTCACCAGTGTCCCGTGACTCAACCGCCCGAGGAATCTGGCGCCGAATCTGCTCCAGGTGGTTGGCCAGCGCTGCACGAAGATCTGCCATGACTGTCTCCCAAGGAAATCGAGCGACCACGCCATCTCTGGGCTGGCGATGCACCTCAGATCATCAAGGGCAGGCATTGCGCCCGCTGTGACCCAGTCCGGTCGAAGGCCTGTAAAGGAACTTCGCTGCGGCCAGGCTTTCGGATCAAGCTCAGGGTGGAGGCCGCGGTCAGGTCGTAAGTGGGCCGGGCAGGGCTCCACCAGGCGGATCAAGTGTGAGTGGCCAGCGTTATCGCGGCAGGGTACGACTGCAACGAGCGCGCCGCCTTGGGTTCGGATCTTGGTCGACTGCTGTCATACCGGGAGTCTCATTCATGCCGACCCGCCCCCCTGTGCGTCACTCTGACGACCTGCACAGTCAGATTTGAATGCTTCAGTGATCAGGCCGGCGTCGAGATCCGAACGTTCTGATCCTCCTCTAGCGTCATGTTTGGTCACGCACAGGGCGTGTACCGCCCAGGTTTACCCGCGATCTCAACCCAGCGTGGGATTACTTTAATTGTCCATGTTCGTAGGCTCGAGTGGACCACAGGACCGATCATTCTTTCTCAGCACATGTTTCATCGCCTGCGAAAGATGACGTCCTGACCCTTCATCGATTCCACTCTTACCGTCTCGCAATGAAAGGAAACTGGCGAAATGCGAGTATCTCTCGTACGTAAAATCGTATTTGGGTTGACTTTAGGGCTGGCCATTCTGGTCGGCGCGCCGGCACAGGCGAGCGCCCCTCACCCATCGATTCCGGCGGGCGCCAAGTCAGGTCCCATCGTAAATCCAGATGCCGCGACCGCGAAGGCCGATACAGGTGTCTATACCTACGCGTGGGAGAACGGTGAGTACGTTTACACCGGCGCGTACCCGTGCACGCCATACGTATGGACCTATCCCATTACGCCACTCTCGGCAATCTACAATGACTGCCATAATCGCCTCTGGGTCCACCAGTACGCCAGTGGCAAAGGCGGCTGGGTCTATTGCGTTCCTCCGGAATACACCTATTACGTACCTCAAAGCCACTGGTACCCCGGGAACCTTCAGGTAGGTGCCAACGCCAACTGTTAAGCCTTGAGAGGACTCCCTACGCCAACCTGATCGCGCCGATCAAATGACCGTTCACCACTGCGGGAACCCGGCGCCGGCGTGGGCAGCGACGCGCACGCGGGCAGGGCGCATCGGCGGCACGCCGTGCTACCCCAGTCGCCGTCCTGCCCCAGCGCACCGACTGACCCGCCGTACACTGCCACCCGCTGTAAGGACGCCACCGCAGCCCCTCGCCGATCGTCTTTTACGGTGGCTGGGCTTTTCATCGGACCGCTTGGGCCAACCTCAAGCAGGGCATGGCCACCATGGACACACTGGTGTCGCTGGGCACGCTGGTTGCATTCGGTTGGTCGATCTGGGAGTTGGTGTCGGCCGCGCAACGCACCGCGCAGCCCTTGGTGTCGGCGGGCCACGCCGGGGAGCATTCCGTGGCAGCGACCAGTCTGCACACCGCGGGTCATCCCGTCGTGTATTTCGAGGTGGCGGCAGGGGTCATGGTGTTCATCCTGGCCGGAAGATATCTGGAGGCCAGGGCCAAACGCCGTGCGGGCGCGGCGGTGCGCGCCTTGGTGGATCTCGGTGCCAAAGAGGTCACCTTGCTCCGGGACGGCGACGAGATCCGCGCGTCCGCTGATCGCGTCAGCGTGGGGGACGTCTTCGTCGTACGCCCCGGAGAGAAGATCGCCGCCGACGGGATCGTGGTCGAGGGCGTCTCCGCCGTCGACGCAAGCCTGCTCACGGGCGAGTCCATGCCCGTCGAGGTCGGCGTGGGAGATCGGGTCGTCGGTGCCACGGTCAACGCGGGCGGGCGCTTGGTGGTGCGGGCCACCCAGGTCGGCGAGGACACCCGGCTGGCGCAGATCGCCGGCCTCGTGCAGGCGGCGCAGTCGGGCAAGGCCGACGTGCAGCGGCTGGCGGACCGGGTGTCAGCGGTCTTCGTGCCGGTGGTCCTCGCGATCGCCGTCGCCACCATGTCGGTGTGGTTGCTTCTGGACTCGGACACGTCGGATGCGATACGAGCGGCGGTCACCGTTCTGATCATCGCGTGTCCCTGTGCCCTGGGGCTCGCCACACCCACGGCCCTGCTGGTCGGGACCGGCCGCGGAGCCCAGCTCGGTATCCTGATCAGGGGCCCGGAGGCGCTGGAACGGACCCGCACGGTAGACACCGTCGTTCTGGACAAGACCGGTACCGTGACCGAGGGGCGGATGACCCTCACCGATGTGGTCGTCGCCGACGGTGAGGACCGTGCGGAGGTTCTCCTCTTGACGGGTGCGGTGGAGCGGGCATCAGAGCATCCCATCGGCCGGGCGATCGCTGATGCCGGCCGATCGGCACTTCCCGTCGAGGAGTTCTCGGCCCTGCCAGGGCTCGGTGTCCAGGGGCGGGTGGCCGGGAAGACGGTCGTGGCCGGACGTCCCTCTCTGGTGGTCGAGCGGTGGGGCCACCTGACCCCTGTGCTGGAGAGGGCCCTTGCCGAAGCGGGGTCGATCGGTGCCACTGCCGTGGTGGGGGGCTGGGAAGGCATGGCACGCGGCGTGCTCGTGGTCACTGACACGGTCAAACCCTCCTCGGCGCAGGCGGTGCGGGACCTGAAGGCTCTGGGACTGTCGCCGATCCTGCTGACCGGCGATCACCCGTCCGTGGGCGAGGCCGTCGCCGCGGAGGTCGGCATCGACTCGGTCATCGCCGGAGTGCTACCTGAGGGCAAGGTGGACGTGATCCGCGATCTCCAGCGCCGTGGCCGGGTGGTCGCCATGGTTGGAGACGGTGTCAACGACGCGGCGGCGCTGGCTCAGGCCGATCTCGGTATCTCGATGGGAACAGGCAGCGACGCGGCGATCGAGGCGTCCGACCTGACGCTGGTCCGTGGGGACTTGTGCGGCGCGGCGGACGCGATCCGGCTGTCTCGGTGCACACTTAGCATCATCAAGGGCAATCTGTTCTGGGCCTTCGCCTACAACGTCGCGGCGCTCCCGCTGGCCGCCGCAGGCCTGCTCCATCCCATGATCGCCGGAGCGGCGATGGCGCTGTCGAGCTTCTTTGTCGTCTCCAACAGCCTGCGGCTGCGACGCTTCCGATAGGAGCGATCGCCGTCGGCCGCTCGCCGGGGAAACAGCCGGCCGAACTGGTCCACGAGCCGGCATTACCTGTGTGGGTGGTGACGCCACCTGGCGGGGCCCGCGATGCGTGGGCCCCGCCGAGGAGATTCAGGCAGCGCGGTCGGCTTCGTACAGGGACACGACCAGTTGGCCTCGTGCCCGGGCGACGCGGGAGCGAACCGTGCCCACTGGGCAGCCGAGCAAAGTGGCGGCCTCGGCGTAGGGCAGGCCCATGAGCTGAGTGAGCACGAAGGCCTCGCGGCGCTCACGCGGAACCTCGGCGAGCAACCCGGTCAGCGCTACTCCGTCCTCCGCTCCGGGCAGGCCACGCGGCTGACAACGTTCGGCGGCGGACTGCCAGTCGGACAGATCGGCGATGGCAGGCCGGGCGGACGCCGATCGGAACCCGTCGACGACCACTCTGCGCGCGATCGACAGCAGCCACGTCCGTGCCGAGGAACGGCCGGCGAACCTGGGCAGGCTGCCCAGGACGCGCACGAAGGTCTCCTGGGTGAGGTCTTCCGCCGACTGCGTGTCCGTCAGATACGCGAGGAACCGCCGCACGTCCGCGTATACCGCGCGGATGAAGGCTTCGACCTCCGCGGGCGCTCCTTCGCGCGCGGCTAAGGCGAGTACGGTCAGCCGCTCGTCGTCCTCGGCCGTTCGATGAGAGATGGTGCCAGCACTCATGTTGATCGTTCCTTTGGAGAAGGCGCACGACGACTGCCGGGCGGAGAGTCTCCGTCCGGTAGAGCAAGGTGTGAGGACCGGTCCGCCTTGGAGGTCAGCCGGTGGGGAGGGATGTCGTCGGCGGGGCGCGCCCGCTGATCACGTGCCTCAGGAGCACGGACCGAAGGACCGCCAGCGCGGGAGATTCCACGCGGCGCCTCACACGGGCGGGGCAGTCCGGCCCTGGAGAGGTCAGCAGCAGAACAAGCCGGGCTGCGAGACGTCGCAGGGTGGCCCACAGCATGGCCTCGCCGCGCGAGAGCCACAAAGCCGTGAGGCTTGCGGCCCAGCCGTGCGTCAGGAGCATTCCGATGCCGGGAACCAGGCCGGAGTGCTCGTGCGCACCGGTGACGGCCAAGGGCGGGAGGTGTGGCGCTGTGGAGAACAGTAAGTGCAACGCCACCTGCGCGGCCCCGAGCAGCAGCATGATCGCACCCAGGCCGCGCTCGCGGCTGGTGGCAGGCAGTGCCGCGAGGAACGCGACCGCCAGCCCGCACGCCATCGCACGCTCGGAGACGGCGCCTCCTCCTGCCACGTGCGCCAGAATGCTCAGCCCGGTGCACGCCATGGCGAAAGCCACGGCGCGGGCGAGGCGGAACGTCAGTCCGGCAGGCATGGCTCAGACGGCTAAGGAGGCCGGAGCGTGGGCGATGACGATGGGGACTCCTGGTTGCGGCGTGCCGGGCATGAGGTGACAACGGTGGGTGCGCACGAAACGCGGCACTGCTGCCGGCTCAACTCAGCACAACGGTCCTGGACAGGCCGGGGACATGACCGGAAAGCGCGTCCACAGCCTGCGGAGCGACTGATCAACCGGGCGCCGACCGGCCAGACCTGCTCAGCCGGCGGCGAGGGCCACGGGCGGACCGCGCCGGTGAATCGCTCCCGTGATCCGCCGGCCGAGGTGGATTTCAGGTTCGGCGGCCGGTATGGCCGGCCGAACCGCCGGCAGATCGCACTCACCGGCTTTCAGGAGCCGCCGAAGTGCCGAAAGCGGGCCCACCGCCCATAGGCGAAGCATCAGCCACACCGCGCGCTCGCCCCGGTACAGCCACCATCCCGTCAGCACCGCCACCACGACATGGACCATCACCATGCCCAGATGGTGGCCGTGTTCGGTGTAGACCGTGGGAACCGGAGCCGACCAGGCGAACAACTGGTGCAGGATGACCTGCGCGATGATCGTCGCCGAGAGCACGCCCTCGGGACCACGCTCGCGATCGCTGAGCAGGTAAGCCATGGCGAGTACCCCTGCCGCGCCGACGGCCATCACCGCAAGAGGAACGGCTCTGCCGCCGGCGAAGGCGTGTCCACCGGCGGAGACCACCACACAGACCACTGCGAAAACCACGGCTCGCACCAAGCGCAGGGTCGGCTCCCGGGGGGACACAGCTAACATCATTTCAGCGATGAAGTCCGGTGAGAAGGCCGGATCCGGTAAGCCGCACGACCACATCGGCCCGCTGTCGCGGCCGTTCGCTCATGAGCAGGTTCGTTCCGCCGCAACGGAGCAGCTGGCGAGCCCGACGACGAGAAGGACGGGCAGGGTGCCGATGAAGATGAACGGCGCGTCGGGCCCGTGCTGCATGCTCTGTGATGCGATGCGAGCCAGCAGCGGCCACGTTTCGGCAGAAGAAACGCATGCTTTTGCGGGTGTGGACCACGAACGTGACCCCGGGGAATGCGGAGGGGTACCAGGTGTTCGCCCATGAGGTGTCGACACCGATGTTCGCGGCCATCCGTGCCTCGTGGGGCATGGTTCTAGGGGTGGTCGTGGCGCATGATCAGGCGGGTGTGGCCGTGGGCGTGATGGAGTGCGGCGGCGTGCCATCCTCTGGTGCGGTACAGGGCGATCGCGGCGGTGGCGGCGGGGTGGGTGGCCAGCCATCGGGGTCCGTCGGGGGCGGCGGACAGCAGGGCGTCGTGCAGGGCGGCGCCGATACCGTGGCCACGGTGGGCGGGGTGGACGCCGAGTTCTTTGAGGGTGAAGTCCTGGCGGGGCGGGCGGCGGGCGAGGGTCGCCAGGTGGGAGCAAGTGTGGCCGTAGGCGAAGCCGAGGACGTGCTTGTCGTCGGCGGCCAGGGCGAGTACGAACCCGGGGTGGCGGGTGTCGGCGAGCATTCGCGCGGCGACCAGGCGGGCCTGGGCGGGGGTCTCGTGCCAGGGCGGCAGGGTGAACACGTGCTCGCCGGTCTCGGCCAGGGCCCGCGCGTGGCGGGTCGCGTCGCGGGGGCCGAGGAGGCGGAGCAGGGGGTTGCGGCGCCCGGTGATCCGGGTGGACACCGTTGCAAGGAAGCCCGGAGGCCGGGCGCCGCGGTCATTGGGGGTCAGGCGCCGGTGGCGGCGGTGTAGCGGGCGATGACGTCGTTCCAGTTTGATCAGGGACCACAGCTTCTCGACGTAGTCGGGGCGCACGTTGCGGTACTGCAGGTAGTAGGCGTGCTCCCATGCGTCGAAGACCAGCAGGGGTGTGGTGTTCATTCCGATGTTGCCGTGGTGGTCGTAGACCTGCTCGACCACCAGGCGGCGGCCCAGCGGCTCGAAGGCCAGGATGCCCCAGCCGGAGCCCTGAACGGTGGCGGTGGCGGTGGTGAGCTGCTTTTTGAAGGCGTCGAAGGAGCCGAAGTCCTCGTCGATCGCGGCGCCCAGGTCGCCGTCGGGGCGGTCGCCACCGTCCGGGGACAGGTTCTGCCAGAAGATCGAGTGCAGGACGTGGCCCGACAGGTTGAAGGCGAAGGTCTTCTCCAGCCCGACCAGCCCACCGAACTGCTCCTTGTCGCGGGCCTCGGCCAGCTTCTCCAGGGTGTCGTTGGCGCCCTTAGGGAGGGGGCGGTTCATCCCGGGTCGCCGCACAGGCCGCAGAGTCCATGCAGGAGCTGGGCCGAGGCGGTGAGCGCGAACCCGTCCGGCAGGATGAGCGACTTCAGCGCCTGGCCGACACGGCCGGCCGGCAGCTCGGCGATTCGCCCGCAGCGGTCGCAGACCAGGTGGTCATGGGGGGTGTGGGCGAGGCCGAAGCGCGTCTCCCCATCGTGGTCGAAGTGATGCAGCAGACCGTGACCGCTGAGGATGACGACATTGCGGTAGATCGTGCTGGCACTGAGCGTTGGCCGTTCGGCCGCCAGACGCCTGTGCAGGTCGGTGACGCTGAGATGGGTGCGGGTCTCACGGAGAATCCCCACGATCAGTTCGCGCCGCGCGGTGTGCCGCAGACCGCAGCGTCGCAGGGGGTTCCCCGTCTCGGTCATCGGCCGGTGGTGGAGGTCCAGGTCCCGGGTAAGGGGGTGTGCTCGTGGATGAGGTTGACGTCCAGGAGCAGGTCGCGCCGGTCGAGGATCTCGGCCGGTGATCCTTCGGCGACCAGGCGGTGGTCCTTGGAGAAGACCAGGCAGCGGTCGGCGATGCGGGTGAGGGCCTCCAGGTCGTGGGTGGCGTGCACGATCGTCTTCCCGGCGGCGCCGAGTTGCTCGATGAGTTCCAGCAGCCACTGCTGGGTGCGGGGGTCCAGGGCGGCGGTCGGCTCGTCGAAGAGCAGGACGTCGGGGTTGGTGACCAGGACCGTGGCGATGGCGACCTTCTTCTTCTGCCCGCCCGACAGCTGAAAGGGGGCGCGTGCGGCCAGGTCGGCGATGCCGAGCATGCCCAGCACATCGTCCACCCGGGTGCTGGTCTCCTCGCGGGTCATGCCCATCTGCAGCGGTGCGGGGGACGTGACGTGGACCACCGGAGCCGGAGGACGGCCTTCGATCTCAGCTGTAGGCCGTGATCGGGGGGAGCTCGTCGGTGAGCAGGTGGGCGCCGAGTTCGCGGGCTTTGTACACGACGGGGTCGTGCAGGGTGAGGGTGCGGGCGTCGCGCCAGAATCGGTCGAGGCCGGTCGATCGGGTCGTCGCACGGGCGCCGGTGAACTCGAAGATCCGGCCTGTCACCTCCATCACCATCCGGCTGGACACGACCTTGGCGGCGGAGATCGCCAGGGCGGTGCGACCGCGTTCGTCCGAGGTCAGTGAGAGGCCTCTGGCATCGGCTGCCACGAGGGCGCGGGTCGCGTCCCTGGCCAGGAGGCGTGCCGCGTGGAGTTGACCGACGAGTTCTCCGTAGCCGGCGAGAATGTGCGGGTCGTCGGCGGCGTGTTCGAGACCGCTCGCCGGCCAAGGGCGTGACCGCTCCCGCGTGTACCGGGCCGCCTCGCCGAGCGCGCCTTCGGCGATGCCGACGATCACCTGCGTGAGCACCGCCTGGAAGGCGAGCGCGACGAGCGACAGGCGTAGCCGGCGTGGGCTCGAGTCGTCCTCGCCGGCCGGGAAGGTGCCGAGCACATCACCGTGGCCCACCCGGACATCCTTGAATACAATGCCCCCGCTCGCTGTCAGGCGCTGGCCCAGGTTGTCCCAGTCCGACGGGTGCGAGACCCCGTCGGCGCCACCACGCACGATCACGACGACACTCGTCGCGTCGTCGTCCCGGGTCGCGCTCACGAACAAGCGGTCCGCGACCGCGCAGCCGGTGGCGAACGCACCTCGGCCGGACACAGAGAGCGCGTCCCCGGCCGCGCCGGCCGTCACGCTCCCGCGAGGGTTGCTGACCCCTGCCACGAACAGCCGGCCGGTGACGACCTCCTGGCGCAGTGAGCGCGACAGCTCGACATTGTCGTACAGCGAGGCCCGCCACAGGTGCAGGTAGTGATAGCCCAGCAGGTGACCGATGGAGGCATCAGCCGCCGAAACGATCCGGGTGACGGCGTGCGTGGCCTGATGGTCGTCGGGATCGACGGCGAGCAGGCCGCTGTCGCGGAGCAGCGCGATCTCCTTCAGAGGCGGCCGGTTGGCCTGATCCCGTTCGACGGCATCGTCGCGGAGCCGCTCGGCCACGGCGCGGGCGGCGGTGAGCGCGTCCACCGAGTTCACCACGGACCCGCCGGTCCGGACACGGGGCGCCGCGGCCGGCGACCAACGACAAACACGATCGCCGGCAACAGCAGGCACTGAGCGGCGATGGCCAGCCAGAAACCCGGAAGGTTACCGGCGGTCTCGAACAGGCGGTAGACGCCCCCGCCGACGATGCCGCTCAAGAACGCGCCGACGCCTTCGGCCAGCCGCTGGTGGCCGAAGACGACCGTCGGCGACCGCTTGGCACGGGCGAGCGCCTCAAGAACGTTCTTGAGGAAGAGCACTGAATTGCCCGCGCCGATGGCGAGGATCCCGGCGGCGATCGTGATCTCGCCCCCGCCGGTGAACGCGATCATGCCGACGGCGAGGCCGCCGAAGCCGAGCGCCATCGCGTGTGCGTACCGCATCCGCTCGACCCGCCGCGCGAGCAGTGGCTGCATCACGGCAAGTACCAGCGAATATCCCATCATGGCTGATCCGAAGAACACAGCGGACACCCTGCCCTCGGCGTAGGACGACAGATATTGGTAGAAGTGCATGTGCAGATAGATGGTCAGGGCGGTCACGACGAACGGCAGGACCGCCAGGCCGCGGAGTGCCCGGTGCAACGGTTCGATCACCTCAAGGTCGTCGCGCCGGTCCCGGGGCAGGAAGGCGTGCCCGATCGCCATCGCCGCGTGCAGCACCGTGGCGGCGGCGAACATCCCGCCCGGGTCGTGGATGAACAGCGCCCCCGCCATCGGTCCGACCGCGATGCCGACGTTGCCCGTGGCATAACTCGCGGACACCAGCCGCGGTCGTTCGTCCGGGCTCGCACCGTGCACCATGTAACCGCGGACGCTGGGCGAGTAGAGCGCGGTGGCCGCCGACCGCAGGAACAGCGCCGCGACCGTCACCGCCGGCCAGGTCCCGCCGGCGAGGAACCCCACCGATCCGATGGTCTGCGCGACCATCGCGATCACCAGGCACCGCCGGAGGCCGATCCGCTCGGCGAGGGCCGCGCCGGGCAGCCCTCCGGCGAACTGCACGAACGTCGCCAGCCCGAGGACGACGCCCACCTGATCCATGCCGAGGGACATCCGGTCGCGGAGCAGGACCGCCAGGTAGGGGTACACGGAGAAGCTGATGAGATTGACGAGGAACCCGCTCCCGAGCAGTGCGTACTGCGCGCCGGTGAACGAGCGGACGCCGGAGCGCGCAAGGACGCCCGGCAACCCCCGGTCGGTGGGTGTCACGCCTTGGTTCCCCGGACGATCAGGCGGGTGGCCGCGCCATCGTACGGGCGCCCGTCCAGGTCGCCGAAGCACTCGATCTCCTCGAACCCCGCCAGCTCGAACATGGACCGCAGCTCCGCGGCGCTGTAGACGTAGCACGTGAGCGAGGCATGCTCGGCCACGTTCCCCCGCACCAGGGTCCAGTCGGTCCGGTACCGGGCCCAGTCGTCCAGGATCCGGTCACGCATCACCACCATGCCACCGGGCACGTCGACGATCTTCGGGGTGCCGGCCCAGGACGCGTACATCTCCTTGCTCAGCAGGTCGACGATCAGCCGGCCGCCCGGAGCGAGGGAACGGTGGGCGTTACGCAGGACCTGGAGGTTGTCGTCGTGGTCCTCGAAGTACCCGAACGAGGTGTACATGTTCACCACCACGTCGAACGCGCCCGGGGAGACGTGCTCGCGCACGTCCGCCCGTACGAACGTCGCCTTCACCCCTGCCTCTTCACACACGGCAGCGGCTTGTTCGAGCAGTTCGGGATGGAGATCCACACCGGTCACCTGGTAGCCGTGGCAGGCCAGGGGCGCCGTGTACACGCCGACACCGCAGCACTGGTCGAGCACACGGCTTCCCGGCGCGAACGCGAACAGGGGCGAGGTGGCCACGACGCCGGCGGCGAGCCGCGCCCGCTCGGGCGTGAAGAGCACCTCGGCGAAGCCGGACCACAGGTTCAGGTCTTCGTACCAGCTCATCGTTTCCTCCCGTCGTGCGATGCACCCGCATCCCCCAGACATGTCGCACCGGGAACGGGGATAGTTCCTGCGGCCGGCACGGACGTCACCTCGTGGGCGCCACCCCCAGGCCGGGGGCTTCGCCCAAGATGATCCGTCCATCCTCGAGGCCGAGTCCGTGGAACGGTGGTTCGCTCAGGTAGAGATGACCATCGAGGTCGATGTGGTCGGCCAGGGGCGCGAGCTGCGCGGCCTGGCTGATGGCGAGCTCCGACTCGCACATGCAGCTGAGCATGACCTCCAGCCCGGCCTGCCGGCCGGCCTCCATCACCCGCCGGGCGCCGCGGATCCCGCCGGCCTTGCACAGCTTGACGACGACGCCGTCGGCGTAGGCCCGCGCGGCGAGGACGCTCGCCGCATCGGTGCATCCCTCATCGAGGAAGACCGGGAGCCGGTCGGGGACCTCCCGGTAGCGGTGATAGTCGTCGACGGCCGTGGTGGGGAACGGCTGCTCGATCAGCTGGATGCCGAGCCGGCGCAGGCGGGGGGTGAGGGCGCGGGCGGTGTCGAGGTCCCACGCCTCGTTGGCGTCGATGCGCACCGGCAGCGCGGTCACCTTCCTGATGGCTTCGAGTGCCTCGATGTCGTCAGGGCCGCCGACCTTCACCTTGAAGGCACCCACCGCCGGCGCGTTCCGGACCGCGTTCGCGGCCTCATCCGGGACCGCGATGCCGATCGTGTACACGGTGGGTCCCAGCGCCCGGGGCATCCCGAGCAGCTTCCAGGTCGGCCGCCGGGCGGCCTTGCCAATCCAGTCGTGCACCGCGCCGTCGAGCGCCATCCGCGCGCCCGCCGGCGCGTCCCATCGCTCGATGCGGTCGAGGACGCGTTCCGGATCCCGCAGATCCCGGCCGATCAATGCCGCGCCGTGGGCTTCGACCGCCCCCACGACGTCGTCCACGGTGACTCCGTCGTACCCGGTCGGCGTGCCCTCGCCGTAGGCGACGACTCCATCGTGGGCGATGGAGATCATGCAGGTGTCGACGGAGTCGATCTCACCTCGGGAACTTCTCACCGTCTCGACGAGCCGCAGAGCCTCACGGCGAACGGACAGCTCGATCCCACCGGAACCCAGATCCACGGAAAGGCCTCCCGATCTTTTGGCCGCCGGAACCAATCGGGCCCCGAGGGCGACTTTCTTACGCAGCGGACATCAGATGCGACGGATGGGACAGCGATGGAGTGGTTCGAAGACGAGACGTTGTGGGCTGACTTCTCGGACGTGTTGTTCTCGGCCGAGCGCGCCGAGGAGGCCGAGGCGAGGGTCGCCTCGTCGCCGCTGTTGCGCGTACCGGCGGGCGCCGCGGTGCTCGATCTGGGCTGCGGACCGGGGACGTACGCGGTTCCGCTGGCCCGTCGGGGAGCGGCGGTCACCGGTGTGGACCTCAGCGCTGCCTTGCTCGACCGCGCCGCGGTGGCCGCGTCCGCTGCCGGCGTCGAGATCCGGCTCGTACGTGCGGACATGCGTGAGTTCGTCGAACCCGACCGGTTCGACCTGGTCATCAGCATGTACACGTCCTTTGGGCTGTTCGCCGACCACGACCAGAACATGCGGGTACTCCGCAACGTGCGGGCGAGCCTCGCGCCCGGCGGCCGGCTCATGATCGACCTGTACGGGAAGGAGATCCTTGCCCGCGACGGCGGCCAGCCGAAGATCATCGACGTCGAGGGGGGCACGCTGATCGTGCGCGGCACGGTCCTCGACGAATGGACCCGCTTCCGGGACGATTTCGTCCTGGTACAGGGGGACCGGGCGCGCAGGGGTCACGTCGTGCACAACCTCTACAGCGCCGTCGAGCTCAAGGCGATGCTCGGCGAGGCCGGGTTCGCCGACATCGAGTGCTTCGGCGGCTTCGATGCCGAACCTTTCGACAACCACGCCCGGCGACTGATCGTGAGAGGCGTTCGCACGCTGGGTGACGCCTAACACGAAGACCGCGTACAGACGTGTACGGCACCCGCCGCGGCGACCGCCCGGTGTGTGGCGATCTCCGCGGTCGGCCCCTCGGCGAGCACGATGCCGGCGTAACCGCGCCCATCGGTGACGTGCTCGATGTGCGTGCCGATCGCCTTGGTCGGATACCACGTGGGCCGTCCCGGATAGCGGCCGATGTCGTCGATGCCGTGCACGGCGACGAGCTCACCGGCCCGGTCGGGATACGCCAGGACGAACGCCACGGCGGGCCCGCCGGGCAGGGGCGCGTCGAGCAGTCGTGGGCGGCGGCCGAGGGCCAGGTCGACGAGGCCGGTGTAGACGTTGACGCCGAGCGCACGGCACATCGACTCGCCGACCAGCGCCCCGCCGATGCGGGGATTCACCTCGATCAGCTGCGGCCCGTCGACGGTCATGGCCAGCTCGATATGGGCGAACCGGTCGGTGTAGCCGAGGACCGTCAGTACCGCGCCGAGCCACTCCTCGATCTCGCGGAACTCGCCGGGTGGCAGCGCCACCGGAAACGCCGTCACGTCCTCCCGGAACAAGGGCTGCGGCGACATGAGCCGGCTCGACAGGCCCAGCAGCCGGGTGTGCCCGGCCCAGGTCACGGTCTCGGCGCTGTACACCGGCCCGGCGAGGAAGGGCTCGGCGAACAGCCGCCCGTACAAAGCCGCCCGGCCGGCCTCGTGACGGAAACGGGTGAGATCCTCGGCGTCACGTACGAGCCACACGTTCTGGCTGCTGGTGCCGGAGGTGTCCTTGACGACGGCGGGCAGCCCGACGGCCGCGGCGAGCCGTTCGAGGTCCATCGTGGCCACGTCGTCCACCGCGAGAGGCGCGAACGTACTGAGGCCTTCCCGGTGGAGCAGGTCACGGACGTGCGCCTTGTCGCGTACCAGCCGGATGACCGCCGGGTCGATGCCGGGCAGGCCGAACTCGGCGGCGAGCTCGGCGCCGGTCACCCCCCAGGTGTCGGTCGAGCTGATGAGTCCCCGGAGGTCCTCGATCGAGCTCAGCGCTTCGGCGACCGCCCGCCGGTCACTTGTGTCGACCGATAGGACATCGATCGACCCCGGCGGCAGCGTGGCGAGTTCGTGAAGGTAGAGCCACTCGACACCGGTCAGCAGTACCAGACGCTCGCCCGACTCGCGAGCGGCACGGGCGAGGTGGGCGAGGCCGAAGGAGAGCATCTCCAGACATGCGACGGTCACAAGCAACATGTCGGCCAGACGACCCGGAAGGTTCCCGTCACGTGGGAATCCGATGGTCAGGAACACTCGGAGGCGCCGGCGACGATCAGTCCCGCGGGTCGGCGGCGCTGATTCCGGTGTCCATGATGGGGGTGGCCGCGAGCAGCGCGCGGGTGTAGGGATGGACAGGGTGGGCCGTGATGTCCCTGGTCGGGCCCTGCTCGACGATCCGGCCACACCGCATGACGGCGATCCGGTCCGCGAGCTGCGACACGACGGCGAGGTCGTGGGTGATGAACAGGCAGCCGAACTCGAGTCGGTCACGCAGATCGCAGAGCAGGTTGAGCACCTTCGCCTGGACCGACACGTCGAGCGCGGTGACCGGTTCGTCGCAGATCAGCAGACGTGGCTCCAGAGCCAGCGCCCGAGCGATCGCCACGCGCTGCCGCTGCCCTCCGGACAGTCGCGCCGGACGGCGTTCACCCACCTGAGGGTCGAGCCCGACGAGGTCCAGCAGCTCGCGCACCCGCGCCGATCGGGACCGGGCATCGCCGACCCGGTGGATGCGCAACGGCTCGGCGAGTGCCTGTCGCACCGTCTGCCGCGGACTGAGCGTGAGGTAGGGGTCCTGGAACACCATCTGGATCTGCCGCCGATGCGCCCGCAGATCCCGGCCCCGGAGCGCATGCACGTCCACCCCGGCGACGCGCACCACTCCGGCGCTGGGCCGGTGCAGCCCGGTCACGACCCGCGCCAGCGTCGTCTTGCCGCACCCCGACTCGCCGACCAGCCCGACGATCTCGCCCGCGGCCACGCGTATTGTGACGTCCTCGATCACCGGCGTGACGTCCCGGCCGCCACCACCGTGGCCGGCGGTCACCCCTACGATCTCTAGCATGAGTCGGCCCCCCTCCCACCTGCGGCCGCCGGACGGCCGGGGTGGTGTAGGCAGGCCGATCGGTGCGCGGCCCGAACCAGCGTCTCCAAGGCCGGCGGCTCGTGCACGCAAGCCGCCGTCGCCAGCGGGCACCTGGGCGCGAACCCGCAACCCTCGGCGTCGTCCGGGCCGGTGCCCGCCTGGCCGGGCATGGTGCGGAACCGGGTGCCCGGCGCCGTCCCAGGACGCGGCACGGCGTCCAGCAGGCCACGGGTGTACGGGTGGTCGCAGTTGTTGATCACTGCGGCGAGCGGCCCCGACTCCACGATCCGGCCGGCGTACATGACGGCCACGCTGTCGGCCAGGCGCGCCACCACCGCCAGGTCATGGCTGACGATGACCATGGACATGGCCAGCTCGTCCCGCAGGCGCGCCAGCACCGCGAGCAACTGAGCCTGCACGGTCACATCGAGGGCCGAAGTGGGTTCGTCGGCGACGAGGAGCTCAGGCTCGCCGGCGAGGGCCATGGCGATCTGTGCCCGCTGGCGCATCCCGCCGGACAGCTGGTGCGGCGACGCGCGGGCGACCGCCGCAGGGTCCGGCAGACCGGCCAGGCGCAGCAACTCCTCGCTGACCCGGCGGGTCGCGGCGCGCCGGCCACCGCGGCCCGCGTTGCGGACCGCCTCGTCGACGTGCGCGCCGATCGTCCGCAACGGGTTGAGGACGGCGGCGCTGTCCTGGAAGACCACGCCCACCCGGCGCCCGTTGATCTGGCGCCGCTCGCCCGGAGCCGGCCCCACCAGTTGCCGGGCCCCAGGACCGGTGCCCAGCACCGCGGAGCCGGTGACCCTGGCGTCCGGGTCCAGCAGGCCGAACGGGGCCAGCGCGGCCGTGGTCTTGCCGCTTCCGGTCTCGCCGACCAGGGCGAGGATCTGCCCGGGCCGCACCTCGTAGGACATCCCGGCGACGACTCGACGGCGCTCTCCGCGGTCCGGATACGAGACGGACAGGTCCCGCACAAGCAGGACCGTTTGGTGCTCGGGAGAACCGTGCGCCGAGCCCGGCGGAATGGGTGCCGGAGGTTCCGCCGTGACGGCCGCGCGGGCGGGCTCTGGGGTCTGTCCCGAGCGTGCACGTCCCGGGCGGACCATGCGGAGCACCGATGGCCGTTCCTCGCCGGCCGCCAGCCGTTCGCCGAGCAGGTTACTGGCGAACACCACGGCCGTGATGGCGATGCCGGGCGGGTACGCCAACCACCAAGCGGAGGCCAGGAACGGCCGCCCCTCGATGAGCATCTGGCCCCACTCGGCGTGCGGCGGAGCGACACCGAGGCCGAGGAAACTCAGCGTGGCGACACCGAGGACGATCGTGCCGACGTCCGTGCTGGCGTAGACAAGGCAGGGTGCCAGCGCCGGCGGGAGCAGGTGCCGGCCGATGACGCGCCCGCGGCCCGCGCCGAGCAGGCGCAGGGCGTCCAGATGGGGGCTGCCGCGCATTCCGGCGACGCGGGCGCGTGCGATCCGGGCGTACGGCGCCCACGACCACAGTGAGAGCGCGAGGACGAGGTTCTCCACGCCGGGCCCCCGCACACCGATCACCGCGAGCGCCACCAGCATCCCGGGCAGCGAGACGACCACGTCGATCACCCGGGAGACGACCCGATCGGCCCATCCGCCCAGGTAACCGGCGACGGCGCCGATGGCCGCGCCGGCCGTCAGCGAGACCGCCAGCACGGCCGAGGTGACCGCGAGCGAGATCTGCGCGCCGTACAGGAGCCTGCTGAGCTGGTCGCGGCCGAGCTGGTCGGTGCCGAGCACGTGCTCCGGCGACGGCGGCAGCAGCCCGGCCGCCAGGTCGTTCGCGGTCGGATCGGCCGGAGCGAGGACCGGCGCCAGCACCCCCACGATCGCGAACAGGATCAGGGGCATCGCGACCAGCACCGCGCGCACCCAAACACGGCCGGCCGGGTCGCGCGGCCCGCCGGTCACGTCGCCCCCCGCCGCAGCCGGGCGGTGAACCCGCCGGAGGGCGCGCGACGCGGGCGAGTGTCCCAACCCCGCCGGGAGCGAGGGTCGATGAGCCCCTGCAGGACGTCGGCGCAGCGGTTGGCCAGGATGAACCCGCCCCCCATGACGAGCGTGGCGGCCTGCAGCGCCGGAACGTCCCGGGCCCCGGCCGCATGCACGAAGTAGGCCCCGAGACCTGGCCAGCCGAAGATCTGCTCCACCACGACGGCCCCCACCAGGAGGCTGCCGATGCCGAACCCGGCGACGGAAAGGATCGGCCCGGCCGCGTTTGGCAGACCGTCCCGCAGCACGATCGACAACGGCCCGCTGCCCCTGGCCTGCGCCGCACGCACGTACGGCCGATCCAGGGCCTCGCGCAGCGTGACGGCCACGACCCGGCTGAGCACACCGGCGGCCGGCAGACCGAGTACCGCCATCGGCATCACCCACGTCGACAGACCCGCCATCCCCGATGTCGGCACCAGCCGAAGGCGCAGGGCCAGGATCAGGACCATAAGGTAGCTGAGCCAGAATGCCGGCACCGAGGTGGCGAGCAGCGCCGCGGTGCGGAGGGTTCCGCGCAGCACGCCACGCTGGAGCACCGCCCCGGTGACGCCTACGCTCACCCCGACCACGAGGGCGACCGCGGTGGAGCCGGCCACCAGCGCCAGCGTGACGCCCAGCCGGTCCGCGACCTCAGGCCCGACGGGCGTGTTCGTCCGCAACGACAGCCCGAAGTCGCCGGTGCACGCGTGGGCGAGCCACCTCAGGTACCGCACCGGAGCGGGATCACCGAGGCCGAGTTCGACACGGACGGCCTCGATCTGCTCAGGCGTGGCAGGCCGTCCGGCCCGGGTCGCCGCCAGCACCGCCGCGGGGTCGCCGCGCGCGAGCAGGACCAGCGCGAAGGTGCCGAGCGACATCGCCAGCAGCACGCCGGCGGTGTCGACGGCCCACCGCGTGACGTACCCGCCCGCGGTGGCGAGCCGGCCCGTCGACCTCATTCGACGGTGACTCCGGTGAGTTCCAGGTCGACATCGGTGGGCGGCACCACGAAACCCTTCACCGCGTCACGGACGACCCACATCCGCGGCCGGTAGGCCAGCGGCACGAACCCGGCGTCGGCGGCCACCGCGGTGTAAAGACCTTGGTAGGCCGCCGCACGGGTGGCGTCGTCGCGGGCGAACAACGCCTTGTCGACCAGCTTCTCGGTGGCCGGCGTCACCCAGAGCGGGCCGCGCGCGCCGGAGGTGAACATGGACACGATCGAACTGGAGGGGTCGTACGGTGCGCCGAGCGTCTCGAAGAAGGTGATGTCGTACGTGCCCTCCGCCCGCTCGTCGTAGTACGCGGCGGCGTCTACAGGGGAGATCTCGACGGTGATACCGATCTCCTTGAGGGCGGCGGCGATCGCTTCGGCCATCGTGCGGGGGTCGAGCTGGCCCTCGGCCGGTTTGGCGGGGACGAGCAGCTTGAGGGTCAGCTTCTTGCCGTCCTTGACCCGGGTGTCGCCGTTGAGCTTGTACCCGGCGGCGTCCAGCGTGCTGCGGGCGCCGGCCTGGTCGAAGTACAGCGGCAGGTCGGCACCGGAGTCGGGCACGTCCGGGGGGAACACCCGCTGGGCCGGCTTGGCGTAACCCAGGAACAACGCGTTGGTCAGGGATGTGGTGTCGATGGCCTTGCGCACCGCCTCGCGGACGGCGCGGTCACCGGCCGGGCCGTCGGGGTTGAACCCGAGCATGATCGAGACATCCGGTGCGCCGGTGAGCAACGCGACGTCGCCGCGCTCGCTCAGCGATCTGGCCTCCACCGGCGTGATCGGGGCCAGGTACGAGCCGCCGATGAGGTCGATCTCGCCGTTGGCGAGCGCGTCGACGCGCGCCTGGGAGTCCGGGATGACCTTGAAGTCGAGCCGTTCCAGCTGAGGCCTGGTCCCCCAATAGCCGTCGTTGCGGGCCAGCGTCGCACCGGTGGCGGAGTTGGACAACAGCTTCCACGGCCCGGTGCCGACGGGGTTTCGGAACTCGCCGCCGGCGGTCGCGGACTTCGGGCTGAGCAGCCGCACCGGCCGCACGATCGAGAGCTCCTGCAGCAACGGCTCGTACGGCTCGGACAGCGTCAGACGTACGGTGTCCGCGTCCGGGGTGTCCACGGCGGAGATGACCTGCGAGGCCCGGAAGAAGGAGAACTTCTTGTCGCCCACCCAACGGTCGAAGTTCCACTTGACGGCGGCGGAGTCGAGCGGCGTCCCGTCGGTGAAACGGACGCCGTCCCGCAGGTCGAAGGTGACCTGCCGGCCGCCCTTGGCGACGGTCCACGACTCCGCGAGCCCCGGCTTCAGCCTGCCGCCCTCGGTGTAGGTGACAAGCGGCTCGTAGATCGCGTCGAGCAGCAGGAAGTTGCCGGTGAAGGCGTGCGGATCCAGGGCGCCGGACTCCTCGCTCAGGCCGACGCGCAGCACCGGGGTGGCGGTGGCCTTGTTCTCGATCTCGGGGGCGCACGCGCTGACCACCAGGGTCGAGGCCAAGAGGGTGGCGAGGGGGCGTAGTCGTGACACGGATACTCCTGGCGGGCGATGGCCGTCGGCACGGTGGGCGATCTCCCACCTCACCTGTAGTCGGCGGCATCACGTGGCTGGTTCCCGCGGCGACCACCAATCTTTCGCGTGCGTGAGGTACGGCCGCCTCCCTCGGTCCGCGCGGAACTAACGCGGCCACACAAGCGACTGTCTGTCGACGAAGGTAACCGAACCCTGCTCGACCGCCGCATCCGCTTGCCGCATGCTGCCGTCCGCCTCCGGCGGCACGACACGAGGGACGACCGCCCATGCCATCCATGGTCCCACCTGCTGTCTTCGCGCCCGTCCATGACCACGTCACCGACGCCACCAGGGCCCCCAGCTTCATCCGCCTAGCGGACAACATGGTGCTCGTCCGGTTCGAGACACTGAAGATCTATGCCGCCCTCGGCGCCGTTCAGGCCCTGCTGTCCAAGGGCACCGTGCGGCCGGGAGACACCCTCGTCGACAGCTCGAGCGGCATCTACGCGCTGGCTCTGGCGATGGCCTGTCACCGCTACGGCCTCCGCTGCCACATCGTCGCCTCGACCACGGTGACGCAGACCATCCGGGCACAACTGGAAATCCTTGGCGCGACGGTGGACCAGATGCCGGCCGAGACGAACCTGCGCCTCGACCAGGATCGCCGGGTCGAACGGGTACGCCAGCTGCTGCGCACCCACCCGGGGATGCACTGGATGCGCCAGTACCACGACCCGGTGCATTGCCTCGGGTACGCGGAGCTGGCCGACCTGGTGCGCCTCGCGCTTCCCGCGAGGCGGCTGGCGGTGGTGGCCAGCGTCGGCACGGGCGCGTCGAGTGCGGGACTGATCCAGCCCCTGCGGCGGCACGATCCGTCGACCCGGCTGGTCGCCGTCCAGCCGTTCGGCAGCGTCAGCTTCGGCAGCGAACGGTTCCAGGATCCGGAGGCCATCATCGCCGGCATCGGCAGTGCCATCCCGTTCGACAACGTCCGACCCGATCTGTACGACCAGGTGCACTGGCTGACCTTCCAGTACGCCATGGCCGGCACGATCGGGCTGATGCGTTCGCATGCCGTCTTCGCCGGCCTGTCCACCGGCGCGGCCTACCTGGCGGCGGCATGGGAGGCGCGGCGCCATCCCGGGCGCACGCACCTCATCGTCGGCGCCGACACTGGACACCGGTACGTCGAGAAGGTCTTCGCCCGGCACAGGGACGCCCTGGAGCCGGCCACGCTCAAACCCGCCGAGATCGGCTCCCTCAATGATCTGGCACCACCCTGGTCGACCATGCCCTGGGCGCGACGCCACCACCCGGAACGCGCCCAACCCGGCCTGGCACACGCGTCCGGCTCATAGTGGCGACCCGGCCTGCAACTCAACGTATCGCCATGTCACGGGACCCTTCGAGCAACCGACCGGTCTGTTTGGCCGACAGTCGCCGCCGATCTCCTGCGTGCCATGGACGCCGTACCCACCAGCCGAGGCGGGGGATCCCGGAAACCCGGATGACACGTGTCCGCTTGATGTGGTTCAACAAGAGGATGGCATCAACCGATCACCTTGCCGTCGAGTTCCGTACGGTATTCACCCATCCTGGGTTCGCCGTGGCGAAAGAGCGCGAGCCATCAGTGTTCGACATCCCCCTCGCGGAAGGGACGATGACGGTGAACGTGCACGGTGGCGATAACGACGACCCGGACCGAGGGCCTGCGCTGTGCACGGTCGTGGTTCGCCGCCGAATCGCGGGCAAGCCGGCCCAAGCTCTTCAAGACTGCTGGAAAAAACAGTCACCAACCGAAGACGCGCTAGGCGGCGCGGTGGTGATTTCGCAGCTGCCGCGATATCTCAGTGATCCGCTGACGGAGGTGGCCAAGGCATCCGAAGAAGCGGTACGGCGTTTGCTGTGGCTGTACCGCTGGCGTTGGGGTCTTGATCCCCACCGGCAGCCGCAGGTCAAAATGATCAGCTCTGATTACTCGATCACTGACGGCCAATGGCGGCCGACGCCAGAGCCGGATCAGCGGTGGAGCGTGGGCCGTCCCTACTTGAACCAGATCTCCCTGCGTCATCAGGAGAGCATCGCCCACCTCATCGATGGGGGCCTGCAGACTCCGCTTGGCCATGAGTTGCTGGCTGAGGCCGAGGAACTGATCTATGTGGCTCCGCGCAGTTGTCTGCTGATCAGCGTGGCCGCGGTCGAGGTGGGTTTCAAAGAACTGGTGAGCAGGTTGGTTCCCGATGCCGCGTGGCTGATGAAGGAGACTCAAAGCCCGCCCTTGATCAAGTTCTTGAAGGACTACCTTCCGCTGCTCCCTCGACAAGGGCGGCTGTCCGACAACGGTGACGACGAGACCATCTCCGAATCCACCATCAAGCAGGTGCAGCGTGCGGTGAAGATGCGCAATGATCTTGCCCACCGGGGCCATACCCCGATCGATTCCGAGTGGTTGAGGAAATGGCTGTACGTAAGCGCTGACTTGCTGTATTTGTTCGAGCTTTATGCGGGGCACGAGTGGGCTGAGATTCATCTTCTGAACGCAATCCACGACGGACTGCTGCAGTGATGCTGCGCCAGAGGAGGGGCCCGCGCACCCGCGACCAATACTTGACTCGGCTGGATGCGGCCAGCAGCGAAACGTCCAGAGCGGCACCCCAATCCGCCAGCGCCCGGTCGCAGGCGGCCGTAGCTCGCTCTGCGGGTGCGCGAGTTTCACCAGCATCGAGGTGGTGGTGGAGCCTTGCTGCCATCGCGTGTGGAGGTAGGGCTTGTAGGGGTCCAGGATGCTGGGGCGGCCGCTCCACCGGCCGGCCAGCAGTTGGTCGGCTGTGGCGGCGTGGGCCAGGCCGCGCACGGTGTTGCGGGCCAGGCCGAGTTCGCGGGCGATCGGCCGCAGGCCCATTCCGCTGGTGGGCAAGGCGTGGACGGCTGCGTGCTGGCGGAGGACCCGGTCTGACAGCCGGCCGGTGCTGCGTGGTTGTGGTGCCGGATTGTTCGGTAGGCGGGTGGTGTCCAGCGGTGCCGGCTCGGCCGTGGGGTCTTCATGCTGCGGCTCGGCCGGCAGTGCACGGTGGCCGGTGACGGTTTTTTCCACGGCTTGGACCAGGTTCCAGCGGTCGGCGACATGAACCGCCTGAGGTGCCCCAAGACGCCCGGCTTCTGCATATGCCTGGGAGCGGTCCCGGCAGATCACCTGGATCTCGGGACGGTTGGCCGGCCAGGCGGTCACCGTCGCCACGGCCCGGTCGGGCAGCAGATCGACCGGGCGGCGGTTTCGATGTCCACCAGGATGGTGGCGTAGATGTGTCCCCTGCGCAGGGCGAACTCATTGATGCCGAGTACGCGGGGTGTGCTGGTCTGCGGGTCGGGCATGGCGCGGATCAACCGAAGCAGGGTGGAGCGGCTCACGCCGGCCGCCAGTGCTGCGGTCAGGCGGGCTCCTGCCCGGCCGGCGGCACCACCGCCGTCTTTTGCAGCACCGCGTGCAGATCACGGCTGCGCCGCCCTTATCGGAAGGTCAGCCCCTCCACTTGCTCGGTGAACGTCGCGCGTGGACACTCGGTTGTCGAGCAGCGGAAACGCTGGACGCGTAACTTCGGCACGGTCGGGCGGCCGCCGATCGCCGCCTCGGCGAGCCGACGTACATAACGACTATGGACACGGTGCGAGGCCACCCCGCACGCCGGACAGTTGGCTGCAGAGCCGGTGACCCGCGCCTGAACCACGACACGCTCAGGACTTACCACCACCTTGCCGACCACAACGCTCTCGGTCTTGGGGAACCATACGTCCCGGGCAACTTGATCATCCACAGCCGTTCATGATCGTGGTCGTGGTGACCCTCCGTGTCCCCTGCACGGAAAGTGATCCAGAACCAGGATTCACGCGTCGTCGACAAGTATCGCCGCCTTCGTTGTTATCCCTCCAGGGGCGATCAGCGGATGGGGCGGCCCCACCTCGTACGACGAGGGTCGGCCGTGTTGTTATCCCTCCAGGGGTGATCAGCGGCGTGCTCATGAAGGGCCTGGAGTCGGCGATGGACGCGTTGTTATCCCTCCAGGGGTGATCAGCGGCCTCCCCCCGCTGTCGGTGGTACGGGGGGAGGCGGCGTTGTTATCCCTCCAGGGGTGATCAGCGGCGTCGCCAGCAAGACCGGCTCGCCGACGCGCGTCCGGGTTGTTATCACTCCAGGGGTGATCAGCGGCCCATCCGCGACGTCTACATCACCAGCGGAAACATGTTGTTACCCCTCCAGGGGTGATCAGCGGCTCGTGCTCGCGCCCGGCCCGCCCCGGGGCTTGGCCGAGTTGTTATCCTTCCAGGGGTGATCAGCGGCCCGAGAGGCGTGGCCGCCTGCCGGGGAGCGCAGCAAGTTGTTATCCCTCCAGGGGTGATCAGCGGCCTTCGGTGGTGATCAGGCGGGGTGGGCTCATCACGTTGTTATCCCTCCAGGGGTGATCAGCGGCCAGATAGGGGATCGCTTCGCGTGTATGCCATCGATGCGTTGTTATCCCTCCAGGGGTGATCAGCGGCTGCAGCGGGGGGAGCTCGTCGAGCTCGACGGCCACCGGGTGTTGTTATCCCTCCAGGGGTGATCAGCGGCGAGGAACGGGCAGGCCGCGCTGGTGGTGGCGCTGGACAGGTTGTTATCCCTCCAGGGGTGATCAGCGGCGACGGCGCACCGCCCTTCCACGACCGCCGACCGGTTGTTATCCCTCCAGGGGTGATCAGCGGCCCGCCCGTGCCAAGACGCGGTCCACTCCTCGTACGCGCGAGTTGTTATCCCTCCAGGGGTGATCAGCGGCGTGGGCCTCCGCCACACCGACCGCCCCGCAGAACGGGTTGTTATCCCTCCAGGGGTGATCAGCGGCCTGAGCACGGCCTGCCGGCGTGGGACCTGGTGATCGCGTTGTTATCCCTCCAGGGGTGATCAGCGGCCCTGACCATCGCGCTGCGCACACTGCTGACCCCCGGGTTGTTATCCCTCCAGGGGTGATCAGCGGCTCCAGCATGTCTCCGGACCACTCGGGAGCGGTCATGTTGTTATCCCTCCAGGGGTGATCAGCGGCCGCCCGGCTCGGATCCCACGCCAACGACACGCTGGCGAAGTTGTTATCCCTCCAGGGGTGATCAGCGGCCCGACAGTAAAGTCGCAGGTCAGTACTATGCTCGGCGGTGGCGTCAGGGCAATTTCTGCAGCGGTCCGGCGGTAGTGCATCGGTGCAGGTGGGAGCTTGATCAAAGGACGGGGCTGGTGTTGCCGAGGTTCTGGCCGATGGTTTCGGTTTCGACGAGCGTGGGGGTTTGGATGCGGTAGATCAGGACGCTGTCGTAGGTGGGGTCGATGACTTTGCGGATGGCGGTGGTGAAGTTGCGGTGCTGGGCGGTGGACAGTTCGCCTTGGAAAACGCTGCGTTGGACCCAGTGCAGGTAGCGACGGCAGGTTTTCAGCACTTGGGGGTTGCGTTCGGCGAGGGTGTCGTACACGACGATGACGAACACTGCTCACCACCATGGCCGGAAAGGCTTGTAGGGCTCGTTCTCCAGGCATAGCCGGACGAGTTTCAGGGCCTTTAGGTGGATGAGTTCTTCGTAGGAGACTTTGCGGCGGAGTTTGCGGTGGTACACCGTCGCGGCGAGTTCGGTGCGGATCAGCTCGGCGATTTTCTTGCGTCCGCCCCGGCTCAGGGAGGCATACCCCACGCCGCTTTCGAAATCGCTCTCGCGGAGGGTTTTCTGGGCGGCGGCTCTGCGCAGGATCCGTTCGGCGAACAACGGTTTGAACGGTTCGGCCAGGTCCAGGGCGAGGGTGTTGCGGCGGCGGTCGGTGTCGGCGTGCAGGAAACCGAGGGCGGGGTGTAGCGGGGTGCAGCGCAGGGCGGTGAGGACGCGCGCGTAGGTGATGGCACTCATGTAGGAGATGAACGCGTTGCCGGCGTTGGTGGGCGGGCGGCGGGTGCGCCCTTCCAGGCGTAACCATGGTGGCAGCATCGTGTCCAGGACGCCCCACGCGGTGCGCCGGAAGTTGCCCTCCACTCCCATGAGCTGCCCGGATGATTCACAGGCCGCGAGCTGGTCGTCCAGCCGGGAGAGAGGTTCGTCGAGAAGGTGGGTTTCCAGTGACCAGCGGATGTTGTGCGCGGTCGTGGCGACCAGGGTGCGCCCGACGGTGAGCTTTGTTTGCTCGTCGGCGGTCAGGGCTACCTGGCAGCGCAGGACATGGGCTGAGGAGTTTTCTTCTGCCGGGGTGAGTGCACCGGCGTAGTTGCCGTAGTGGTCCAGGACATGCACGATGACACCGTGTCTGCTCAGTACGGACACCACCGAGGTGTTGATGTCCACGTGGTCGAACAGGACCAGGTCGCGGATGTCGGTGATGGGGATGCGTACCGGGGTGGTGTCGGCGCGTTCAATGCGGATGCTGCCGTCTTCCCGGCGGACCCGGCATGGCTCGGTCAGCCAGTAGGTGCGTGAGGCGGCGCTCATCAGCCACTCCAGCAGTAGTCGAGATAGGAGCATCCCCGGCATCTGGCCCGATCCAGCCGGGCAGGCGCCGCCGGTGATGCGATGACCTGGTGAGCGCGGGCTTCGGTTTCCTCGGCGAGTGTTCGCGCGGTGCGATCCCAGGTGACCTCGACGGTGCGGCGGATCAGTGGGTAGTGCACGACGCCTCCGCGTACGTTGACGCCGCGGCGTTCCAGCAGCAGGCAGTAATGCCGGACCTGGGCGTCGTGCTGGTCGGAGGGTGCACGGGAGGACTTGGTCTCGTGGATTATCGCCCCGGTGGTGACCCAGTCGATTTTGGCCTCACCCAGGTCGAGGTCGCGGCGGCGCGTGTAAGTGGTCTCATCGACGGCCTCGCCATACTGCACCTGGGTGTTGCGCCGTTCGGGGCGATAGCCGCGCATATAGAGCCATAGCTGGCGGGGACAGTGCATCAGATACTTGATGTGGACGCCGCCCAGTCCGCTGACGTCATCTTCGTCGAGGGAGTTCAAAAGATCGTCTCCGAAGGCGCGGACGCGGGTGCCCGTTCCTTGGCTGTGGTGAGCAGTAGGCCTTGATCGGGCGTGTAGGGCACTGCGGTCACAAAGAGGCGTAGTTGCCGGTTGTAGGTGCCATGACGGTGCGCTTGGCCGTATCGCATGGGGATGAGCAGCCGGTGGGCCAGCAGCGGATCTTCGGCGGCCAGTTCGTGGTACCGGCGAAGGTCCTGCTCCAGTAGGGCGTCGGCGCTGTCGAGTTCCCTGGCCAGCCGGTCGGCGAATTCGGCACGGTCGTGGAAGGGGGTGGTGAAGGTGAGGAAGGAGGCACTGAACGCGTCGCGGCTCTGTCTGGCCCTGTCCTCCCAGTCTCGGCCCCATTCGGTGGCGTAGGCCGTCTTCAGCCATGCTGAGACGGTCTCCTCAGATATGAGCGGGCCCGGGTGTTCCCGGAGTGCGAGGTGTGCCGCCTCCAATGCAGCTTTCTCGTAGGGCCATGATTTTTTGGTCAGGTGGACGCGGAATTCGACGGCTCCGTCGGGGTGCCGGCCGCGCCGGTTGACGCGGCCGGCGCGCTGGGCGATCGCTTCGACCGGTGCCAGTTCGCTGACGCCGCGGTCGAAGTCCAGGCACAGTGACACCTCCAGCGCCTGGGTGGCGACCACCAGTCCACCGCGCCGTTCGTGTTCTCCTTTTTCCCGTTCGGGGTAGCGGCGCCGGATGCGTCTTTCAATCGCGTCGCGGTCTATGTGGCGGAAGCGTGAGTGCAGCAGGATCGCCGCGTCGGGGTCACCTGGGTAGGCGGCGAGGGCAGCGGATGCCAGGTGCTGGTACATCTGCTGGGCGCGGGCCACGGTGTTGGCCACCACCAGCACGCCGTGCCCCTCGGCCAGCCACCGGCGGATGCGTGCCAGACTTTCTGGGTTCTCGATCGGGTCCTCATCCAGCACCAGGTGGTGCCGGTCCGGCGCGATGCCCTGGGGCGCGTCGACGATTCTCACCGGAGCCGGCTTCAGGGAGTCGGACACCAGGTCGATCATGGGCTGGGCCAGTGTCGCCGACAACACGCAGACGCGGCTGCCCAATTGGGTCCATAGGCGCATCGCGGCGCAGATCCGCCCGAAAATCACCGGGTCGTAGGCGTGCAGTTCGTCCAGCACCATGAGTGCGTTGGCCTGCTCGATCAGGCCGCTTGAGTAGCGGGGGCCGGCGATCGCCGCCCGCAGCAGTTGATGCGGGGTGGCGATACGAACCCGCTGGGCGAACAGCCGCATCGCCGCGCGCTGGGCTTTGGCTTTTCGTGCCTGGGCCGGGCCTGCGTGCTGATCGTCGCCGGTGCATTCTGCGAGCAGACTCTGAGCTGCGGTGGCGTGCAAGATCGCGATGTCCTCTGGCCCAGCCTTGAGGTCCTGGAGGAAGCGGCTCCGTGCGGCGTCGATGGACGCGCGGTAGGGCAGCTGCCAGACCAGCCGGGGGCGTCCGGGCATGCTGTCCAGTTGGCGAGAGGCCCATGCCAGGCCTGCTTCGGTCTTGCCGGTGCCAGTGGGGGCACGCACGATGAGGTGCCCATCATGGCCACCCGCCTCCACCTGATGTGCGTACGGCGCCGCCATGCCGTTCAGATAGTTTGACCGAAGCGGCATGTGCGTGTGCAAGGCGACGTGAGCCGAACCGGAGTGATCGGCCAGCGTCACCGCCCCCTGGAGTAGAACGACAAGCAACCCGTCCGCGGGCCTGACCTCCTTCGTCCACATGGCTTCGATGCGTCCGAAGGTGTCGCGGGCCAGCACCCACAGTTTGCTGGGATCCTGCGGCGCCGGCACGCCCAGCTCACGGGCGTACCAGGCCAGGGCCGCCGCCCGTCGGGACACCGAGACCTGGATCCGGGGCTGCCCGGGAAAAGCGTTCTTGTTGAACCCGAACTTCGCCGGCCAGTCCGCCTCAGGTGGATAGCGCTCCGCCAGGCAGCCCGCACCGATGAGCATCCGGTGATGGAACAGCACCCCCGTGGCGATCATCTGTCGGTCCTGCTCAGGCAGGTGCCGGGTCAGCAAATCGGCGAACGCCAGCGACAGCACTTCGTGACGTTCCCCCCAGCTCTCGCCTTTGGGGCGTAGCTGCTGCTGGAAGCTCTCGGCGACCTTTCCGGCATCGTGCACCAGCCCTGCGATGCGCACCCAGGACCAGAACTGGGGATGCCCGGCCAGCACACCTGCCGCGCCGATCCGGTCGGCCAGGTCATCGGCCGCCCGCCGTACCTGAAGGCTGTGCTCGGTCAGCAACTCGGGACGTCCCAGCGGGGAATGGCCGGCCGACTTGGCCAGCACCTGCATCAGTTCCGCGGACTCCCCGTCAGGGGAGTCCGCGGCATGCATCCAGACAGCCTGATCACCGTCACGGTAGGCGCCCTGTACCGCCTCCAAACCCGCGGGGTCGGCACACCACAGGTAGTCCCGGTACGTGGTACTCATCCTGTCCAAGCTCACCTGACCGGCCAGCCGCATCACACTGGCACGGGGCGAGGTGTGTCCGCCTAGCGGAGCCAGCGCGTGCCTGACCACCGCCTCCCCCGTGGGGTGCAGCGTGATCGAGGTGATGCCGCACACCTGCACCAGGTCCTGGGATCGACCAAGACGCAGCCCCCACACCGGGCGGCGCAACGCCTGCGCGATCCGCTGCCCGTCTGGAGCAGGGATCCACAGCGTCACCCGTACACCAACCAGGAAAGGGCGGTCCCGGATGGTCATGCCACCCTTGCCTTCCCGCACCCGGCCGCCGGCCGGGGGGTTGGAACCGTCGGCGGCGACCGGGTGATAGGTCTCGGCGTCCACGCCACGTCCGTCCGCGCAAGCCGCCATGGCGAACGTGACCGGCTCAGCCGGGTTCCCCGTGGCCGCCGCGAGCATGCCGCGCACCGTGGACGGTGGCGGCACCGCCAGGCAACGACTCACCCCGGGGAACATCGGATCCCGGAATGAGGCCACCGGGGCGTACAACTCGATGCGGACCGCCTCGATCGGCTCCCGCTGATCGTGCATGCCCGATCACCTGGCCGGGTCGTCGAACCAGGCGTCGTGCCTGCCATCACGGATCTGCCCGGCCAGGGCCAGCAGCATCGAACGGGGATGCTCGATGACGACCTTGCCCGCGTCCATCAGGTCCGCAGCGTCGGTCTCGAATTCCTTGCGCACCTGCTCGCGAAACCCTGGACGCCACCCCAGCCGCACCGGCGCCTCCCACTCACCGTCCCAGGCCGCGAGCTCGTCCCGCAGCGCCTGCGCACGTACCTGCAACCCGCTGTACTGTTCCTCGCCTCCGTCGATGACGAACCCCAAGGGGTTCACCCCACCCGCCATCGGGAGCATCGCGATCAGGGCCGGCACCCGATCGCCGTAGTGCAGCGCTTTCTTGGCCCCGCCGGTCAACTCCGCCAGCGCCTCCAGCAGCACGGCCACACGCTCCCGTCGCACCGGCAGCGGAAGCCGGAGCGCCGACTGGCCACGGAACACGCATGTGGTGGCCCCCATCTGCGCCGCAGCGGCGACCCCGAGTGCGGCCTGCTCGCTCAGGTAATTGGCCCGGCCCGAGCCGTTTTGGCCCGGCAGGGTGAAGGTGCCCACACGCGGCAGATCCAGCAAGAACGGCGCAGCCAGATCAGCGGTATAGAACTCGTGGGAGTGCAGCACCGGATTTTCCACGCCCCGGGCCATCACCCCGAAGTCGCTCGTCGGATAACCGGGCTCCACCGAAAGGAACGTTCCCACCATCAGCGGGCTGTCACGGACCGTCGTCCCGCCCTCCTTGTCCTTGGAGGTCTTCATGTACCCGAACAGGTCATCATCGGCATACAGGATCGGGGCGCCCTGCGTGGTCGCCTTCTGCGCCTTGCCTTCTGCCTTGCCCACACGCACCACCGGGGACGGCTCAGCCCCCGACGCGGCCATAGTGTCCCGCCACCACCGGCGAAACGCCTGCGCCGACACATACGGGTAGGTCTTGCCACGGATCACCGTCTTCTTCACCGGCGTCTCGGTGGTCTGCTGCCCCTTGCCGTTGTTGGGCGCACCCGCGACCACCGACAACACGATCTTGCCTGCGAGGTAACTCATCAGCCGTACTCCTCTTCCTCTGCCTCGCCCCGCTCGGGATCGAACTCGACCGACTCGTCATCGTCCTGGTCATCGGTGTCGTCGTCGCTCTTGCCGACCCGGACACCACTCTTGATCAGCTCACTGAGCACAACGGTGTAGAGGCCGGCCCGCCCACGCCATTCGCCCTGCTCGAACAGCGACGAAACGAGCTTGGCATCCAACCCGTCGCGAACACTGGCAGGAACGCTGCCGTCCAGAAACAGCCGCGCGGACGCATTCACGAAAAGCCGATGCAGCTGCCACCCAGAACCCAACGCCGACCGGAACTCGTTGAACCGGCCACGCGTGGAGTCCTGGCCGATCCACCTCACGAAGATGTCCGCGACCGGCGCATACCTAGTGACGTCCATCTCATGCATCACCTCCAGATATAGACGAGACAACACGCACCATCGCCGTATCACGAGCTGTGGTAGCTCATCGGGGGTACGCAACCGGCGATATAGCTCGCCCAGCAGGCGGTCCGCCGGATACCTATCGGGATCGAACAACAGCCGGGCCACCGCGGTGTGTCCATCCAGTTGCACCGCACCGGAACGGTCACGTCGCACCAGCACGGTCCGCAACTGCCGAAACCCTTCTCGCGCGTCGGAGGCAGCCTGCATCATCCGCAGGAACCTGCCGACACCGACCCGGGTACTGCTCACCCGCAGCCACGGCTCCTGATTGTCATTCTTGAACATCCACAACGTGGCGGCGGCCGCCGGCCCAGCCCGGCCGCCGCTCGGCGCCGCGTCACCGCGCCGAGAATGATCCCGCAGTGCCTCCACCACCACGGCCTCAGGCCCGGCACCCGCCGGCAGGGAAGCGAAACCCGTCTGCACAATTCGCACCGCCCGGCTGACGTTCTCCCGCACGAATTCCCACTCGATCAGCGGGTCATCACATGTCAGCACCGTCGCCGACCCCGCCGTCAGCCACGCCCCGTACGGCAGCGCCCACAACGACACCCGGCATGCCCAGCACACCGGCCACCCCGCCACCCCTGGCGGCAACGTGTTCAGCGCCCGGACCGTATCGAACATCGGCATCAACGACTTGGCCCACAGAATCGACGACGCCAAGCCACAGAACACACACGGCCGCATCTCACCGACGCCTGTATCCCGGGCCAGCAACTTGACCATCTCCGCCCGGATCAACTCGCGATCACGCTGCCGCTTCGCATGCGTCGGCGGCGAATTCGGATACAGCGCGAAAAGCACCTTCCACCAGTCGTACTCCGCCATCCCCTGAGCAGCCACAGCCGCCCGCGCAACATCGCTGGCGATCCGCGCGGCCACCGCATCCAACACCTCTGCGGTCACCTCAACAGGCTCCTCGACACCCGGCCCACCGCTCCGAGCGACAGTCGCTGCAGAAAGCGCAGCTACGGCCCAAGCACCGCAACGCTGCAGCGGATGCCCGGTGAACACCAACGCCCCGCTCACCGCAGCCACCCAAACCCCTGCACGCAGTTGAGACCGATCCCACCCTCGTAGAAGCTCTGCAGCAACTCCGGCGCGGCCCGGACACGAAGCTTCGCCGTCGCCCCGATCCGCATCTTCCCTTGCACCTCATCCCGCCGCCGCGGCCCCGCCTCCAGCACCTCGACCTCGACGCCGTTAGGCAGTCCAAGCGCATCGGCCCGATGCCGCAGGTTGTGAGTAAGCCGCTCCAGATAGTCCGCGTCGTCCGGCAGGAGAAACCGCCCCTCGCGCTTCACCAAGATCGGAGACCGCGCGGAGAACTCGGCCGTACCGGACTCAAAACCCGCCGGCGGCGCCTCCAACCGCACTCCCCGCACCGTCAGCCGTGTCGACCCCCACCTGATCTCCGAACGCCCCGCAAGCCCCGCCAGCAAACATCCCGCGATCTGCGGCACCGGCGACCCCAACCACACCGACCCAGCCCCTGACGCCCCCCACACCCCCTGACGCCGCGTCACACCCTGGAAAAACGGCGGCGACACCCCCACCGGCTTGATCGGCGTACCCGCCCACCCCTTGTCATGCAACTCACCGGCCAGCACCGCATCCTGACTCCGCAGCAGGTCGTACACGATCCCGCGGGCAGGGCCATACACATCAGGCCAGGCAATCTGCGCTGTATCCGCAGAAACATCCACTCGAAAACGCACAGCGACATCCCGATCACGCGACACAGAGCGAACGACTGACCACTTATAGCAGTCGTCACCGACAAATACCCCGGCTTCCCGAACCCGCTATCCAGCCACGGCCGCGACCGGACCTCCACCGCATCTCAGCGAAGCGGCTGTCCGTTACTGTGACCTGGATCGATGATCCCTGGAGGGATCGCAACGGCTTATGCGTGAGAAGAAGCCAGCGTCTCGATCATCCCTGGAGGGAGTGCCTGGGGGCCTCACGGCCCCAGGCCCAACCAGCCAACCGGGCAGTTAGCTCAGTGACAGCGAGACAGAGACCCGGAGCCTCCGCGTCACACTCCTCAGTACAACCCCGATGGCTATCCCGCTCCCCAACCAAACTGCGGGGTCCAAAGCCTCGAACATCTGTCATCACCTCCTCATCGCCGCAACACCGAGTGGTCTTGCGGTTACAGCGAGGAGTCTAGGACGGTGAGACGTGATCGACAACCACCGGAAGATTTTCTCCGATAAGCCCGATTTGATCTTACGCAAAAGCCTGACGCTCCTCTGGTTGCCTTACGGATAAGCCCGATGCTTCCTCGTGGCCGTCGAGTCAAAAGGATGCCAGCCGTGAGAGCGTCGAGGACGGCGGCGATACCGGAGCCAGCGTTACCACGCCGAACGGCCTCATCACTCCCGAGGCTCAGCGATCACGCGGTTGACCCTGCCCCGCACAGCCAGGTGCGGGCTCACCTGGCCCGCCCAAGCCGAGCCACCGACTCGGCCACCCGCTACCACCAGGTCCAGGTGGGCCAGCCCTCAGCCGAGAACGGCAGGCCGGCCGAGCCCGCGGACATCGGCAAGATCACGAAGTCCGCTTGGTTGACTTCATGTCGGTTAACGGGTTGGGTAAAGCACCGTCAACGAGCTAACACACGCCACAAGGCCCCTGTGACGGCACAGGAAGCTGCACGATTTTGATCATGCTCTCACCTGCAGCGTTGCACTACCGCCGGACCGCTGCAAAATCTGGCGCGACGTTGCGATCAAATAATGCACTGACCTGCGACTTTACTATCGTGGTCGCTGATCATCCCTGGAGGGATAGCAACCCGGGGCGGAGGCTTGCCGCATGAGACTCATCAGGGTCGCTGATCATCCCTGGAGGGATAGCAACTTCCTTAGGGGGTCTGGTCGAGCACGTAGGCGGCCGGTCGCTGATCATCCCTGGAGGGATAGCAACGTGGCCTCGGACAGCCGTGTGATCAGGGACGGGTGGGGTCGCTGATCATCCCTGGAGGGATAGCAACCTGGGTGTGGTGGTTGACGCGGCACTGGTGAAGGGGGTCGCTGATCATCCCTGGAGGGATAGCAACACGCCGGGCGCCACGGTCCAGACGTGGGCGGACGGGGTCGCTGATCATCCCTGGAGGGATAGCAACGCGGCCTTCGCCGCCCTGCCGGACGGCGAGGCAGCGGGGTCGCTGATCATCCCTGGAGGGATAGCAACACCTGGGAACGGGGCTCCCGACCTCCCCCACCGTGGAGGGTCGCTAATCATCCCTGGAGGGATAGCAACACGCCGGGCGCCACAGCGAGTTGTAGTAGTCGATGGTCGCTGATCATCCCTGGAGGGATAGCAACACGTCCTCGATGTCGAGGCCGTCAAGGAGCACCAGTCGCTGATCATCCCTGGAGAGATAGCAACCGCGGATGCCCATCCCGGACTGCGTGACCGTCCAGGTTGCTGATCATCCCTGGAGGGATAGCAATAGGATATACACGCAGTTCAGTTGCTCCTGTTCCTGCTCAGTCGACAGGCGCCTGATGCTCGAACAGGTACCCAGCCTTTTCGGAATCGGCAGAATGTAGTGGTCTACCGACCCGGATTAGATATTGCTCGACATTGTGATCAGGTCGCTATGGAACTTCGGTGCGAGCGCCGTCGCGCGGTTTGCGGCCCTGCGCAACGTGACCAAGCGAGCTGACCGAGGCCGCCATGATCAACGGCGGGGTACCTTGGCCCGTTCCGGCAGATCGCCCTGCCTATGACCAATGCTGCGTTCAGAGCGCAGGCGGGCACAATCTCAGCTCGGTGGTCATGTCACCGCTTGAACTACGGTGAACACCGGCACGGCGTGCCATCAACCTAGATCACCTTCCAGGACCGCACGTTTGATCCCAGCGGCCCCATCTGGCACTACGGGCGAACTGGTGGGCGATGACCGTCCCTGATGGAAGAGCGCCGTCAGGAGTCCGGTTGGCCTGCGCCCAGCGCCACGCGGTTCGGTGCAGACTCGCGATTTGCTGATCACGGAGACGAACGCGCACTGTCACTGCCGAAGGATTACCGGCATTCTCTGCTCGGTCGGTGAGTTCAGGTCTGGAGTCGCAGTCCTCGCTGGAGATCGCGACGGGCCCGTCGTTTGTCGCGATGCGGCGGATCTCAGACATCAGAAGTTCGTACGACCCGATCAGGGCAGCCGATGGCCACGCGGCGATGATTTGCCGTCACCGTTGGCTCGGCCACGGCGATGTTCGCCCCCGGACTCGCCGAACTGCCCGCGACGAGCATGATCCAGGCCAGGGCACTACCACGGGAACCGTACCGGCTGGCCAGAAGGATGCTCATCGACGCGACCACGATCGCGCCATCGACAGCCGGCGGGATCAGCACCGCCGCCAAGCGATCCTCACCATGACGAAGGCACAACTCGTGCATGTGACGGAAGGAAACGACAGCGGCCAGCAGCGAGACACCCACGATCGTCGTACGCTGAATACGAACCCCCGCGCGAATGGCGAATGCTGGAGTCCACGGCTGATCAGCTCTTTTGCCCAAAAAGTACGAGCCGGGTGGATGCCCTGAAAGGTATGTACGTATCGAGGCTGTCGCCCCTCCGACACGAACCCCGTCCAGGATGAGTGGATATGGGCTGGGGGTCAACCGGGTCAGCATCGCGTTGGGAAACGGTGGGGACGAACGAGGGATCACGGGCAAATGGGTGTCTGAACTGGAGCGCGGTTCGGGGGGCGGCTGGGGTGTCGAAGGGGGGCGGGCGAGGGTTGTGTTAGGGCGTTGGTGTGCGGGGGTGTTACTGGACGGGGAGGCCGGTTACGGCGCGGCCGATGAGGAGTCTTTGGATTTCGCTGGTGCCTTCGAAGATGGTGTAGATCTTGGCGTCGCGGTGGAAGCGTTCTACGGGGTGGTCGCGGGTGTAGCCGGCGCCGCCGAGGATTTGGATGGCCTGTTCGGTTACCCATACGGCCGTCTCGCCCGCCACCAGTTTGGACATCGAGCCTTCGGCCTGGTTGAAGGCGCGGCCGTTGCGGGCCATCCAGGCGGCGCGCCAGGTCATCAGGCGGGCGATGTCGACCTTGGTCGCCATGTCGGCGAGCAGGAACGCGATCGCTTGGTTCTCGCCGATCTTGCGGCCGAACTGCTCGCGCTCGCGGGCGTAGTCGCGGGCGTACTCGTAGGCCGCCCGGGCGATGCCCACCGCCATGGAGGCGACGGTGGGGCGGGTCGTCTCGAATGTGCGCATGGCCGACTGTTCGCCGCTCTTGCCGCCCTCGCGTACGCGGGCCAGGCGGGCGTCCAGTTTGTCCTTGCCGCCGAGGAGGCAGCGGCCGGGGACCCGGACGTCGTCGAGGACGACCTCGGCGGTGTGGGAGGCGCGGATGCCGTGCTTCCTGAACTTCTGGCCCTGCGAGAGGCCCGGCGTGTTCGGCGGGATGACGAACGACGCCTGCCCTCGGCTGCGCAGCGTGGGGTCGACCGAGGCGACGACGACGTGCACGTTGGCGATGCCGCCGTTGGTGGCCCAGGTCTTGACGCCGTTGAGCACCCATTCGTCCGTCGCCTCGTCGTAGGAGGCGCGGGTGCGGATCGAGCCGACGTCGGAGCCGGCGTCGGGCTCGGAGGCGCAGAAAGCGCCGAGGCGGACGTCGTCGACGGTGCCGAACATCTCCGGCAGCCACTCCCCCATCTGCTCGGGGGTGCCGTTGGAGGACAGGGCGGCGGCGGCGAGACCGGTGCCCACGATCGACAGGCCGATGCCGGCGTCGCCCCAGAAGATCTCCTCGAAGGCGACGGGGATGCCGAGGCCGCTCTTCTCGAACCACTGCTGGGCGAAGAAGTCGAGCGAGTACAGCCCGATCTTGGCGGCCTCCTGGATGACGGGCCAGGGGGTCTCCTCGCGCTCGTCCCATTCGGCGCCGGCCGGGCGGATCACGGTGGCGGCGAAGTCGTGCACCCAGTCGCGTACCTCGCGGAGGTCGTCGGTGATCTCCGGGTGGAAGTCGTTCGCGCTCTCCGCCATGTCGCTCTCCTCAAGGGGGCCGGCGCCGGTGCGGCCCCGCCCTCGATCATGCTCGCCCAACCAGGCGTTACCTAAGGTAACACCATCGCCATAGAACCTTACCGGCAAGTAGGTACGGACGCGCAACGGCCATGGGAACCTGACTGCGCTACTCCGTTGTTCTCGCTGCTTCGTTGTTCTGGCCCCCTCCTTGTTCTGAGCTCTCCCGTGTCCTGAGCTCTCCTTGCGAGGAGGACTCCTTGCGAGGAGGACTCCTTGTTACGTGGCAGGACGGCCCGGTGGGTGTTCGGGTACCGGGCCGTCCTTGTGGGGGTCGTGCGTCGTTTTCAGATGGGGCAGGTCATTTCGGGAGGATGGGGGACGTCAGCCCTCCCGAGACGGGAGGGCGTCGGTCTTCCCGGGCGGGCGTGTCAGTCCTCGTCGCTCCAGATCCAGTGGTCGTGGCCGCGGTCGCGGTACGAGCCCTGGGTCTGGACGTTCAGGCGGTTGACGTTGACCTTCTTAGCCGGGTCCGTCCGCCTGTCGTTGATCTTGATGACGTCGAGGCCCCTGTTGAAGTCGCTCGCGAAGATGTAGCCGTTGTAGTAGTACGCGGACCAGAAGCCACCGGACCCCTCGGCGGCCGGGCCGCGTTCGAAGTAGCCGATCTCCTGGGGGTGCGCCGAGTCGGTGAAGTCCCAGATCGAGGCCCCGCCCTGGTACCAGGCCTGGACCATGATGTCGCGCCCCTTGACCGGGAGCAGCGAGCCGTTGTGGGCGACGCAGTTCTCCGAGTCGGCCTGGTAGCGCGGGATCTTGTAGTAGTTCTTGAACACGAGCTGGCCGTTGACGATGTCGTAGATCGCGTCGGCGCCGCGGTTGGGCCCGGTGGCCTCGTTGCAGGTGGCCGCGCCGCCGCCGCCGAGCTCGTCAGTGAAGACGACCTTCGTGCCGGCGTTGTTGAAGGTGGCCGAGTGCCAGAAGGCGAAGTTCGGGTCCGTGGTCCGGGCCGTCACCTTCGGGGCCTCGGGGTTCCTGATGTCGAACAGCACGCCGTCGCCCATGCAGGCGCCGGCCGCGATGCCCTTCTCGGCGTAGACGGTGATGTCGTGGCAGCCGCTGGTCGGCACCAGCAGGCCGGGCTGGGTCTCGTTGCCGCCGTCGGGGAACACGACCGGCGTGGCCACCACCGCGGCCGACGTCGGGTCGCGGAGCGGCACCTTGATGATCGAGATCTTGTCGTGCGGCGGCTGGCAGTCGGGGAAGGTCGCGTTCGGCGAGTACGAGGAGACGTACAGGTAGACGTTCCCGTGCCTCTTGTCAGGCAGCAGCGTGTGGGTGTGGGACCCACAGTTGGTCTCGACCGACTTGATGTACTTCGGGTTCGCCTTGTCGCTCACGTCGAAGATGCGGACGCCCTCCCAGGACTCCTTCACCGACGCGGGTTGCGAGGTGCTGGCACAGGAGTCGTCGTTGCGGGAGGAGTCGACCGAGGCGAACAGCAGGTTGCCGTACACCGACAGGTCCATCTGGGATCCGGGGCAGACGACCGAGCTGACCACGGTCGTCTTCTTCGGATTCCTGATGTCATAGATGGAGAAGCCACCGTAGTTGCCGACGAAGGCGTAACCGCCCTGGAAGGCCATGTCAGTGTTGATCGTGGCCGCGATGCTGGGCGGCTTCGGTACGTTCGCCACATGTTGCACGTTCGGGCTCATCACGATCTGGTCGGTGCCCGGGATGTCCGCCGCTTGGGCGGGCATCGCCGACAGCACCAAGGCCGCGGCCGTACCCACCAGAGCGAGGAACCGGCTTACTGAGCCGCCTCTGCGGGGGATGGACGACACTCAGGGACCCTCCTTGGTACTTTATTCCGCAAGAGAACATAGACGGGCAGATTTTCTCCCAAACCGGGACCTTTGACCATAGGACAGAGTGTCAGCAAAACATTCCGACATGATCTCTTTACGGGAAATGACCATGCAAGTTAGGGTGCTCCCGCACAACCACGAACTTCGAGGAGGCCGGGTGCGCCCAGCGCTCGTCATCGCCGCCGGTACGGTCGCGCTCGCCCTGGCGGGGTGTTCCGGCGCTTCCGCCACCCCGGCCCCCGGCGCCACCGCCCCCGTCATCGCCCCAGGTAGACCAGGTGAGACGGCCCGTACGCTGAGCCCCACCGAGGCGGTCACCGCCGTCCCCTCCCCCACGGCCAACGCGGCCGACGTGGTCTTCGTCCAGGACATGATCGTCCATCACCGGCAGGCGCTCGACATGAGCGCCGGCGCGGACGCCCACGCCCGCTCCGGCGACGTCAAGCGCATCGCCGCGCGCATCGCGGACACGCAGGGACCCGAGATCAACGCGATGATCAGGTGGCTGCGCCAGCAGGGCCAGCGCGTGCCCGAGCACCACGCCGGGCACGCCGCCATGCCGGGTATGGCGACCGCTGAGCAGCTCGCGGACCTGAAGGCCGCCACCGGTGCCGCCTTCGACCGCCTCTACCTGCGGCTGATGATCGCCCACCACCTCGGCGCGATCACGATGGCGGACGGGGAGGTGGAGAAGGGCGCCCACATCACCGTCCAGGAGCTGGCGCAGGACATCTCGGTGTCGCAGACGACGGAAATCAACCGGATGCGCCGGATCCAGGCCGGTCAGGACGGGTGACGCTGACGCGAAGCGCAGCCGAAGCCGGGAGCGCACGAAACCGGGAACGCGCCGGCTAGGACATGCGGAAGACCGGGCCGTGAGCGCGGAACGGGAGGGTGGCGCCCTCGGGGATCAGGAAGGCGTGCTCCCGCCGGATCCGCACCACGTCGCACCACCCGTCGGTGATCACCAGGATCGGGCCCTCGCGAGGGAAGTCGTCCGCGCGTTCCAGCAGGTCGATCCCGGGCTGCAGGACCGTGCCGCCCCGGCCGCGCACCCGTACCCGCCCGCTGATCTCCTCGACCGGGACGTACCCCGCGTCGTAGGCGAAGGCATCGCAGAACACCACCCGGGCGCGCGGCACGTCGCGGGCCGTCGCGTAGGACGCGATCGCCCCGAGGGCCTTGCCCAGCAGCCTCCCGTCCATCGATCCCGAGGTGTCCAGGACGACGCCGAAGGTCGCGCGCCGCACGACCTCCTCGGGCCGCACCCACCCGGGGCGCGGGATGTTCGGCGTGGCGGACTGGCGGCGGGACGGGCGGGCGTACGAGCGGCGCCGTTCCACCGTGGGGACGTGCTCCTCGAACCAGCGCGCCAGCGCCGCGTCCCACGGCAGGGGCGGCTGGTCCAGCGCCCTGATCTCCTCCTCGAGCCCCAGCGGGACGAACCCCCGGCCCGCGTCCTGGTGGTAGGCGAGCCCGGTGCAGAGCGCGCGCCGGTAGTACTCGTCCAGGTCGAGGTGGCGGCCGGGCGAACCCGGATGGGGCACGGGACGGTCGAGCACGTCGCCGAGGCCGCGCCCGCGCAGGGTGGCGAGCTTGCGCAGCCGCCGCAGGTCGACGGTGACGCGGTCGTACACGGCGTCGACGGAGGACCCCGCCAGCGACTGGTCGTACAGCAGCCCCTCGGGCATGGTGCCGACGCCCATCTCCACCAGCCAGCCGTTGATCACGTAGTCGGCGGCGACGTTCCAGAAGTACGGGTCCCGGCCGCCGGCCCGCTCGCCGTGCCGGAGCGCGGCGTGCAGCATCTCGTGGGCCAGGACGAACCGCCACTCCTCGGGCTGGAGTCTGATGAGCGGGTTCACGTAGATCTCGGCGGCCTCGGCGTTGACGGCCGCGACCGAGATGTCCCATCCGCGGGCCACGTCGGCGTTCGCGACGATCGTCATCCCGGCGGCGAGCGCGCCGAGCAGGGGGTAGGAGGAGACGAACCAGGCCAGGGCCGCGTCCCAGGGGCCGGCCACCTGGTCCTTGACCGAGCTGCGGGGGCTGCCGGCCGCCTCCAGCGCCTGGGTGGCCGCCTCGGCGATGCCGGCGGCGAGGAAGGCCGGGAAGTCCTCGTGCTTCGCGGTGTCCTCGTCGCCGACCAGGAAGTCGGGGGACCCCGCGGGGGTGAACTCGGGCGGCAGGCCGAGCATGCGCCAGTGGCCGGTCAGCGTGGCCTCGTCCTCGTGCGGCAGCTCCTCCGGCAGCGGCGCCGGGCATCGGCCGATCTTCAGCGTGCGGAGGAAGCGGTCGACGACCAGGCAGCACGCGGCCCGGTAGGCGGTCTCGGGCAGCCGCCGTACCGTGTGCCGGTCCCCGATGTTCACGCCGATGTCGGCGCCGATGTCGCGCGGCTGGGCGTTACGCGGGTCGGTGTGGCCGAACCCGAGGTGGAGCAGCAGGTGGGCGAACACCCACGCCCACTCCTCCGGCTCCGCCCGCCGCGTCGGGTGGTGCATGACGCGGCCGTCCGGGGTGACCAGCGCCCAGCTGTGCGTGCCGTACCACTCCGGTTCTCCCGGCCAGATACCGGGACGAAGCGAGCGCAGCATCGGGTGGTCGTTCGCCAGACCCCAGCCCTTGTGGACGGCCGCGCGCCACGGGTCGGCCTTCTTCTTCCTGGGCGCGGCCATGGGATCAGCTCCGTCTCGTCCGGGTCATCCGTCTCGTCCGGGTCGTCCGGGTCATCCGGGTCGTGGGGTCGTTCGTCCTGGGTGCGGCCACGCGGGTCAGTTTCGCGCGGCGACCAGGCGGGGCAGGTCGCGGCCCACCTCGACCAGGAACCAGGTCGGCAGGACGGGCACGCCGTCCACGTCGGAGGCGATGACGAGCTGCGCGCACTCCAGGGAGATCTCGGCCAGCTCGACCAGGAGCGCCTTGGCGCGGAACGCCAGCTCGCGGCCCCGGGTGGAGACGCCCCGCCGGTCGGCCGGCAGCTCCTTGATCAGGCGGGCGCGGAACGTCTCGGACAGAAAGTACAGCAGGTCGCGGTCCTCGGGCCGGCGCGGCCAGGGGGCGTCCCCCTTCAGGACCGCGTCCAGGTCGTAGGCGTGGCGCACGGTCTTCACGTACGCGCGGAACGCCGACGCGTGGGCCCCCGTCAGGGTCCCGTACGCCAGCAGGCCGAGGGTCTCCTCGTCGAGCGACTCGCCGTAGGAGTGCATGACGTCGGACAGCATGTGCCAGGCGCGCGGGGTGGAGAACGGCTCCTCTGTCTTGGGCGGCGCGCTCCACAGGTGGTCGGGGCGCTGGACCAGGTAGTCGACGACCCAGGGGTGGATGCCGTTGTTGGCGGCCCAGACGAGCCAGTCGGTCGAGGACGCGCGCAGGTGTACGTGGACCAGGCGGTTGACCAGCGCGGACGCCATCGGGCGGGCGAGCGCGTTGTCGGTCGCGCGGTTGCCCGCGCCGATCACCACCGAGCCCTCGGGCAGCTCGTAGGTCCCGAGTCGGCGGTCGAGGATCAGCGAGTAGAACGCCTTCTGCACCTCGGGCGCCGAGGCGTTGAGCTCATCGAGGAACAGGCAGTACGGCTCGGTGCGGGCGATCGACTCCGGCGGGGCGAAACGGCTGCGGCCGCCGACCAGTTCGGGTACGCCGATCAGGTCTTCGGGGGCGAGCTGCGTGCCGAGTAGAGTGACGCATTCGAGGCCGAGTGAATCGGCGAAGTCGCGGACTAGCGAGCTTTTCCCGATGCCGGGCGCGCCCCACAGGAACACCGGGCGCACGACCGTGACGTGCAGGAGCACGCCCGGGAGCTGCGCCGGGGTAATGGTGAGGGTGGCCTGCATGAGGTCAAGAATGGCAATTTCCACGGTGATCCGCACCAGGTTTTCACCAACCGACAAAACCCGAAATATCGGTTTATAAGTGGTATTGGGCCCGTGGGCTGGGCCGCTCTGGCGGGCCGGGTCCCCGATGAGCGATGCTTTTTCCCCCTTCCGGTCGTCACACATGCGACAGGGCCGTCAGAAGGACGCCATGCCAGAGCGGAGGGTGCCTCATGAGCGGGATCGAAGTGCGGGCGGACCGTACCGAGGGGGACGCGGTCGTGGCCGCGGCGCGCGCGGGCGACGAGTCGGCGTTCGGGGTACTCGTCGGCAGGCACCGGCGGGAGCTCCACGTGCACTGCTACCGGATGCTCGGCTCGTTCGAGGACGCCGAGGACATGGTCCAGGAGACGTTCCTGCGCGCCTGGCGCGGGCGCGCGACCTTCGAGGGGCGCTCCACGTTCCGGGCGTGGCTGTACCGGATCGCCACGAACGCCTGCCTGGACCATCTGGACCGCCACCCGCGCCACCCGGTCGCGCGCGAGCAGCCGGTGCTGGCCGATCCGGACGCGGCGCGCCCCCGCGCGACCGAGGTGCTGTGGCTGCAGCCCTACCCTGACCGGCTGCTGGAGCCGGTCGCGGGCCGGGACGCCGAGCCGGACTCCACCGTCGTCGCCAAGGAGACGATCGAGCTGGCGTTCATGGCCGCGATCCAGCACCTGCCGCCCCGGCAGCGGGCGGTGCTGATCCTGCGCGACGTCCTCGGCTGGTCGGCCAAGGAGACCTCGGAACTACTGGACATGAGCGTCGCCGCGGTGAAGAGCGCGCTCCAGCGGGCGCGGCCGGCGCTGAAGGAACACCTGCCGGCCCGGCGGTCGGAGTGGGCGCCGTCCGCCGACCCGACGCGGGAGGAACGTGCGGTGCTCCAGCGGTACATCGACGCCGTCGAACAGGGCGATCCGGCGATCCTGGCGGCGGCGCTACGCGCGGACGCGTGGCAGACGATGCCGCCACGGCCGATGTGGATCATGGGCGGCTCCGCGATCGTCGATGCCTGGCGGGACGCCATGGTCGGCCCCGACGCGTGGGGCGAATGGCGCGTACTGCCCACGTGGGCGAACCGGCAGCCGGTGGCCGCGGCGTACCTGAAGCGGCCGGGCGACACCGAGTACCGGGCGTCGTGGCTCGGCGTGCTGCGGGTCGAGGACGGGCTGATCGCCCAGATCACCACCTACGGCGAGGACCTGTTCCCGATCTTCGACCTGGCCCCCACGTTGTGACGGGCGACGACCAGGCGCCGCTGTCCTTCCTCGACCTGCGGATCCCCCCGTCGTTCGAGCTCAGAGGCGTGATCATCGAACCGGGGCGGGCGCGGGTGTACGACGAGTCCGAGTGGCGGGGGGCGATCGTCATGGTCGAGCAGGGGCGCGTCGAGCTCCTGTGCGCCGGCGGCGACCGCCTCGGTTTCGGGCGGGGGGACGCGCTGTGGCTGCACGGGCTCCCGGTGCAGGTCGTGTACAACCCGGGCACCGAGCCCGCCGTACTGGTCGCGATCTCCCGCCGGGACACCGGGCCGGGCGCGGGTGGGTGAGCCCGGGCGGATGAGGGCCGGCGGGTCAGGGCCGGCGGGTCAGGGCCGGCGGGTCAGGGGCGGGGGCGATTCCTTTTTCGCCGGGGCGCCGTCTCAACGTCCAGCACTTCACGAACGGGGTGCCACCCTGACCGAGAACCGAAGGAAGAGATCATGACTGAGGCGCAGAAGCGGGTCCAGACCGCGATCGAGGAGCTGGTCGAGTCCGGTGCCGAGACGGGCGTGCAGGTGGCGGTGTACCTGAGGGGCGAGCTCGTCGTGGACGCCGTGGCGGGCGTCGCCGACTCCGCCACCGGGCGCCCTCTGACCTCCGGCACGCCGATCTACAGCACGTCGACCGGCAAGGGGGTGACTGCGGCCGTCGTGCACGTGCTCGCCGAGCGCGGCGTCCTCGACTACGACACGCCGATCGCCGAGCTGTGGCCGGAGTTCGGCGCCCACGGCAAGCAGGCCGCGACCCTGCGGCACGCGCTCACCCACTCGATCGGCATCCCCGGGGTGCCGGTGGACACGACGCCGGAGGACCTGTGCGACTGGGACAAGATGTGCGCGGCGCTCGCCGCCGCTGAGCCGTGGTGGGAGCCGGGCACCAAGACCGGCTACCACCCGCAGTCGTTCGGGTACATCATCGGTGAGGTCGTCCGGCGGGCGACCGGGGAGCGCATCTCGCAGGTCCTGCGGGAGGAGATCGCCGTGCCGCTGGGGGTGGCCGACGAGCTGTACTTCGGCGTCCCGGCCACCGACCTAGGGCGCCTGGCCCGGCTGGAGGAGGCGGGCCCCAGCATGGAGATGCCGCCCGAGATGCTGCTGGAGATCCCGTTCTTCCGGGTCGTGAACGGGTACACGGCGGCACCGATGGCGGCCATGCCCGACGCCGCGTTCGGCAACCGGGCCGACGTCCTGTCGTCCGACATCCCAGCCGGCGGCACCTTCTCCGCCCGGGCGGTGGCCCGCGTGTACGCCGCGCTGCTGGGCGAGGTGAACGGCGTGCGCCTGATCTCACCGGAACGGCTGCGCGAGGTCACCGCCGTGTCGATGACCGGGATGGACGAGATCGCCGGAATGCCCGCCACCCTGGGCCTGGGCTACAACCTCAGCCCTTCCCCACACCACACGTCCAACGCGTCCGCTATGTCCGGTACATCCAGTGCCGTCGGCGCTTCCGGTACATCCGGTACATCGAGTAAGTCCGTTAGGTCCGCTGCCTCCGGTACGTCCGGTGACCCGACCCGGTTCGGGATGTCCGGCAGTGGCGGCAGCACCGCCTGGGCCGACACTGCCACCGGCCTCGCCTTCGCCCTCACCAAGAACCTGGTCTCCCCCGGCGTCTTCACGACCGCCGACCACATCACCGAGATCGTCATCACCTCCCTCTCCGACCACTAATGGGAGCTACCGGGTCGGCTGTTCGGGCAGACTCGGTGCCTGTAGCCGCTGGTGGGTGAGCACTCTCGTCCACCGGACCTAGGAGTCCTGGGGTCAGATCGTGCCCTCACCGGTGGCCAGGG
>NZ_JANZYP010000072.1 GCF_025506355.1 Sphaerisporangium corydalis
AGGTGGGGAGGGGAGGGGGTGGGGAACGGGAAAAGGGCCCCGCTGGTGCGGGGCCCTCTTCTTTCGTGCGGGAACTCAGGGCGTCAGTTCTGACCGCCCGCCAGCTTCTCGCGAAGTGCCGCCAGGGCCTCGTCGGAGGCCAGGGCGCCCGCGGCCGGGGCCGCGCCGGTGGACGACGGAGGCGTCTCACCGGAGTAGGTGGACGGCCCAGCGGCCTCCGCCTCCTCCGCGCGAGCCTTCTCCACCTGCGACTTGTGGGCCTCGAAGCGCGTCTGGGCCTCGGCGTACTGCCGCTCCCACTCCTCACGCTGCTTCTCGAAGCCGTCCAGCCACTCGCCGGTCTCGGGGTCGAAGCCGTCGGGGTAGATGTAGTTGCCCTGCTCGTCGTAGGTCGCCGCCATGCCGTAAAGCGTGGGGTCGAACTCGACGTCGGCACCGATCGCGCCCTCGTTCGCCTGCTTGAGCGAAAGCGAGATGCGACGGCGGTCGAGGTCGATGTCGATGATCTTCACGAAGATCTCGTCGCCGACCTGGACGACCTGCTCGGGGATCTCCACGTGGCGCTCGGCCAGCTCGGAGATGTGGACCAGGCCCTCGATGCCCTCCTCGACGCGGACGAACGCACCGAACGGCACCAGCTTGGTGACGCGTCCGGGAACGACCTGCCCGATCTGGTGGGTGCGGGCGAACTGCTGCCAGGGGTCCTCCTGCGTCGCCTTGAGCGACAGGGAGACCCGCTCGCGCTCCATGTCCACGTCGAGAACCTCGACGGTGACCTCCTGGCCCACTTCGACGACCTCTGAGGGGTGGTCGATGTGCTTCCAGGAGAGTTCGGAGACGTGCACCAGGCCGTCGACGCCGCCGAGGTCCACGAACGCGCCGAAGTTGACGATCGAGGAGACGACGCCCTTGCGGACCTGACCCTTCTGCAGGGTGTTGAGGAAGGTCTGGCGGACCTCCGACTGGGTCTGCTCGAGCCAGGCGCGCCGGGAAAGGACCACGTTGTTGCGGTTCTTGTCCAGCTCTATGATCTTCGCCTCGAGCTCGCGGCCGACGTACGGCTGGAGGTCGCGGACCCGGCGCATCTCGACCAGCGAAGCCGGAAGGAAGCCGCGCAGCCCGATGTCGAGGATGAGTCCACCCTTGACGACCTCGATGACCGTGCCGGTGACGATGCCGTCCTCGTCCTTGATCTTCTCGATCGTGCCCCAGGCGCGCTCGTACTGCGCGCGCTTCTTGGACAGGATGAGCCGGCCTTCCTTGTCCTCCTTCTGGAGGACGAGGGCCTCGACGTGCTCGCCGACCTGGACGACCTCGGCTGGGTCGACATCGTGCTTGATCGAGAGCTCGCGCGAGGGGATGACACCCTCGGTCTTGTAGCCGATGTCGAGCAAGACCTCGTCTCGATCGACCTTGACGACGGTGCCTTCGACGATGTCGCCGTCGTTGAAGTACTTGATGGTCTCGTCGATCGCGGCGAGGAAGGCCTCCTCGGAACCGATGTCGTTGACCGCTACCTGCGGGGTGCTCGAGGTGGCCTCAGTGCTGCTCGTCATGTGTGGAATTGCTCCGAACGCGGACAGATGTCGATGTGGCGGACGCGCGGCAGGCTCTCTCTTTCGCTCAAGCCGAGGATGGTCGGGATGACCCGTGGTCGACATGACCGAGCGCGAGCCCGCTCCGTCCGAGGCGCACGCGAGCCCACAGCGCAGCGATCAGCATATGAGAGTACGCGGGCGCGGTCAATCCGGCGCCCGCCCGCACGGCCCTGGAAACCCTCAGTAGGCGATCATCATCCTGCCGAGTCTTGACTTGATCTTACCCTTGAGCCGACGTGGAACCGAGACGTGCGCGGGGTCGCCGTCCGAGGTGTATCGCCTATCAGGATGCCTGTCGAGCCACTCCAGCCAGTACTGCGAGCACCATTTCCGGCACTCCCCCTTTTTACCGTTCGACTGGATCCGAGGGATGTTGTACGGGTCAAAATCCTTCGCGTAGGGCGAAATCGTGGGCTCGGCCCCGGCGAGGAAAACGGCATCGAAATGATACGAAGTGCCGTCCCACCTCCCCTCGCGCGCCAGCGACCTCTTCTTGGGCCTGCTGCCGTACGGGAGGGCGAACGTGGTCGACTTCGGGGCGCCGAGCTTGGCGAGCTGCCGCTGCTCGCGCACGATGGCCTCGCTGACCCGCTTCTTGCTCAGCAGGTACAGGTCGGGGTGGCCGAAGGTGTGGTTGCCCACCTCGAAGCCGTGCTCGACCAGCCAGCGCACGGCCGCCGCCTGCCGGTCGTGGTCGCGGATGCCGAAGGGGTTCTTGTTGATCCAGAAGGTCGCCACCGGGCGGAAGCCGGGGTGCTCCTTGGCGACGTCGTAGATGATCCGCACGACGGTGTCCTTCTTGGGCGCGCCGTCGGCGTCCAGGGCGAAGTGCGAGGGGTTGCCGTCGTCGAAGGTCAGCACGACCGGGTGGGCGCCGGCCGGGACGTCGATCGCGCCGGCCACGAACTCGGCGGCGGTGATCGGCACGTAGCCGTGGGTGGCCAGCCTCTCCAGCTCCTTGCGGAGCTGGGCGGGGGTCCGGTCGATCGAGGCCACCCGCTTGCGCAGGATCCGGTGGTACATCAGCACCGGGACCAGCCCCGCCTCGTTGGCCCCCGCCTTCCTGGCCGACTCCGCCGTCGCCGCGACCGGGGGCGCCGGGCTCGCGGCCGGCCGTGAGGTCTTCGGCGCCGGCGCGGCGGGCGGCTCGTCGCCGCCGAACGGGAGCACCAGCAGCGCCACGACGGCGACGATCATGACACCGATGTTCACGATGCCGATCACGGGTGTCAGGCCGGGTGTGCTGCGCACAGGGGGTCTCCTGGATCGGCTGCGGACGAGTTTTCACCCTAGGACAGCCCAATCGGCCCCGTGGTGAGCGAGCGTACACACCTATCATGTGTTGAAATTTGATCGTGAACTGGAGCTTGCGCGCTTGTGGCCGGCACGGCCACGTGACATACGCCCCGACCGAGGAACCGCTGCGGCGCCGCCTGCGCGCCGAGACGGCCCTCGGGGAGGCCTGGCGCTGCCTGCGGTGCGGCGACTTCACCCTCGGCACGCCGCACGGCTCGGGCCCGGCCGAGGACGCGCCCATCGTGCTCCGGGGCAAGGCGCTGCGCGACGCCACGATCCTGCGGCTGCTCGCGGTGTTCCGCTGGGGCAAGGGGCTGCTGGTACTGGCGGCGGCGTTCGGCGTCTGGCGGTTCCGCGCCCACCAGGACGCGATCGGCATGGCGTTCAATGAAGACCTGCCGTTGCTCCAGCCGCTCGCCGACAAGCTCGGGTGGAACCTGGAGGAGTCCGGCGTGGTGCACACGCTGCGTACGGTGATCAGCGCGGAGACCAGGACCCTGACGTGGATCGTCCTCGGCCTGATCGTCTTCGGGGCGCTGCTGATGACCGAGGGCGTGGGCCTGTGGCTGCTCCAGCGCTGGGGTGAGTACTTCGCGGTGGTGGCGACCTCGCTGTTCGTCCCGATCGAGGTCTACGAGATCGTCGAGAAGGTCACCTGGCTGCGCATAGTCATCCTGCTGATCAACCTCGCGGCGGTGCTGTACATCCTGCTGTCCAAGCGGTTGTTCGGGCTGCGGGGCGGGCACGCCGCCCACATGGCCGAACGCCACGAGACCAGCCTGCTGGAGGTCGAGGCCGCCGCCGCCGAGGAGTCGCTCTCCCGCCGCCCCCACCACGCCGCCGCGGCCACCCCCGCCGAGTGACCCCCGGCCCGGCACGCCGAGCGGTGTGCCGGGGGTGGCCGGTCAGTGGCCGGCGTCCTGCCAGGTGTGCCCGACGCCGACCGAGACGTCCAGCGGGACGCGCAGCTCGTAGGCCGCGCACATCTGGGACACCACCAGCTCGCGCAGCCGCTCGTGCTCCCCGGGCGCCACCTCGAACACGAGTTCGTCGTGGACCTGGAGCAGCATGCGCGAGCGCAGCTCCGCCGCGCGCAGCGCCCGCTGCACGTTCAGCATCGCGACCTTGATGATGTCGGCCGCCGACCCCTGGATGGGGGCGTTGAGCGCCATGCGCTCGGCCATCTCGCGCCGCTGCCGGTTGTCGCTGGTCAGGTCGGGCAGGTAGCGGCGGCGGCCGAGGATGGTCTCGGTGTAGCCGTCCTGCCGGGCCTGGGCGACGATGTCGGCGAGGTAGTCACGGACGCCGCCGAACTCCTGGAAGTACTCGTCCTTGAGCGCGCGGGCCTCGGCGACCGGGATGTTGAGCTGGCCCGAGAGCCCGAAGTCGGACAGCCCATAGGCCAGCCCGTAGTTCATCGCCTTGATGCGGGCCCGCAGCTCGCCGCCGATCTGCTCGGGCGGCAGGTCGAACACCCGCGCCGCGGTCGCCTGGTGGAAGTCGTGCCCGGACTCGAAGGCCGCGATGAGCGCCGCGTCCTGCGAGAGGTGGGCCATGATGCGCAGCTCGATCTGGCTGTAGTCGGCGGTGAGCAGGCTTTCGTACCCCTGGCCGACGATGAAGCCCTCGCGGATGCGCCGGCCCTCGGCGGTGCGGATCGGGATGTTCTGCAGGTTGGGCTTCTCCGACGACAGCCGCCCGGTCGCCGCGATGATCTGGTTGTAGGTGGTGTGGATGCGCCCGTCGTCGCCGACCTCCTTGATCAGGCCCTCGACGGTGACCCGCAGCCGGGTCTGGTCGCGGTGGCGCAGCAGGATGATCGGCAGCTCGTTGTCGGTCTGGGTGGCCAGGGTCGCCAGCGCGTCGGCGTCGGTGGTGTAGCCGGTCTTGATCTTCTTGGTCTTCGGCAGCCCGAGCTTGACGAACAGGATCTCCTGGAGCTGCTTGGGCGAGCCCAGGTTGAACTGCTCCCCGACGACCCGGTGGGCCTCCTCGACGGCCTGCTTGACCGCGGCGCCGAACTCGACCTCCAGGGCGGCGAAGTAGTCGTGGTCGGCGGCGATGCCGTCGCGCTCCAGCTCGGCCAGGACCCGCACCAGCGGGAGCTCGACGTCGCGCATCAGCCGGATGCCGCCGCGGGGGTCCAGGTGGGCCTCCAGGGCGTCGGCGAGCTCCAGCACGGCGTGGGCCCGGATGCCGAGGTCCTGGTCCTCGGTGTCGCCGGGGTCGTCGAACAGGGCGGCCTGGCCGTTGGACTCGGTCTCGGCGCGCAGCTCGCGGTGCAGGTAGCGCAGCACGAGGTCGTCCAGGGGGAAGCTCCGCTGGCCCGGCATCGCCAGGTAGGCCGCGAGCGCGGTGTCGCAGGTGAGGCCCTGGAGGTCGAACCCGTGGGCCCACAGGGCCAGCAGCGGGCCCTTGGCGTCGTGCAGCGCCTTGGGCCTCGCCTCGTCGGCGAGCCACCGGCTCAGCGCGGCCTGGTCGCCGGGGCTGAGCGCGGAAAGGTCGATGTAGGCGGCCCGCTGCCGCCCGTCGGCCTCGGCGGGGACGGCGATGGCGATGGCGTCCATGTCGCCGGTGCCGCTGCCGTAGGAGCCCTTGACGGCGAGCCCGGCCCGGCCCTCGGGCACCGCGGCGAGCCACGCCTCGACCTCGCCGGGGGCCAGGGCCGCGACCTCGACCTCGAACCCCTCCTCGGCCTCGGGCTCGGCGGTGCCGATGCTCTGGTAGAGCCGGTCGCGCAGCACCCGGAACTGCAGGGTGTCGAAGAGTTTGTGGATCTCGTCGCGGTCCCACTTGCCCATCACCAGCGAGGCGACGTCGGCCTCCAGCGGCACGTCGCGCCGCAGCTCGGTGAGCTGACGGTTGTGGATCACCTGGCCGAGGTGCTCGCGGAGCTTCTCGCCGACCTTGCCCTTCACCTCGCCGACCCGGTCGACCAGCGCGGTGAGCGAGCCGAACTCCTTGATCCACTTGGCGGCGGTCTTCTCCCCCACGCTCGGGATGTTCGGGAGGTTGTCGCTCGGGTCGCCGCGCAGCGCGGCGAAGTCGGGGTACTGCTCGGGGGTCAGGCCGTACTTCTCCACGACGGTCGCGGGGTCGAACCGGGTCATGTCGCTGATGCCGCGGCGGGTCATCAGCAGCGTGATCCGGTCGTTGACGAGCTGGAGGGCGTCGCGGTCGCCGGTGACGATGAGCACGTCCATGCCCTGGCCCGCGGCCTGGTCGGCCAGCGTGGCGATCAGGTCGTCGGCCTCGTAGCCGGCGAGCGAGAGGTGGGGCACGCGGAGCGCGTCGAGCACCTCGAAGATCAGGCTGACCTGGCCGCGGAAGTCCTCGGGGGTCTCCTGGCGGTTGGCCTTGTACTGCGCGAACGCCTCGTGCCGGAAGGTGGGCTCCGACCGGTCGAAACAGACCACGACGTGGCTCGGCTTCTCGTCGCGGAGGACGTTGATCAGCATCGAGGTGAAGCCGTACACCGCCTCGGTGTGCTGGCCGTCGGTCGTGGTGAGGTTGGCGTCCTTCAACGCGTAGAACGCGCGGTACGCGAGTGAGTGCCCGTCGAGGAGAAGCAGGCGGTCACGGGCGGGGGTCGGTTCCTTCTTCGGCACACCCGCAGCCTAGTCTCCATGTACGACAGAACACCCCCGGCCACGTAAGTGGAGGGCTCCCCTTGACCATGATGCGTCCCGACGACCAGGCCCGCCTCGACGCGCTGTACGGCGCCGACCTCAAGGGCACTCTTCTCCAGGCCATGGGCATCGAGTTCCTGGAGGTCGGCGCCGAGCGGGTCGTCGCCCGCATGCCGGTCGAGGGCAACACCCAGCCGTACGGGCTGCTGCACGGCGGCGCGTCGTGCGTGCTGGCCGAGACCATCGGGTCCACCGGCGCCGCGGTGCACGCCGGGCCGGGCCGGTTCGCGGTCGGCGTGGAGATCAACGCGACCCACCACCGGTCGGTCACCTCAGGTTTCGTGACGGGCGTCGCGACGCGCGTCCACGGCGGGCGCAGCCTCGCCACCTACGAGATCGAGATCACCGACGACGAGGGGCGCCGGGTGTGCACATCACGACTTACCTGCATGCTTCGTGACGCCAAGTGATATTTGGGCGATATCGGACCCATTTTTGTCACACTCTTTGCACGTGGGCCCCATAGCTCGCTAGCGTTGTGACGCCAGAGCCCGTGGGTGATCGAGTAGACAACGTGTGCGGCCGGGGAAGCCCTACATGGCCCCAAAGATCACCCGCGGGCTCCTCACGCGTCCGGGGCACGTCCCCGCGGGCCACCGGCCCGCGGGGGTCGCGTCCATCGTCAGACGGCCGGGATCTCCCCGGTGCCCTCATCGCCGGCGGCGCTCGCGTCCCCGGCGTTGGTCGGGTCGAGCACCCGCTTGAGGAACGTCCGCGTACGGGCGTGCTGCGGATCGCCGATGACCTGGTCGGGCGGACCCTCCTCGACGATCACGCCGCCGTCCATGAACACCACGCGGTCGGCCACCTCGCGCGCGAAGCTCATCTCGTGGGTGACCACCAGCATCGTCATGCCGTCGCGCGCCAGATCGCGCATCACCGACAGCACGTCGCCCACCAGCTCGGGGTCGAGCGCGGAGGTCGGCTCGTCGAACAGCATGAGCGAGGGGTCCATCGCCAGCGCGCGGGCGATGGCGACGCGCTGCTGCTGCCCGCCGGACAACTGGGGAGGGTAGGAGTCGCACTTGGCGCCGACGCCCACCTTGTCGAGGTTCGCGCGCGCGACGCGCTCGGCCTCCTCCCGGCCGCGCCTGAGCACCCGCCGCTGCGCGATCATGACGTTCTGCAGGACCGACATGTGCGGGAACAGGTTGAACGACTGGAACACCATGCCGAGCCTGCGCCGCGCGGCGTCGATGTCGACGTCGGGATCGGTGATCTCGACGCCGCCCACCGTCACCTTGCCCCTGGTGGGCTGCTCCAGCAGGTTGACGCAGCGGAGCAGCGTCGACTTGCCCGAGCCCGAGGGGCCGATGACACAGACGACCTGCCCCTCCTCGACGGTGAAGTCGATGCCCTTGAGGACCTCCAGGGGGCCGAAGGACTTGTGCAGGTCCCTGATCTCGACCGCGTGGGCCGCCATCGCGGTCACCGTCCCTTCCCCTGGCGATTCTCGAGACGGCCCGCCAGGTAGCCCAGCGGGATCGTGACGAGCAGGTAGGTCAGGCCGACCACCAGGATCGGCGTGGCGTTGCTCGTCGTTGACGCGAGGTCGTTGCCGAACTTCGTCAGCTCCACGTAGTCGCCGCTCACCCCGAGGAAGAGCACCAGCGAGGAGTCCTTGAGCAGCGCGACGAACTGGTTGGTCGTCGGCGGGATGACGATGCGGATCGCCTGCGGGATGACGACCGAGATCATCGACCTGGAGTGCGACATGCCGAGCGAGCGCGCCGCCTCGGTCTGCCCCTTCGGGACGGCCTGCAGGCCCGCCCGGAGCGTCTCCGCCATGTAGGCGGAGCTGACGATCGTCAGGCCCAGGATGCCCTGCCCGTACGTCCCGCCGGGCACCTCGAAGCCGGGAAGCGCGAGCGGGAGGAACAGGATGAGCAGGAAGATCAGCAGTGCGGGGAGGCCACGGAAGATCTCGATGTAGATGGTGGCGATCCAGCGGTACGGGCGCACCGACGACAGCCGCATGAGGGCCAGCAGCAGCCCTCCGAGCGAGCCGAAGACGAAGCCGCCGACCGTGTAGATGATCGTGTTCTTGAGCGCGACCGTGAACACGTCCGGGAGCGACTGCTTCGCCACGTCCAGCTTGGTGAAGTTCTGCGCGAGCCCGCTCCAGTTGGTGAAGAAGGCGATCACGACGATCACGGCGATCAAGATGGCGTACTGGATGCCGCGGCTGATCCGCTGCCTCTTGCGAGGGCTGAGCTTGGCCCTGCCGGGCACTTGCCCGGCAGGACCGGCCGGCTCAGCCGTCATGGGCTGGTCGGTCATGGATCAGGTTCCGAGCTCGCCGGGCTTCTTGCCGAACCACTTGACGTAGATCTGCTCGTAGGTGCCGTCGGACTTGGCCGCGGTGATCGCGTCGTTGAGCACCTTGGCCAGCGCGTCGTTGCCCATCTTCATGCCGACGCCGTACTGCTCGCCGGTGTCCAGGCTGGCGGCCAGCTCGAACTTGTCGGCGATCTCCGGCTTCTTCAGCCAGGTGAGCACGACCGGGATGTCCTGGACGATGACGTCCGCCTGGCCCGACTGCAGGCCGAGCAGCTCCTTCGGGGAGTCGGCGAACTCGGTCGGGTTCAGGCCCTTGCCCTTGACGTAGTCCAGGCCGGTGGTGGAGGCCTGCGCGCCGAGCTTGAGGCCCTTGGCCTTCACGTCGTCGAGCGACTTGACACCGCTGCCCTTCTTGGCGAGCAGCGCCTGCGTCGCGTCGAAGTAGGGCTCGGAGAACAGCAGGTTCTTCTGACGCTCGGGGGTGATCGTCATGCCCGCCGCCGCCACGTCGCACTTGCCCGCGTTCAGCGCCGCGCCGCTCTTGATCACCGCGAAGTCGATGTCCACGATGTCCTGCGTCACACCGAGCTTCTTGGCCGCGAGGTCCACGATGTCGACGTCGAAGCCGACGACCTTGTCACCCTGCTTGAACTGGAAGGGCTCATAGGGCAGGTTCGTGCAGGTCGTGAGCTTGCCAGGGTTGATCAGCTTGATCGCGGAGGCTGAGGTGCCGCCGGAGGGGGCCGTGCTCGCGCTGGTCTCACTGGAGGTCGATCCGCCCCCACAGGCGGAGAGAAGGCACGCGGCGCTCACGGCGAGCGCCCCGATTGAAGTCAAACGACGACGCCTGGACCAAAAGACCACAACGTCCTCCTCTTTAGCTGTATGTCGGAGTTAAGCTAAGTTACCGTAACCATGGCCATGGTCCCGCACCAGGTCACCAGGGGTATTACCGGAAAGAAACGATCGCACAACGGCTCTCACAGCGCGGAGCCCCCGGGCGGGCGGCGCGGCTAGGGTGCGACCGTGCGGGCACCACGGGCTGTACTGGGTTTCACGGCCTTTCTCACCTTCGTCCTGTCGGGCTGTTCCAGCGGTCCTGACAAGCCTGTCCCCACGCCCTCCCCGACGTACGCGATCCCGGCCGAGACGGCGCGTCCCGGCGAGAAGGTGATCACGGCCAAGCCGGTGATCGACGGCCAGATGCGCTTCCGGGTGCTCGGCTTCGTCGGCGGCATGCCGTCCATGTTCGGCAGCCACGCCGAGTGGAACGCCAAGGGCCAGTACGTACGGGTGCGCGTCCTCATCGAGAGCACCGACCGCACCAACCAGAAGTTCGACTCCAAGCAGCAGCTCCTGGTCGCGGCCGACGGGCGGACCTTCCACATCGACGACTTCGCGCAGGCGATCAAGAGGCAGCCGGACGAGATCCCCGTCGGCAGCTTCGTCCGGATGGAATTCGACCTCTGGTACGACGTGCCGAAGGACGTGAAGGTCACCAAGATCCGGTTCTTCGCCGATCCGCCCCTGGGGGCCATCGGCCCGTCCAAGGGCGTCGACGTGGCCCTGAGCTGATCCACCCCGGCTATTCATGCCAAAGAATTGAATTTCCGCATAAATCGGGATATCGGGGCAGGCCGTACCCCAGCTGAGCTGGCCCGACGCGGGCCGGCGGGCCGGACCAGGCCCGCGTCCCCCGGGAATGCCGGATTTCCCCCCGTAGGCCGGCCCCGGCGGCCTTGACACGCGCGCGGCGCGCGGGAGTCAGGACGGGCGGGCCGAATGCCGCCGATCACCGGAGAAGGCCCATGCCCGCCGGCGGAGTCGCCAATCGGTTTGAATCACAACTTTTCGGGACCCGAAGTGATGCGCACTACGCACCGCCCTTTACGAAGTATTGTCGCATCGGCGAAGTGGCCCGGCCGGGAGAACCCGGCCGGGCCGCTTTCCGCGGGGAAAGCTCAGTGGGCGCCGAGCTCTCCCCCGAGGTACGCCTCGCGCACCTGCGGGTCGTTGAGCAGGTCGGCGGCGGGCGCCGACTTCACCACCTTGCCGGTCTCCAGCACGTACGCCCGGTGGGCGAGCTGGAGGGCCTGCTGGGCGTTCTGCTCGACCAGGAGCACGGTGGTCCCCCGGTTGTTGATCTCCTTGATGATGGAGAAGATCTGCGCCACCAGCATCGGGGCCAGCCCCATCGACGGCTCGTCGAGCAGCAGCACCTTCGGCTTGCTCATCAGCGCGCGGCCGATCGCCACCATCTGCTGCTCGCCGCCCGACATCGTGCCGCCGGCCTGGTTCTTGCGCTCGGCGAGCCTCGGGAACAGCTCGAAGACCTCGTCGAGGTCCTTGGTGAGATCCCCGTTGCGGGTGTACGCGCCCATCAGCAGGTTCTCGGTGACGGTCATGCCGGGGAAGACGCCGCGGCCCTCCGGGGACTGGCCGATGCCGGCCAGCACCCGCTTGTGCCCGGCCAGCTTGCTGATGTCCTTGCCGTCGAAGGTGACCGACCCCGACGTCAGCGCCCGGAGGCCCGAGATGGTCTTCAGCGTCGTGGTCTTGCCCGCGCCGTTGGCGCCGATGAGGGTGACGATCTCACCCTCGTCGACCTCCAGCGAGACGCCCTTGATGGCCTCGATCTTGCCGTAGTGGACGCGCATGTCCTTGATCTCAAGAAGCATCTGCGGGAGCCCCCAAGTACGCCTCGATGACCCTCGGGTCGTTCTGCACCTCGGCCGGCAGGCCGTCGGCGATCTTCTGCCCGAAGTCCAGCACCGAGATGCGGTCGCTGATGCCCATGACCAGGGCCATGTCGTGCTCGATCAGCAGGACGGTGCGCCCGGCGTCGCGGATCCTGCGGATCAGGCCCTGCAGGGACTCCTTCTCCGCCGGGTTCATGCCCGCCGCCGGCTCGTCCAGCAGCAGGAGCTTCGGCTTGGTGGCCAGGGCACGGGCGATCTCCAGCCTGCGCTGGTCGCCGTAGGGGAGGTTCTTGGCCGTCTCCTCGGCGCGGTGCCCGATGCCCACGAAGTCCAGCAGCTCGAGGGCCAGCGCCTTGCCGTCGCGCTCCTCCTGGCGGTGCCAGGGGAGCCCGAGGGCCGCGCTGAACATGCCCGCGCGGTGGTGGGCGTCGGCCCCCACCATGACGTTCTCGATCGCGGACATGTTGTGGAACAGCCGGATGTTCTGGAACGTACGGGCGACGCCCCGCTTGGTGACCTTGAACCGCTTCATGCCGTCGATGCGGTCGCCGTCGAAGATCACCTGACCCGAGGTCGGGCGGTAGACGCCGGTGACGACATTGAACACCGTCGTCTTGCCGGCCCCGTTCGGCCCGATGAGCGCGAAGATCTCGCCCTCGTTGATCGTCAGCTCCACCTCGCGCAGCGCGACGACGCCGCCGAACTGCATCTTGACCTTCTGGAGCTGAAGAAGCGGGCGCGGATCGGTCATTTCGCTGCTCCCTCGGCTGCGGGCTGGGATTCCGGACCGGGAACCTCCGCGCCCAGACTGCCCATGCCTCCTGTACCCTCCGCCAGCTCCGCTCTTCGGCGGCGCGAGGGCAGCAGGCCCTCGGGACGGAAGATCATCAGCGCGACCAGCGCGGCGCCGAACACCAGGATGCGGTAGTCCGACAGGCCGCGGAAGCGCTCCGGCAGCCAGCCGACGAGGAACGCGCCCAGGACGACGCCGGGGATGTTCCCCGAGCCGCCGAGCACGACCGCCGCCAGGATGGTCGCGGACAGCATGAACAGGAAGTCGTTCGGGTTGATCGAGATCGTCTTGCCGGCCCAGACCACGCCCATGGCCCCGCCGATCGACGCGCCGATCGCGAACGCCAGGAGCTTGAACTTGAAGGTCGGCACGCCCATGACCTCGGCGGCGTCCTCGTCCTCGCGGATGGCCGCCCACGCGCGGCCGACCCGGCTCTTCTCCCACCGCTTCACGAAGATGATGATCGCGGTGGCCACCACGACCAGCAGGTAGTAGTAGGGCCGGGGGTCCAGCACTCCGTAGTGGAAGATCTGGACGCCGAAGACCTCGACGCCGTCGAAGCTCGGCGGGTGCGGGATGCCGGCGATGCCGCGCGGGCCGCCGATGGCGTCGGTGTTCTCGGCCGTCTGGCGGACGATCTCTCCGAAGCCGAGGGTGACGATCGCGAGGTAGTCACCGCGCAGGCGCAGCGTCGGCCCGCCCAGCAGCACGCCGGAGGCGGCCGACAGGATGACGCCGACGATCAGGATCTCCCAGAAGTTCAGGCCGAGCCTGGTCCCGAGCAGCGCCATCGAGTACCCGCCGATGGCGAAGAACGCGACGTACCCGAGGTCGAGCAGGCCGGCCTGGCCGACGACCACGTTGAGGCCGATCGCGAGGACCACGTACGTCCCGATAGGGAAGAACAGGACGCTCGCCCAGTCGCTGTAGGGCGACATGACCTGGCCGAGGGAGTCGTTGGGCAGCAGCAGCGCGATCACGAACAGCAGGACGTAGACGGTCCAGCGCTGCCAGGTGGGGGCCTTGGCCCACCGGTCGCGGACGCCGTCGATGAACGCCCCGAAGGCGTTCCTGCCGTTGGTGATGGTGGAGTTCGTGCTCATGCGCGTGCCTGCTGGAGGGATTCACCGAGAATGCCGGTGGGACGGAACATCAGGACCAGGACGAGAACCGAGAACGCGATGACATCCTTCCATCCCGAGCCGAAGATCGCCGCACCGTAGTTCTCGATCAGTCCGAGGAACAGGCCGCCGACCAGCGCTCCGCGCAGGTTGCCGATGCCTCCGAGCACCGCGGCCGTGAAGGCCTTGATGCCGAGGAGGAAGCCGATGGAGAACTTCGTGACCTCGAACTGCAGCACGAACAGCGCGCCGGCGATGCCCGCCATCAGGCCGCCGATCAGGAAGGTCATGCGCACGATCTTGTCGATGTCCACGCCCATCAGGACCGCGGTCTCCGGGTCCTGCGAGGTCGCGCGGATGCCTCGGCCGATCTTCGTCCGGTTCACGAGGAGGTCGAGAAGGATCATCATGCCGATGGCCGCCACGAAGATCAGCACCTGGTCGACACGGATCTGGGCGCCGCCGAGCGTGAACAAGGTGTCCTTGTTCATGATGCGGGCGATGCCCATCTGGTTACGGCCCTGCTGGGGCCGGTTGAAGACGTGGGGGATGATCACCAGGGCGAAGAGCTCCTGGAGGAACAGGGAGGCGCCGATGGCCGAGATGAGCGCGGCCAGGCGTGAGGCGCCGCGCTTGCGCAGCGGGCGGTAGGCGATGCGCTCCAGCAACATGGCCGACCCCGCGGAGGCGGCGCCCCCGGCGAGGACCATCAGCAGCAGGCCGCCCACCAGGGCGAAACCCGTCAGCGGCGCGGTGATGCCGAGCGTCATGACGACGAAGGCGGACGCCATGGTGCCGATCATGAAGACCTCGGAGTGCGCGAAGTTGATCAGTCGCAGCACGCCGTAGACCATGGTGTAGCCGAGGGCGACGAGGCCGTAGATCGAGCCGAGGATGAGGCCGTCGATCGTGTACGGCCAGAAGGAGCCGAGGAGATTATCGAACACGGGGTTTCGCTTTCAGGGAAGCCTTCAGGCGACAACGGGCAGGGGCGGGACCGCCGTGGCGTTCCCGCCCCCTCATTACCTGGCCGTGACTAGCGTGCGTCAGCCAAGCTTGGCCGTCGTCGTGTCGCCGAGGAGACCGATCTGGCCACCCTTGATCTGATACATGTAGATCGACTTCGCCGACGGCTCACCCGTCGGGTCGAACTTGATGTGCTTGGAGATGCCGTCGAAGTCGGACTTGCCGATCGCCTCGTTGATCGCGTCGGGCGTGGTCGCCCCGCCGCCGATCGCCTTGGTGAACGCCGTCGCGGCGTCGTAGCCCTCGGTCGCGTAGATCAGGGGGTCGGCGCCGAACTTCGCCTTGTAGTCGGCGGCGAACTTCTTGACCTTCTCGTCGGTCTCGGCCGGCGTCGGGATGCGGCAGGGGCAGCCGATGAGCGCGTCCTCGGCCTGCGGGGCGCCGGCGCTCTCGATGATCCCCTTGTCCAGCGAACCGTCACCGGAGAAGAACTTCGCCTTGGAGCCCTTGTCACGGAGCTGCTTGAGCAGCTTGCCGGCCCCGGCGTAGTAGCCACCGAAGAAGACCGCGTCCGGCTTGGCCGCCGCGATCTTGTTGACCGTCGAGGAGTAGTCGGTGGCGGCCGGGTCGAGCGCATCGTCGGTGACCGTGGCGCCCTTGGTCTTGAGCTCGCCGCGGACCGCGTCGCCGATGCCCTTGCCGTACTCGGACTTGTCGTCCACCACGAAGACGTTCTTGGCCGCGGCGGCGCCGGCGATGAAGTCGGCGATGGCCGGGCCCTGGACGCCGTCGTTCGGGACGACGCGGTGCCAGAACTTCCAGCCGTTCTTGGCCAGGTCCACGTTGGTGGCCGAAGCGGAGATGTTGGGGATCTTCGCCTCCTCCAGCAGCGGCACGGCCTGCTTGGACTCACCCGAGAAGGCGGGTCCGACCAGGCCGACGATCTTGTCGTCCTTGATGGCCTTCTGGGCCAGGGAGACGGCGGTCGTCGCGTCGGCGCGGCTGTCGTAGGTGATCAGTTCAAGCTTCACCTTGGGGTTGGTGGCGTTGTACTCGTCGATCGCGAGCTGAGCGCCGTTCTTGGGCGGGATGACGATGCCGGAGTTCTCACCCGACAGGTCTCCCATGAAGCCAATCTTCAGCGTGGTCGGGGCGGCGGAGTCGCCACCACCCGACGTCGACCCCGAGTCACTGCCGCCACACGCGGCGAGACCAACGGTAAGTGCCACACCGACGGCGAGCACGCCCCCGAGGCGAGCAATCTTGGGCCGCAAGGTTGCCTTCCTTTCACCTGATCCCCTTTGGGATCGGGTACACAGAGCCCACCCCTGGCGTTCTGGCCAGGGGTCGTTGACGGCATTACATCCAGCTCAAGTCACAGGTCGGTACAGAGGGACATCACGTTACCGCTTCGTTATCACACCGGTCCTCATCGGCTACCGGCGCGAAAAGTAAAGGTCACATCGACGGCGAAGGTTTTACAAAGATCGCTAGCGTGTCCATGGAGATCGGCCGCGACGGGCACGGAAGGTGACCTTGACCCGTCGGGAGGGGCGAACCTTGACAGATCCGGTCGGCACGCCCGCCCCGGCACCGCAGGGGCCGTGACCGGCCCGCTCGCCCAGGTTCCGCGAGGCCTATGACTCCTCCGGGGGCCGCGCCTCGCTGACGACGGCCTGGGCGACCTGACGCATGCTCATCCGGCGGTCCATCGACGCCTTCTGGATCCAGCGGAACGCCTGCGGCTCGGTCCAGCCGTGCTCGGCCATCAGCAGGCCCTTGGCCCGCTCCACGAGCTTGCGGGTCTCCAAGCGCTCACTGAGCGTGGTGACCTCCCGCTCCAGCGCGGCGACCTCCTCGTGGCGGCTCACCGCCATCTCGATCGCCGGGACCAGGTCGGACTTGGTGAACGGCTTGACCAGGTAAGCCATGGCGCCGGCGTCCCTGGCCCGCTCCACGAGGTCGCGCTGGGAGAACGCCGTCAGGATCAGGCACGGGGCGACCCGCTCGGACACGATGCGCTCGGCGGCCGAAATGCCGTCCAGGATCGGCATCTTCACGTCGAGGATGACCAGATCGGGGCGGTGCTCCAGGGCCAGTTTGATCGCCGTCTCCCCGTCGCCGGCCTCGCCGACCACGGCGTATCCCTCCTCTTCCAGCATCTCCTTGAGGTCGAGACGGATCAGTGCCTCATCTTCCGCGATCACTACTCGTCGCTGCGTACTCACGACCAAGAGAGTACCGATGTCCGCTAGATTAGGGACACGAGCACCACGGCGCCCCGATAGACCAACGGCAGAGTCGATGGCCTCAAAATCCATTCAGTGTGGGTTCGAATCCCACTCGGGGCACTTGCACGGGCGAGACCGCGTGGCCGGGCCGCGCGGTTTTTTTCGCGCCCTCACCGGCTCGCGGGCAGCCACAGATACCAGACGCGCCCGTCGGCGGTCCGCAGCCGCCGCTCCGCCCACCCCGCCGTCGCGGGCTCACGGGCGTGCGTGAGGTACGCGACGCCACCGAAGGACGAGCCCGCCCTGCGGCGCACGCGGTGGAACGCGCATCCCGCCTCGTAGGCGATGGGCAGCGTCGCCGCGGGCCCCCCGACGGCGCACGGGCCGCGTAGCCCCGAACCGGTCAGCGTCCCGGCGACGTCCCGTTCCGCCGCCCGGCCGGCGTGCGAGCGCTCCACCCGGTGGCCGAGGACCACGTGCTGGGTGGCGAGGTGCCCGGCGGCCACGGCCACGGCGAGCGCGGCCGGCAGGAGGCCGAGGGACGCGAGACGCACCAGTAGCAGGGCCACGGGCAGGGCGAGCAGCAGGTAGGCGGGCAGCAGGAACCGCGGGGCGCCGTACCCCACCAGGAACAGGTACTGCGCCGAAAGGCCCGCGCCCACCGCGCAGGCCAGGCCGTACGGCCGCGCCGCCCCGAGCGGGCGTGCCGCCAGGAGCCCGGCGGCGGCGGCGACCGGCAGCGCAGGCCACCACATCACCAGCAGCGGACGCACCGCGCCGGCCGCGCACGGGCGGCACAGGAGCGGGCCGTTGAGCGCCGCGAACTCGTGGACCACGCCCCACGTGGGCCGCAGCCGGCCCTGGAGCTCGCTGGCCTCGCGGACCCGGTTGTGCACCCCGCCGTACCGCGTCACTGCCTCGGCCACCCACGGCGCCAGCCCCGCCGCGACCCCTCCGGCCAGGGCCAGGACGGCGGCGGCCCCGGGCCGCACCCGCGCGGCCGCCTCGCGCCGTACGCGCGGATCAGGCTGTTCGCGGGGAACGGGGCGGGCGGCGAAGCAGGCGAGGAGCAGCGGGAGGACCAGCCAGGCGGCGTCGCCCGGCCGCAGCAGCGCGACCGCGGCCACGCTCGACGCCAGCCCCGCGAGGGCGCCACGCGAAGGGCCGCGCAGTGCCAGGAGCAGGAAGGCGGTCGCGGCGACCGAGGCGTGGGCGACGTACAGGTTCGGCATCACGGCGCCGCCGTAGAACTGCGCGACCCACAGCCCGCCGGACAGCAGCGCGGCCAGTGCCACGACGGCGGGGGCGCCGCGGTGGGTGAGCACGCGCAGCCACGGCAGGTAGGCCAGGAACAGCCCGGCGGACGACAGCGCGGTCATCCACCCCCGCACGACGGGCGGCGAGGCGGACAGCAGCGCGGCCGGGGCGGCCAGCCAGGTGATCCCCCGGGCGCGCGGGGCGGTGAACACCGCGTCCGGCAGGCCGGGGTTCACCTGGCTGAGGTAGACCAGCTCGTCCCAGCCCCAGCGCAGGCCGGGACCGACGAAGGCGAGCTGCGCCGCCCCGAACAGCAGGGCGGCCAGAGCCAGCGGGGCCGCCGGGTGCCGGAGCGCCCGGGACACCGGACGGCCGGGCGGGGCTGATGTGCCCGGCTTCGTCCCGCGTCTCCCGGCGACCGTCATGGGCCTGATCAAACCGGGCGTCGCCCCGGGCGGGCCGCCCCCCATGCGGCTCTTGGCGATCTCCCCACCGGACCTCTACCGACCCCGGACGACCACCCCGGCCCAGGTGAACCCGGACGACCACCCCGGCCCTGGCGATCCCGGTGGACCGGCCTGGCCTGCCGAAACGGTCCCGGACGGCCGGACGGCCACCGCCGGGGTGTCCCGGGGTGGCCGTGGCCGAGCGTGGCGGAGGGGTCAGTTGCCGCCGGCGGCCAGCGAGCCGATGGTGTGGACGCGCAGGGCGTTGGTGGAGCCGTGGCTGCCGGGAGGCGAGCCGGCGACGATGACGACCTTGTCGCCCTTCTCGTAGCGGCCGACCGACAGCAGCGCCGACTCGACCTGGCGCACCATGTCGTCGGTGTGGTGGACGAACGGCACCTCGAAGGTCTCCACGCCCCAGGTCAGGGCGAGCTGGCCGCGCACCTCCGGGGCGGAGGTGAAGGCCAGCAGCGGGATCGGGGAGCGGTAGCGGGCGAGCCGCCGCGCGGTCTCCCCCGACATGGTGAACGCGCACAGCGCCTTGGCGCCGACGATGGCCCCGACCTCGGCCGCGGCGCGGGCGATGGCGCCGCCGGTGGTCTCGGGCATCCGGTCGAAGGTGTGCGTGGCGTGGAGGGAGTCCTCCTCGGCGGCGGAGGCGATGCGGGCCATGGTCGCGACCGACTCGATCGGGTAGCTGCCCACGGAGGTCTCACCGGAGAGCATGACCGCGTCGGCGCCGTCCATGACGGCGTAGGCGACGTCGGAGACCTCGGCGCGGGTCGGGCGCTGGGCGCTCATCATGGAGTCGAGCATCTGGGTGGCCACGATGACCGGGTGGGCCTTCTCCCTGGCCAGGGCGATGGCGCGGCGCTGCACGATCGGCACCTGCTCCAGCGGGAGCTCCACGCCGAGGTCGCCGCGGGCGACCATGATGCCGTCGAACGCGTCGACGATGGCCTCCAGGCAGTCGACCGCCTGGGGCTTCTCGATCTTGGCCAGGAGCGGGAGGTGGACGCCCTCCTGGTCCATGATCTCGCGGACGATCCGCGCGTCGTCGGGGCTGCGGACGAACGACAGGGCGATCATGTCGAAGCCGGTGCGGAGGGCCCAGCGCAGGTCCTCCTCGTCCTTCTCGGTGAGGGCGGGGGCCGAGACGGCCACACCCGGCAGGTTGAGGCCCTTGTTGTCGGAGATCATGCCGCCGACGACGACGCGGGTCACGACGCGGGGGCCGTCGACCTCGGTGGCCTCGAGGACGAGGCGGCCGTCGTCGACAAGGATCTTGTCGCCCGGCCGCACGTCGCCCGGTAGGCCCTCGTACGTCGTGGAGACGATGTCCCGGTCGCCGGGGACGTCGTCGGTGGTGATCGTGAACACGTCGCCGAAGCCCAGGCGCACGGGACCCTCGGCGAAACGGCCGACACGGATCTTGGGACCCTGGAGGTCCGCGAGGACCCCGACCGCGAGGCCCAGCTCGGCGGCGGCCTCCCGCACTCGCGTGTGGACCTCCTTGTGCAGCTCGTGGCTCCCGTGGCTGAGGTTGAACCGCGCGACGTTCATCCCGGCGGCGATCAGCTCGCGCAGACGCTCCGGGGAGGAGGTGGCGGGCCCCAGTGTGCAGACAATTTTCGCTCGACGACTCACAAGTCCTACCCTAATTGGTACAGACCACTCGATGATGACGAAGTTCACAGCGCCTGGCGAATTCCAGGTGACACAAGCCTGCCATCGGGCCACCCGGGCACGTCGCCGCAGGTGGAGTGCGCCCCGTGGGCGCGGGCCACGACGAATGCGACCGGGTGCTCGGGTCCATGTTCGTGTTCGTGTGGATACCAGGATAGGTGCCCCGGCCCGGCGGGGCGCCCCCGTCGCCCAACCTGCCCGGCCCGGCGGTCAGCCCTTGGTGGTGGCGGCGCGCTCGGCGTCGACCAGGCCGTGCCCGTAGAAGCCGTTCTTGGCCGAGGAGCCCTCGCAGACGTGCGTCTCCTCGCTGACGGTGTAGGTGGTCGAGCCGGACGAGGGGCACCCGGTGTGGGTGGCCGTCGCGTACAGCAGCTTCTCCACCTTGGCGGGGCTGAGGAGCAGGCCGCCCTTGCCGGGCTTGCCGAAGCGGGCGACCAGGATGGCCGCGACGCCCGCGGCGTGCGGGGAGGCCATCGAGGTGCCCGAGAGGTACTGGTAGTACGCGCACTTGCCGCGGTGGCAGTCGCGGACCACCGAGGAGCCGACCGGTTTGCCCGAGGCGTCGATGAGCTTCTGCTTGCGCAGCGCGCTCGCGGGGGCGGCGGCGAGGATCTCCCTGGCCGTGCCCTTCAGGGACGTGCCGGCGTCGGAGGGGTCGCCGCCGGGGGCCGACAGGTCGGTCTGCTCGGTGCCGTAGTCGGAGTACCAGGCCTTGCGCTTGCTGGGGCCGACGGCGGAGACGGAGATGACGCCGCGGGACTCGGCCGGCACGTTCACGCAGGAGTTGTCGATCGTGCGCTCGCGCTCGCTGCCGGCCGGGTAGCCGGGGCTGTCCTTGTCGGTGGTCGGCTCGCCGAGGTCGGTGGAGCCGTTGCCGAGCGCGGTGATCAGCGTGACGCCGCGGGCGCGCGCGTAGTCCAGGGCGCGCTGGACGCCGGTGATGATCCCGGCCTGCTGGAGCTGCTCGGCGCGGGAGTCCGACGGGTTGTGGGCGCAGTTGAACGTCCACGGGTCGACGAAGAAGCTCATGTTGACCACGTCGATGCCCGCGTCGCCGGCGTAGGTGAGCGCGTCCAGGACCGGCTTGAGGAAGAAGAAGCCCGAGTCGGTGCCGGCCCGGATGTTGACCAGCGAGACGCCCGGGGCGACGCCCGCGACGCCGATGCCGTTGAGCGGCGAGCCGATCGTGCTGGCGACGTGCGTGCCGTGGCCCTCGTCGTCCTCGTCGGCGGGGTCCTTGCAGCCCTTGTGCTCGCAGGGGCCGTCGAGCGTCTTGCCCTTGGAGTCCTTCGGGTGGTCGACGACGAAGTTGCGGCTGAGCGCCCGGTTGAAGTTCGGCGCGATGTCGGGGTGCCGGCCGTCCACGCCGGTGTCGATGATGCCGACCAGGACCTTCTTGGTGCCGCGCGCCTTGGCGTACGAGCCGCCGGCCGTGGCGCCGATCATCTTCATGTCCCACTGCCGGCCGGACAGCGGGTCGCCGTGGCCCGCGACGGTGGCGCCGGCGGAGACGGCCTGGGCCTCGGCGGCCGATCCCCCGGCGGTCCCGGCGGCGGAGAGCGCGGTGGACGGCGCGGTGCGCTCCGCCGGGGCGGCGGCGTCCTGGGAGGTGAGGGCGGTGGCCGAGCCGATCCTGCGGTCGGCGGTCACCCCGGCGATGGACGGGCTGGTTCCGAGCCGTTCGGCGAACCCCGTGCGCGGGCCGCGGGCCAGGACGTAGCCGAGCTTGCCGTCGACCGCGCCCGCGGTGCCGCCGCCCGCCCTGATGGCGTCCAGCGCGGCGGCCTCGCCACCGGGGGCGTAGAACACCAGGTATTCGCTCGTGCCCCCGCCCGAGGGCGTGGCCTCGGCGCCGGCTCCGATCGCCGGCGAGCCCGCGGCCAGTGTGCCCGCCACCATGACCGAAATCATGGCTCCCGCCAGTCGTGTGTACCCCCGCACCATTGACCCTCTCCTCATGCCTCTGTACGACGAGGCAGCATCTTTCAGGGGATCGAGGACCAAAGCAAGTTGTCGGTGAAATCGCCCGGCAATCAATCCGTTATAGACATATATAGCGTCTTCTTTAATTAAGAAGCACTAGAACCCTACAAAAAGGACGGCGCCCCGGGTGCGGGACGCCGTCCTCGCGAGCCGTCAGAGCAGGGGCCGGGCCGTCGGCGGGATCGCGACGGGCAGGGCCGTCTGGCCGGTCAGGTAGCGGTCGGTCGCGGCGGCCGCCGAACGGCCCTCCGCGATCGCCCACACGATGAGCGACTGCCCACGACCCATGTCACCGGCGACGAACACACCATCCACGCCGGACATGTAGGACTTGTCCCGCGCGACGTTCCCCCGGGCGTCGAAGAACGAGCCGGGGTCGGCCGCCTGGGCCGCCAGGTCGGTGAGCAGCGCGCCCTTCTCCGGACCGAGGAAGCCCATCGCCAGCGTGACCAGCCCGGCCGGGATCTCCCGCTCGGTGCCGGGCACCGGCGCGAAACCCGAGCCAGGGCCCTGGACGCCGACCAGGCGCAGCGCCCGGACCCGTCCCTGGTCGTCCGCGACGAACTCGGTGGTGGAGACGGCGTACACCCGCGAGCCGCCCCCGTCCTCCAGCTCCTCGTGGGCGCTCTCCATCTTGAACAGCATTGGGTACGTCGGCCACGGCTGGGCGTCCGGCCGCGCGGCCGGGGGCTTCGGCATGATCTCCAGCTGGGTGACCGAGAGCGCGCCCTGGCGCACCGCGGTGCCCACGCAGTCGGCGCCGGTGTCACCGCCGCCGATCACCACCACGTGCTTGCCCTCGGCCGACACCGGCGAGACCGCCAGGTCGCCCTCCTGCACCTGGTTGGACAGCGGGAGGTACTCCATGGCCTGGTGGACGCCGGTGTGCTCGCGGCCCGCCACCGGCAGGTCGCGCCACGCCGTGGCCCCGCCCGACAGCACGATCGCGTCGAACTCCTCGCGCAGCCGGTCGGCGGTGATGTCGACCCCGACGTTGACGCCCGTGCGGAACTCGGTGCCCTCGGCGCGCATCTGCGCCAGGCGCCGGTCGACGTGCCGCTTCTCCATCTTGAACTCGGGGATGCCGTAGCGGAGCAGGCCGCCGATGCGGTCGGCCCGCTCGAAGACCACCACGTCGTGCCCGGCGCGGGTCAGCTGCTGCGCCGCGGCGAGCCCCGCGGGCCCCGAACCGACCACGGCGACCCGCTTGCCGGTCCTGGTCGCCGGCGGCTGGGGGGTGACCCATCCCTCGGCGAACGCCCGGTCGATGATCTCCACCTCGACGCGCTTGATGGCCACCGGCTCGGCGTTGATCCCGAGCACGCAGGCCGCCTCGCACGGGGCCGGGCACAGCCGGCCGGTGAACTCGGGGAAGTTGTTCGTGGCGTGCAGCCGCTCGGCGGCCTCGCGCCAGTCGTCCCGGTACACCAGGTCGTTCCACTCGGGGATGAGGTTCCCGAGCGGGCAGCCGTTGTGGCAGAACGGGATGCCGCAGTCCATGCACCGCGCGGCCTGGTCGGTCAGGGCGGCCTTCGGGAAGTCCTCGTACACCTCCCGCCAGTCGCGGATGCGCACGTCGACAGGGCGGCGCGCCGGCAGCTCACGCGCGTGCGTCAGAAACCCCTTGGGGTCGGCCATCGGTGAAACCTCCCTTAACCGTGTACGGCGGCCATGACCGCCTCGTCGATGTCCCGGCCCTCGGCGCGCGCGGCCTCGGCGGCCCTGAGCACCCGTTTGTAGTCGATCGGCATGACCTTGCCGAAGCGGGTCAGCGTGCCGTCCCAGTCGTCCAGCAGCGCCTTGGCGACCGTGGAGCCGGTCTCCGCGAGGTGCCGCTCGACGATGTCCCGCAGGAACTCCGAGTCCCCCTCGGTCAGCCCCTCGACGTCGACCATCTCCCGGTTGACCCGGGCGGGGTTCAGGTCGAGCACGTAGGCGATGCCGCCCGACATGCCCGCCGCGAAGTTGCGCCCGGTCGGGCCGAGCACGACCGCCCGGCCGCCGGTCATGTACTCGCAGCCGTGGTCGCCCACGCCCTCCACCACGGCGGTGGCACCGGAGTTGCGCACGCAGAACCGCTCGCCCACCACGCCCCGGATGAACACCTCGCCGGAGGTCGCCCCGTACAGGCCGACGTTCCCGGCGATGACCTGGGTCTCGGCGCTGAACGGCGCGTCGGGGTGCGGGCGCACGGTGACGCGCCCGCCCGACAGGCCCTTGGCCAGGTAGTCGTTGGCGTCGCCGGTGAGCCGCAGGGTGATGCCCTTCGGCACGAACGCGCCGAGGGAGTTGCCCGCCGACCCGGTCAGGCTGACGTCGATCGTGTTGTCGGGCAGGCCCTCGCCGCCGTACCGCCGGGTCACCTGGTGGCCGAGCATCGTGCCGACCGTGCGGTTGACGTTGCGGATCGGCAGGTCCAGCGTGACCCGGTCGCCGTACTTCAGCGCGCCCTCGGCGAGCTGGATCAGCGTGTTGTCCAGCGCCTTGTCCAGCCCGTGGTCCTGGGCGACCGTGCGGTGCAGCGGCGTGCCCTCGGGCAGCGAGGGCACGTGCAGGATCGGGGACAGGTCGAGGCCCGCCGCCTTCCAGTGGTCCTCTGCGGCCTCGGTGTCCAGGAACTCGGCGTGGCCGACGGCCTCCTCGATCGAGCGGAAACCCAGCTCGGCCAGGTACTCCCGGACCTCCTGGGCGACGAACTCGAAGAAGTTGACCACGAACTCCGGCTTGCCGGTGAACCGCTTGCGCAGCTCGGGGTTCTGCGTGGCGACGCCGACCGGGCAGGTGTCCAGGTGGCAGACGCGCATCATCACGCAGCCGGACACCACCAGGGGCGCGGTCGCGAAACCGAACTCCTCGGCGCCGAGCAGCGCGGCGATGATCACGTCGCGACCGGTCTTGAGCTGGCCGTCGGCCTGCACGACGATGCGGTCCCGCAGGCCGTTGAGCAGCAGGGTCTGCTGGGTCTCGGCCAGGCCGAGCTCCCACGGGGTGCCCGCGTGCTTGATCGAGGTCAGCGGGGAGGCGCCGGTGCCGCCGTCATGGCCGGAGATCAGCACGACGTCGGCGTGGGCCTTGCTGACCCCGGCCGCCACCGTCCCGACCCCGACCTCCGCGACGAGCTTCACGTGGACGCGCGCCTCGGGGTTGCCGTTCTTCAGGTCGTGGATGAGCTGGGCCAGGTCCTCGATCGAGTAGATGTCGTGGTGCGGCGGCGGCGAGATGAGGCCGACGCCCGGGGTGGAGTGCCGGGTCTTGGCGATCCACGGGTACACCTTGTGGCCCGGGAGCTGGCCGCCCTCGCCGGGCTTGGCGCCCTGGGCCATCTTGATCTGCAGGTCGGTCGCGTTCACCAGGTACTCGCTGGTCACTCCGAACCGGCCCGAGGCCACCTGCTTGATCGCCGAGCGGCGCACCGGGTCGTGGAGGCGGTCGGGGTCCTCGCCGCCCTCACCGGTGTTGGACTTGGCGCCCAGCCGGTTCATGGCGATCGCGATGGTCTCGTGGGCCTCCTGCGAGATCGACCCGTAGGACATCGCGCCGGTGGAGAAGCGCTTGACGATGCTCTCGACCGGCTCGACCTCCTCGATCGGGACCGCCGGGCGCACGCCGCCGCGCAGCCGGAACAGGCCACGCAGCGTCATCAGCTTCTCGGCCTGCGAGTCGACCAGCCCGGTGTACTGCTTGAAGATCTCGTACCGCCGGGTGCGGGTGGCATGCTGCAGCCTGAACACCGTCTCGGGGTTGAACAGATGAGGCTCGCCCTCGCGGCGCCACTGGTACTCGCCGCCGACCTCCAGCCGCCGGTGGGCGTTCTCGGCGCGCGGGTAGGCCCGCAGGTGGCGCAGGGCCACCTCCTGGGCGAGCACGCCGAAGCCGACGCCGCCCAGGCGCGAGGTGGTGCCCACGAAGCAGGCGTCGATGACGTCCTGGCCCAGGCCGAGCGCCTCGAAGATCTGCGCGCCGGTGTAGGAGGCCACCGTCGACACGCCCATCTTGGACATGATCTTCAGGACGCCCTTGCCGTACGCCTTGATCAGGTTGCGCACGGCGGCACGCGGGTCCATGCCGAGCGCGCCGGTGGCGACCATGTCCTCGATGGTCTCGATCGCCAGGTAGGGGTTCACGGCCGAGGCGCCGTACCCGATCAGCAGCGCCATGTGGTGGCACTCGCGCGCCTCGCCGGTCTCGATGACCAGGCCCACGCGGGTGCGGGACTTCTCGTGGATCAGGTGGTGGTGCACCGCGCCGGTCAGCATCAGCGACGGGATCGGCGCCATGCGGGCGTCGGAGCCCCGGTCGGACAGCACGATGATGCGGGCGCCGCCGGCGATGGCCCGCGAGACCTCCGCGCAGATCTCCTCCAGCCGGTGCAGCAGCCCCTCGCCGCCGCCGGCCACGTCGTACAGGCCGGGCACGACGTGCGGCTGGAAGCCGGGCAGGGCGCTCTCGTCGTTGATGTGGATCATCTTGGCGAGCTCGTCGTTGTCGATCACCGGGTACGGGAGCACCAGCCGCCGGCAGGACGCCGGTCCCGGGGCCAGCAGGTTGCCCTCGGGGCCGATGGTCGTCTGCAGGGAGGTGACCAGCTCTTCGCGGATCGCGTCCAGCGGCGGGTTGGTCACCTGGGCGAAGAGCTGGCTGAAGTAGTCGAACAGCAGCCGGGGCTTCTCGCTCAGCACCGCGACCGGGGAGTCGGTGCCCATGGAGCCGATCGGCTCGGCGCCGGCCCTGGCCATGGGGGCCAGGATGACGCGCAGCTCCTCCTCGGTGTAGCCGAAGGTCTGCTGGCGCTTCACCAGGGCCTCGTGGGTGACCAGCGGGCGCTGCCGCTCCGGCAGCTCCTCGAAGCGCACGAGCCCGGCGTGCAGCCACTCGCCGTACGGCTGGGCGGCGGCCAGCTCGGCCTTGACCTGGTCATCCTCGATGATCTTGCCGAGCTCGGTGTCGACCAGGAACATCTTGCCGGGCTGGAGGCGGCCCTTGCGGACGACCTTGGACGGCTCGATGTCGAGCACGCCGGCCTCCGAGGCCAGCACGACCAGGCCGTCCTCGGTCACCCAGAAGCGGCCCGGGCGCAGGCCGTTGCGGTCGAGGACCGCGCCGACCAGGGTGCCGTCGCTGAAGGTGATCGACGCCGGTCCGTCCCACGCCTCCATGGAGGTGGAGTGGTACTCGTAGAAGGCCCGCCGCGCGGGGTCCATCTCGGTGTGGTTCTCCCACGCCTCGGGGATCATCATCAGCACGGCGTGCGGCAGGCTACGGCCGCCGAGGTGCAGCAGCTCCAGGCACTCGTCGAAGGACGCCGTGTCGGAGGCGTCGGGGTCGCAGATCGGGAAGAGCCGCGCCATGTCGCCCGGGATCAGGTCGGTGGCCAGCATCGCCTCGCGGGCGCGCATCCAGTTGCGGTTGCCCTTGACGGTGTTGATCTCGCCGTTGTGCGCGACGTACCGGTAGGGGTGCGCCAGCGGCCACGACGGGAAGGTGTTGGTGGAGAAACGCGAGTGCACCAGGGCGATCGCGCTCTCGTACCTGTCGTCGGACAGGTCGGGGAAGAAGGGCTCCAGCTGCGGGGTGGTCAGCATGCCCTTGTACACCAGGGTCCGCGAGGACAGCGAGGAGAAGTAGACGTCGACCTCGTGCTCGGCCCGCTTGCGCAGGCAGAAGACCAGGCGGTCGAGCTCCAGGCCGGACTCCCCGCCCGGTGAGGACAGGAAGAGCTGGTGGAACGACGGCATGACGGCGCGGGCGCTCGGCCCGGCGTGCGCGGTGTCGACGGGCACCTCGCGCCACCCGAGGACCGTCAGGCCCTCCTCGGCGGCGATCTCCTCGATCATCCCGACGCCGATCGCGCGCGCCTGCCCGTCCAGCGGGAGGAACGCGATGCCGGCGGCGTAGGAGCCGGCCGGGGGCAGCGGGAAGCCGACGGACGCACGGAGGAACGCGTCGGGGATCTGCGTCAGGATTCCTGCGCCATCTCCGGTGTCCGGTTCGCTACCCTTGGCCCCTCGGTGATCCAGGTTGCACAGTGCCGTCAGGGCCTTCGCGACGATGTCGTGGCTGCGGCGCCCGGCGACATCGGCCACCATCGCGACTCCGCACGCGTCGTGCTCCTGCGAAGGGTGGTATAGGCCCTGGGGCTCGGGGAACCCGAGGTGGGCAGCAGGCATTGAATCCCTCCCGTCGTCTTCGTCTGCTTCGTCTGGCTTGGCGATTGCAGGCAAGAGGGACGACGTTGGCCCTGCTGCTGTTAGGTGTGTAGAGACTACCGCACCATGCCGGAATAGTGCCCGCCAGGTTGGTATCGCGAACATTCGTCATCCATGTGCGGCACCTCCGGGCGCGTGGTCATGAGGTTCCGGGCCGTAGTCGGAGAACGACCCTTCGCGGGACGTTATTCCTGCCCGAAACCAGCAGAGATCACGCATCTCAGCACCAAGAGTCAAGGCCGTGTCAAGAAAACCCCTGCCCGCCCGCCCACCGACCACGAGAACCGCCCGCCCGGCCGGGCACCGGCCGCGAGAACCGTCGCACCCGGCCGGGCGCCGGTCATGATGACCGCCCCGCCCTGCCGGTCGCCGGCGCGCGACCGTATCCCACCGCCCCCACACCGCCCCCCTGTCCTGCGGCCACCCACCCCGAGCGCCTTCCCCGCCGACCCCGACAACGCGCCATCGATCGGCCACCGACCCCTAGGACCCCGAGCGCCATCCGATCAGCCGCCGACCGCGAAGACCTCAGGGCCCCTGTGCGGCCGGTCGCCCGCCGCGAGGACCCGCCCGTCCGGTCGTCCCCACGCTGTCCGATCAGCCACCGACCCCGAGGGCCCGTCCTGGCCGGTCAGTCGCCGGCTTCGAGGACGCGGCGCTGGACGAAGCCGCCGAGTGACTCCAGGGCGATCTGGGGGTAGGTCAGGTCGGGCGCTCCCGCTTCGCCCACCGGGCCCACCCAGTTCACGACGGCGAAGTGGCCGAGGGCCCGCGCCTCGGCCCGGCTGCGGCCGGCGTCGAAGGACGGCGGCTGGCCGGGCGCCAGCCGCAGGAAGCCGCCGCCCGCCTTGGGGTCCAGGGCCGCCACCAGCCGGTCGGCGGCGGCGCCGTCGGCCATGTCGAACACGGTGTACTGGCCGCTGACCCCGCCGTCTGAGGTGGTGAAGCTCGCCCGGACGACCTGGGCGCACCCGGCGGCGGCGCCCGCGGGGCCGCTCCCCCACACCGCCGACGCGCAGTCGCCCGACGTCGTGACCTGACCACGTTCCATGATCACGCCCGACGAGGCGGGCCGCAGGCCGGGCGCGGCCACCTCCTGCCCGGTCAGCGGCCGGGGGTCGGCCGCGCGGGTGGCGATGGGGGCGTAGAGCGCGGAGGTGCGTTCGCCGTGGAACACGGCCGGGCTCGGGCCCGTCTCCGGCCGGGTGACGGCGAACACGGCCCCCGCCGCCCCGGCGAGCACGCCTGCGACCGCGAGGGCGATCCACGTACGGCTGGGCATGACGACCGACCCTACTTGGCCGGAGGGGTCTCGGGGCCGGTCACGGCGACGACACGGCGGAAGATGGCCTTCTCCGCGCCCCGCACGGCCAAGGTCAGCGACACGAAGTCGTCCTTGGGCCCCGGCTCCTGGCCGTCGAGCCTGCCGACCCAGACGAACCCGGCGTAGTGCCCCATGGCGTGGCCGCTGGCCTCGGTGTAGCCGTCGGTCACGAACGACGCGGACGGCGACTCCAGCGGGCGGATCCAGCCGCCTCCCCGGTAGAGGGTGGCCATCTCCTGGACGAACCGTTCGGCGTCCGCCTGCCCGGCCAGGTTGAACAGGGTGTACTGGGCGACGTACCGGCGGTCGGCGCTGAGGTAGAGCCCGCGGACCGCCTGGGTGCAGCCGGTCGTGGCGAGCTTGGCGAGCACCTCGCCGCCCCACATGACCTGGGCGCAGGCGCCGTCCAGGCGGCGGCCGAGCAGTTTGAGGGTCAGCTTGCCGCTCTTGAGGGTCTTGGTCCCGAAGACCTCCTCGGCCTTCAGCCCGGTCGCGTCGGCCTTGCGGTCGGCGAGCGGGGCGAAGAGCTTGGGTGAGGGCCAGGCCTGGTACTCGTCGGGGTGGGGCAGGCCGATCGAGTCGGCCGCCGAACCCTGCTCGGAGGCGGGGGCGGACACGCCGAGGGTGCTGACGATGGCGGTGAGCCCGAAACCGCCGAGCAGCACGACCAGCACCGTGCCGACGGCGAACAGGATCCGCTGCTGGCGTTCGGTGAGCCCGCGTTCGGACAGCGCCTCGACCTCGAACGACGCCCGGCGCCGCTTACTCTTCCCACCCCGCTCCGCCACCACCTCACCCTCCGGCGCCCCCGGCCCACCCTCCGGCCCGGCACCGCTCCTCATGGCCTCGCCCTCGGGCACGGCCGGGGCCCACATGGCCTCATCCTGGGGCGCGGCCGGGCCCCACATGCCCTCGCCCACCGGCGCGGCCGGACGCCACATGGCCTCGCCCTCCGGCGCGGGCGGGCCCCACATGGCCTCGTCCTGGGGCACGGCCGGGCGCCGCATGGGCTCGTCCCCGCGTCCCGGCGGGGCCCCGGCCTGGGGCGCGGCGCGGCGCCGCTTGGTCTCTCCCCCGCGTACGGGCGGGGCCTGGGGCGCGGCCCGGCGCCGTTCGCTCTCGCCACCGCCTCCCGGTGGAACCTGCCCCTGCGGCGCGGCCCGGCGCCTCTTGCTCACGCGTCCTGGTGGGACCTCACCCTCGGGTGCCGCCCGGCGCCGCTTGCTCACGCCACCCCGATCCGGCGGGACCTCGCCCTCGGGTGCGGCCCCGCGCCTCTCGCCCCCGCGTACGGGCGGGACCCCGGGCTGGGGTGCGGGCCGGCGGTGTTCGTTCTCGTCTCCGCGTCCCGGTGGGACCTCGCCCTCGGGTGCGGGCCGGCGGCGTTTGCTCACGCCGCCGCGCTCGGGCGGGGTCTCCCCTTCGGGCGGGACCCGGCGCCGTCTGCCCTCGCCGCCGCGGGCGCTCACAGGCCGCCGGCGCCAAGGAGCGAGCCGAGCCCGAACGTCAGCGCGCCGGCCAGGGCGCCCACGGCGAGCTGGCGGAACCCGGAGAACCACCAGCTCCTGGCCGTCACCCGGGACACGATCGCCCCGGCCACGAACAGCGCGAGCATCGACACGGCCGCCGAGAACCACAGGAGCGTGGCCCCGACGAGGTAGGGCACCAGCGGGATGATCGCCCCGACGCTGAACGACAGGAACGAGGAGATGGCGGCGAGCCGGGGCGCGGGCAGGTCGCCGGGGTCCAGGCCGAGCTCCTCGCGGGTGTGCACCTCAAGGGCCTGGACCGGGTCGCGGGAGATCTGCCTGGCCACCTCGGCGGCGAGGCCGGACTCGACCCCGCGACCCTCGAACTGCCGGGCCAGCTCAAGCTCCTCCGCCTGGGCGTTGTTCGCCAGCTCGGCGCGCTCGATGTCGATCTCGGCCAGTGCGAGCTCGCGCTGGCTGGCCACCGACACGTACTCGCCGCCGGCCATCGAGAACGCGCCGGCGGCGAGCCCGGCGACGCCCGCCAGGGAGACGACCTTGACGCTGGCGGTGCCGCCGGCGACGCCGGCGATGAGGGCGAAGTTCGACACCAGACCGTCCATGGCACCGAAGACGGCGGGGCGGAGCCACCCGCCGTTCACGTCACGGTGCTTGTGGTGGATCTCGGCGCGCCCCCCCGAGGAGCCGCCCTGGTTCATCGTGAATTCGCCTCCGAAGGGTCGGCCTGACCGGCGGAATGCGCAGGGTCGGCCGTCTCGCCGTCACCCAGGACCGGGTCCTGACCAGATCCGGGGCCGGCCGTCTCCCCCGGGTCCGCCTGACCGGCGGAATGCGCAGGGTCGGCCGTCTCGCCCTCGCCCAGAACCGGGTCCTGACCAGATCCGGGGCCGGCCGTCTCCCCCGGGTCCGCCTGACCGGCGGAATGCGCAGGGTCGGCCGTCTCGCCCTCGCCCAGAACCGGGTCCTGACCGGGGGTGGGATCGGCCGCCTCGCCCGGGTCGGCCTGGTCCGCGGGGTGGGCCGGATCGGCTCCTGGGCCCTCCTCCGTCGCGGCCAGGGTGGCGGTGCGCTCAGGATCGGTGGACGTCTCAGGGTCGGTGGACGTCTCGGCGAGCTCGTGGTCGTCGGCCAGGCCGGCGGGGTGCGCCGGGTCGGAGCCGTCGCCGTGCCGGGCCACCACGATCTCCTCGGTCGTCTTGTCCCGGGTCACCCAGAAGTAGATCAGGGCGCCGACGAAGATGACCACGGAGGTCCACTGGTTCAGCCGCAGGCCGAGGATGTGGTGGGCGGGGTCGACCCGCATGCCCTCGATCCAGAAGCGGCCCAGCGTGTAGCCCGCGACGTACAGGGCGAACAGCCGGGCGTGCCGCAGCCCGTACCGCCGCCCGGCCCAGATGAGCACGACGGCCAGGGCCAGGTCCCACAGGGACTCGTACAGGAACGTCGGGTGGTAGGTCGCCTCGCCGGGGATCGTGCCGGGACGGCCCGGATCGATCTCCAGCCCCCACGGCAGGTTGGTGGGGCCGCCGAACAACTCCTGGTTGAAGTAGTTGCCCCAGCGGCCGATGGCCTGCGCCACCGCGATGCCGGGCGCGACGGTGTCGGCCACCGCCGACAGCGACAGGCCGCGCCGGCGGCAGGCGATCCACACGCCGACGCCGCCGAGCGCGACCGCGCCCCAGATGCCGAGCCCGCCGTGCCAGATGTACAGCGCGTCGATCGGCCGGTTCGGGGCGTCGGGCCCGAAGTAGAGCTGCCAGTCGGTGATGACGTGGTACAGCCGCCCGCCGACCAGGCCGAACGGCACGGCCCAGACGGCGAGGTCGGTGATCGTGCCGGGCTCGCCGCCGCGGGCGCGCCAGCGGCGTTCACCCATCCAGACGGCGACGACGACGCCGAGCACGATGCAGAAAGCGTAGGCCCGCAGAGGGATCGGTCCGAGGTACCAGACACCTTCCGACGGGCTGGGAAAGGAGGCCAAGGGCATGTCAGGTGACGTTACCGGTTCCTGGCCTACTTCGCGGCATCAAGGATGGCCTGGCGCAGGGCTCCTGGGTTGAAGGCGACGCTGTTCTCGATCTCCTTGCCGTTGAGCCGCAGCGTAGGCGTCCCCTGGGTGATGACCTTGGAGTCGAAGACCTTCTTGCTGTAGGCGGTCTGCGCCTGCACCTCCTTCTGGGAGGTGACGCAGGCCTCGAAGCCGGGGTCGGTGACACCTGACGCCTTGCCCCAGGTGACGAGGTCGGCGATCGCGAAGCCGGCCTTGGTCTCGGGGGGCTGCTCCTTGAACAGCCGGTCGTGGTAGGCCATCCACTGAGCGCCGTCGGGGACGCACCGGGCGGCCGAGGAGGCGCGCATGGTGTTGCCGTGCGCCGGTTCGGCGCTGAAGATGTTGACGGCGTGGTAGACCACCTTGAGCTGGCCCGCCGCCGCCATGTTCTTCACCGTGGCCGAGCTGGTCTGCTCGAACGCCTGGCAGGCGGGGCACTGGTAGTCCTCGTAGATGTCCAGGACGGGTTTTTCGACGCCCGCCTTGCCCATCGCCACCGAGCCGTCGGACTGCCTGGAGATCGGGGCGAGCTGCCCGGTGAGCGTCTCGGACTTGCCCGACATGGCGTACCACCAGCCGCCGAGGACGACCGCGACCACGACGAGGATCACGGTGATCACGGTGGCGAGGCGCCTGCGCTGCGCCTGCTTGCGGTCCTGTTCGCGCTGCGACTTGATCCGCTCGCGCGCGGAGAGGTCCCGCGCGGCCTTTCCCATCAGAGACTCTCCTTCATTCAGGGCTCGTCGCCCTCGTTCTCGCCGCCGTCGTCGCCGGCGGGGCGCCGCTCGCGCGCGGGGCCGAGCCCCAGGGCGGAGTCGAGCGCGACCCGGCCAGGAGCGAATCTGACGATCCAGGCCCCCAACAGGAACAACCCGCCGTCCCTGAGGATTTCCCACAGGTATCCGGGCGTCTGCCCCGCCGCGAGTTTGCCGCCCCCGCCGAAGCACCCGCAGTCGATGCGCAGGCCACGCGCCCACGCCGACGCGATGCCGACCACGAAGACCAGCATGAGCAGCGCGGACACGACGCCCGCGGCACGCGTGAGCAGCCCGACAACCAGCAACACCCCAACGACGATCTCGAGGACCGGCAGGCCGTAGCCCACCGCGGTGGCGACCGGCGCCGGAAGCAGCTCGTAGGCCTGCACGGCCTGCACGGCGAGCGCCGGAGTGCCGATCTTCAGCCAGCCGGCCACGATCAGCACACCCGCGACCACGAGCCGGGCGACGGTCGTTACCCAGGGTACCGCTGGATGTACATAAAGCGACCTCATTGGCGCGGGCTCCTCGGAAGTCACCAGCTTCTCGTCTCCTTAGCCACGAACCGGCGGTCCCGCGACACGTTCCGGCCGCGGACCGGCCCGGCACCCGGGGTCGCGGCCGGTCGGCCTGACTCGGCTTTCCCGCCGAAGGGTACCGGCTGACCAGCTCATCATGGCCCCGATAAGCGCCCGATAAACGGTGTCCGATCAAGGACACCGGGCGCGCGACCTCGCGGAACGAGGCGTCAGCCGCGCACGCCCGCGGCGAGTTCGGCGGCGAGCTCGCGCACCGCCTTGAGGCCCGAGGCCTCGTCGGGGGCGTCCAGGAGGCGGCGGATGAACGCCGACCCCACGATCACTCCGTCGGCGTACCCGGCGACCTCGGCGGCCTGGGCGCCCGTGCCGACCCCGAGGCCCACGCAGACCGGCAGGCCGGTGTGGGCGCGGGTGCGGGCCACCAGGCCCTCGGCCGCGGCGCCCACGCTGGCGCGCGCGCCGGTGACCCCCATGAGGGAAGCGGCGTAGACGAAGCCGGTGCAGCAGTCGGCCACGGCCTGGATGCGCTCGTCGGGTGAGCTGGGGGCGACCAGGAACACCGTGTCGATGTTCGCGGCGGCGCTGAGCTCGCACCAGGGCCCGGCCTCTTCGGGGGTGAGGTCGGGCGTGATGGTGCCCCGGCCCCCGGCGTTGGCGAGGTCGCGGGCGAACCGCTCGGCGCCGTAGCGGTCGATCGGGTTCCAGTAGGTCATGACCAGCACGGCCGCGCCGCTCCTGGCCACCGCCTCGACGGTGCGCATCACGTCGGCGATGCGGGTGCCGTTGGAAAGGGCGCGGTGGACGGCGTCCTGGATGGTGGGGCCGTCCATCAGCGGGTCGGAGTAGGGCAGGCCGATCTCGATGACGTCACACCCCGCCTCCACCATGGCGGTGGCGGCGGCGACGGCGCCGTCCTTGGTGGGGAATCCGGCCGGAAGGTATCCGACGAGGGCGGCGCGCTTGTCGGCCCGCGCCTTCTCGAACGCCGTCTGAAGAGTGGTCATGTCAGGAAGTCCCGCTTACCGGTTCTGGTGCCTACAGGTCGAAGTACTTCATGGCGGTGCCCATGTCCTTGTCGCCACGGCCCGAGAGGTTGACCAGGATGGTCGCCTCGGGGCCGAGCTCGCGGCCCAGCTTGAGGGTGCCCGCGAGCGCGTGCGCGGACTCGATCGCCGGGATGATGCCCTCGGTGCGGGCGAGGAGGGAGAAGGCCTCCATCGCCTCGTCGTCGGTGACGCCGTGGTAGGTGGCGCGTCCGGTGTCCTTCAGCCAGGCGTGCTCGGGGCCGACGCCGGGGTAGTCCAGGCCGGCCGAGATCGAGTGGGACTCGATCGTCTGGCCCTCGTCGTCCTGCAGGACGTAGGTGCGCGAGCCGTGCAGGACGCCGATCGAGCCTTCGGTGAGGGTCAGGGCGTGCTCGCCGCTGTCGACGCCGTGGCCGGCGGCCTCGTAGCCGTGCAGCGCCACGTCCTGGTCGCCGAGGAAGGCGTGGAAGATGCCGATGGCGTTGGAGCCGCCGCCGACGGCCGCGGCGACGGCGTCGGGCAGGCGCCCGGTCAGTTCGAGCATCTGGCGCCGGGCCTCGACGCCGATGATGCGGGCGAAGTCACGGACGATCTCGGGGAACGGATGGGGGCCGGCGACCGTGCCGAACAGGTAGTGCGTGGTCTCGACGTTGGTCACCCAGTCGCGGAACGCCTCGTTGATGGCGTCCTTGAGGGTGCGGCTGCCGTTGCCGACCGGAACGACGGACGCGCCGAGGAGCTTCATGCGGGCGACGTTGAGCGACTGGCGCTCGCAGTCGACCTCGCCCATGTAGATGACGCATTCGAGGCCGAGCAGCGCGCAGGCGGTCGCCGTGGCGACGCCGTGCTGGCCGGCGCCGGTCTCGGCGATGACGCGGGTCTTGCCGAGGCGCTTGGTGAGCAGGGCCTGGCCCAGCACGTTGTTGATCTTGTGGGCGCCGGTGTGCGTGAGGTCCTCGCGCTTGAGGATGACGCGGGCGCCGCCCGCGCGCTCGCTGAACCGGCGCACGTCGGTGAGCGTGGTCGGCCGGCCGGCGTAGGTGCGGAGCAGGTGGTCGAACTCGGCCAGGAACGCGGGGTCGGACTTGGCCTCGGCGTACACCTTGGCGACCTCGTCGAGGGCCGGGATCAGGGCCTCGGGGACGAAACGGCCGCCGAACACGCCGAAGCGTCCCCGCGCGTCGGGGTCGTCGCCGGCCGGGCCGTTGCCCGCGAGGCCGGCGGCGGTGATCAGGGTGCCTTCTGCGATCGTCACTGCTGCCTCTCGGGTCCGTTGTCGAGCCGCGACGCGGGGTGCGCCCCCGCGGTGACCAGGTCGACCACGGCGGCTCGTGGGTCCTTGCCGGTGACCAGGCTCTCGCCGACCAGCACGGCGTCCGCGCCCGCCCGGGCGTAGGCCAGCAGGTCGTGCGGGCCGCGCACCCCCGACTCGGCGATCTTGATGATGCCGTCCGGGATCTTGGGGGCGATCTGGGCGAAGACGTCGCGGTCGACCTCGAGGTTCTTGAGGTTGCGCGCGTTCACCCCGATGATCTTAGCGCCCGCCTCGAGCGCGCGGTGGAGCTCCTCCTCGGTGTGCACCTCGACCAGCGGCGCCAGCCCGATCGACTCGGCCCGCTCGATGAGCGAGACCAGGGCGTTCTGGTCGAGGGCGGCCACGATCAGCAGCGCCAGGTCGGCGCCGTGGGCACGGGCCTCCCAGAGCTGGTAGGAGGTGACCACGAAGTCCTTGCGCAGGACGGGGATGTCGACGGCCGCGCGCACCGCGGACAGGTCCTCGAGGCTGCCGCCGAAACGGCGCTTCTCGGTCAGCACGCTGATGACGTGCGCGCCGCCCGCCTCGTAGTCGGCCGCGAGCGCGGCGGGGTCGGCGATGGCCGCCAGCGCGCCCTTGGACGGGCTGGAGCGCTTGACCTCGGCGATGACCGAGACCTTGTCGCCGCCGAGCGCGGCGTAGGCGTCCCTGACGGCCGGCGCCCGCCGGGCGCGGTCCTTGAGCTCCACCAGCGACACGGCCTTCTGCCGATCGGCGAGGTCGGCTCGCACGCCGTCCAGGATCTCGTCGAGCACGCTCACTTGATCTCCTCGCTTGGCTCGCTCACCCGATCAGGGTCCCTCCGGTCGACTGTGCCCGCGATCCGAGGACGCCTGGCCATCCGATCAGCAGATCGACTCGGGGGCCGGCTTCCTCTCGCGACCTTGCCCTGCCGATGGTATCGGGCTTACCGCCGTCGCCTCGCCACAGGGTCCTGATCTCATGGCGTCATGGTGCCAGGAACCGGCCGAAGGGGAGATTGCGCACGATCCAGTAGACGATGACGAGGGCGAGGAAGGCCCAGATGTAGGCGGGATGGGCCAGCGACGTCCGTACCGGCCGCCGCTGCCAGGTGCGCAGCGCCCACCGTCCCCACCAGAACAGCAGGAACGGAACCGTCACCACGGCGAGCGGGTTGAGGCCGAGGGCCGCGACCACGTCGCCGTGGGCCAGCGCGTGGACGGCGCGCAGCGTGCCGCATCCCGGGCAGTACAGCCCGGTGAGGAACAGGAAGGGGCACGTCGGGTAGTGCCCCGGCGCGTTCGGGTCCACCGCCCCGACGTAGGTGAACACCGCCCCCGTGAGCGCCGCGGCCCCGAGCGGTCCGAGCAGGGCCCGCGCCCGGCCCGCCCCCGGCCTTCCGGCACGCTCCGCCCGCGCGCTCATGGTCAGCTGTACGACGTGCTGGTACTGGCCGCGAAGAGCAGGACCACGATGAGGAAGTAGGCCACGATGCCCACCACGTACGACACGATGCCCCAGATCAGGGCACGCTTCCACCAGGTCTTGGCCTCCTCGGCGGCGACCATCGCCCCCTGGTAGTCACCGACGGCCCACCTGGAGTTGACCTGCGAGGACTTGACGATCGACACGATCCCGAAGGGCAGGCAGCAGAACAGCGTGGTGAGGATCGCCGCGACGAGCTGGTTGTCCGGCGCGGGCGGCCCGGCGCCGTAGGGCTGCTGCCCGTAGCCGCCCGGAGGCGGGTACCCGCCCTGCCCGTAGTCGCCCTGCTGGCCGTAACCCCCGCCGGGCTGCTGGCCGTACCCCGGCTGCTGGCCGTAGCCGGGCTGCTGCTGGCCATAGCCGCCGTCCTGCGGACCGTACCCCCCGGAGGGCTGGCCGCCGCCCTGCTGGCCGTAGCCCCCGCCGGGCTGCTGAGGGTCGTAGCCCTCAGGATTGCCCGGCTGATTCCCGTAGCTCATTGAATGACTCCCGTGACGTCAATGTGCGCGTTGCGCTGCGGCAGCATAGCGATGCGCCGCGAATCCGAAGGCGCGATGACCGAGTTTGTAGGCACATTGTCATAGAGCGGCACGCAGGGGCCACCCCCCGTGACAGGCCGGTGCCGCTGCGCGGCCTTCCGGTACGGAGGCGCCGATCAGCCGTCCCTGTCGCCATGGCCGTCCTTGGGGACGTCGGTGGGATCGAGGCCCTGGTCCAGGGCGTCCCACAGCGACCTTTCCGCCCGTCCGGGCTTCGGCGCGGCGGCGGACGGCCCGGGGCGGTCGTAGCGGTCCGACATCCCTGGCCAGGCGCCGCCGCGCGCCACCGCCAGCGCGCCGGCGGCCGAGAGCATGATCCCGGCCGCGATCGCCAGGACGGGCCAGGCCCAGGTGACGGCCACCACCGCGCGGGCGGCGTCGCCGTGCAGCGTCGCGCGCTCCAGGGCGGCCGAGACCGCGTGGGAGGCCGAGACGCCGCGCCACGACGCCACGGCGGCGGCGAGCCCGGCGGCGGCGAGCAGGACGCCGATCGCCCGGCGCCACGGGCCGCGGGTGGCGAGCACGGCGACCAGGGCGGCCAGGCAGGCCAGGGCCAGCGGGGCCAAGACGGGCGCGAGGTCGCCTCCGGCCAGCGGCACGGGCGCGGCGGGGGCCAGGCCGGGGCCGCCGGGGAGGGTCACGCTCGCCCAGGTGCGCCCGGCCGCGAACAACGCGAGCGCCGCCCCGGCGGCGCCGGCCGCGAGCCAGGCGAGCAGGGCGCGCCGCGCCCGGTCCTTGGCCGGGCTCTCACTGTCCGCCGTCCGCTGGGTCATGCCCCCGCCTCCGTGGCGCCCGCGTGCGTCCGCGGGCAGGCCCGGCCCGTGCGGGTCACAGGGATGTCTCCAGGGCGCCCGCGTCGAAGCAGGTGCGGTCGCCGGTGTGGCAGGCCGCGCCCACCTGGTCGACCTTGAGCAGGATCGTGTCGCCGTCGCAGTCGAGCGCGACGTGCTTGACCCACTGGGCGTGGCCCGAGGTCTCGCCCTTCACCCAGTACGCCCGCCGGCTGCGCGACCAGTAGGTGGCCCGGCCGGTGGTCAGCGTGCGGTGCAGCGCCTCGTCGTCCATCCAGGCCAGCATCAGCACCTCACCGGTGTCGTGCTGCTGGACGACCGCGGGCACCAGCCCGTCCGCGGTGCGCTTCAGGCGGTCCGCGATCTTCGGATCAAGGGACATACGGCAATTCTGCCGCAACCGGCCGTTGGGCAGGTCACCGCGTGGCCGGCTCCGGGATCGGCGCCCGAGTGATACGGATCGTGCATCGCCGCGACACATTCGACCCCATATGTTTTTCTCCATGCCAGATCAGAGTGTCGCGGTGCGGTTGCGGGGGCTGCGCAAGAGTTTCGGCCCCGTCGAGGCCGTCGCCGGCGTCGACCTGGAGATCGCCGACGGCGAGTTCTTCGCGATGCTCGGCCCCTCCGGATCGGGCAAGACGACGGTGCTCAGGATGATCGCGGGCTTCGAGTCGCCCACCGCCGGTTCCGTCGAGCTCGGCGGGCGCGACGTCACCCGCCTGGCCCCCTTCGAGCGCGACGTCAACACGGTGTTCCAGGACTACGCGCTGTTTCCGCACATGAGCGTGCTGGACAACGTGGAGTACGGCCTGCGGGTCAAGAAGGTCGGCAGGGCCGAGCGGCGCGAGCGGGCCACCGCGGCCCTGCGGTCGGTGCGCCTGGAGGGGTTCGAGCGGCGCGGGCCCGCCCAGCTCTCCGGCGGGCAGCGCCAGCGGGTGGCGCTGGCCAGGGCCCTGGTCAACCGGCCCCGGGTCCTGCTGCTCGACGAGCCGCTCGGCGCCCTGGACCTCAAGCTCCGCGAGGAGATGCAGGTCGAGCTGAAGGAGCTCCAGCGCGAGGTCGGCATCACGTTCCTGTTCGTCACCCACGACCAGGAGGAGGCCCTGACGATGAGCGACCGGATCGCCGTGTTCGACCGGGGCAGGATCGAGCAGGTCGGCACGCCCGCCGAGGTGTACGAACGGCCCTCGACCCCTTTCGTGGCCGGGTTCGTCGGCACCTCCAACCTGATCTCCGGCGAGGCCGCGAAGGCGGTGCTCGGCCGGGACGGCACCTTCAGCGTGCGCCCGGAGAAGCTCCGGCTGGCACTGGACGCGGACGCGCCCGTGGGCGCGGACGAGCATGGCGCCATCGGCACGGTCGCCGAGGTGGTGTACGCGGGGGCGGCCACCCGCTTCGTCGTCGACCTGGACGCGGGCGGGCGGCTGATGGTCCTGCAGCAGAACCGGGACGTCTCCTCCATGGAGGTGACGGAGCTGCGCGGCGCCCGGGTCCGGCTCGTCTGGAACCGCCGCCACGAGTTCGCCATCGTGCCCTGAGCGACCGTGTCCAGAACCGCCGTGTCACGCCAACAGGCGAACCCTGTCCCGACCCCCTCGCTCCACCCCCCAAGGAGAGACACCATGCGACCCACCCGACTCGTGATCGCCGCCGCCGCGCTCGCGCTGGCCACGGCGGCCTGCGGCGGCTCGACCGGCGGGGGCGGCGGCGCCTCGGCCCCCGGCGCGACCGGGTTCACCCCACCCAAGATCGAGGCGCTGAAGAGCCTCGGCGCGAGCGAGGGCCAGGTCAACCTGGTCGCCTGGGCCGGCTACGCCGAGGACGGCTCCAACGACCCCAAGGTCGACTGGGTGCACCCCTTCGAGCGGGCCAGCGGATGCAAGGTCAACACCAAGGTCGCCGGCACCTCCGACGAGATGGTCACCCTGATGAAGACCGGGGAGTACGACGCGGTGTCGGCCTCGGGCGACGCGTCGCTGCGCCTGATCGCCTCCGGCACGGTCGCCCCGGTCACCACCGACCTGGTCCCCAGCTACAAGGACGTGTTCGCGGGCCTGAAGCTCAAGCCGTGGAACTCGGTCGGCGGGGTCGCCTACGGGATCCCGCACGGCCGGGGCGCCAACCTGCTCATGTGGCGCACCGACAAGGTGACCCCCGCCCCCGACTCCTGGAGCGTGGTGTTCGACCCGGCCTCGCCCTACAAGGGGAAGCTCACCGCCTACGACTCCCCCATCTACATCGCCGACGCCGCGCTGTACCTGATGGCGACCAAGCCCGGCCTCGGCATCAAGGACCCCTACGCGCTGGACGACAAGCAGTTCCAGGCGGCGGTCGACCTGCTGAAGCGGCAGCGGCAGAACGTCGGCGAGTACTGGTCGGACTACACCAAGGCGGTGCAGGCCTTCAAGAGCGGCGACACCGTGGCGGGCACCACCTGGCAGGTCATCGCGAACCTGGCGGAGGCCGACAAGGCGCCGGTCAAGGCGATCCTGCCCAAGGAGGGCTCCACCGGCTGGTCGGACACCTGGATGGTCGCGGCCAAGGCCCAGCACCCCAACTGCGCCTACAAGTGGCTGGACTGGATCATCTCCCCGAAGGCCAACGCCCAGGTGGCCGAGTGGTTCGGTGAGGCGCCCTCGAACTCCAAGGCGTGCGCGGAGACCGCCGACAAGGGCTTCTGCGACACCTACCACGCGACCGACGAGGACTACTTCTCCAAGGTGCACTACTGGACCACCCCGATCGCCCAGTGCCTGGACGGGCGTACCGGCGTGAAGTGCAAGGACTACTCGGAGTGGACCCGGGCCTGGACGGAGATCAAGGGGTGAGCGTCCCCCTGCCGGGGACGCCGGTGGCGCCGGCGTCCCCGCCCGGCCGCATGGACCGGCCCCCGGGCCCGCGCCGCCGGCTCGCCGCCGCGCTGCACCGGCACGCCGGGGTGCGCCTGTCTCTGCTGCTGGCCGCGCCGCTGGCGTGGCTGGGCGTCGCCTACCTGGGCTCGCTCGCCGCCCTGTTCGTCACCGCCTTCTGGAGCACCGACTCCTTCACCGGCGACCTGGTCAGGACGTTCACCTGGGCCAACTTCCACGACGTCCTGACGATCGAGGTCTACCGGACGGTCGCGCTGCGCTCGCTCGGGGTGGCGGTCGCGGTGACGCTGATCGACGCGGTGATCGCCTTCCCGATGGCGTTCGCGATGGCCAAGCTCGCCTCGCCGCGCACCCAGCGGTGGCTGGTCATCGCCGTGCTCACCCCGCTGTGGGCCTCCTACCTGGTCAAGGCGTACGCCTGGCGGGTGATGCTGTCGTCGGACGGGCTGCTCGGCTGGGGGTACGGGCTGTGGGCGACCATCGCGACCCTGTCGTACCTGTGGCTGCCGTACATGATCCTGCCGATCTACGCGGGGCTGGAGCGGCTGCCGGACTCGCTGCTGGAGGCGGCCGGGGACCTCGGCGCGCGCGGGTGGCGGGCCTTCCGCACGGTGGTGTGGCCGCTGACGTTCCCGGCGATCGTGGCCGGCTCGGTCTTCACCTTCTCCCTGTCGCTCGGCGACTACATCGCCGTGAAGATCGTCGGGGGCCGCAGCCAGCTCATCGGGAACGTGGTGTACGACAACATCGGCGCCGCGAACAACCTGCCGTTCGCCGCCGCCGTGGCGACCATTCCTGTCGTGATCATGCTGGTGTACCTCGCCGCCGTGCGCCGTACCGGGGCGCTGGAGAGCCTGTGACCCCGCCCCGTGGCCCGCGGGCCCTCGTGAACCCGTTGAACCCGTCCCGGAGACCCTCGTGAACCCGTCCCGGAGGCCCTCGTGAACCTGTCCCGCGGCGCGCGGCTGGCGCTGCGCCTGGCCCTGGCCCTCGGCCTGGTCGTGATCTACGTCCCGCTGGCGATCGTGCTGCTGAACTCCTTCAACGCCGACCGGACGTTCGCCTGGCCGCCGACCGGGTTCACCACGCGGTGGTGGAGCGCCGCCTGGGGGTCCTCGGGGGTGCGCGACGCGCTGTGGACCTCGGTCAAGGCGGGGGCGGGCGCGACGGCGATCGCGCTGGTGCTCGGCACGATGGCGGCCTTCGCCGTACAGCGCCACCGGTTCTTCGGCCGCGACACCGTCTCGCTGCTCATCGTGCTGCCGATCGCGCTGCCCGGCATCGTGACCGGGATCGCGCTCAACAACGCCTTCCGCACGATCCTCGAACCGTTCGGCGTGGGGCTCGGCCTGTTCACCGTGATCGTGGGCCACGCGACGTTCTGCGTGGTCACCGTGCACAACAACGTGCTGGCCCGGCTGCGGCGCACGGGGCGGAACGCGGAGGAGGCCTCGGCGGACCTGGGCGCGGACCCGTTCACGACCTTCCGCCTGGTGACGTTCCCGATGATGCGGTCGGCGCTGCTGGCGAGCGGGCTTCTGGCGTTCGCCCTGTCGTTCGACGAGATCATCGTGACGACGTTCACGGCGGGGGCCGGGGTGCGTACGCTGCCGATCTGGATCTTCGAGAACCTCTTCCGGCCGAACCAGGCGCCGGTCGTCAACGTGGTGGCGGCGGCGCTCATCGTGTTGTCGGTGGTGCCGATCTATCTGGCCCAGCGCCTCTCCGGTACCACGAGCACCCATTGACGCATATTCATCAAGCAACATCGCGCAACATGGGGGTATATGGAGAAATTTCCTGGCTACGGTGGGCATTCCAGTGACGTCCCATATCTGACGTCCGCAGCCGAAGAGGTGGCCCCCCATGCCCCCGACGCGAATCACCGAGGCGAAAGGCATCCTGGCCGCGCGCCTCCGCGAGATCCGGAGCGAGGCCAGCCTGACCGGGCGGACCCTCGCGTCCGAGGCCGGATGGCACTACTCGAAGGTCTCCAAGATCGAGCACGCCGCGCAGATGCCGAACGAGAACGACATACGGACGTGGTGCAAAGTGTGCGACGCCGAGGAGTACGTCGTCGACCTGATAGCGGCCGTGCGCAACATCGACTCGATGTACACCGAGTGGCGCCGGCTGGAGACCACCGGCCTGCGGCACGTCCAGGAGTCGTTCCAGCCGCTCTACCACGACACCCAGCAGTTCCGGGTCTTCCAGCACTCGGCCGTCCCCGGCCTGCTCCAGACGCCCGGGTACGCACGCGCGCACCTGCGGGCCATCATCGACTTCCGCGGCATCCCCGACGACCTCGACGCGGCGGTGGCCGCCCGGCTCGCCCACCAGGAGGTGCTGGAGTCCGGCGGCAAGCGCTTCATGTTCATCATCGGCGAGCAGGCGCTCCGCACGCCGGTGTGCGACGCCGAGGGGATGGCCGCGCAGCTCGACCGGCTGGCCCAGATCACGACCAACATGCCGCAACTCAGTTTCGGCGTGATCCCCGCGCGGGCGCGGGCGGCGATCATGCCGCCGGAAAACTTCTGGATATACGATGACAATCAGGTCAGGGTTGACACGATCCCCGGCCAGTTCCGCATCAAGACCCCCACCGACGTCGCGCTCTACGAGAAGGCGTTCACCAAACTCGCCGAGGCGGCCGTCTATGGTCAGGCGGCCCGTGACCTGATCACCGCGACTTCCGGCGGATTGCAAGGAACATGAAGCAACTTCGTTGATGCCGCGATCGGCGGGCACCTAGCCTCACGGCAACGCACTCAGTGGCGACGCGGGCGAAGGACCCGCGCGCACCCTACGACGAGCCAGGCGAGCCCGTTCGCCGCGCCGGTGAGGAGCCACCTCGTGCCCGCCCTCCACGTAGAAGCCGCGGCGCTGGCCGGACGCCGCCCCGCCGCCTCGGTCCGGCAGATCGCCGGTGACCTGCGGTTCTGCCTCGCCCGCCGCGACATCCCCGCCTACGTCTACTTCCTGGAGGACGGTCAGGCCGCCGTCTCCCTGTGGCAGGGCCTGCTCGCCCGGGTCGACGGCGACATCATCTGGTGGACCAGCCCGCACCTCAGCCGCCGGGGCGGCGCGCTGCGGACGTTCGCCTTCTCCCCCGCCACCGCGGCGGCCCGGCTCGCCGAGCACTACGCGACGCTGCGGGCCCGGCAGCGGCCCGGCCCCTACGCCCACCCCGAATGATCCCCGCACAACGGTCCGCGCCGTACGCCCACGACGCCGTACGGCCACCCGCCGGGCGGTCCCCCGACGACGACCGTCGTCACCGGCGACCGCCCGCGCCCCCCGCGAAGGCCACCACCAGACCGGAGCCGACCATGACGACCGCCGACAAGGTCGACGACAGCACGACGGCGACCGCCCATCTGCGCGAACTGGGCGACCTGCTCCTCGCCCGCGGACTGCACGTCCGCGTGGGACCGACCCCCAGCGGCCTCCCCCAGCTCATCGTGATCAGCACGATGGTCCCCACGCTGTCGGAGGTCATCTTCGCGGCGCCGCGAAAGGACCGGTGGTGGTTCTGGTGGTCGTGGGCCGAGCGCATCGCCCCCGTCGACGACCTGTCCACCACCGTGACGCGGATCTGCCAGGCCCTCACCCCCGCGTCGCGCCCCGGCGGGTGACCCCGGCCGCGACGCGGCGTACCGGCGCTCCGGGGACTAGGACACCCGGGCGCCGGAGGTCCAGGAGGCGTACAGGTCGGCGTACACGCCGTCCTGCCGTACCAGCTCGGCGTGGGGGCCGCGCTGGACGATGTGGCCGTGCTCGAACACCAGCACCTCGTCCGCCGCCTCGGCGGTGGACAGGCGGTGGGCGATCGACACGGCCGTGCGGCCCCGGGTCACCCCGTCCAGCGCCCGGGCCAGCCGCACCTCGGTCGCGGGGTCCACCGCGGAGGTCGCCTCGTCGAGCAGCAGCAGGTCGGGGTCGGCGAGGTAGGCCCGCGCCAGCGCGACGAGCTGGCGCTCCCCCGCCGACAGCGACTCGCCGCGCTGCCCCACCGAGGTCGACAGCCCCGCGGGCAGGCCCTCCAGCCAGTCGGTCAGCCCCAGCTCGGTCATCGCCAGGGAGATGTCGTCGTCGGTGGCCGCCGGCCGGCCGTAGCGGATGTTGTCGGCGAGCGAGCCGTCGAACAGGAACCCGTCCTGCGGCACCATCACGATGCGCTCCCGCAGCGAGGAGAACCGCACCTTGCGCAGGTCCACCCCGTCGACCAGGACGCGCCCCGAGGTGGGGTCCATGAGGCGGGTCAGCAGCTTGGCGAAGGTCGTCTTGCCCGACCCGGTCTCGCCCACGACCGCGACGCGCGTGCGGGGCGCGATGTCCACCGACACATCGTGCAGCACGGGGGGACCGTCGGGGTAGGCGTAGCCGACGCCCTGGAAGGCGACCGTGATCGACCCGCGCGGCAGGGTCACCCCCGCAGGGCCCGGGTCGGCCACGTCGGCCGGGGTGTCCAGCACGCCGAGGACCCGCCGCCACCCGGCGACGGCGTTCTGCGCGTCGTTCAGGACCTCAGTGGCGGTCTGCAGCGGGCTGATGAACAGCGTGATCAGGAACAGGAACGCCACCAGGCGCCCGGCGGAGATCGTGCCGCCGATGCCGAGCTCCACGCCGAGCAGCACCACCCCGGCGATGGCGACGGCGCCGACCAGCTCGGTGATCGGGAAGGTGAACGCGATGATCTTCTGGGCCCGGCTCTGCGCGTTGCGCTGGGCGTTCACCGCCTCGTCGATCCTCCGCGCGGTGCGCTCCTCGGAGCCGTACGCCCGGATCACCGCGCTGCCGACCACCGACTCGCTCACCGCGGCCAGCATGTCGCCGGTCCGCTCGCGGACCTCGGTGTAGGCGCGGGCCACCCACCGCTGGAACCTCGGGAGCATCACGACCACCGGCAGGAAGCAGCCCCAGACGACCAGCGCGAGCTGCCACGAGTACACGGCCATCAGCACGCTCGCGATGAGGAGCTGACCGAGCGAGATGATGACCATGAGGCCACCCCACTGCATGAACGTGCTGATCTGGTCCACGTCGCTGGTCACCCGGGACACCAGCGCCCCGCGCCGCTCGGTGTTCTGCGTGAGCACCGACAGGTCGTGGACGTGCCGGAACCCCTTGCCCCGCAGCGAGGCGAGCCCCGACTCGGTGGAACGGTAGAGCCGGACGTTCATCAGGTACCCGCACAACGCGGTCAGCGTCACCGCGACCGCGCACAGGATGACCGCGTTCCGGATGAACGGCATGTCCGGCGCCGCGCCCCGCAGTCCCCGGTCGATGACCTGCTGGACGGCGACCGGGACGATCACCTTGCCGAGCGTGGCGAACACCGCCAGCAGCAGCGTCACCGGCAGCCCGGTGCGAAACTCCGGCGACAGCTCCAGCCCCCGCCGGAACGTCCCCAGGGCCGTGCGCTGCTCCGTGCGCAGCGAAGAGCCGCGCTCCTCCACCCGCGTCGTCATGCCGTGATCTCCTCGTCGGCGCCCAGCGCCGCGCGCTCGGCCTCTTCGCGCTCGTAGGCGGTCACCAGGTCGCGGTACCCCGCGCACCGCCCCAGCAGCACGTCATGCGGTCCACGGTCGGCCACCCGCCCGTGCTCCAGGTAGACCACCTCGTCGGCCAGGGCGATCGTCGCCATCCGGTAGGCGACCACGACCACCGTGGAGTCCGGCGACCCGTCACGCAGGCCGCGCAGGATCCTGCCCTCGACCTGGGAGTCCACGCTGGAGGTGGCGTCGTCCAAAATGAGCAGCCGGGGTGACCTGACCAGCGCCCTGGCCAGCGCCAGCCGCTGCCGCTGGCCGCCCGACAGCGTCGCGCCGCGCTCGCCGACCCGGGTGTCCAGGCCCTTGGGCAGGGCGCTGACGAACCCGTCCGCCTGCGCCAGGCGCAGCGCCGCCCAGATCCGCTCGTCGGGCACGCTGTCGCCGGAGGTGCCGAGGATCACGTTGCCGCGCACGGTGTCGTCGAACAGGAACGTCTGCTGCGGCACCAGCGAGGCGGCCGTGCTCACCTCGCCCTTGGCGACGTCGCGCACGTCGGTGCCGTCCAGGAGCACACGGCCGGTGTCGGGGTCGATCAGCCGGACGAGAAGCTGGGTCAGCGTGGACTTGCCCGAGCCGGTCGGGCCGACGATCGCGACCGTGCGGCCGGCCCGCACCTCGAAGTCGACCCCCGACAGCACCGGGGTGTCCGGCAGATAGCCGTAGCCCACCCCCCGCACCTCCACGGTGGCGGCGCCGCCGGTGCCCAGGCGGGCGGCGCCGTAGTCCATCGAGCCGGACGCGGTCAGCACGTCCTGCACCCGGTTCCAGCCCACGACGCTGCGCGGCAGCTCGGCCAGCACCCAGCCGAGCGCGCGGATCGGGAACGCCAGCAGCGTGAACAGGTACGACACCTGGATCAGCTCACCGGAGGTGACGCCGCCCGCGGCCAGCCGCACCGACCCGAACAGCAGCACCGCGAGCACGCCCAGCGTGGGCAGCGCCTCCAGCAGCGGGTCGAACAGGCCGCGCACACGGCCCACCGCGATGTTGGCGTCGCGCAGCGTGTCGGCCTTGGCCTGGAAACGGGCCGCCTCGGCGTCCTCGCGGCCGAGCGTCTTGACCACCAGCGCCCCGTCGAAGCTCTCATGGGCGATCTCGCTGACCTCGGCGCGGAGCTGCTGGGCGCGCATCACCAGGGGCGAGAGCCTGCGCTGGTAGACGAGGTTCAGCGCCGCGATGGCCGGGAAGATCAGGAAGCCGACGAGGGCGAGCATCGGGTCGACCAGCAGGATCGCCACGGCCGCCGTCACCAGCATCACGACCACGCCGACCGCCATGGGCAGCGGGGCGAGCGGCGCCCAGGCCGCCTCGGCGTCGGAGCTGGCGTTGGACAGCAGCTGGCCCGTCGGGTGGCGGTGGTGCCAGGCCAGCGGCAGCCGCAGGTACTGGCGGGTCACCGCGCGCCGCGACCAGGCCTGCATGCGATACTGCATGATGCCCGCGAGCACCCGGCGACCGATCACCCCGGCGGCCTTGAGCACCGCGACGCCCACGATCAGCAGGGCCGCGGTCACCAGCGCGCCGGTGGTGGCGTGGCCGTCGCGGAAGGCGGGCAGCACGGCGTGCTCGGTGGCCCAGCCCAGCGCCCACGACGAGCCGACGGTCATGATCCCGTAGACCGCGGACGACAGGACGGCGCCGGTGAAGATCCTCGGCTCGGTCCTGACGGCGTGCCCGACGACACGGAGTCCCTGGAGCATGACGGTCGGACGATGATCGCGCTCGCTCGGCACGCGGGGGATCCTTTCGACGGGGCGGAACGCCTGCGGTTCGGTTCCTTGGGGGTTTCCTGCCTCAATCCCTATCATCCGCGGCAAGCCGTTTATTCCCACCCCTATGCTGGCCGATCAGCCGCGGAGCCCCCCTTGTAGGGTGATCAGGGTGACGCACGCACGCGCCGAGCGCGAAGCACTGAGTGACCTCCTCGACCGTCTCGGCCCCGACGCCCCGACGCTGTGCGAGGGGTGGACCACCGCCGACCTCGCCGCCCATCTGGTGATCCGCGAGCACCGGCCGGACGCCGCCGGCGGCATCGCCATCAAGCCTCTGGCGGGCTACACCGCATCCGTTCAGAACAAGCTGAAGTCCGCCAAGCCCTTCCCCGCCCTCGTCGACGACGTGCGGCAGGGGCCGCCCCGATGGTCCCCCTACGGCCTGGTGCCCGGCCTTGACGCGGCCGTCAACACGCTGGAGTTCCTGGTGCACCACGAGGATGTCCGGCGCGCCCAGCCCGGCTGGGAGCCGCGCGAACTCCCCGCCGACCTCACCGAGATCATCTGGAAGCGGGTGTCGTCCGGCGCGCGGCTGACGTTGCGCCGCTCCCCCGTCGGCGTCGTGCTGCGCCACACCGACGGGCGCAAGGCGGGCGGCAAGAAGGCCGAGCCGCACGTGGTCGTGACCGGCGACCCGATGGAGCTCCTGCTGTTCACCTTCGGCCGCCAGGAGCACGCCCGGGTCTCCTACGAGGGCGACCCGGTGTCGGTCGAGCGGCTGCGCGCCACCAAGCTCGGCATGTGACCGGCGGGTGCCTCCGGCCGGGCGGCCCCGCTCTCTTTCCGGAGAGGCGGTCGTGCACAGCGGGACCGGGGTGGTGGATCGCCCGGGAATGATGGGGAACGCGGTGTTCCGCGCGTCGATCATGCCCCTCTCAGGGGGAGCACGTGACCGAACGCGGAGATCGTCCGCTCCGCCTCCCGGGTAGGACCAGGGCACCGGCACCAGGGAGGACAGTTCGATGAAGACCAAGAAGGTACTGACGTACCTCGCCGTCGGCTTCGCGGCCTTCTACATGTACTCGCGGCCGACCGAGTCGGCGACCGCGGTCAAGGGCATGTTCACCGGGCTCGGCTCGGGCGCCGGCCAGCTCGCCATGTTCTTCTCCAACCTGTTCGCCTAGCGCGCCCGACCGCTCGCCTGGCACGCCCGCTCGCCTGGCACGCCCGTTCGCCTGGCGCGCCGAACCTGTTCCTGGTCGCGCCGAACCCGTTCGCCTGGCGCGCCGGAATCTGGTCGCGCCGGCCGCGCCGCGTGTGCGGCGTCCCGGGCCGGCGCGCCGTCGCCCTCCGGCCGGGCCGTCACTTCTTCTTCACGGGCACCAGGCACAGGACCCAGCCGGTGCCGCCGGTCCTGCTCCCCTCCCAGTACGCCGAGGTGACGTCCTTGTCGCGGCACATGCTGAGGCTCTGGTCCGCGTCGAACTGCGCCTCGGTCTTGCCGCTGACCTTCTGGGAGATCCGCCACTCGACCGCGGCGCCCTTGCAGTCGACGACCTTCAGGCTGTCCTTGTCCTGACCGGACATGCAGTCGCCGACCGCGGCGATGCGCGGCGCGCCCTCGACCTGGTCGGAGACCGCGCCGACGCCCTCGCGGACCGCGAACACGCCGCCGATCTTGATGATCGCGATGACGACGAAGACCCCGATCGTGCCGAGCACGCCGATGATCTTCCCGCCCTTCTTCTTCTTGGCGGGCTCCGCGGGCACCCCGCCCTGCCACTGGCCGCCGGCGGCCTGCTGGACGTACGGGTCCTGCTGGGCGTAGGGATCCTGCTGCCGGCCGTAGGGGTCCTGCGCCTGGCCGGGGTTCGCGCCGTACTGCTGCTGCTGGTACTGGCCAGGGGCCGGGGCCGCCTGCTGCGGCGCGTAGGGGTTCTGCGCCTGGCCCGCGTAGGCGCCCTGCTGCTGGCCCGCGTAGGTGGGCTGCTGCTGGCCGCCCGGCCGCCCGTACGGATCCTGCGTCTGCGCCGCGTAGGGGTCCTGCGTCTGCGCCCCGTACGGGTCCTGGGCCTGGCCGTACGGCGCCTGCCGCCCGTAGGCGTCCTGGGGCTGCCCCGGGTGCCCCTGAGCGCCCTGGCCCGGGTAGGCGTGCCCGCCCGTCCCCTGCCCGGGCGAGGGCTGCCACTGCTGGTGGCCCCCCTGCTGCTGGGCGTACGGGGAGGGCTCCTGGTCGTACGGTCCCTGGCCGGGCGGTTGGGTGCCGTGGTTCGGCGGCGGGTAGCCGCGCGGCGGCTGGTACGGGGAACCCGGCTGCTGTGGGCTGGGGGGATTCGTCACGGGGGGATCCTTGTGGTCAGCGGCACCGTAGAAGAACGCGCATGACCGTAGCGGATCATCAAACGATATGTGGCTGGTGACGCCGAGTTTGCGGTAGATGGCTTCGAGGTGTTTGTCGACGGTTCTGATCGAGATCTGGAGGCGCCGGGCCGCGAGGCGGCGGGTGAGGCCGTCGGCGATGAGACCGAGGACCT
>NZ_JANZYP010000073.1 GCF_025506355.1 Sphaerisporangium corydalis
TCAAGGCCGGGCACGATGGGCCGTGCGATGGAAGCCGGCCCTCAACGCGTTCTCCATCACCTTCGGCGACCGGTTCCCGGCCGCCGAGACCTACTAACCCGAAGACGCTGGAAACACCTTTAGCGAGACAGACCCGCGTGGGGTCCTCGGCGGGGGACGCGCGCCTTGCGCACAGGACGCCACGGCTCGGGCCCGGGGCGGGGGTGGTCGAGTAACGGTGGCGGCGGTCGTGAACACCTCGCCGGAGACGAACCCCATCATGTGCACGTCCCCAGCGAGGGATGTCTGTGCACGTCCTTAGCGAGCGACATCGACGTGGGGTCGCCGATGGGGGGAGCGGTACGCGCCTGGGGGCGAGGGCGCCAGGGCGCGGCTGGGGTGAGGGCGGGGTGGCTCGCTTGGGTGGGGCGGGGATGGTGGTCGGGCGGCGGTTGCGGGTGTGGGTACGGGCGCCTGGCCGGAGACGAACCCCACCAGGTGTACGTCCTTAACGAGGGATGTCAGCGTGGAGGCGTCGGCGGGGGGAGCGGTGCGTGCCTGGGGCGAGGGCGCCACGGCGCGGCTGGGATGGGGGCGGGGGTGGCTCGCTTGGGTGGGGCGGGGATGGCGGCCGGGCGGCGGTTGCGGGTGTGGGTACGGGCGCCTGGCCGGAGACGAACCCCACCAGGTGTACGTCCTTACGAGGGGTATTGGGTACCGACGTGGGGTCGCCTGCGGTGGGGGCGGTGCGGGCGGGGTGGCGGTGGATACGGCTCGCATCCAGGTGGGGATGGCTCTGGCTCTGGCCTGGGGGTTAGAGGGCTCCGGCGAGGCTGCGGAAGGCTAGGCCGGTGCCGAGGAGTACGACCATCGTCGCTGTTCCGAGTGGGGCGAGGCCCGCGATGCGGCCGGCCAGTCCCTTTCGGGCCGTGGCCAGGCGGTCGAGCCGGGAGGCCAGCTTGACGAGCAGCAGGCCGGTCGCCGTGAGGGTGGCCGCCATGCCGAGGCCGTACGCGCCGACCAGGGCGACGCCGAACCATGTACGGCCGAGTGCGGCGGCTCCGAGGAGCACGATCAGGGCCGACGGGCTCGGCACCAGCCCGCCCGCCACCCCCAACCCGATCAACCCGGCCCGCTCATGCCCACCCCGCCGCCCCCGCCCACTTTCCCCGCCACCGCTGTTTTGGTTCCCGCTAACGGTGTGCTCGTGGTGGGGTTCGTCTCCGGCCAGGTGCCCGTGCCCATGTCCGTGGCCATGTCCGTGGCCGACTTGGTGTTCGCGCGTGTTCTCGTGTTCGTGGACGAGGGTGTTGCCGGGGGCCTTGTCGGTTGTGGGGGTTTGGTGGGTGGTGGTCGCCTGTGCGCGAGTGGTTTGGGTGGCGTGGTTGTGCCCGTTGGCGACGTCGTGTTCGTCCCCGCTGGCGCCGCTTTCGATCCCGCTAACGGTGTGCTGGTGGTGGGGTTCGTCTCCGGCCAGGTGGCCTAGGTCGTGACCGTGGCCATGTCCGAAGCCGTGGCCGTGGCCGTGGCCGTGGCCGAAGCCGTGCCCGTGACCGTGGCCGTGGGTGGGGTGGCCGCGGAGGGCGGAGTGGAGGAGGCGGAGGCCTACGGCGGCGATGAGGAGGCCGCTGGCCAGGCCGAGCCAGGAGAGTACCGATTCGCCGGCCACCGTTGAGAAGGCGCTGATCAGCAGGCCCACCACCAGTACACCGGCGGTGTGCGTCACGGTGACCGTGGCGCCGACGACCACCGCGTCGCGCGGGCGACCCCGCCGGCCGGCCAGGTAGGCGGCCATGATGGTCTTCCCGTGGCCGGGGATCAGCGCGTGCCCGGCGCCGAGTACCACCGCGAGCAGTACGGCGAGCAGGCCGAGCGGAACGGTGAGATCGGACGCCCCGACCAGGCCGGTGAACGTGCGGTCGACCGAGTTCAGCGCGTCGCCGATGGGGCCGCCGATGCCCAGCCCGCCCAGGGAGGCGCCACGGGGTGCGGCGGCGCCCGCCGGTCCCGTCCCGGCCACGCGCAGCGTCACCGAACGCTGGTCCAGCGGGCTGGAGAGCAGGTCGTCGGGATATTTCCGCAACTGGTCGCTGCCGCTCACCGCCGGCACGCCGGACGGCGCCAGCGCCGGCCCCTCCGACGACGCGGTGATCTCGCGCCAGCCGATGCGATCCGCGAGGTAGGTGTCGGAGAACCCCACCGAGGAGGCGACGGTGGCCGGGGCGGACAGTTCGCAGGTCAAGCGACTGGTGCTCAGGCCTCCCTGCCCGGGGGTGTACTCGAACCCGGCTCTGCCGACCCGCCAGGCCGCGGGCTTCCCGTCCACGACGAGCCGCTGTGACCCGGCGAGCGCCGTGCACGTGGTGGTCGCGTACGCCGCGCTCTCGGCGGGCGAGACGGTCCCGGAGCCGTCGGTGTCGACGGCGTCCTTGGCCTGGAGGGTGGGGAGCTCGGCGTAGTCGACGACGGCCGTGTTCTCGACCCGGTCCGGGAGCACCTTCAGCCCGTTGGAGTGGTTGACGGTGAAGTTGCCCAGCGGGTGGAACGCCACGACGGCGGCCAGGACGAGACCGATCATGAGAACCTCGCTAGAGCGGGGAGTTTCGGGTCGAAGTGGGGGTTGTAGAGCTTGGCCTGGGAGAGGGAGTGGGAGGAGCTCTTGCCTAGTGCGTGTTCGATCGTGCCTCGGTGGTAGTACGAGAGCGCGTTGCGCCAGCCTCTGGCGGTGGCCTTCTTGGCGTACGGGAGGGCCTCGCGGGATCGGCCGGCGCGGTGGAGGGCCCAGGCGAGGGCGTCGGCCGCGACCATGTTCGGGTTGCGCGCGTACTCGGCCTCGGCGTGCCGTACGGCCTCGGCCGGCGACCCGTGGTCGGCCTCGAACTCGGCCCACGTGAGGTCGTCGCGGACGCCGTTCGCGGCCATAAGGCCCTTCTGCGCCTTGAGCAGCGCCCACTGCCCGCCGGGGTCTTTGCCGAGCCGCAGGAGCACCTCGCCGTACTCGGCGACGTACTGCGCGAGCGGCAGCCGGGCGACGACGGTCGCGTAGCCGGCGGCGGACTCGTCCAGCCGCCCGGCGAGCGCCGCGGCGCGTGCCCGGCCCGCGAGTGCGGGGACGAACCCGGGTGAGGACCGCAGGGCCTCGTCGTACATCTGCCCGGCGCGTTCGAGATCGCCGCCGCGCAGCGCCAGCTCGCCGAGGTAGTAGCGGCAGTAGGCGACGTCCTCGGGGGTGAACGCGTCGCGCAGCCCCGCTTCGAGCAGTTCCCTGGCCTTCTCGACGTCGCCGCGCAGCTCGGCGTCGTAGGAGGCGCGGGTGAAGGACGCGACGCCGGGCTTGAGCTCCATCATCCGCGCGACTGCCTCGGCCGCCTCGGGGTAGTCGCCGAGCTGGGTGCGGGCGTCGGTGAGCACGCCGTAGGCGGCGGACCCGTACGGGTTGACGGTGATCGCCCGCCCGGCCAGCCGCGCGGCCTCGGTGAACTCGTGGCGTCCGGCGGCGAGCGCCGCCTGGCCGGTCAGGACGGCGAAGTCGTCGGGGGCGAGGGCCGAGGAACGGGCCAGCGCCTCGTCGGCCTTGACGTAGTAGGAGGGGTCGGCGGTGAGCCTGGCCTGCTGGACGTACGCCACGCCGAGGGCCGCCCAGGACTGGTGGTCCTTCGGCAGCCGCTTCAGCCTGGCTTGCAGGCCCTTCACGGCCTGGGCGACGTCGGCCGAGGAGGTGGGGGTCTCGGCGTAGGCGGCCGAGACGGGGGCGGACGGAGCGGCGGGGGCGGACGGCGGGAGCATCATCGCCCCCACGGTGACGGCCAAGGCGAGGCCCACGGCGCCCACGCCCATGATGGCGGCCGTCCGTGCCCTGCCGTGCGGGCGTTCGGGATCGGACATGGTGGTTCTCCTGGTGGTTCGCGAAGCGGTGGCGCGGGTGCCGCGCCGGCTCCCGCCGGGTGGCGGGAGCCGGGGGCCTCGGGTCAGTGCTGGTTGACCGCGGACGAGCTGGGGAGCGGGATGTAGGGGAAGCGGGGCTGGAACGGCTTGTCGTTGCCGTTGACCTTGTCGCCGGCGGCCAGGGCCTCGACGAGCTTGCCCGACTGCGCGGCGCCTTCGACGGCCTGCAGCGAGATGTCCACGACGTCGTCGCCGAGGCGGCGGCCGTTCGGGAAGCCCTGCAGGTCACCGGCGAGCACGCCGAGCCGGTTGGGCTCGGCCGTGGGCGGGACGGCCATGTTCAGGCGCAGCATCTCCGAGGGACGGAAGGCCCGGGGGTCGGCGTCCTTGTTGAGGATCTGCGAGTTGAGGTCGGCCTTGATCGGCCCGTTGGCCTTGGCGATGCCGGTCAGGAAGATCTCGACCAGGTCGTTGCGCGGCGTCTTGGGCGCGGGGATCTTGTAGATGCCCTCGATCAGCTTGGGCAGCTCGGGGTCGGTCACGCGCTTGACGACGGCGGGGATCGAGGCGTCCTTGTCGGGGCTGATGGCGTTGAAGGTGTCCTTCAGGCCGGCCGGGATGACGACCTCGTTGACCAGCGGGTTCCCGAGGCGGGACACCTGGCGGTAGCCGCCCGGGCTCCACTTCTCGGTGGTGGACCAGATGCCGATCACCGGGTTGCGCTTGGAGTCGCCCCGCAGCGCGACCTCGTCCTTCGGCACCTGGATGGCGATGCTGTGGACGTTGTAGCCCTTGGTGGTGTCCTGGCCGACCTCCGACAGGTCGCCGCCGTACAGCAGGTCGAAGACCCGCAGGTCGAGGAAGAACGCCTCGTCGGCCTGGCCGGCGAAGGTCTGGCCGCCGCCGGGGAGCCGGCGCAGGGACTGCGCGCGTAGCTGCCCGTAGTCGGGCATCGAGGCGGCGCCGACGTTGCTCGGGGCGACGACGCCGTCCCTGACCACGGTCGTCCAGCCGTGCCTGGCGGTGAACTTCTTGAGCGTGTAGCGCTGGCGGAACAGCAGGTTCTCGTCGTTGATCGAGGTGACCTGGCCGTTGTTGTACAGGAAGGTGGAGGTCCCGCGCTTGTCCTCATTACGGAAGGTCCACTGGTAGGTGACGTCCGGCAGCCCGTTGCCGTTGTTGTCGATCTTGATGTTGTACCGGGACTGGGTGTCGAACGTGTAGAAGTTCGGCCCGCCGGTGGGTTCCTCGAACGGGATCCAGTTGGCCATCAGCGTCACGGTGTCGGGTTTGTCCGGGCTGACGAAGGCGTAGACGTCGGTGTTGTCGTTCCTCGGGTCACCGGCGATCAAGGGGGCCTCGCGGTGCGAGGACGCGCCGCTGGTGTCGGGGCGGAGCAGGGTGAGCGAGGACGCGGCCAGCGCCCCCACTACTCCTAGTGCGATCAGGGCTCGGTTTATCCGGAGCTCCATGTCGTCGTTCCTTTCGGCCGCCGGTCGCGATGCGACCGATCACTGAGCAATGGAAGAGGTCCGGCCGGGCCCTCGGGATGAGATACGCGGCTGTGGCGCGTTTGGATTGGCCCATCGAGGAAAACGTTTGGCGCCGGATGGCCGGGCGGGTCGAACCGACCCGCCGGGCCCTTCGCACTGCTGCTCCGAATCCCGCTAAAGCAGCACAAATAGGATTAGCGACATAAAAGACGATTTATGCGACAAAGAGCGGTCAGCTGGGCAGGGTCTCCGCGTTGGCCAGGAACTGCGTGGTGGCGAGCTCGCGGTAGAGGCCGTCCTGCGCGAGAAGCTCCTGGTGGGTGCCCACGGCCCGGACCCGCCCGCCGTCCAGGACCACGATCCGGTCGGCGCCGGTGACGGTGGACAGGCGGTGCGCGATGACCAGCACCGTCGTCGTCCCGGCCACCTCGTTGATCACGTCGCGCAGCCGCAGCTCGTTCACGGCGTCGAGCTGGGAGGTGGCCTCGTCCAGCAGGAGCAGGCGCGGCCTGCGCAGCAGCGCGCGGGCGATGGCCACCCGCTGGCGCTCGCCGCCCGACAGCATCTGCCCGCGGTGGCCCACCGCCGTCTCCAGCCCCTGGGGCAGCCGGGACACCAGGTCCTCCAGCCGGGTGCGGCCGAGCACCTCGGCCACCTCGGCGTCGGTGGCGTCCGGCGCGCCGAACACGATGTTCTGCCGCAGCGATCCGGACAGCACCGGCGAGTCCTGCTCGACGTACCCGAGGGCGGAGCGCCACTCGCCGAGCGGCAGGTCGCGGATGTCGCGCCCGTCCACCGCGATGGTCCCCGAGCCGGGCTCGTAGAACCGTTCGAGCAGGGCGAAGATGGTCGACTTGCCCGCGCCTGACGGCCCCACCAGCGCCGTCATCCCGCCGGCCGGGATGTCGAAGGACACGTCGTGCAGCGCCTGGGGGCGGTCGTCCCCGTACCGGAAGCCGACGTCCGTGACCGTCACCGTGGCCGGGCCCGTGCCGCCGGGGGCCGGGGTCTCGGCGGGGGCGATCGGCTCGGCGGGCAACTCCTCCACCTCGCGCAGCCGGGGGATGACCGCGAGGCCCGCCTGGAGCTGCACGGCCGCCTGGACGATCTGCGCGATCGGCGCCATCAGGTAGAAGAGATACAGCAGGAACGCGATGAGCGAGGACACCTGCAGGGCGCCGCTCGCCACCCGCACGCCGCCCACGCCCAGCACCGCGAGGAAGGCGAGCTGGACGGCGAGCCACGTCGAGGTGCCCGCCGCCGCGCTCCAGCCGGCGGCGCTGAGCCCGCGCCGCCACGCACGCCGCGCCGCCTCCTCGACCGCGGCCGTCTCGCGCTCCTCGGCGCCCGAGGCCTTGACGGTGCGGAACGCCTGGAGCGACCGGTCGAGCGTCGCGCCCATCTCGCCGAGGGCCGCCTGCGCGGCGTTGGTGGCCGTGCGGATGCGCGGGAGCACGACCAGGTTGATCGTCCCGATGACGACCAGCACCCCGAGCGTGACCAGGAGCAGCACGCCGTCCATGAAGGCCATCAGGGTCACGCAGCCCGCGAGCGTGAAGACCGCCGTCACGCCGTTGGTGAGGCCGGTGGTGCACACCGCGCGCAGCAGAGTGGTGTCGGCCGTCACCCGGGACTGCAGGTCGCCCGGCTCCAGCCGGTCCACGTCCGGGACCCGGAGCCGCAGCATCCGCCGGACCAGCCGGAGCCGCGCGCTCAGCACGACGCTCTCGGCGGTCCGTTCCAGCACGTACCCGCCGACGGCGGAGACGGCGGCCCCGACCATGACCAGGCCGCTTAGGGCCAGCACCGGCCCGGCCAGCGACACCTCGCGCCCGAAGGAGTCGATCACGTTCCTGGCGAGCAGCGGGGTGGCGAGCCCCGCGAGGCTGCCGAGGAGGCCGAGCACGCCGCCCAGCACCAGGGTCCACCTGAACGGGCGGACGTGCGTCAGCAGCAGCCGCCAGGAACCGCCGGCCGGAGAGGTGGTGGCCTTCATGAACCAGATCAACGTCAAACGCGTAGTGTCGCGTTCCCGGCTCAGGTCACGGACCGGTTGCGATCGCTCGCGGGATGACGGCGGCCGCCTCCGGCGTTGTGGATCACGGGGTGTGGCCGCCCCGGGGGCTGGAGGTGGGCGAAGTGGTGGACGGGCTCGAACGGCTGGTCCAGGGCAGGCGGCTGTCGCCCGTCCAAAGACGCATAGTGGACTATCTGAACGGGCACCTGCCCGACGCCGTGTTCCTGTCGAGCGTCGAGCTGGCCGAGCGCGCGGGGGTGAGCCAGCCGTCGGTGACCCGTTTCGCCACCGCGCTCGGCTTCGCCGGCTACCCCGAGCTGCGCCACGCGCTGCGTCCCCTGGTGGTCGGCGACGCGGCCGGCCGGTGCGAGACCCGGCCCGAGGGCGCCGCGCCGCGCCCGCACGAGGTGATCGACGACGAGATCCGCAACCTGACGGCGATCCGCGACCGGCTCGCGAACGGGGGGAACGACGCGCGCTCGGGCCTGCCGGGCCGCATCGGGTGGCTCGGCGCCGCGCTCGCGGCCTGCGAGCCGCTGCCGGTCCTCGGCCTGCGGGTCTCCTCGGGGCTCGTCACGACCTTCGCCTACTACGCGCGGCGCATCCACCCCGACGTCCGGCCGCTGGTCCACGGCGGGTCCGAGCTGACCGACGGCCTGCACGCCGCCCGCCGGGCCGGGTCGGAGTGGCTGCTGGCCGTCGTGCTGCCCCGGTACCCGGCCGAGGCCGTGCACGCGCTGGAGTACGCCGCCAAACTGGGCTACCGCACGGCGGTCCTCGCCGACCGGGCCGAGGTGCCGTTCCCCGCGGACGTGGTGCTGCACGCGCCGGTGGGGGAGCGCGCGGTCTGCGACTCCCACGCGGCGCCGCTGGCCCTCGCGATGCTCCTGGTGGAGGCGATGGCCGACGCGGCGCCGCTGCGGACCCGGGCCCGGCTGGAGGAGCACGGCCGGATGACCGGCGAGACGGGCGCCTTCCTCCCGCCGTGACCCGCCGACCCTCCCGCCGTGACCCGCCGACCGCGACCGGTTGTGCACCACCACGTCCCGTGCGGACGCGGCCGGTTCAGCCGGCGAGGCGGCGCATGGAGCTGACCGACCAGCGCAGGGTGATCACGGCGAGCACCAGCATCAGCCCGAAGGCCAGCGGGATCGAGCCGTTGCCCAGGTCGCCGTTGAACAACGCCCGGCCCGCCTCGACCGTGTGGTAGAGCGGGTTGAAGTTGGCGACCGCCCGCATCCAGCCCGGCGCGAGCGACATCGGCAGCAGGATGCCGGTCAGCAGGATCAGCGGCAGCGCGAAGAGCTGCATGATCTGCGACATCCCGTTCTCGTCGCGCAGCGCCAGTGCCAGCCCGTACGACAGGCTGGAGGCGAACACGCCGGTCAGGGCCATCAGCAGGATCATCAGCGCGAGGCCGGGCGGGTTCGGCCGCATGCCCATGAGCAGGCCGAGCGCCGCGATCAGCAACGCCTGCGCGACGAGCACGATGACGTCGCGCAGGGTGCGGCCGAGCACGATGGCCGGGCGGCTGGCCGGGCTGACGGCGAGCCGTTCCAGGACGCCGCCGCGGATCTCACTGATCATGCCGAAGCCGACGAACAGCGATCCGAACAGCGCGATCATCACCATCACACCGGGCGTGAACTGCTTCAGCGTCTCCGCCTGCGGCACGCCCGGGGTCGTCTTGGCCAGCAGCGGCGCGAACAGCAACATGTACAGGACCGGCTGCAGGATGCCGAACAGCGGCCAGACCGGGTTGCGTACGGTGTTCCTGAGCTCGTAGCCGAGGAACAGGGCGGTGTGTCTGAGCACGGGGACTCCAGGGGGTGGGGGAGGCGGTCAGGCGGCGTCGCGCAGGAAGCGCCCGGTCTTGTGCAGGAAGACGTCGTCGAGGGTGGCGCGGTCGAGGGCGATCGACTGGATGACCAGGGCCCGCTCGGCGAGGGCGCGCAGCAGGTGGGGCAGGGCGTGCTCGCCGTCGTCGAGGTAGACGAGCAGCCGGTCGCCGTCCACGCGCGCCTCCCGGGCGTACGTCTGGGCCTCCAGCAGCTTCCTGACCTCCTCCAGGTCCGGGGCGTCGGCCGGCCTGCCGGTGTCGGCGGGGGTGAGGCGCAGCGTCACCACGTCGCTCGCGACCTCGCGCTTGAGCGCGGCCGGAGTGCCCTCGGCGACGATGACCCCGTGGTCGACGATCGCGAGCCGGTCGCACAGCGCGTCGGCCTCGTCGAGGTAGTGCGTGCTGAGCAGCACGCTGGTGCCCGCGCTCCTCAGCAGCCGGATCTGGTCCCACAGGTTGGCGCGGTTCTGCGGGTCGAGGCCGGTGGTCGGCTCGTCCAGGAACAGCAGCGGTGGCCGGTGGACCAGCCCGAGCGCGATGGCGACGCGGCGCTTCTGCCCGCCGGACAGGGTGCGCGCCGGCCGGTCGGCGAACTCGGTGAGCTCGAAGGCGGTGAGCGTCTCCTCGACCCGGCCTGCGGCATCGGCCTTGGCGATGCCGTTGACGCGGGCGGCGAGCATGAGGTTGGCGCGGGGGCTGTTGAGCTCGTCGACGCCGCCGGCCTGGCTCACGTACCCGATGCGCTCGCGGATCGCGCGCGGGTCCCTGGCCAGGTCGCGCCCGGCGACCGTCGCCGACCCGCCGGTGGGGGTGATCAGGGTGGAGAGCATCCTGATCGTGGTCGTCTTGCCCGCGCCGTTCGGCCCGAGCACGCCGAAGATCTCCCCGGTCTCGACGGACAGGTCGATGTCCCGGACGGCCTCCACCGTCTGGGTGCCCTTGCGGCTCCTGGTGGTGAAGGTCTTCTTCAGCCCGTGGGCTGTGATGATCACGACGGGTGGTCCTTTCCTCAGGAGAGATCGACTCTGGACCCTCCATGCGCGGGAGGGTCAAACCCATTGATTCCGGAAGCTAGCCCTTTTCCGCATTCCGGGTCGCCCGCTCCGTCCAGCCGATGTCACAGTCGCGCGACCCCTAAGGTGATCGCATGAGTGGACGACCGATCGCGCTGATCACCGGAGGCTCCCGCGGGGTGGGGGCCGCCATCGCCAGGGCGCTCGCCCCGACGCACGACCTGCTGGTCGGCGGGCGCGAGAGCACCGCACTGCTGGAGATCTGCGACGAGCTGGGCGCGCGGCCGTGGCCGGTCGAGCTGACCGACGAGCGCGCGGTGGCCGAGGCCGCCGCCGACATCGACCGGCTCGACGTGCTGGTCCACAGCGCGGGCGTGGCCAGGCTCGGCTCGATCGCCGAGCTGCCGGTCCAAGTCTGGCGCGAGGCGTTCGAGGTGAACGTGACCGCGGTGGCCGGCCTCACCCGGCTGCTGCTGCCGGCCCTGCGCTCCGCCAGGGGCCACGTCGTCCTGATCAACTCCGGTTCGGGGAAGCGGGTCAGCCCGGGGTGGGCCGCCTACGCGGCGAGCAAGTTCGCGCTGCGGGCCTTCGCCGATGCCCTCCGCCAGGAGGAGTCGCCCGCGCTGCGCGTCACCACGGTCTATCCCGGGCGCGTCGACACCGACATGCAGCGGGCCGTGCGCGAGCACGAGGGCGGCGACTACGACCCCGCCGAGTTCCTCACGCCGGCCTCGGTGGCTCGCCTGGTCGTCGCCGCCGTGACGGCCACCGACGACGCGCTCGTGACCGAGATCGAGGTCCGTCCCGCGGGCCCGGTCCGCTGAGATCCGGATCGTGGAGAAGGCCCGGGCGGCTTTGGTGAATGGATCACCCTGAGCTGTTTCCTGCCTTTAAGCTGCGTTTTCGGGAAACGACCCTGAGGCTCTGAGAAGCGAACTCCTCCTTAAGGAGGACGTTCGAAACCATTCTCCGGTCGTATCTCTTTTGGGAATCTTTGCCGTGGACCGGACGTTGATCCGGGCAGTAGAGGGGGAGAGGACGCAGGTCCGGCACGACGGCCGGAAGGGCGGACTCCACCCGCACACCAGGGCGGGCGCGGCGAGACGAGGTGCCATAAGAATGGCAAGGCCGACGGGGAATCGGACGCAGGATCAGCAGGTGGCCGACAGAGATCTGCTCGGCACCTACCTGGCCGAGATCGGGCGGGTGCCACTGCTGAGCGCGGACCAGGAGGTCGAGCTCGCCAAGCGCATCGAGGCGGGCCTGTTCGCGGAGCAGCTCCTGGACGGCGGGGAGCCGGAACCCAAGGCCTCCGACGCCCTCGACGAGGAGCTCGAGCGGGTGGCGGTGTCCGGGCAGCGGGCCAAGGACGAGTTCATCCAGGCGAACCTGCGGCTGGTCGTCGCGGTGGCCAGGAAGTACTCCGGCAGGGGGATGCCGCTGATCGACCTGGTCCAGGAGGGGAACCTGGGCCTGGTGCGCGCCGTGGAGAAGTTCGACTACCGCAGGGGCTACAAGTTCTCGACCTACGCCACGTGGTGGATCCGCCAGTCGGTGGGCCGTGCCATCCACGAGCAGGCCAGGCCGGTGCGCCTGCCGACCCACGCGGGCGAGCAGATGACCCGCCTGATGCGGGTCCGCCGCGACATGATGGCCGAGCTCGACACCGAGCCGACCGACGCCGACCTCGCCACCGTCCTCGACCTGCCGATCGAGCGGGTACGCGAGCTGCGCCGCTGGGCGTCCGACCCGGTGTCGCTGCAGCTCGGCGTGGGCGACGAGGACGAGACCGAGCTGGGCGACATGATCGCCGACGACACCTGGGCCAACCCCGAGCAGCAGGCGATGGACACCCTCGAACGCGAGCGGCTCGACGACTGGCTGCTCGGGCTCGAAGGCCAGACCCGGGAAATGTTGCGCTGGCGTTACGGTCTGGTCGACGGGCGCGAGCACACCCTCACCGAGGTCGGCGAGCGGTACGGAATCGGCCGTGACCGGGCACGACGCATCGAGCGTGACGCCCTCGCCCGGCTGCGGAAGCTCGCGCACGCCGCGGCCTGACGGCTAGCGGCACGGGTGATCGGCCCCCTTTTTCGGGCATTTCACCCTTTTCGGCGGAGGGACGCGTGTGGCCTCCCTCCGCATGACCGCAGGTCGTGACACGGGTCAGCCGTATCATGACCGTTCTCACACCCCTGAGGTACGCGGTTGAGGACGTACCGATAGCTCTTGGTAGCCCCTCCGAAACATGGCCGAAACATCGTGCCAGCGAGTTTCACGTACGTGAAACACGCCAGGTCAAGACCTGAAACGGCAGAAGAACACGCTTTCGCCCAACGTCAGTGCGCAGCCGGTCAACGAAGCCCTGGAGCGCCCACTGCGGGAGAAACCGGCCACACGCCATTTGTAAGGAGGGTCGCATCGAATGAAGATCGATAGCGGCACTACAGCCTGGATGCTCGCGGCCACCGCATTGGTGCTGCTGATGACCCCAGGTCTCGCGTTCTTCTACGGAGGCATGACCAGGGCCAAGAGTGTCCTGAACATGATGATGATGTCGTTCGCCAGCATCATCACGGTGACGATCGCATGGGTGATCTACGGTCACTCGCTGGCGTTCACCAACAATGGCAACAGCTTTCTCGACAAGTTCGTCGGCGGGCTGGACGCCCTAGGCCTGCAGAGTCTGGTGGACACCGCCACCAAGGACGATGGCACGGGCATGCCGAGCCTGGTGTTCTCCGCCTTCCAGCTCACCTTCGCCATCATCACCGTGGCCCTGATCAGCGGCGCCATCGCCGACCGCGCCAAGTTCGGCGCGTGGGTCGTCTTCAGCGTCATCTGGGCCACGATCGTCTACTTCCCGGTGGCGCACTGGGTCTGGCAGACCGGCGGATGGCTGAACTCGCTCGGTATCGAGGACTTCGCCGGCGGTACCGTCGTGCACGTCAACGCCGGTGCCGCGGGTCTGGCGCTCGCCTTGGTGCTCGGCAAGCGCACCGGCTGGCGCAAGGACCCCATGCGCCCGCACAACCTGACATTGGTCCTGCTTGGCGTCGGCCTCCTGTGGTTCGGCTGGTTCGGCTTCAACGCCGGCTCCGAGCTCGCGGTTGACGGCACCGCCGGTCTGGCCTTCATGAACACCCAGATCGCCACCGCGGTGGCGGCCGGCGCCTGGATCCTGGTCGAGAAGCTCCGCGACGGGCACTCCACGACCCTCGGCGTCGCCTCCGGCGCGGTCGCCGGTCTGGTCGCCATCACCCCGGCCTGTGGCTTCGTCGACCCCTGGGCCGCGATCGTCATCGGCGCCATCGCCGGCACGGTCTGCGCCTACGCGGTGGGCCTCAAGTACAAGCTCGGCTACGACGACTCGCTCGACGTGGTCGGCGTCCACCTCGTCGGTGGCGCGTTCGGCGCGATCTCGCTCGGCTTCTTCGCCGCCTACCCATTCCTGGACCAGCAGGGCAAGGGACTGTTCTACGGTGGAGGCCTGAAGCAGCTAGGGCTTCAGATCCTCGGCCCGGTGGTCGTCGGCCTCTACTCGTTCGTCCTCGCCTACATCATCGGCAAGATCATTGACAAGACGATGGGCTTCAGGGTCACCGAAGAGGACGAGGTCACCGGCGTCGACATCACCACCCACGCCGAGACCGGATACGACCTCGGCTCCGTCCACGCGTCGGGCGTCGCCGCGGTGAACGGTCCTGTCCAATCAGTGACGAAGAAGGTAGACGCATGAGGCTCATCACAGCGGTGATCAAGCCCTTCAAGCTCGACGACGTCAAGGCCGCTCTGGAGCAGTTCGGCGTCAAAGGCATGACGGTCAGCGAGACCAGCGGCTACGGCCGCCAGCGCGGCCACACCGAGGTCTACCGGGGAGCCGAGTACCAGGTCGACCTGGTGCCCAAGGTCCGGGTGGAGGTGCTCGCCGAGGAGGAGGACGCCGAGGACGTCATCGACGTCATCGTCAAGGCCGCCCAGACGGGCAAGATCGGTGACGGCAAGGTCTGGTCGGTCCCCGTGGAAACCGTGATCAGGGTTCGCACGGGAGAACGCGGACCGGAGGCCCTCTAACCGGATGATGAGAGGCGACGCTCGCTCATATGCCGCGGCCCGCAAGGAGCGGGCCGCGGACATCGACCGCTGGCTGGCCGACCTCTTCCGCACGGCTGTTCCGCAGCCGTTCGGATGGGAAGGCCGGAACGCGCCCGGGGGGGCCAAGAGTGGGTTCGCGTCCGGTGAGGATCGCGGCGCCGGGGCTCCGGCGACGGGGCCCGGCGCCCCAGGGGCGGGGAACGGTGCGGCCTTCGCCGGCACCGGCGTCGCCCTGGTCGCGGTGGGCAGCCTGGGGCGGGGAGAACTCGCCCCGGGCAGTGACCTCGACCTGGTTCTCCTGCACAACGGCCAGGACGATGTCGCCCGCATCGCCGACCGTATCTGGTACCCCATCTGGGACTCGGGCCTCGGGCTCGACCACTCGGTCCGCACGGTCGACGAGGTCACCAAGGTCGCCCGCGAGGACCTCAAGGCCGTGCTCGGCCTCATCCAGGCCCGGCACGTCACCGGTGACCCCGAGCTGACCAGGGCGGCCCGTGAGGCCGTGCTCGCGGAATGGCGCTCCGACTCGCGCCGCAGGCTCGGGGAGCTGCGCGAGGCGGCCGACAAGCGCGCCGAGTCCTCAGGCGAGCTGGCCTTCCTGCTCGAACCCGACCTCAAGGACTCCCGTGGCGGGATCCGCGACGTGCAGGCCATGCAGGCCGTCGCCGCCGCCTGGGTCGCCTCGGCCCCCGGTCCCCGGGTGCGCGAGGCCTACGAGTTCCTGCTGGACGTCCGGCACGGGCTCCACCTGGTCACCGCACGCGGGGCCGACCGTCTGGTGCTCCAGGAACAGGACGCCGTGGCCGCCGCGCTCGGCCTGCTGGACGCCGAGGCGCTGATGCGCCGCCTGGCCGAGGCCGGCCGCACGATCGCGCACTCCTTCGACGCCACCTGGCGCACGGTGGACCGCCTGCTGTCGGGCCCCGCCCCCCGGGGCCGGCGCCCGCTGGCCGACGGGGTGGTGGAGCACGGCGGCGAGGTGGTCCTGGCCCGCGGCGTCAACCCCAAGGACGATCCGATCCTGGTGCTCAGGGCCGCCGCCGCGGCGGCCGAGGCGGGCCTGCCGATGGCCCCCGCCACGGTCACGCTGCTCGCGGCCCAGTCGCCGGCGCTGCCGGTGCCCTGGCCCGACGAGGCCCGCGACGCGCTGGTGGCGCTGCTCGGCGCCGGGCGCGCGGCCGTGCCCGTGTGGGAGGAGCTCGACCAGGCCGGCATCATCGTCCGGCTCATCCCCGACTGGGAGCGCGTGCGGCACCGCCCGCAGCGCAACCCCGTCCACCGCTTCACGGTCGACCGCCACCTCATCGAGACGGCGGCGGGGTCGGCGTCGTTCACCCGCGAGGTGTCCAGACCCGACCTGCTGCTCATCTCGGCCCTGCTGCACGACGTCGGCAAGGGCTGGCCGGGCGACCACTCCACCACCGGCGAGATCGTCGCCAGGGACATCGGCGCCCGCATGGGCCTGGTCCCCGCCGACGTGGACACGCTGGCCACCGTCGTCCGCCACCACCTGCTGCTCCCCGAGACCGCCACCCGGCGCGACCTCGACGACCCGGTGACGATCTCGCGCGTCGCCGAGGCGGTCGGCTCGCGCGAGGTGCTCGAACTGCTGGCCGCGCTCGCGGTCGCCGACGGCAACGCCACCGGCCCGGCCGCCTGGAACACCTGGAAGGCCTCCCTGGTCTCCGAGCTGGTGCGCAGGGTGCGCTCGGTGCTGTCGGGCAGCCCGCCCGCCCCCGCGCCGTCGCTGTCGCCGCAGCAGGCGTCGCTGGCCAGGCACGGCGGCGGGGCGATCCGCGTCAACGGCGGCGCGGTCACCGTCGTGGCGCCGGACCGGCCGGGCCTGCTCTGGCGGGCGGCCGGCGTGCTCGCGGCGCACCGCATGGTCGTGCGCGCCGCCTCGGCGGCCTCGGCCTCCTCCACGGCGGTCATCGAGTTCTCGGTCGTCCCGGAGTACGGCACGCCGCCGGACCCGGCGACGCTGGAGGCCGATCTGCGCCTGGTGCTGGCGGGCCGCCTGGACATCGAGCAGCGCCTCGCCCGGCGTACGCGGTCGATGCGGCCGGCCAGGGTGCCGGTGGCCCCGCCACGGGTCAGCCTGGTCGACGACGCCTCCCAGACGGCGACCGTCGTCGAGGTGCGCGCCCATGATCGTCCAGGGCTTCTGTGGCGCATCGGCCGTGCTTTCGGCGAGTGCAACCTTGACGTCCGGGCGGCGCGCGTGGAGACTCTCGGCGCGGAGGCGGTCGACGTCTTCTATGTCGTGGACCGGGCCGGTCGGCCCCTCACCGACGCCGCGCAGCGCACACAGGTCCGCGAGCACGTCCTGTCCGCCCTGCGCTGATGACGCCCGCCCCGCGCTGATCTTCGCAGGCCAGAGGGGGCTCCGTAGCTCCGGGATTCATAACAATTACGTTCAGTGTTGCGGATCTGGTCTCGGCATAGGTGACCTTGTGGTCGAATTGTGCCCGCTTATGTACTTATCAGCCATGCCGTCATCCACGCATGGAAGATAGCGGGGGAGTGGCGCGGTGAGCACGACCGAAACCGAGACCAAGACCACACTCCAGCCCGGTACCGGACCCCAGCGCCACAAGCGCTCCGGCGGGCAGAGGGGCGGCGGCCGTCAGCACGGCCCCAGCGGCGTCTCGCGGTTCTCGTTGCGGAACTGGCGGGTGCCCGCGCGGCTGACCGCGCTCATCCTCGTGCCGACCGTCGTCGGCGTCCTGCTCGCGGGACTGCGCGTCGTGTCGTCCATCGACAGCGTCGGCGCCTACCAGCGGAACGCGGCCGCGGCGACGATCGCCGGCCACCTGCGCGACCTCAGCGTGCAACTCGGGCTGGAACGCGACAGGACGGTCTGGTACCAGACCACCCGCCAGCAGAAGAACGCCGTGGCCGACGCGCGCAGGGCCGTCGACGCGGGCATCACCCGGGTCCGCGGGGACCTGACGACGATCGACGCCGACTACGGCGTGCGCGCCGTCGAGGACGCCAGGCAGGCCGGCAACCGCCTGGACACCATGGCCGTCATCCGCAAGGGCGGCCAGGCCGCGAAGTACACCGACGTGGTCATCTCGCTGCTGCGGCTGCACGACGAGATCAGCCAGGCGAGCGAGGACACCCAGCTCGTCGGCGACATGCGCGGCCTCAGCGCGATGGCCCACGCCAAGGAGGAGGCCTCCGAGCAGCGGGGCATCCTGATCGGCACCCTGGCCAGGGGGCAGCGGTTCACGCCCGACACCCTTGAGGACTTCATCGCCTCGCGGTCGCGGCAGAAGGCCGCCATCAACACCTTCAACGGCGAGGCCGGCGCCGACAACGGCCGCTTCCTCGCCCAGACCGTCCAGGGCACCCAGGTCATCCGGGCCGAGCTGACGAAGTCGTGGGCCATCGCCCTGGCCGGGCGCAACCAGCCGCTGCGCGACAACGACTCGCGCGGCGGGGCCGTCAAGCAGTGGTTCGACGACAGCACCAAGACCATCCAGCTCCTCCAGCAGGTGGAGGCGCGGGTGGCCGCGTCGGTCACCGCCCGGGGCTCGGCCCTGGAGTCCGCCGAGCGGCGCAACGCCATCATCGCCGGGATCCTCATCCTCGCGCTGATCCTGCTCGTCCTGGCCACCACGGTCCTGATCGCCCGCTCGCTGGTCCGGCCGCTGCGCCGGTTGCGGGCCGAGGCGCTGGAAATCGCCGGCTTCCGCCTGCCCGCCGTGGTGCGGCGGATGCGCGAGAGCGGCGAGGCCGCCGAGGCGCCGGAGGTGCAGCCGATCGTGGTCGGCACCCACGACGAGATCGGGGAGGTCGCGACCGCCTTCGACGAGGTGCACCGGCAGGCCCTGCGCCTGGCCGCCGAGGAGTCCCAGCTCCGCGGAAACGTCAGCGCGATGTTCGTCAACCTCTCGCGGCGCATCCAGACCCTGGTCGAGCGGCAGATCTCGCTGATCGACGGCCTGGAGCGCGGCGAGCAGGACGGCGGGCGCCTGGGCGACCTGTTCAAGCTGGACCACCTGGCCACCCGCATGCGCCGCAACAGTGAGAACCTGCTGGTCCTCGCGGGCCACGAGGCCGCGCGCAAGCGCAGCCAGCCCGCCAAGCTGGTGGACGTCGTGCGGGCCGCGCTGTCGGAGGTCGAGGACTACGAGCGGGTGACCGTCAAGGTCCACCGCGGCTCGGCCGTCGCCGGGCACGCGGCCAACGACGTGGTCCACCTGGTGGCCGAGCTCGTCGAGAACGCCCTGGCCTTCTCGCCGGGCACCACCCGCGTCGTGGTGTCGAGCAGCATGATCGAGGGCGGCGGCGCCCTGCTCGCGATCAGCGATTCCGGCATCGGCATGGGTCCTGAGGAGATCTCCGAGGTCAACCGGCGGCTGGCCGACCCGCCCGTCGTCGACGTGTCGGCCTCGCGCCGCATGGGCCTGTTCGTGGTCGGCCGCCTGGCGCTGCGGCACAACATCCGGGTCCAGCTCCGGCGCGGCGACACCGCCGGCCTGATCGCCATGGTCCTGTTCCCGCCCCAGCTCATCACCGTGGCCGCCGGGCGCACCCCGCTGATGCCGCAGGGGGACACCGCCCTGTCGCCCGTGTTCGGCGGCAGGGGGCCGGCCTCCAACGGGTCGGCCGCCGAGGGTCCCGGCCGCAACGGGACCGGTCCCCAGCCCGTACTCAGCGGCCCCGGGTCGCTCCCCGGCCGCAACGGCGGCGGTTCCGCGCCCCTGTTCGACACGATGGGCCCGCCCGCCGAACCGCGCGGCGCCTTCCGCGACCCCACGCCCACCGGGCCCTTCGCCGGGCACACCGGCCCGCTGCCCCTGCCCGTCCGGCCCGAGCCCGCGCGCTCCCCGTCCGCCGGGCCCCGGGGCGTGAACGGTCCCGCCGCCGGTCGCCCCTCCGGCCCGAACGGTCCCGCGGGGCCGTACACCGGCCCGGACGAGGGCGGGCCGTACCCGGGCCCGAACGACCGCCCAGCCGCCGACCAGCCCTTCCCAGGCCCCAACGGCCCGTACACCGGGCCCGGCGGACCGTACACCGGACCGGACGAGCCGCGCCCAGGACCCGGCCGCGCCTTCGCGGGGCCGAACGGGCCGTACACCGGGCCCGAGGGCCCGGCGAGCGGGCCCTTCACCGGACCGGACGGCCCGTTCACCGGGCCGCCCGCGCGGGCCGCGGGGCCGCAGGCGCCGGGCGGGCCGGCCACCGGACCGGTACGGCGTCCGGCGGAGCGACCGGAGCCCCAGGCGCCCGCGAGGCCGGTCGACCCCGGCGCCGGCGAGTGGGCCCGGCAGGAGCCCGTGCGTCAGGAGCCCGTCACCGGTGAGTGGGCGCGGCCGGAGGCGGCCCGTCAGGAGGCCGGTCCTTCCGAGTTCCCGCTGGAGCGCGGCGACGAGTTCCTGCCGATCTTCGCCTCGGTCGAGTCGGCGTGGTTCCGCCGTCCCGACGCCCCGGACGCGGCCACGCTCCAGGGGCCGCCGACGCCGAACGCCCGGGTACCCTCGGCGGAGTCCGGCCCCTCCCGGCCGGCGGACGGCCCCTCCCGGCCGGCGGACGGCCCGTCGCGGCCGGTGGACGGTCCGTCCCGATCGGTGGACGGCCCGTCGCGGGCCGCCGAGCCGGCGGAGCCCTCCGGCGGCGGCACGTGGGGCACCATGGCCGACCGCGGCCGGCTGGCCGCGGACGCGGTGAAGGACCCTTCCCTGGGGGGCATCACCGCCGCGGGCTTGCCGAAGAGGACGCCGAAGGCCAACCTTGTGCCGGGATCGGTCGCGGGCCCGCCCGCGGCGGCCTCGGCCCCGGTGCCGAGGCCGGACGTGTCGGCCGACCTCGTCCGCGCACGGATGTCGCGCTTCCAGCAGGGCATCCAGCGCGGCCGGGCGGACATCTCCGGTGCCGCCCAGCGGGACAGCGATACCGATTCACCCAATATTGACGGACGCCGTACTGATGAGGAGGGCTCGTGATTGAGCTAAGTCACGAGGCACGCAGGTTCGACTGGCTGATCACGGAGTTCGTCAGCGGGACACCGGGCGTGGCGCACGCCATCGTGGTGTCCGCCGACGGCCTCCGGCTGGCGAACTCCGAGGGGTTCCCGCCGGACCGTGCCGACCAGCTCGCGGCCGTCGCGGCCGGCCTGCTGAGCCTGACGGTGGGCGCGTCCCGGGTGTTCGACGGCGGCGCGGTGACGCAGACCGTCGTGGAGATGCAACGCGGCATCATGCTGGTCATGGCCATCAGCGACGGCTCGTGTCTGGCGGTGCTGGCCTCGCCCGAATGCGACCTGGGGCTGGTCGCCTACCAGATGACCCTGCTCGTCGAGCGTGCCGGCCAGGCGCTCACTCCGGCCCTGCGGGCCGAGTTGCAGACGTCCAGGATCCGGTGATGCTCGGGGGTGACGGGACCGAAGACGAGCCTCTCTTCCGTCCGTACGCCGTCACCGGGGGCCGGGCGGAGCCCAGCTACCACCTCGCAATGGAAACTCTGGTCTCATCAGCCCCGATAATGAGCGATGATTTGTCCCTGCTCACTCCTGAGCAGGAAGCGATCATCGTGCTCTGTCACTCCGTCCGTTCGGTCGCCGAGGTCTCCGCGCTGCTGCGGGTCCCGCTCGGTGTGGCCCGCGTGCTGATCGCCGATATGGCCGACGAAGGTCTGGTTCGCCTGCATCTGCCGCGGCTTAACCAGGGACAACCAGACCACAACCTGCTTGAAAGGGTTCTCAGTGGACTTCGCAGGCTCTAGCCGTGGCGGCTCGCTGACGTCGACGAAGATCGTCGTCGCGGGCGGCTTCGGCGTCGGCAAGACCACCTTCGTTGGGGCGGTGTCGGAGATCCTCCCGCTGACCACCGAAGCGGTCATGACCGACGCGAGCGCGGGCATCGACGACCTCGGTCTGACCCCGCACAAGACCACGACCACGGTGGCGATGGACTTCGGCCGGCTCTCGCTGGACCAGGATCTGATCCTCTACCTGTTCGGCACCCCCGGGCAGCACCGCTTCTGGTTCATGTGGGACGACCTGGTGCGCGGCGCGATCGGGGCGGTCGTCCTGGTCGACACGCGCCGGCTGGCCGACTGCTTCCCGGCGATCGACTACTTCGAGGAGGCCCAGCTCCCGTTCGTGGTCGGCATCAACGGGTGGGACGGGCACTACCCGCACGTCGAGCAGGAGGTCCGTGAGGCGCTCACGCTGGCGCCGCACATCCCGATCGTGCGCACCGACGCGCGGTCCAGGGACGCCGTCAAGTCCACGCTCATCACGCTTGTGGAGTACGTCCTGACGCTCAGGTCGGCCTACGGCCACATGAGCTGACGGCCGGTCCGGTACGGCGCCCGCCGTGCCGGCCGGTCAGCGGCCCCCGGCCCACCACGTTCCGGCGACCAGCTCCGCCACCAGGGTCTCGGTGAGCAGCGCCACCTCCGGGTCATCGTCGCCCGCGTACCTGACCGGACGGGCGCCCTCGATCTCGCCGCCCACCGCCAGCACGGCCGACCCCCGCCGCCGCACCCAGTCCATGGCCTGCTCGTCGTAGCGGGAGCCGGGGAACAGGATCGCCCGGTAGTCGAGGGTCTTGGTGAGGTACACGTCCACGTGCGCCCAGTCTCCGGTCTCGCACGCGTCCGCCGGCCTTCGCGGGCCCTCGCGGAACATCAGCGACGACTGCTCGGCCGACGACAGCCGTTCGGCCGGCGCGATCGTGTACACCCCGTGCGGCCCGTCGAGCAGGTGCAGCGCGTCGTCGAGCCAGGTCCCCCGGCGGTCCAGCAAATCCGCGGTGGCGCCGGCGGCCCGGCGCACCAGGTCGGCCACGTCCCGGCGGGCGCCGGTGAGCCGGTCGGTGAGGGCCAGCAGCAGGGCGAGCGTGTGCTGGAAGGTGCGGCACGACACACCGCCGCGTTCCTCGCCCGCCAGCATCGGCACGACCAGGTCGGCCCCCTCGGTGACCGGGGAGCCGGGGACGTTGGTCAGGGCCAGCGTGACCGACCGGCCCCGGTGACGCGCCAGCGCGTCCAGGGTCTCGCGGCTGCCGCCGGTGGCCGAGATCGCGACGGCCAGCGTGTCCGCGCCGGGCGGGTACCCGATCGCCGCCGAGCCGTACTCGGCGACGGCGTCGATCCCCGCCGCCCGCAGCCGCAGCGCGGCCACGCCGGCCGCGTAACGGGAACTGCCCATGCCGAGGAGGACCACCCGACGGAGGCCGGACGGCAGCCCGGCGAACGGGTCGCGCGCGAGCGATCCGGCCAGCGCGTCGAGCGCGGCGGGCTTGGCTTCCAGGTCGGCGAGGTACAGCTCGGTGTTCATCGGGTCTCCTCAGCGGACGGGCGCCCCCCGGCGCCGGGCTCAGCGGCCGGTGACCCCTCGGCGCCGGGGAACCGGGCGCGCAGGACGCCCATGGGGGCGTACCGCCACCGGGGCAGGTGGCCGGCCGCGTAGATCAGTTCGCGGCACTCCTGCTCGATCTCGAACGGCGCGAGCAGCGCGTCGTCAAGCAGCGCGCGCATGCCGCGCGCGTCGAGGCGTTCGCGGTACGCCGAGAACAGGACGCCGCGCGAGGAGGAGGCCCACCGGGCGGCCGGGCCGGGGGCGGTCCCCCGGCGTCTGACCGCCACCTGGGCGACGTGTTCGAGGCTCGTGCCGAGCTGCGCGAGGTCGCGGGCCGCCGGCTGGAACAGGTCGGTCTCGGCGACGGTGGGGTTGCCGTCGAAGTCGATCACGGCGTAGCCGTCGCGCCAGCGGAGCGTCTGGCCGACGTGCAAGTCGCCGTGGATGCGGATCAGCGGGGTCGCGCCGACCCGGGCGAGCGGCTCGATCTCCCGGCCCAGCGCGTCGGCGTGCCCGGCCAGCCAGGTGCCGTCCTCGCCGCCGGTCAGCTCCAGTGCCTCGCGCAGCGCCCCCTCGGCCCGCGTCCGCCACGCGCCGTCCGGGCGCGCGGTCCGCACGGGTTCCGGCAGGGCGGGCGAGGGGGTGGCCATCGCCGCGTGCAGGTCGGCCGCGAGCCGTCCGAGGTCCGCGGCGAAGGCGGTGCGCCCGGCCGCCGCCTCGTCAACGCACCACTCCCAGCCGTCCTTGGCGTCCGGCAGGTAGGCGGTGACCAGGGCGACCAGCGCGGGCGCGCCGCCGGGGGAGCGCGCCGACAGCGCGGCGTAGGGCCGGGCGGTCTCGGTGAACCCGACGGCCGACAGGTGGGCGTACACCTCGGGGGCGGGCTGGGGGAGCGGCAGGGGCGGGGTGAGCCACTTGACCACGACCCGCTCGTCCACGACGACCGAGCGGTTGGTCTGGTCGACGTCGAAGCCGCGTTCCGCCGCGTCGTCCCGGACGGCGGGCAGGGGGTGGAACCGCTGGACCGCGTAGCCCCCCGGCACGTCCTCGCCCCGGGACAGGGCGCCGACCAGCAGCGAGGTCACACCGTCGCCGGCGACCGGCGGTAACCTCGGCGACGGCGGCCGGTCAGGATCTGTTGAACTCGGATTCAACTCGACAACCAAACTACGAGCTAACAATGTCCGGCAAAGTCTTGCTCATGTTGATATGTGCTGCAACACTCCTGCTTTGGTCTGCCGTGCGAAGGTCAGGCACCGCGGTCTTTTCCGTTCCAAAAAATCTTCAGAACCCTAAGGAGTAGCGGCCGTGTCCCGAACCCGGTACACCCGTCGTCTTCCGGCAGCGGCCATCGCCGCCGGTCTTGTGCTTGCCCTAGCGGCGTGTGGCGGCAGCGACTCGACGAGCGCGGACGGTGCGGCGCCCAGCGCGGCGACCGACCAGCTCAACCCGAACGCCGACTTGACCAAGCAGTCGCTCGACATCACGATCTGGGACGGCTACAGCCCCAAGGACCTGCCCCAGCGGGTCAAGAGCAAGCTGGGCTTCGACGTGAAGATCGCCATTCACGACACCAACGAGGCCGCGATGGCCCGCGTCGCCACCAACACCGACAGCGGCATCGACGTGGCGTTCGTCTCGGGCCAGTACGCCCAGGCGCTCAACGAGCAGGGGCTGCTGGAGCCGCTGCACCCCGAGCTCATCCCGAACCTCGCCAACCTCTACCCCGAGGCCTCGCAGCTCTCCTTCGACAAGGGCAACAAGTTCTCGGTGCCCTACACCTGGGGCACGACGGGCATCTGCTATCGCACTGACCTCGTGAAGGCCCCGCCGACGAGTTGGAACGATATTTTGACCCCGCCCGACGACCTCAAGGGCAAGGTCACGATGATGACCACCGAGCGCTGGCTGGCCCTGCCGGCGCTCAAGGCACTGAACTACTCGATCAACACCACCGACGACAAGCAGCTCGCGCAGGTCAAGGAGTCGCTGCTCAAGGCCAAGCAGTGGGGCATGCTCTACGACGACACCACCTTCGGCGCCAAGCTGGAGAAGGGTGAGGCCGCGATGGTCGAGGCGTGGGACGGCTGGTGCCCGACCACCAACCCGAAGATCAAGTTCATGGTGCCCAAGGAGGGCAGCGACCTCTGGTCGGACACCATGGTGATCATGAAGACCTCCAAGAACAAGGAGGCCGCCCACGCGTTCATCAACTTCATCCTCGACCCGGCCGTGCACAGCTGGGTGGCGGAGAACATCCTGTACAAGGTGCCGAACAAGGCCGCCATGGACCTGGTCGCCCAGAACGACAAGGAACTCCTGGAGAAGAACGCGCCGCTGAAGATGACCCCGGCGGAGCTGCTCAAGGGCGAGTCCATCATCGACCTGGGCGAGGCGTCGGCCAAGTACACCCGTCTGGCCACCGAGATCTCGGCCCAGCAGTAGCGACGGTTCGGACTTGTCTACCAAGCACGACATCGCACCACCCGGCGCGGTGGCCGGCCCCTCAACGGGCCGGCCGTCGCGCCGGTCCCGCGCACTCCGGCCGCTGGCCGCCCGCCTGGTGTTCCTCGGCCCCGGGCTCGGCTTCCTGATCGTCTTCCTGCTCGTCCCGCTCGCCCTGATGATGAGCTACACGATCTTCCGGCGCGGGCGGTTCGGCGGGGTGGTGTACGAGGCGACGGCGGAGAACTTCGGCCGCCTGTTCGACCCGCTCTACTTCGACATCGTGCTGAGCTCGGTGCGGACCGCCGCGGTGACGACCCTGATCGCCCTGCTGGTCGGCTACCCCACCGCGTACGTGATCGCCCGGCTGCCCCGCAGGTGGAAGACGATCGCGCTGATCGCGGTCGTCCTGCCGTTCTGGACCAACTTCCTGATCCGGGTCTACGCCTGGGTCATCCTGCTCAGCGGGCCCGGCCTGGTGAACGAGACCCTCACCGGCGTCGGCCTGATCGACAAGCCGATCCAGTTCCTCTACAACGAGGGCACGATCGTCACCGGACTGCTCTACTCCTACCTCCCTCTCATGATCCTTCCGCTGTACGCCGCGATCGAGCGGCTCGACCCGCAACTGCGCGAGGCCTCGGCCAACCTGGGGGCGCGCCCGGCGCGCACGTTCGCCTCGGTGACGCTCCCGCTGACCGTGCCCGGGGTCCTCACCGGCTGCGTGTTCGTCTTCGTGCCCTGCCTCGGCAACTTCGTGATCCCCGAGATCCTCGGCGGCGGCCGTTCGATCATGGCGGGCAACCTGATCAGGGACCAGTTCCTCAAGGCGCGCGACTGGCCGTTCGGCTCCACCCTGGCGCTCGCGGTGATCGCCGTGCTGATCGTCCTGCTGTTCCTGCAGGCCTGGGCGTCACGCGCGTACGGCGGGACGGAGGGCCGTCGTGCCTAGGGGGCGCCTGATCTACGTGCCCTTCTGGGCCACCTACGTCTTCCTCTACACGCCGATCATCGTGCTCGTCGTGATGTCGTTCAACGCCGGCAAGTCGCCGTACGTCTACGAGGGCTTCAGCCTGAAGTGGTACGCCGAGCTCGCGGGCGACGACACCGTCAGGAACGGCCTGGTCAACACGCTGATCGTCGCGGCGGGGGCCACCGTGCTGTCCACCGTGCTCGGCACGCTGCTGGCCGTGGGCATGGCCCGCCACAGCCGCTCGCGGCTGCTGGACGCGCTCGGCCTGCTGCCCGCCGTCCTGCCGGACCTGGTCGTCGGGCTCGGCCTGCTGGTCTTCTACGCCACGATCAAGATGACCCTCGGCCTGCACTCGGTGATCCTGGCCCACACGGTCTTCGGCATGGCGTTCGTCGCCGCCGTCGTGCGCACCCGGCTGACCCACGCCGACACCTCGCTGGAGGAGGCGTCCCGCGACCTCGGCGCCTCGCCGCTGGCGACGTTCACCCGGATCACGCTGCCGACCCTGGCCCCCGGGATCGCCGCGGGGGCGCTGCTGGCGTTCACGCTGTCCCTGGACGAGTTCGTGATCGCGTTCTTCACCGCGGCCCCGACCGAGCCGACGCTGCCCATCGTCATCTACTCGATGGTGCGTTTCGGGGTCACCCCCGAGATCAACGCGCTGGCCACGATCCTGCTCGCGGTGAGCTTCACCGTGATCATCGTCGCCCAGCGGATGACCCGACTGACGGAGACCCTGACATGAGTGCTCTTCCCGAGGCGCCCGCCGTGCCGCAGACGCTGGTGGGCATCGAGGGCGTCTCCCGGCGGTTCGGCGACGTCGTCGCGCTGGACGACGTCACCCTGGACATCCGCCAGGGTGAGTTCTTCGCCCTGCTCGGGCCGAGCGGCTGCGGCAAGACGACCCTGCTGCGCATCCTCGCCGGGTTCGAGGAGCCCGACGCCGGTACCGTCACCCTCGACGGGGCCGACCTGCTGTCACGGCCCGCGCACCGGCGCCCGGTCAACCTGATGTTCCAGTCCTACGCGCTGTTCCCGCACATGTCGGTGGCCAGGAACGTCGCCTACGGGCTGGAGCGCGAGAGGGTGCCCCGCGCCGAGGTCAGGGACCGGGTCGAGGAGGTGCTCGCGACCGTGGGCCTGGCCGAGCAGTCCGCCCGCCGGCCCCACCAGCTCTCGGGCGGGCAGCGGCAGCGGGTCGCGCTGGCGCGGGCGATCGTGAAGCGGCCCCGGCTGCTGCTGCTGGACGAACCGCTGTCCGCGCTGGACAAGAAGGTCCGCGCCGAGATGCAGCTCGAACTGAAGCGCCTGCAGCACGAGGTCGGCATCACCTTCGTCGTGGTCACCCACGACCAGGAGGAGGCGATGTCGCTGGCCGACCGCATCGCCGTCCTGGACGCCGGCCGGGTCCAGCAGGTCGACGCGCCCGTGCGGCTGTACGAGCGGCCCGGCACGCCGTTCGTCGCCGGCTTCATCGGGGCCAACAACCTGTTCGAGGGGACCGCCTCGGGCGGCGGCCTGTCGGTGCCCGCCCTCGGGACGCTGCCCGCGGCGGGGGGCCTGCCCGCGGGGGCGCCCGCGCTGCTCGGCGTGCGGCCGGAGTCGGTGCGCCTCGGCGAGACCGGGATCCTGCGCGGCGTCGTCGCCGACGTGAGCTTCTACGGAGGCGTGTCCCACATCGCGGTCCGCGTGGCCGGCCACGACCGCCCGATCCTGGTCGCCGCCCAGGGGCCGGCCCGCCTGCGGGCGGGCGCGGAGGTCGGGCTCGGCTGGACGGCGGCCGACGCCGTGCTGATCGCCCGGTGACGGCCGTGCGATCAGTGGGCGACGGCCGCCAGCGCGTGGCCGGTGACGGTGCGCGCGTAGCTGAGGATCAGCTCCGCCGCCTCGTCGGGGCCGATCACCGGGTGGCGCGCCGTGATGCGGTACCCGTAGGCGTCCTCAAGCGCGACCAGGTTGCGGGAGATCACCACCGGGTCCTCGGTGAGCGCGAACACCCCGAGCGCCGCGCCCATGTCCAGGATGGACTGGTACATCGCGACCTGCCGGTCGTAGAGCGTGGTGAGCAGCACCGCGTACACCCGGTTGCGCGCCGCCGCGCCGCCGAGCTCGTTGAGCAGCCGCACGCCCGGGTCGTCGGGGCCGACCGGCAGCCCCGAGCGGATGGTGACCACGAGCTTCTCGGCCGGGTCGCTGAGCCGCGCGACCCGCTTCAGGCGCTGCTCGTAGAACCGCTCCATCCCGGCGTGGTGCGCCTCGACGAGCAGCTCGCTCAGGTCGGGGTAGTGGTAGAGCACCGCGCCGGAGGTCAGCCCGGCCTCCTCGGCGACGTGGTTGAGATGCACGCCCTGGGTGCCGTGGCGGAGGATCGCGCGCCGTGCGGCCTCGATGAGGTCGACCCGCCGATCCGCCCGGCTCTTGCGCGCGCTCATGACAGTCCCCCCTGTGCCCCGTTGTTGAAGATGGAGTCTAAAGCGACCCATCTGCCGTCGGCCATACATACGTGGTTATGGCCGTACCCCGCCCCTGTGTATTTGAATCGTTCTTCAACTTCGATGGAGTATTGATGGCCACCATCCTGTTCATGCCGGAGAGCGCTTACGGGCCGACGAACAACTGCGTCGGCATCGGCGACATCCTGCGCCGCCGGGGCCACCGCGTGGTGTTCGCCGCCGAGGCGTCGTGGAAGGGCAAGCTGACGGCGCTGGGCTTCGAGGAGGACCTGGTCGACCTCGCCCCGCCGGCGGAGGAGGAGCAGGACGCGGGCCAGTTCTGGAAGGACTTCATCCGTGACACCGCACCGGAGTACCGCAAGTCCACCTTCACCCAGCTCGAGACCGTCACCAAGCCGATCTGGGACGCGCTGATCGACGGGACCAAGTACTGCGAGCCGCAGCTCAGGGCGATCATCGAGCGGGTGGACCCCGACGTCATCGTCGAGGACAACGTGATCACCTTCCCCGCGCTGCTCACCGCGGGCAAGCCGTTCGTGCGCATCGTCTCGTGCAACCCCCTTGAGGTGAAGGGCGACGGCGTCGCGCCGGTGTTCAGCGGGCTCCCGGCCGCCGACCGTGGCGAGTGGGACGCCTTCCGCGCGGAGTACGACCGCACCCACCGCGACATCTGGGCGGCGTTCAACGCCTGGGTCGTCGAGCAGGGCGCGCCCGCGCTGCCCGAGCTGGAGTTCATCCACGAGGGCGACCTGAACCTGTACGTGTTCCCCGAGATCGCCGACTACACCGATGACCGGCCGCTCGGGGAGTCCTGGCACCGGCTGGACTCTTCGGTGCGCGAGACCGACGAGTCCTTCGAGCTCCCGGCGTCGCTGGCCGCCCGCGAGGGCGCCCTGGTCTACTTCTCCCTCGGCTCGCTCGGCTCGGCCGACGTCGGCCTGATGCAGCGGGTGATCGACGTGCTCGGCACCACGCCGCACCGCTTCATCGTGTCCAAGGGCCCGCTGCACGACGAGATCAAGCTGGCGGACAACATGTGGGGCGCGGAGTTCGTCCCGCAGACGAAGATCATCCCGCTGGTCGACGTGGTCATCACGCACGGCGGCAACAACACCACGACCGAGGCACTGCACTTCGGCAAGCCGATGATCCTGCTGCCGCTGTTCTGGGACCAGTACGACAACGCCCAGCGGATCGACGAGCTGGGGTACGGCGTGCGCCTGTCGACGTACGCCTTCGCCGACGAGGAGCTCACCGGCGCGCTGGACCGGCTGATCGGCGACACCGGACTGCGCGCGCGCCTGGCCGAGGCCGGCGAGGAGATCCGCCGCCGCGACGGCCTGCGCAAGGCCGCCGACCTGATCGAGAGGACGGCGACCACACCATGACCAGGTTCCCGGTGAACCCGGCCACCGGCGAGCGGCTGGGCGGGGTCCCCGACACCCCGCTCGCCGAGGTCGCGGCGGCCGTGCGGCAGGCGCGCGCGGCCTTCGAGCATTGGTCGGCGGCCACGCCGGCGGAACGCTCGCGCGCGCTGCTGCGCCTGGCCGACCTGGTCGAGGCCGACGCCGACGAGCTGACCCGCCTGGAGGTGGCCGAGACCGGCAAGCCCGCCACGGTGTTCCGCGACGGCGAGCTGCCGTTCGCCGTGGACAACCTGCGGTTCTTCGCCGGCGCCGCGCGTTCCCTGGAGGGGACGGGCGCGGGGATCCTTAGTGCGGGGTACACCTCGGTGCTGGTGCGCCGGCCGATCGGCGTGGTGGCCTCCATCGCGCCGTGGAACTTCCCGCTGGTCATGGCGGTGTGGAAGCTCGGCCCGGCGCTGGCCGCCGGGAACGCCGCCGTCATCAAGCCCGCCCCGCAGACGCCGGGCACCACCCTGCGGCTGGCCGAGCTGGCCGCCAAGGCGGGCTTCCCCGAGGGGCTGGTCCGCGTGGTGACCGGGGACGCCGAGGTGGGCGACGCCCTGGTCGGCGACCCCGGCGTCGACATGGTCAGCGTGACGGGCTCGACGGCGACCGGCCGCGCCGTGATGCGGCGCGCGGCCGGCGACCCGGGTGATCCGCGTCCGGGGCTGAAGCGCGTGCACCTGGAGCTGGGCGGCAAGGCGCCCGCGCTGGTGTTCGCCGACGCCGACCTGGCCGCCATGGCACGGGGTGTCGCCATGGGCGCCACCTACAACACCGGCCAGGACTGCACGGCCGCGACGCGGGTGTACGCCGAGCGCGGGGTGTTCGGCGAGACGGTGGAGGCGCTGAGGGCGACGCTGGAGGCCGTGCGCGCGGGGGACCCCTGGGACCCGGCGACCGACATCGGACCGCTGATCTCCGGCGCCCACCGGGCGCGCGTCCACGGGTTCGTGGAGCGCGCCGCCGCCGCGGGCGCCCAGATCGTGTGCGGCGGAATTGTCCCGGAGGGCCCCGGATTCTTCTATCCGCCCACGCTGATCACCGGCGCGGCCCAGGACGGCGAGCTCGTCCAGGGCGAGGTTTTCGGTCCGGTGCTCGTCGTGGTGCCCTTCTCCGGCGAGGACGAGGCGGTCCGGTTCGCCAACGACACCCCCTACGGGCTCGCGTCCTCGGTATGGTCTTCGGACGTCGCGCGGGCGCTCCGGGTGGCCCATCGTCTGGACGTGGGAGTCACCTGGGTGAACGACCACCTGCCGATCGCGTCCGAGGCGCCGCACGGCGGGGTCAAGGGCAGTGGGTTCGGCAAGGACATGAGCCAGGAGGCGGTCCAGGAGTACTCGGTGACCAGGCATTTGATGATCAAACATGCCGCGTCCGAGGATCGTGACAGTTTCCGCCCCGCATAGTTACGGAAGCGAGAAGGGGGATTTATCCCCTTCTCTTAATGTTTGGTGTTTTTGTTGCAGAATGTGCTGTTGGCCGATCTGGTACGGGTGTGCTCCAATTACCCTCGCCTGATGGATGTCTCGGACGTCTCATGCGCCTCGCGCGTGACGTACCCCCCTGCACGCCAGGCTCGTGAGAGGTTGCGAAACCAGTGAGGACAGAAGACCCTCGGGGTAACCCGGGTCGTGGAAACCGTGTGGAGCGGTCCGGGCCGTCCATGGCGCGAGCCCCGAAGAGCGGAAGCTGGCTCCGCCTCCAGAACTGGCGCGTCCGGTCACGGCTCGTGGCCCTCATCATCATCCCCACCATCGTCGGCGTCATCCTCGGCGCCGTGCAGCTCACCAACGCGATCGCCACCTCCTCGGACTACCGGCGCCTGACCGAGGTGGCCGCGCTGGTCCAGAAGATCGACGTCCTGATCCACGAGGTGGACAAGGAACGCGACCTGATGGCCTGGTACATCGCCGACGGGCGGCGCCAGGCGCGGTTCAAGAGGGTGCGGACCCAGCAGGACAGTGTTGACCGGGCCAGGGAGCCCGTCCTGTCCGGCGTGTCCAACCTCGACCCCTCCCACACCGCGCGTGTGCGCTCCGAGGCCGAGCAGATCCGCCTCTGGCTGGAGGGCCTGCCCGGCCTGCGCACCCGAATCGCCGAGCCCAGCGTGCCCTCCCGGGCCGCGCTCGGCATGTACTCCAAGCTCATCACCGTCCTCGGCTCCATGCAGAGCGAGCTCGGCACCTCCGGCAACGACCAGCGGCTGTTCGGTGACAGCATCGCGCTCGGCGCGCTCGGCCGCGCCAAGGAGGAGGTCTCGCGCCAGCGCGGCCTCATGACCGTGGGCCTGGCCACCCTCGGCAAGCCCGGCGGCGGCTTCGACTACGACGACTTCGTGGACTTCCCCGGCTCCTGGAGCCGCCAGCAGAGCGAGACCGCCACCTTCCTCGCCGAGGCGGCGCCCGCCGACGTCAAGTACTACAACGACAACGTCCGCGGCCAGCAGGTCGACAAGGCCGACTGGATGCGCGCGCTCGCGCTCGCACAGCTCCGCCAGTTCAAGGAGATCCAGGACCTCGACCCGATCCGCCGCGACGACACCACCATCTGGTACAACTCCACCACCGCCGTCGCCGACCGCATGCGCAAGGTCGAGGAACGGCTGGTCGGCTCGGTCGTCCAGCAGAGCCAGGGCCTCCAGGAAGAGGCCCAGCGCCAGGCCATGATCTCCGGCGCGCTGATCCTGGTCCTGCTGCTGCTGGTCCTCATCATCACCGCCGTGGTCGCGAGCTCACTGACCCGGCCGCTGCGCCGCCTGCGCTCGGAGGCACTGGAGATCGCCGGCGTCCGCCTCCCCGAGACCGTCCAGCGGCTCAGGGAGAGCACAGACTCCTCCCCGACGGCCGAGGTCATCCCCATCGGGGTCACCTCCAGGGACGAGATGGGAGAAGTGGCCCGCGCCTTCGACGAGGTCCACCGCGAGGCGATCCGGCTGGCCGGCGACGAGGCCCGGCTGCGCAGCAACGTCAACTCGATGTTCGTCAACCTCTCCCGGCGCAGCCAGACCCTGGTCGAACGCCAGCTCAGCCTCATCGACGGGCTGGAGCAGGGCGAGCAGGACGAGAACCGGCTCGGCAACCTGTTCAAGCTCGACCACCTGGCCACCCGCATGCGCCGCAACAGCGAGAACCTCCTGGTCCTCGCCGGTCAGGAGACCGCGCGCCGGTGGAGCCAGCCGGTCCCGATCGTCGACATCGTCCGCGCCTCGCTGTCGGAGGTGGAGAACTACGAGCGGGTCGACGTCCGCGTGCAGTCCGGCATGGCCGTGGTCGGCCAGGCCGTCAACGACGTCGTCCACCTGGTCGCCGAGCTGGTGGAGAACTCCATCTCCTTCTCGCCGCGCGAGACCAAGGTCGTGGTGTCCAGCAACCGCATCGACGGCGGCGGCGTGATGATCTCGGTCAGCGACAGCGGCATCGGCATGACCGCCGACGAGCTGGCCGAGTCCAACTGGCGCCTGGCCAACCCGCCGGTCGTGGACGTCGCGGTGTCGCGCCGCATGGGCCTGTTCGTGGTCGGCCGCCTGGCGCTGCGCCACAGCATCCGCGTGCAGCTCCGCCAGCAGGACGGCGGCGGCCTCACCGCCATGGTGATGCTGCCCGAGACGCTGCTGTCGGCGCCCGGCACCCCGCAGTACGGCGGGATGCCCATGGAGGCCACCGGCCCGATGGCGGGCGCCGCCCAGTTCGGCGCGCCGCCCCAGGCCCCGGCGTACGACCCGGCCGCCTTCACCCCCGCGACCGGGTTCGACGCCCCCGCGCCGAACGGCATGCGCGCCCCGGTCTATGGAGCCGACGAGCCCGGGGTCGGCGCCGCCGCCGGCCCGGCCAACCGCGGGCCCTTCGAGCGCGGGCCGTTCGAACGCGACCCGTTCGAGCGCTCGCCGGCCGCCCCCCGCGACCCCTTCGAGCGCCCGGCGCGGCGCGACCCGTTCGAGAGCCCGCCGGCCGCCGAGCGCGGGCCGTTCGAGCGGGACGACGCGGCCGAGCAGGACCCGTTCGACCGCTACTTCAACCCCAACCCGCCGCTGGACACCCCGTGGCCCTCCGACACGCCGACCCCCGGCAGCACCTCCTCCTGGGCGTCCGACCCGGCCGACCAGGACACCGCCTCGTGGCCGGCGATCCCCCCTGCGGGCAGCGGGATGACCGGGCCGCTCAGCGGCGGGTACACCGGCCCGCTGAGCGGCGGGCCCAACGGGCCGGTCACCGGCGGGCAGGCCGGGCCCGTGACGGGCGGCGGGCCCAACGGGCCGAGGACCGGCCCCAACGGCCCGAGGACAGGGCCCGCCGACCGGCGGGGCCGCTCGTTCGGCGCGGTGCCCGACATGGACCACACCGGCCCGCTGCCGGTCGTCCAAAGCTCGTCCCTCGACGGGGCGGACGAGTTCCTGCCGATCTTCGCCGCCGTCGAGTCCGACTGGTTCCGGCGCTCGGACGCCGAACCACCGCAGGACCGGCCCGAAGTGCCCTGGCAGGAGGACATGGTGGAGTTCCCCTCGCGGACGCCCGAGCCGGCGCCCGAGCCGGCCGTCGTCATGGAACCCCCGGCGGAGGCCAGGGCGTGGTCGTCCCCGGGAGACGCGGGCTGGCAGGCCGCCCAGGCGGCGAGCGACCCCTCCCTCGGCGGGATCACCCAGTCGGGGCTCCCCAAGCGGGTGCCCAAGGCCAACCTCGTGCCCGGGTCGGCCGACCCGGGACCGTCGGTCTTCTCACCGGCGCCGTCGCTGTCCCCCGACCGTGTGCGCAGCAGGCTGGCGAGCTACCAGCAGGGCGTGCGCAAGGGCCGGGCCGCCGCCCGGGGCGAAACGAGCGACGATCTTTACCCCAACGGCAACGTCGAACGTAACAAGGAGGACTCGTGAGGGAGCTGAGCCAGGCCGCCCGTGGAGTCAACTGGCTGATCACCGACTTCGTGAACAACGTCCCTGGCGTCGCTCACACCGTCGTTGTCTCGGCCGACGGGTTGCCTCTGGCCTTCTCGGAGGGGTTCCCCAAGGACCGGGCCGACCAGCTCGCGGCGGTGGCCGCGGGTCTGATCAGCCTGACCCAGGGTGCGTCCCGGGTGTTCGAGGGTGGAGCGGTCACGCAGACCGTGGTGGAGATGCAGCGCGGCCTGCTGCTGATCATGTCGGTCAGCGACGGTTCCTGCCTCGCGGTCCTGGCCGCGGCCGACTGCGACATGGGCCTGGTGGCGTACCAGATGACGTTGTTGGTCGAGCGCGCGGGTCAGGTACTGACACCGGCCGTCCGCGCCGAACTCCAGTCGTCCCAACCCAGGTGAGAGGGCCGATGACAGGAGGACGCTGTGGCACGCCGCGGCTGGACGGATGACGGCGACCCGCTGAGCGGCGGATCGTCGTACCCGCCGATCGATGACGCCCGCCGGTTCTCCGGCGCGGCGGCCCCCCTGCCCATCCCCGAACCGATGGAACAGAGTTCCCTGGTCCGGCCGTACGCCATGACCGGGGGGCGCACCGCCCCCCGGACCTCGCTCGCCATGGAGGCGCTCGTCTCCTCCTCCTCATCGGCGCATCAGGATCTGTCATCTCTCACTCCGGAGAAGCAGGCGATCAGCTCGCTGTGCCGCACGGTGCGGTCGGTCGCCGAGATCGCCGCGATGCTGCGCATGCCGCTGGGCGTGGCCCGCATCGTGATCGCCGACATGGCGGCCGAGGGTCTCGTCCAGGTGCACCACCCGCAATTGGACACGGGTAAGCCGGACCTCAACTTGCTCGAAAGGGTTCTCAGTGGACTTCGCAGGCTCTAGCCGCGGCGCGGCGCTGACGTCGACGAAGATCGTCGTCGCGGGGGGGTTCGGCGTCGGCAAGACGACCTTCGTGGGGGCGGTGTCGGAGATCGTGCCCCTCACCACCGAGGCGGTCATGACCGACGCCAGCGCCGGCATCGACGATCTGGGCTTGACCCCCCACAAGACGACGACCACGGTCGCGATGGACTTCGGACGCGTGTCGCTCGACCAGGACCTGATCCTCTACCTGTTCGGCACGCCCGGCCAGCACCGGTTCTGGTTCATGTGGGACGACCTGGTACGCGGCGCCATCGGCGCCGTGGTGCTCGTCGACACCCGCCGCCTCGCCGACTGCTTCCCGGCGATCGACTACTTCGAGGAGGCGCAGCTCCCGTTCGTCGTCGGCATCAACGGCTGGGACGGGCGCTACGCCCACGCCGACGAGGAGGTGCGCGAGGCGCTGACCCTGGCCCCGCACATCCCTCTGGTGCGGACCGACGCCCGCTCGCGCGACTCGGTCAAGACCACCCTCATCGCGCTCGTGGAGCACGCCCTGACGATGCGGGTCGCGGTTCCCGGCTGGGGAGGCCGCTGAGCCTCCGGGCCGGGAACCGCTCCGGCGGTTCCCCGCCAGGTCAGCGGGGCCGCGCCTCGATGAGGCTGGCGTTGAAGCGCAGCGGGAGCACGTCGGTGACCGACATGCCCGCCTTCTCGATCAGCACCGTGTGCTCGGACCTGCTGCGCTCACGGCCCTGGCCGAACAGCCCGAGCATGCGCATGTCCAGGTCCTTGCCGAAGTGCGGGGTGTCGTCGTCGGGCACGACGATCTCGACGAGCAGCAGGCGCCCGTTCTCGCCCATCGCCGCACGTGCGGTCCGCAGGATGCGCGACGCGTCGGTGTCGTCCCAGTTGTGGATCACACTGCCCATCAGGTAGGCGTCGGCGCCCGACGGGATGGACGAGAAGAAGTCGCCCGAGACGAACTCGCACCGGTCGGCGAGCCCCCAGGACTCGAAGGCCTCGCGCGCGTCCGGCAGGACGTGCTCCAGCTCGAACAGCACGCCGCGCAGGTGCGGGTTGGCCCGCAGCGCCGCCGCCAGGATGTGCCCGCGCCCGCCGCCCACGTCCATCAGGGTCGAGACCGAGGAGAAGTCGTAGAGCCCGGCGACGCCCTCGGCCATGGGGATCGCGCGGTTGGTCATGAAGTCGTTGAACGTGCGCCCCAGCTCGGCGTTGTGCGACAGGTAGTCGTACAGGATGCCGTAGCGTTCCACGAACGCCGACCGCCCGGTGCGCACGGTCTGGGAGAGCTCCGTCATCGCGTACGACATGGTCGGGTCGGTGTTGGCGATCACGGCGCTGCGCAGCGAGCCGGGGGCGCCGGTGACGAGCATGGCGCCCGCCTCGGTGAGCTTGTAGGTGTCCTGGCCCACCGACTCCACCAGCCCCATGCCGGCCAGGGTGCGCAGCACACGGTTCAATGAGGGGCCGTGCGCGCCGCAAAGGGAGGCCAGCTCCGAGACGGACAGCGGCCCATCGCTCAGATGGTCGGCACAGTTGAGGTCGACCATGGTCTTCATGGCCGACACGCGCCAGCCACCGCGGAGGACGTCCCAGACGACGGTCCCGGGATCGGTCATTTCCACTCCAGTCATGAGATGTGTGGTCCCGGAGGCATTCCCGGGACGTACAGACCTGTCGCCAGGCCTGGAACAGGGGATCCGGCGAGGCCTAGGCCTGGAAGGGCCGGAACGGGTCCTTGCCGCGGACCAGCCGGCCCACCTCGGCGCGCAGGTGCACGAACGCGGGGAGCTCCCGCGTGGCGATCTGGTCGCGGGGGAACGGCAGCTTGACCGACAGCTCGCCGACCACGGTGGCCGGTGACTTCTTCAGGACGATCACGCGGTCGCCGAGGTACACGCTCTCGTCGATGTCGTGCGTGATCAGCAGGACCGTCATGCGGTGCAGCTCGCGCACCTTCAGCACGAGGTCCTCCAGGTCCTCGCGCGTCTGGGCGTCGACCGAGCCGAACGGCTCGTCCATGAGCAGCAGGGACGGCCGGTAGGCGAGCGCGCGGGCGATGGCCACGCGCTGCTGCATGCCGCCCGACAGCTCCCAGGGGTACTTGGTGGCGGCGGCGGCCAGCCCGACCTCCTCCAGCGCGTCCGCGGCCGCGGCGCGCCGTGCCGCCCGGTCCCCGCCGCGGCGGCGCAGCGGCAGGGCCACGTTGTCGCCGACGGTCATCCAGGGGAAGAGCGACCGGCTGTAGTCCTGGAAGACCACGGCCAGGTCACCGGGCGTGTCCGAGACCGCGACGTCCCTGATGCGGATCTGGCCCGCCGTCGGCTTTATGAGCCCGGCGATCGAGCGGAGCAGGGTGGACTTCCCGCAGCCGGAGGGGCCGACGACGCACACCAGCTCCCCCTCGGCGACGTTCAGGTCGATCCCGCCGAGGGCCTGGTGGGCGCTCGGGCCCTTCCCGTAGGTGTGACTCAGGTTGACGACATCGAGCACGATGTTTCCTCAGGTTGTCTGCTGGGCTCGCCGGTGCCAGGAAAGGACGCGCCGCTCAACGAACAGGAACGACGCGTTCAACACGAAGCCGAGGATGCTGAGCAGCACCATGGCGCCCCACATCCCGGCCAGGTCGAAGCTCTGCTGCTTGAAAAGGATCAGGTACCCGAGCCCGTCCGTGGCGCCGACGAGCTCGGAGACGACCATCAGGATCACCGCGAGGGAGAGGCTCAGCCGGAGCCCGGCGAAGATCTTGGGTGCGGCCGCCGGGAGGATGATGCGGAACAGCCGCTGCCTGCGCCCCAGCCCGAAGACCTGCGCGGTGTCGGCGTGCACGCGGTCCACGTGACGCGCGCCGTCCACGGTGTTGACCAGGATGGGCCAGATCACGCCGTAGACGATCGTCGCGAGCTGCATCTGCGTGCCGAGCTTGAACAAGACGATGAACAGGGGGATGAGCGCGGGCGGCGGGATGGCCCTGGCGAACTCCAGGATCGGGTCGATGTAGCCCGACAGCGCCTTGGAACGTCCCAGCGCGATGCCGAGCCCGACGCCGATGACGCCCGCGATGGCCCACCCGGCGAGCAGGCGTCCCACGCTGGGCGGCAGGTTGTCCACCGCCTCCTCGGTGAGGAAGAGGTGGGAGGCCGGGCCGGAGAACCACAGCTCGTACATGTGGGTCACGATGGTCGTCGGCGGGGGGAAGTAGATCGAGTCGCCCTGCCGGGCGCCGAGTTCCCAGGCGACGAGCACGAGGGGGATCAGCCACATCTGTTCCAGTACCCCGAGAAGGCCGCGACGGCCACCCTCGGTGCCGCTTTCGGCGGCGTGCCGGCCGGCACGCGAGGTCGTCGTGGTCACGAGCCGCCCCCCGACTTCACGGTGTGCCAGCGGAAGGCCCTGCGCTGCACGCTCAGGAGCAGCGAGTTGGCCAGCAAGCCGAGGACGCCCGTCCAGATGGTGGCGGCGAGCACGAGGTCGGTGCGCGAGCCCGCCCCCGCCCGGATCATGTAGGCGCCGATGCCGTCCGAGCCGCCGGCCAGCAGTTCCGCGCTGAGCGCGACCACAAGGGCGATGGAGGTGGCCAGCCGCACGCCGGTCAGCATGAAGGGGGCGGCGCTCGGGAGCGAGACGCGCCCGAGGATGGACAGGTCGCCGAAGCCGAAGCTGCGGAGGGTGTCCTTGGCCACCGGGTCGACGTCCTTGAGCCCGTACATGGTGTTGATCAGGATGGGCCACGACGCGGCGAAGACGATGACCGTCACCTTGACGCCGTGGTCGGAGGGGATGAGCAGGGTGACCAGCGGGATCAGCACCACGGAGGGGACGGGGCGCATGAACTCGATCAGCGGGCGCACCGCGCGCTCGGTGCGGGGCATGCTGCCGAGCAGCACACCGAGGGGGACCGCGATCAGGACGGCGATGAGCAGGCCGAGCCCCCAGACCAGGAGCGTTCCCTGGACGTCGAGGAGGAAGTCGCCGTCGGTGGCCAGGCTCACCGCGCCCGAGAGCACCGTCGACATCCGAGGCAGCAGGTCGGGGTCGATCAGGCCGGTGATCCCCGCCAGCTCGCCTGCGATCAGCAGGCCCGCGACGCCGGCGGCGCCGCGGGCCACTCTGGCACTGATCATTGAGGAAGCGGGACCAGAAGAGGCTTGACGTCCATCTTGGCCTTCAGGTACCCGTACTCGACCATCAGGTCGGCCACGCGCTGGATGCGCTGGGCGTTCAGCGAGGTCGGGTAGGCGCCGAGGTTGATGACCGCCGCCACGTCGGGGGTGATGTGGGTGTAGCTCGGCAGCACCTTCTCGACGGCCTTGCGGTCGGCCGCCGCGGCCTGCTGGCCCTTGAGGATGGCGCGCTGGAAGGCGGCCGTCGTGTTCGGGTACTTCTTGGTCCAGCTTTCGGTGGCCGCCCAGCCGGCGATCGGGAAGTCCGCCATGGCCCCGGTCATCGTGTCAGCGATCTTGCGGGCGCCGAACTCCTTCTGGACGTTGGTCAGGAAGGGCTCGGTCAGCCAGGCCGCGTCGACCTGGCCGCTCTTCAGCGCCGCGGGGGCGTTGGGGAACGGCATGGGGACGAACTGGACGCCCTTGTTCGGGTCGAGCCCGGCGACCTTCAGGGTGGAGCCGACCGCCAGGGTGCCGATGCTGTTCGGCGCGGCGACCGATATCTTCTTGCCCTCAAGATCCTTGACCGTCTGGATCTTGGAGTCCTTCGTGACCATGATGCTGAAGACGTCGTTCTTGGCCTCGTAGGTGTCGGCCACGAAGCGGAAGCTTCCCGCCTTGTTCTCCGTGGCGGACAGGACGGAGAAGTAGTTGGCCAGGGCGAAGTCCAGCTGGCCGCCCATGAGCTGGGGGAGGGTGACCGCGGTGCTCTGGAGGATCTTCGGCTGAACCGTGAGCCCCTCCGCCTTGAAGAACCCTTGCTGGTCGGCGATGTAGAGTGCGGCGACGTCGGCGATGGCGAGGACTCCGACGCTGATGGTCGTCTTCTCTAGAGCCTTTCCGTCGCCAGATGCGGTAGAACTCCCGTTCGAGTTCCCGCATGCTGTGAGTGCCAGTATGGCAACTACGCCGACGATGAAGGTACGACCCCTAAGGCTTCTCATTGAGGTGTCCTTGTTAGTTGTGGGGGAAGAGGGCCTGCCCGCTCCTGGGGAAGAGCCTGTGGGCACGGCGAGCGTGAAGCCTAGCGGAGGAAGATCGGACCTTACATAAATAAGTGCCCTTTGTCACGAAACTCGTAAAAAAGTCCGCTTAAGGGCAATATGTCCGATATGTACGTCTGGAACGCTTTAAAAGCACACTGACGCGGATGGTGACCCTACGTAGCCTCTTCCGTCACTGTGATCTCGCACGGACCCGCTAACCCTGCTAGAACGGGATTCAATAATGGATTGGACCGTTCTAAATGCCCATAGGTATTGGTCGACCTCGTAGGCTTATGCTCCAATTGCCCCTTGACTTGCCACGTGTCACACATCCACGTGGCTTTCCCCCCAAAAGCAGACCAGCTGGCGAGAGGTTGCGACCAGTGAGGACAGCAACAATCGAGAGCGGTCGCCGTACCGAGCCTGAAGCAGCCCAACCGCCTTCGGACCCGGGCGCGCCAACCGGCCCCGGTAACGCACCCAGAAGGTCGTGGGCTCTGCGCAACTGGCGGGTGCGTACCCGTCTCATCGCGCTCATCCTGGTGCCCACCCTGGTGGCCGTACTGCTCGGCGGCCTCCGCGTGGCCACCTCGATCCAGAGCGCCACAGAATATGAACGCGTCCGGACGGTGGCCGAGTTCGTCACCAACCTGGGCGACCTGGTCCATCAGCTCGACCTGGAGCGGGACCTATCCGCGAGGTTCGTCGCCAACGGCCGCCGGGGGAGCAACGCCAAGACGCTCATCACCGAGCAGCAGAACGCCGTCGACTCCGCCGCCCAGCTCGTGCGCGACCGCAGGCCCGACGTCGAGCCCGCGCTCGGAGAGATCGGGCGCCAGGAGTTCAGCCGCGTGCTCGGCCGCCTGTCCGAGCTCAAGGCGCTGCGGGACACCATCGGGAAGTCCCAGCTCCCGTCGCTCCCGTCCCTGGAGAAGTACAACCTCGTCATCGACGACCTTCTGGCCGTGTTCGACGAGACGGCGCGCGGCAGTTCCGACGAGTCCCTGGACGCCAGCGCATCGGCCCTCGCCTCGCTGACCAGGGCCGCGGAACAGTCCTCCCGGCAGCGCGGCTTCGTGGCGATCGCCCTGGTCGCCGGCCGCTTCGACAAGCCCGGCCTGGAGGCGTTCAACGCCGCCAGGTCCCAGCAGGCCAGCGAGTTCAGCGCCTTCCTGTTCAGGGCCACCCCCGCCGAACGGCAGGCCTACTTCGACACCGTCAGTAGCCAGCTCATCGACCGCGCCGCGGGCACGGTCCAGCGCGTGCTGAGCCTGACCGACGAAGGCGTGGCGCTACGCGGGCTCGGGGACGGCCGCAACCAGGACGACTACTGGTTCGAGGCCGCCAACGACGGCCTCAACCGCATGCACGACGCCCAGCGGACGATGGGCCGGGGCATCGTGGAGCGGGCCGGCGAACTGGCCCGCGCCGACCAGAGCCAGGCCGCCGTCAACATCGGCGTCGTCGCGCTCCTGATCATCCTGGTCCTGCTGATCACCACCGTCATGGCCCGCTCCCTGGTCGCACCGCTGCGCCAGCTCCGCCGCGAGGCGCTGGAGATCGCGGGCCGCCGGCTGCCGGAGATGGTGCAGAAGCTCCGGGAGTCGGAAGGCAACGCGGGCGCTCCTGAGGTACGGCCCATCGGCGTGGCCTCGACCGACGAGGTCGGGGAAGTGGCGCGGGCGTTCGACGAGGTCCACCGCGAGGCGATCCGCCTGGCGAGCGACGAGGCGCAGCTGCGAAGCAACGTCAGCGCCATGTTCGTCAACCTCTCGCGCCGGACGCAGACGCTGGTGGAGCGGCAGATCACCCTGATCGACGGTCTGGAGCAGGGCGAGCAGGACGACGGGCGGCTGGGAGACCTCTTCCGCCTGGACCACCTCGCGACCCGCATGCGCCGCAACAGTGAGAACCTCCTGGTCCTCGCCGGGCAGGAGCCCGCGCGACGCTGGAGCCAGCCCGTCCCGCTGCTGGACGTCACCCGCGCCTCGCTGTCGGAGGTGGAGAACTACGAGCGGGTGGCCATGCAGGTCCCCACCGGCGTCTCCATCGTCGGCCAGGCCGTCAACGACGTCATCCACCTGCTGGCCGAGCTGGTGGAGAACGCGATCTCCTTCTCCCCGCGCGAGACCAGGGTCACCGTCTCGGGCAACCGCATCGACGGCGGCGGCGTGATGATCTCCATCACCGACGCCGGCATCGGCATGACCGACGAGGAGCTCGCCCAGACCAACTGGCGCCTCGCCAACCCGCCGGTCGTGGACGTCTCGGTGTCCCGACGCATGGGCCTGTTCGTGGTCGGCCGGCTCGCCCTGCGAAACGGCATCCGCGTGCAGCTCCGGCGGCACGACGCCGGCGGCCTGACCGCGATGGTCCTGCTCCCCGAGTCGCTCATGGGCATGCCCGCCCACCCGGGCGGGGGAGCCCCCGCGGCCGGGCAGGCGTTCGCCGGCACCGGAGCGGCCGCCGCCGCCTGGTCGGGCGCGCCCCAACCGGCCGGCCAGAGCCTGTTCGCCTCGGCCGCACCGGCCGGCGGGTTCGACTACCAGGCCGGCCCGGCCCTGTTCGGGAACTCGTACGCCGACCAGGGAGCGTTCGGCGCCGCCAACGGCGGGCCGCTCGGCCCGACCACCGGCGGCGGGCTCGGCGCTCCCGGCGGCGGCTTCGGCGGCCCGCCCTCGGGCGGCTTCGGCACCCCTGCCCCGGGAACGGGCGGCTTCTACGGCCCGGCCTCGGGCGGGTTCGGCGGACCCCCCACCGGCTCGGGCGGCTACGGCGGCCCGCCGGCGGGAGCGGGGGGCGGCTACAACGGCCCGCCCACCGGCGCCGGCGGTTACGGCGGCCCTGGTTCCGACGGTTACGGGGGTCCCCCCACGGGCGGCCACAACGGCCCGCCCACCGGCGGCCAGAGCCTGTTCGGCCCGCCGACGGGCCCGAGCACCTACGGCGGCTCGCAGGGCGGCCCGGGAAGTTTCGGCGGCCCGCCCACCGGACCGTCCGCCTACGCGGGGCCGCCCACCGGCCCCCCGAACAGGAACGGCGACGGCGAACTGCCGGTCCGCATGCGCCCGCGCAGGTACGAGTCCTCGGACCTGGACGCCGTCACCGGCCCGCTGCCCGCCGTCCGCAGCTCTCCCATGGAGCAGGAGGACGAGTTCCTGCCGATCTTCGCGGCCGTCGAGTCGGCATGGTTCCGGCGCGCCGACCGCGAGGCCGACAAGGAGAAGGCCGCGCCGGGATGGCAGGAGATCCCCGCGGACGCCGGATGGCAGGCGGCGGCCGTCGTCGCCGAGCCGGTCCGGGACGGGACCACCGCCGCGGGCCTGCCCAAGCGGGTGCCCAAGGCGAACCTGGTGCCGGGAACGGCGGGCACACCCGAGCCCGTCGCCTCACCCATGCCCGCCATGCCGGCTCTGTCGCCCGACCGGGCGCGTAGCCGCCTGTCGAGCTTCCAGCAGGGCATCCGGCAGGGCCGGGCCGTCGCGCGGGGCGAGCTGAGCGAGGACGAAGTGGCGTATAACGCCGAGCTTCGGCGCATTCAGGGCGACAAGGAGGACAAGTGAGAGAGCTGAGCCAAGCCGCCCGCGGAGTCAACTGGCTGATCACCGACTTCGTCCGGGGCGTACCGGGGGTGGCGCACACGGTGGTGGTGTCCTCCGACGGGTTGCCTCTGGCCTTCTCGGAGGGGTTCCCCAAGGACCGGGCCGACCAGCTCGCGGCGGTGGCCGCGGGTCTGATCAGCCTGACCCAGGGTGCGTCCCGGGTGTTCGAGGGTGGAGCGGTCACGCAGACCGTGGTGGAGATGCAGCGCGGCCTGCTGCTGATCATGTCGATCAGCGACGGCTCCTGCCTGGCCGTGCTGGCCGCCCCTGACTGTGACATGGGTCTGGTGGCGTACCAGATGACGCTGATGGTCGAGCGCGCAGGTCAGGTCCTGACCCCGGCCGTGCGCGCCGAGCTTCAGGCGTCGTCACCGCGGTGACCTCCATGGGCGGTCCGGGCTGGGAGGACGGATTACGGCGTTACCAACAGGAGCCGTCGTCCCCGGTCCGGCCTTTCACGGTCACCGGAGGGCGCTCGGCACCACGGACGCATCTGGCCATGGAGACGTTGGTTCACTCCACGATTCCGGCTTACCAAGATATTTCCGGCCTCATCCCGGAGTACCAGGCGATCAACACGCTCTGCCGCCAGGTACGCTCCGTCGCCGAGATCTCCGCGCTCCTGCGGGTCCCGCTCGGCGTCGCCCGGGTGCTCATCTCGGACATGGCCGCGGAAGGCCTGATCCAGTTGCACCAGCCGCAACTCGACGCCGGGAAGCCGGATCTCAACTTGCTCGAAAGGGTTCTCAGTGGACTTCGCAGGCTCTAGCCGCGGCGGGTTGACCTCGACGAAGATCGTCGTCGCGGGTGGGTTCGGCGTGGGCAAGACGACCTTCGTGGGGGCGGTGTCGGAGATCGTCCCCCTCACCACCGAGGCGGTCATGACCGACGCCAGCGCCGGCATCGACGACCTGGGCCTCATCCCGCGCAAGACCACCACGACGGTGGCCATGGACTTCGGACGCGTGTCGCTGGACAGCGAGCTGATCCTCTACCTGTTCGGCACCCCGGGGCAGCACCGCTTCTGGTTCATGTGGGACGACCTGGTCCGTGGCGCGATCGGGGCGGTCGTCCTGGTCGACACACGGCGCCTCGCCGACAGCTTCCCCGCCGTCGACTACTTCGAGGAGGCGAAGCTGCCGTTCGTCATCGGGCTCAACGGATGGGACGGCATGCACCCCCACCAGGACGAGGAGGTGCGCGACGCCCTCACCCTGGGCCCGCACATCCCGATCGTCCGTACCGACGCCCGGCAGCGCGACTCGGTCAAGAGCACGCTGATCGCGCTGGTCGAGCACGCGCTCACCATGCGGGTGTCGGTACCCGGCTGGAGGAGCTGACGGCACCGGACCTCCCGGCCCACCGCTCGAAACGCGTGACCGGCCCGCGGAGCGGATAGGCTGGGAGGTCGAGTCCCAGACGCATTCCCCGGACGATCCGTAGCGCAGAGGCTGGCCAATCACGTGTTCGAGACGCTTTCCGACCGGCTGACATCGGTCTTCTCCTCCCTCAAGTCCAAAGGGAGGCTGTCCGACGCCGACATCGACGCGACCTGCCGAGAGATCCGCATCGCGCTTCTCGAGGCCGACGTCGCGCTGCCGGTCGTCAAGGAGTTCGTTTCCCATGTCAAGGAACGCGCCCGGGGCGCGGAGGTCTCCCAGGCGCTCAACCCGGCCCAGCAGGTCGTCAAGATCGTCAATGACGAGCTGGTGCGGATCCTGGGCGGGGAGACCCGGCGGCTGAGGTTCGCCAAGACCCCGCCCACCGTCATCATGCTCGCCGGCCTCCAGGGCGCGGGAAAGACCACCCTGGCCGGCAAGCTCGCCCGGTGGCTGCGCGAGCAGGGGCACGCCCCGCTCCTGGTGGCCGCCGACCTGCAGCGGCCCAACGCCGTCCAGCAGCTCCAGGTCGTCGGGCAGCGCGCCCAGGTCGCCGTGCACGCCCCCGAGCCGGGCAACGGCGTCGGCGACCCCGTCAAGGTGGCGCGCGAGTCCATCGACCACGCCAGGCGCCAGCAGCACGACATCGTCATCATCGACACCGCCGGCCGCCTCGGCATCGACCAGGAGCTGATGCGGCAGGCCGCGGACATCCGCGACGCCGTCAGCCCCGACGAGGTCCTGTTCGTCGTCGACGCCATGATCGGCCAGGACGCCGTCACCACCGCCCAGGCCTTCATGGACGGCGTGGGCTTCGACGGGGTCGTGCTCACCAAGCTCGACGGCGACGCCCGCGGCGGCGCCGCCCTCTCGGTGCGCCACATCACCGGCCGCCCGATCATGTTCGCCTCGACCGGTGAGAAGCTCGAGGACTTCGACGCCTTCCACCCCGACCGCATGGCGTCCCGCATCCTCGACATGGGCGACATCCTCACCCTGATCGAGCAGGCGCAGCGCACCTTCGACGAGGCCGACGCCGCCAAGATGGCGGGCAAGCTCGCCTCCGGCGAGAACTTCACGCTCGACGACTTCCTCGAACAGATGATGATGGTCCGCAAGATGGGCCCGCTCAAGAACCTGCTCGGCATGATGCCCGGCATGGGGCAGATGCGCGAGCAGCTCAACCAGGTCGACGAGCGCGACCTCGACCGGGTCGCCGCCATCATCCGGTCGATGACCCCCGCCGAACGCCAAGAGCCGAAGATGATCAACGGCTCGCGGCGCGCGCGCATCGCCCGGGGCTCGGGCGTCACCGTGACCGAGGTCAGCAGCCTCGTGACCCGCTTCTTCGACGCGCAGAAGATGATGAAGCAGGTCGCGGGCGGCATGGGCATCCCCGGGATGCCCGGGAGCCGCAAGGGCGGCAAGGCCGCGCAGAAGAAGGCCAAGAAGGGCCGCCGGGTCTCCGGCGACCCGCGCAAGGCCGCGCTGGGCAAGGCGGCGGCCGGCGACGGCGACGCGCCCCAGCTGCCCCCGGGCCTCGGGGGTCTCGGCGGTCTGGGCGGTCAGCTTCCTCCGGGGCTGGAGCTCCCTCCGGGCTTCGACCCCTCCAAGCTCCGGCTGCCCGGCCAGAAGTAGCCTTCGGGCTTTTTCTCGGGTCCGGCCGGGAGCGTTCCGGCGGTTATCGGGTCTGGCTTTGGGTCTCTGAGCCGGTCGGAGGCACTCCGGTGGCGCCGATCGGGCGTCGATTCGGACAGGCGCCCAATCATCTGGCACAATGACATGTTGGAACACCGTGACCGTGGGTGCCCTCTCACCCCCGCGAGTCACGGCTTGTCCCTCGGGCGGTCATCCCGTCGTGCCCCACTCGGCGAGACGCCCGCTCACCCACGCTTCGATTGCAGGAGAGACCACACCCGTGGCAGTCAAGATCAAGCTCAAGCGGCTCGGCATGATCCGCAACCCGCAGTACCGCATCGTGGTGGCCGACAGCCGCACCAAGCGTGACGGCCGTGCGATCGAGGAGATCGGCCTCTACCACCCCAAGGAGAACCCGTCGTTCATCCAGGTGAACTCCGAGCGGGCGCAGTACTGGCTGGGAGTCGGCGCGCAGCCGACCGACCCGGTCATGAAGCTCTTCAAGCTCACCGGTGACTGGCAGAAGTTCAAGGGCGAGGCCGCTCCGCCGCCTCTGCTCGTGGCCGAGCCCAAGCCCGACCGTCACGCGATCTACGAGGCCGCCGCGAAGGAGTCGCTCGCGGGCGACGCCGGAAGCGCCAGCGCCACCACGCAGCGCAGGCCCAAGAAGACCGTGAAGGCTGACGAGACCCCCGCGACCCCGGCCGAGCCGGCCGCGGAGGAGAAGCCGGAAGGCGAGGCCTGAGGTGCTTGAGGAAGCCCTCGAGCATCTGGTCAAGGGCATCGTCGAGCATCCTGACGACGTTCTGGTTCGTGCCCGCCGCATCCGCAGCGGGCGCGTCCTCGAGGTCCGGGTCCATCCCGAGGACCTCGGCAAGGTCATCGGTCGCGGTGGCCGCACGGCGAAGGCGCTTCGCACCGTCATGAACGCCCTCGCCGACGGCAAGTACGTCCGGGTCGACCTGCTCGACCTGAACGAGGCCCGATAACGAGACCTCAGAGGTCACCGATCCTCTGGACAGGGGACCCCCGCACGCCGGGCGGTCCCCTGTCGCGGTCCGAGACGGCGTTCTGGCCCTGCTCACGGGCTTCGGGCTTTGGGCTGTCCGGCTTTTCGGGCTTTCGCGTGATGCCATGCCGGTCACCACTCTGTTGCCGCGCAGGGGCTCCGTGGGGTGCCGGGCTCTCCTTGACGTTTCTGACGTGTGGTGCTTCCGATCTATATCTTCTCTATCTCTTCTAAGGAGTGGTGACGTGCAGCTCGTTGTCGGCCGCATCGGCCGCCCGCACGGCATCCGTGGCGAGGTGACCGTCGAGGTGCGCACCGACGACCCCGAGTCGCGCTTCGCCATCGGCGCCTCCCTGGCCACCGACCCCGCGAGTGCCGGCCCGCTCGTGATCGAGAACATGCACTGGCACAAGGCCATCCTGCTGCTGCACTTCGCGGGCGTCACCAGCCGTGAGGGGGCCGAGGAGCTCCGCGGCACCATGCTCGTGATCGACTCCGCGGACCTGCCGCCCTCCGACGACCCCGACGAGTTCCACGACCACCAGCTCATCGGCATGTCGGTCGTCACCACCGACGGCACCGGCGTCGGAGAGATCGTCGACGTCCTGCACCACGGCCAGGACCTGCTGGTGATCCGGCGGGCGGGTGGCCAGGTCCTGGTCCCGTTCGTGCGGACCCTGGTCCCCGAGATCGACCTGGACGCCAAGCGCGTCGTCGTGGACGCCCCGCCCGGCCTGCTCGACCCCGACGAGATGGCCTGATCATGGAATGGCGGGCCGCGGACCGGTGACCATGCGCGTCGACATCATCTCGATCTTCCCTGAGTACTTCGCCCCGCTCGACGTCTCGCTGATCGGCAAGGCGCGGCAGAGGGGGCTGCTGGACGTCCGGCTGCACCAGCTCCGCGACTGGACCCACGACGTGCACCGCACCGTGGACGACACCCCCTACGGCGGGGGGCCCGGCATGGTGATGAAGCCGGAGCCGTGGAGCGAGGCCATCGACGCCGTCGCCGGCTCCGCGCCCGAGCCGCCGCGCCTGGTCGTGCCGACACCGAGCGGGCGGCCGTTCACCCAGGAGGTGGCCCTCGCGTACGCCGCCGAGCCGTGGCTGCTGTTCGCGCCCGCCCGCTACGAGGGCATCGACTCCCGGGTCATGGCCGAGTACGGCGACCGGCTGCGCCTCGACGAGGTCAGCATCGGCGACTACGTCCTCGCGGGCGGGGAGGCCGCCGTGCTGGTCATGGTCGAGGCCGTCGCGCGGCTGCTGCCCGGCGTGCTCGGCAACGCCGGCTCGGTGACCGACGACTCCTTCGCCCCCGGGGCCATGGCGGGCCTCCTGGAAGGCCCCGTCTACACCAAGCCGCCCGTGTGGCGCGGCCACGAGGTGCCGCCGATCCTGCTCTCCGGCAACCACGGGGCGATCGCCCGCTGGCGCAGGGACCAGGCGCTCCGCCGCACCGTCGCCAACCGGCCCGAACTGGCCGCGCGCCTCGACCCCGGGACCCTTGACAAACGTGATCGCCAGGTCCTCGACGAGGCTTCGTTTCGCTTCCCGCCGGAAGATATGGCAGACTGAATCGCTGCTGCCGACTGCGCTGCGGTCGGCGTGGCCGACCGGGGCAGACCGGCCCGGTATCCGAGACGTATTCAGCCCAGCGCTCGTGTCTTCCTCGTCGCCATGCTTCCATGCCTGGCCGGGCGGACCTCCGGGTGCTCGCTTCAAATGAGGGACCGCTGTCATGCACACGCTGATCCAGGAGCTTGAGAAGGCCTCCGTACGCACTGACGTCCCGAGCTTCCGCCCCGGCGACACGCTCGAGGTTCACGTCCGCGTCGTCGAAGGCAACCGGTCCCGTATCCAGGTCTTCAAGGGCTTCGTGCTGCGCCGCCAGGGTGGTGGCTCCCGCGAGACCTTCACCGTGCGCAAGGTGAGCTACGGCGTCGGCGTCGAGCGGACCTTCCCGGTGCACAGCCCGGTCATCGAGAAGATCGAGCTCGTGACCCGCGGCGACGTCCGCCGCGCGAAGCTCTACTACATGCGCGACCTGCGCGGCAAGGCCGCCCGAATTCGCGAGAAGCGCGACGCCCTGCCCACCGGCAAGTAGGCTCGCAGCACACGTGGCCCGCACCCGCGAGGGATGCGGGCCATTTTGCTGGATCAGATGCCGGCCCATCTGCCCAGGTCGCGGAGTTTCTTGAATGCGATGCCGAGTCGGCGACCCGCCTCGGACCGCACATCATTTAGGCTCGACAGCGATGACTAGCTATGGCCAGGGGCCGGCGGGCCGCGCCGCCCCGTCGAGGACGAGGTAGACGTGGTCGCGGAAGACACCAAGCCGACAGCCAAGAACGGCAAGGAGAAAAAAGGCTCCTTCTGGCGCGAGCTACCGGTTCTGGTGGTGGTCGCGCTGGTTCTGGCGCTCATCATCAAGAGCTTCGTGATCCAGGCGTTCTACATTCCGTCGGAATCCATGGAGAACACCCTGCTCGTCAACGACAGGGTGCTCGTCAACAAGCTCGTCTACCACACGCGCGATATCGAGCGCGGCGACATCGTGGTGTTCTCGGGAGTCGACTCCTGGGCCAGCGAGGTCGAGGTCCCCGAGCCGGCCAACCCCGTCGCGGGCTTCTTCCGCTGGGTCGGCACGGCCTTCGGCGTGGTGCCCGGCGAGAAGGACTACATCAAGCGCGTCATCGGCGTCCCGGGGGACACCGTCAAGTGCTGCGACGCCAGGGGCCGGGTCACGGTCAACGGCACGCCGCTCGACGAGAAGTCGTACCTGTACCCCGATGACCAGCCGTCCCAGAAGTTCTTCGAGATCAAGGTCGAGAAGGACCGCCTGTGGGTCATGGGCGACCACCGCTCGGTGTCCCTCGACTCCCGCTCCCACCAGGGCGACCCCGGCGGCGGGGCGATCCCCAAGGACAAGGTCGTCGGACGCGCGTTCGTCATCGTGTGGCCCTTCGCCCGCGCGACGACGCTGTCCATCCCGGACACCTTCAACCAGGCCGAACTCAAGGCCACCGCCCTGGCAGGCGAAGCCGCCCCCCTCCTCCTGGGCTTCGCCGCCGCCTTCCCCCTCCTAGCCCTCCGCCGCCGCCTCCTCCCCACCCCCCACCGCCGCTCCCCTTAACCCACCCCCT
>NZ_JANZYP010000074.1 GCF_025506355.1 Sphaerisporangium corydalis
GCACACCGACCTTCTCCAGCGCCTCCTTCTTGGCCTGCGCCGTCCCCGCGGAACCCGACACGATCGCCCCGGCATGACCCATCGTCTTACCCTCAGGCGCGGTGAACCCCGCCACATAGGCCACCACCGGCTTGGTCACGTGCTCCTCGATGTAAGCCGCCGCACGCTCCTCCGCGTCCCCGCCGATCTCACCGATCATCACGATCGCCTCGGTACCCGGATCCGCCTGGAACGCCTCCAGCGCATCGATGTGCGTCGTCCCGATCACCGGGTCACCACCGATGCCCACCGCCGTCGAAAAGCCGACGTCACGCAGCTCGTACATCAACTGGTACGTCAACGTCCCCGACTTGCTCACCAACCCGATACGACCCGCCGTGGTGATGTCCGCCGGGATGATGCCCGCGTTGGACGCGCCAGGCGAGGCGATGCCGGGGCAGTTCGGGCCGATGATGCGGGTCCTGGCGCCCTTGGAGATCGCGTACGCCCAGAACTCGGTGCTGTCGTGGACCGGCACGCCCTCGGTGATGACGACGGCCAGCGGGATCTCCGCGTCGATCGCCTCGATGACGGCGGCCTTGGTGCGCGCCGGCGGTACGAAGATCACGGTGACGTCCGCGCCGGTCGCGGCCACGGCGTCGGACACGGTCGCGAACACCGGGAGCTGCACGCCGTCGAAGTCGACGGTCGTGCCCGCCTTGCGGGGGTTGGTACCGCCGACGACCTGCGCACCGGCCTTGAGCATCCGGCGGGTGTGCTTCGACCCCTCGGAGCCCGTCATGCCCTGGACGATGATCTTGCTGTTCTCGGTCAGCCAGATTGCCATTACGCACCTACCGCAGCGAGCTCGGCGGCGCGCTTGGCCGCTTCGTCCATCGTGTCGACGAGTTCGACGCGGGCCAGCCCCGCGTCGGAGAGGATCTGCCGCCCGAGGGTGGCGTTGTTGCCGTCCAGCCGGACGACCAGCGGGTGCGTCACGGTCTCGCCCCGGGAGTCGAGCAGCTTGAACGCCGAGACGATGCCGTTGGCGACCGCGTCGCACGCGGTGATGCCGCCGAAGACGTTCACGAACACCGACTTGACGCTCGGGTCGGACAGGACGATCTCCAGGCCGTTGGCCATGACCTCCGCCGAGGCGCCGCCGCCGATGTCGAGGAAGTTGGCCGGCTTCTGCCCGCCGTACTGCTCACCCGCGTAGGCGACGACGTCCAGGGTGGACATCACCAGGCCCGCGCCGTTGCCGATGATCCCGACGGACCCCTCCAGCTTGACGTAGTTGAGGTCCTTCTCCTTGGCCCTGGCCTCCAGCGGGTCCTCGGCGGCCTTGTCGGCGTAGGACTCGTGCTCGGCCTGGCGGAAGGAGGCGTTGTCGTCGAGGGTGACCTTGCCGTCGAGGGCCTTCACCTGGCCGTCCTCGGTCAGGATCATCGGGTTGACCTCGACCAGGGTGGCGTCCTCGTCGACGAAGACGGCCCAGATCTTCTCGATGATGTCCGCGGCGCCGTCGAGCGCGGCCTCGGGCAGCCCGCCCGCCTGGGCGATCTCACGGGCCCGGGCGCGGTCGACACCGGTCAGCGGGGAGACCGGGATCTGGGCGACCTTGTCGGGCGACGTGTGAGCGACCTCTTCGATCTCCATGCCGCCCGCGGCGGAGCAGATGGCGAGGAAGGTGCGGTTGGCGCGGTCGAGCAGGAAGGAGAAGTAGTACTCCTCCGCGATCGCGCTGGCCTCCTCGACGAGGACCTTGTGGACCGTGTGGCCCTTGATGTCCATGCCGAGGATGTCGGTGGCCTTCTGCTGGGCGTCGGCGGCGTCGGCGGCGACCTTGACGCCTCCCGCCTTGCCCCGGCCCCCGGTCTTGACCTGGGCCTTGACGACAACGCGACCGGTCAGCCGCTCGGCTGCCGCGCGTGCCTCCTCCACGGTGTGCGCGACGACGCCGCGCGGCACCGGGATGCCATACTCCGCGAAGAGCTCCTTCGCCTGATGTTCGAACAGGTCCACGAGGGTCCGTCCTTGCTTGTCCGGCTGACTTCTTCTCTACGTTGAGGGACCAGACCTGGGGACACCCGCGTTCTGCCGCAAGCCTGGCCTGAGAAGCCTAGCCCTCATCAGGACATGTGACGCTCGCCGGGGGTGCTTTACCCTCCGCCGTCCGGTACTGGGATACGGCAAATTTTCACAAATTTCACAAAGCCCCCTTCTGATCCGCATTTGTCGGCGCGTCCGGCCGCCGATTCCCGTCCCGTCCGCCGGTTCCCGCGTCCAGGACGGACCCGCTCGCTTCGTCAGGTCCGGGCCATCGCCGGTCGCTTGGTGTAGTCCGTCAGGCCGATCACGTTCCCCCACGGGTCGGCGACCTCGACCGTCCAGCCGGTGTGGACCTCGAACGGCTCCGCCAGGAGCCTCACCCCGGCCGCCACCAGTTCGGCCCCGGCCGCCCGGGCGTCGGCCACCTCCAGCCACACCCGCATCGACCCGCCGTCCGCGACGTGCCCCACGCGGACGAGCAGGCCGGGGGCCTCGTCGCCGATCGCGAACAGGGCCATCTGCCCCACGGCGAACCGCACCGGCAGCCCGAGCCGGTCCCCGTAGAAGCGGCGCGCCTCGTCGAGGTCGCCGACGCCGACCAGGACGTTGTCCACGCCCTTGACCCGCATCACGCCTCCGGCCGCAGGGCCGGGTGGTCGCGCCAGGCCGGCAGCGTGCGCATGTACGCCTTGGTGGCCTCCTCGGCGTCGGCGCGGGCCTGACCGGCGCGCTGGGTCTGCCACTGCACCATCCGCTCGAACCGCTCCTCGAAGGACTGGAGCGCGCCGTCGGGCGCGCAGTGGCGGCACCAGACGCCGTCCGGATGGCCCGGCGCACGGTCCTCGGCGGTCGCCAACGGCATTCCGCAGCTCTCGCAGGTATCCACGCTCATCCTTTTTCTTCCTCTCTGAGTAGTGCCCGTAGCCCCTCCACCAGCCCCTGCCTTTCCCGCGTGGTCATCCGCCGCACCGCCCGCGCGAGCGCGTCGTCGGCGAGGACCTTCGGCCGTACGGCGGCCGCCGCCGCGCGCCCCTCGTCGGTGACCCAGAGGAAGACCCGGCGCCGGTCTCGCTCGTCCCGGATGCGGGCGACCAGCCCGCGCTCCTCGACGCGGTCGGCCAGCTCGGTCGTCGCGGCCTTGGACAGGCGCAGGTGCTCGGCCAGCTCTCCCACGGTGAGCGGGCCCGAGGCGGTCAGGTGGGCGAGGACGGCGTGCATCCGGGAGGTCAGGCCGGAGCCGTCGACGGGCCGGGCGGACGCCTTGAACCTGCGGTAGACCGCCGGGTAGAGCCGGGCGATCTCGTCTGCCGCCTCTTTCTCCTCCATTGGCCCCAAACAGTTCGTACCTGATATTTCGTGTACGAACCTTATGGCGGGAAAGGCGAGTTGTCCAGGGGTTCGTGATTCGAATGTGATCTTGACTGGCGAGAATATCCGGGCCCCCAAAGCGGGGCGAGCGTTACATAACTGGAGGAACCCCTCAATGAGGCGACGGATCGCCCTAGCCGCAACGGCCCTGATCGCACCGGCGCTGGCGATGGCCACGCCGGCCCCCGCACAGGCGGCCCCCGCCACCGCGCACGCGACCGCCGCCGCCCCGCGGGCCGTCCCCAGCGGCCCGGTCGACGCGCTGCGGCGGCAGTTCGCGAAGAGGACGACCGTGCGTGTCGACGAGGTGGCGCGCCTGATCCTGGACCACGACGACCTGCTCTCCTACCGGCAGTCCGGCGTCGTGCGCTTCGGGAAGACCGGCGTCGACGCCTACGACCTGCGGACCTCGGGTGTGACCGGGTCGGGGAACAGCACCGTCCTGCGCACGATCAAGGTGGACGGCAAGGTCTACCTGAAGAGCGCGCTGTACGACGACCTGCTGCCCGCGGGACGGACGTGGATCCGCACCAGCACGGACGGCGACGGCGTCACCAGCAGCATGATCGACGTGCTGCGTCCGAAGGTCCTCGCGGCCGTCCTGGCGACCACGAAGTCCAAGTCCCCCGCCGGCCGGATCGGCGGTTCCCCGACCGTCCTGCTCCAGGGCTCGATCACCTTGGCGCAGCTCGCCAAGGTGTCGCCTGACGCCGGCGCCGTGGCCAAGATGTACAAGGTCAAGAAGACCGTCAAGCTGCCCTGGAAGCTGTGGATCGGCGCCGACCAGCTCCCCCGCCGCTTCGCGTCGACGTTCCCGCTGACGTTCAGCGCGAAGGCCCCCAACCTGTCGACCGCGACCGACAGCCGGTTCGCCGCGTGGGGCGGCAAGGTCGCCATCACGGCGCCCCCCGCCGACCTGGTGATCGACGAAGAGGACATCGAGACCGACATCCCGGTGCCGGACGACTTCACCACGACCATCACCAAACTGGCGGCCCGCGAACGCTGATCACCAGGGCCCGAAGGCCAGGGTCTCCGATTCGGCGCGGGCGAGGCCGATGAGTCCTCGCGCCGGAACCGGGAACCGGGAACCGTCCAAGCGTCCGGCGGAGGGAATCCTTCTCTCCGCCGGGAACGGGTACGGGAACGGTCAGAGCTTTTCGATCGGGGCGTAGGCGAGGCGGAGGGTCTTCTCTCCGCCGGAGCCGAAGTCGATCTTCACGTTGGTCTTCTCGGCGAAGCCGTCGACGGTGACCACCGTGCCGAGCCCGAAGGTGTCGTGCGTCACCCGGTCACCCGGGCTGAGGTTCGGGATCTCCCGCCCGCCGGCCTTCTTGGGGGCGGCGGCGGCGCGGGTCCTGCGGGAGGTGGCGGCCGTCCAGGCGCTCTTCTGCGGGTCGCCGCGCCAGTCGAGCAGGTCGGCCGGCACCTCGGCGAGGAACCGGGACGCGGGGTTGAACGCGGGCGAGCCCCACGAGCTGCGGACGGCGGCACGCGAGACGTAGAGCCGCTGCTGGGCGCGGGTGATGCCGACGTAGGCCAGGCGCCGCTCCTCCTCCAGCTCCCTCGGCTCGCCCAGCGACCGCATGTGGGGGAAGACCCCGTCCTCCAGGCCGGTGAGGAACACCACGGGGAACTCCAGGCCCTTGGCGGTGTGCAGGGTCATCAGTGTGACGACGCCTTGGTGGTCCTCGCCCTCGGGGATCTGGTCGGCGTCGGCCACCAGCGAGACCTGCTCGAGGAAGTCCACGAGCGTGCCCTCGGGGTTGGCCTCCTCGAACTCCTGGGCCACCGAGATGAGCTCGTTGAGGTTCTCCAGCCGGCTCTCGTCCTGCGGGTCGCCCGAGGTCTCCAGCTCGGTGCGGTAGCCCGTGGAGGCGAGGATCTCCTCGGCGAGCTCGGAGATCGCCAGCTCCTTGGTCCGCAGGTCGTCGAGCAGCGCGACGAACTCCTTGATCGCGTTGAGCGAGCGGGTGGCGAGGCCGGGGGCCTCCTCGGCGCGCCGGAGGCCGTCCCAGAAGCTGACGCGCTCGCGGTTGGCGAACGCCTCGACCATGGACTCGGCCCGGTCGCCGATGCCGCGCTTGGGGACGTTCAGCACCCGGCGCAGCGACACCGTGTCGCTGGGGTTGGCGAGGACCCGCAGGTAGGCCAGCAGGTCGCGGACCTCCCTGCGCTCGTAGAAGCGCACCCCGCCGACGACCTTGTACGGCAGGCCGGTGCGGATGAAGATCTCCTCGAAGACGCGGGAGGCCGCGTTGGTGCGGTAGAAGACCGCGACGTGGCCAGGTGTCACGTCGTCCTCGTCGGAGAGCCGGTCGACCTCCTGCGCGACGAACATGGCCTCGTCGTGCTCGTTGTCGGCGACGTAACCGATGATCTTCGGCCCGGCGCCCTGGTCGGACCAGAGGTTCTTGGGCTTGCGGCTCTCGTTGCGCGAGATCACGGCGTTGGCGGCCGACAGGATCGTCTGGGTGGAGCGGTAGTTCTGCTCCAGCAGGATCGTGCGCGCGTCGGGGTAGTCGCGCTCGAACTCCAGGATGTTGCGGATGGTCGCGCCCCGGAAGGCGTAGATCGACTGGTCGGCGTCGCCGACCACGCACAGCTCGGCCGGCTCGACCCCGCCCTCGACCCCCCGGACCAGGTCGCCGTCGGCGGTGCGCGCCTCGGGACGGCCGACCAGCTCCCTGATCAGCGTGTACTGCGCGTGGTTGGTGTCCTGGTACTCGTCGACCATGACGTGGCGGAACCGGCGCCGGTAGTGCTCGGCCACGTCGGGGAAGAGCTGGAGCAAGGTGACCGTCAGCATGATGATGTCGTCGAAGTCCATGGCGCCGGCCTCGGTGAGCCTGCGCTGGTAGCCCCGGTAGGCCTCGGCGAGCGTGCGCTCCAGGTGGGTCTGCGCCTTGTCCGCGGCCGACTCGTAGTCGATCAGCTCGTTCTTGAGGTTGCTGACCTGGGCGGAGAACGAACGCGGCGGGTAGCGCTTGGGGTCCAGGTCGAGCTCGCGGCACACCATCGCCATCAGCCGCTGGGAGTCGGCCTGGTCGTAGATCGAGAAGCTGGAGGTGAAACCGAGCCGCTTGGCCTCCCTGCGCAGGATGCGGACGCAGGCGCTGTGGAAGGTCATCACCCACATGGCCCTCGACCTCGGGCCGACGAGCTTGTCGACCCGCTCCTTCATCTCCTTGGCGGCCTTGTTGGTGAAGGTGATCGCCAGGATCTCCTGGGGCTGGACGTCACGCTCGGAGAGCAGGTAGGCGATGCGGTGCGTGAGCACCCGTGTCTTCCCCGAGCCGGCGCCCGCGACGATCAGAAGCGGGGTGCCCTCGTGCACGACGGCGTCGCGCTGCTGCGGGTTGAGCCCGTCGAGCAGCGGATGATCAACAGTGGGGTTAACGGCTCGGGTCGACACGCCTTTAGATTATGGCCGCCCACCGACATTGGGCGCCCCTTCCGGCACGGCCGGAGCCACCGGACCGGCCCGGGACCCGTCCGACCGGCCCCGCCGTGCCACGGGACGGCCGAAAGATGGCCCAGAGGCGGAAATATCGAACGAAGTCCCCGTGTTCACCGCCCAGTGAACCGAGGAGGACGATCGTGTTCACCGCGCAGTGAACCTAGGAGGACGATCGTGACCGCACTTGACGACGACGGCATCAGCACGATTCTGGTGGTGACCGCCCACCCGGACGACGTGGACTTCGGCGCCGCCGGCACCGTGGCGACGTTCACCGACAGGGGCGTGCGTGTCGTGTACTGCGTCGTCACCGACGGGGACGCCGGAGGGTTCGACCGCGAGACCGACAACGGCGGCATGGCCGCGCTGCGGCGCGACGAGCAGACCGAGGCCGCCAAGCGGGTGGGCGTCCACGAGCTCCACTTCCTCGGGTACCGCGACGGCACCGTGGAGCCGACCCTGCCCCTGCGCCGCGACATCACGCGGGTCATCCGGCAGGTCCGCCCCGACCGGGTCCTCACCTCGACCCCCGAGCGCAACTACGCCCGCGTCGGGCCGAGCCATCCCGACCACCGCGCCGTCGGCGGGGCCACGCTCGACGCGGTCTACCCCGACGCGCGCAACCCGTACGCCTTCCCCGAGCTGCTCACCGAGGAGGGCCTTGAGGCGTGGACGGTCCGCGAGGTGTGGCTGACCGGCGGCATGGCCAACAACCACTACGTGGACGTCACCGCCGTGGTCGACCGTAAGATCGCGGCCCTGCGCGCCCATGTGAGCCAGACCGGCCACATGGACACGCTGGAGGAGTTCGTCAAGGGCTGGCTGGCCACGAACGCCGCGACGGCGGGCCTGCCCGAGGGCAGTTACGCGGAGGGCTTCCAGGTCGTCCCCACCGCCTGAGCCGCCCCGTCGGACGGCGCGCGGCCGGGCCGGGGGGCTCTGGCGGACGCCCGGCGGTCCAGGCGCCGGGCGGCGCGGGCGGCGACGAAGCCGAGCGAGTTGGTGGCCAGGTGGACCAGGGCCGGGGCCACCAGCCCGCCGCGCCGGCGCAGCTCGTGGAAGAACACCCCGGCCAGGCCGGTCGCGACGACGGACCCCGCGACCAGGCGCACGGCCTCCCCGCCGGACCCCGCGCGGCCGGGGGGCTCCTCGGCATCCTTGACGCCCTGCCCGGGAAGGGCGTGCGACTCGGGAAGTGCGGTCGCCTCGGGAGGGGTGCCCGATTCGGGAAGGGCGTCCGACTCGGGAGGGGTGCCCGACTCGGGAGGGGTGTCCGACTCGGGAGAGGCCGCCGCCTCGGGAGGTATGGCCGAGGCGAGGTGGCCGAGGGCCGGGTTGGCCGCCGCCATGTCGAGGGCCGGCAGGACGTGCCACAGCCCGAAGACCGCCGAGGAGACCCCGACGGCCGCGACCGGCCCGTACGAGCGGCGCAGCACCGCCGGCAGCACCCCGCGGAAGGCGACCTCCTCCAGCAGGACCGTGCCCAGCGGGACCTGGACGGCGATCTCCTCCAGCAGGCGGGCGCGCGACAGCCCGAGCGCCCGCTCGTCGCGGAGGAAACGGCGGGCCGGCGGGAAGAGGACGCCTCCGGCGTAGACCACCGCGACCGCGCCGGCCAGCGCGCCGCCGATCGCCGCACCCCGGCGGGCGTCCGTGAAGCCCAGCTCAGGCCAGGACAGGCCGGACCGCCGGGCCAGGGCCACGAGCGTGCCCGCCGCGACCACCGACGTCACGGGCGCCTGGCGCCGGGCGGCCCGGTTGTTGAGCACGTTGGCCGCCACCAGCACGCCGAGGACCGCCGGCAGGAGCGGCGCGCCGTCACCTGACCTGGGCGGAGGAGTGGGGGTCATGAGGCGGTGCGCTGCCGCCAGCCAGGAGGGAAGCGCAGGCGGCGGCGCTCGGCCGTGGTGAGGCCGCCCCAGATGCCCTCGGGCTCGCCCGCGCGCAGGGCGTAGGCCCGGCACTCGGCGATCACCGGGCACGTGGCGCAGACCGCCTTGGCCCGCGCCTCCTGCTCGGGGTAGGGGGTCTCGGGGAAGAACAGCTCCGGATCGGAACCGCGGCAGGACCCCCTGGAAGCCCAGCCCGCCTCGCGGACGGTCTCCGTATCCATGACCACCTCCCAGACCCCGCTCCTACCCGCCGGGCTGGGGTCTGTCCCCGGCGGCACGTCCACCTCTCGGTGTATCCGATCACCTCGCCGGTCGCCCCGGCGGGGGTACTTCAGCAGGCGCCGACCCCCTTGGTGAAGCCGGAGGCGAAGGCCTGCTGGCGCTGGACGGGGGTGCCGTGAGCGTCGGGGCGCCACCACGCGTCGGTGGGGTCGCCGGCCGCCGCGAGGTTGGCCAGCAGCTCCTCGTCGTCGCCGTTCTCGGCCTCGAGCTGCTTCTCGTCGATCAGGCCCTTCAGCGCGCCCCCGCCGTAGCAGTCGGCCTGGAGCTCACGCTGGACGTTGAGGCTGAAGTCGCTCATGAGCTGGGCCTGGACGGCGTGCCCGATCTCGTGCGGGATGATCACGTAGACCGCGCCGTCGCCGCTCTCGTCGTAGAGCGAGCGCAGCCAGTCCTTGTCGTAGGCGACGAAATGCCCGACCGGGCAGTAGAAGGCGTTCTCCGGGAGGGCGGGCTGGCCGCCGCAGTCGGGGCCGCCGTCCCCTGAGTACCCGACGAACTTCTGCAGGGGGCGGTAGGTCTTGCCCGCCGCCTGGAACTCCTGCCGCCAGTAGCGCTCGGTGAAGGTGCGCGCGAGCTCAACGTCCTCGTCGAACGTCTGCCCTGCGGGCTCGGCCGGCTTGGCGGACTGGGCGGGTTCGCCCTGCCGGTCGGAGGTCCGTAGGCCGGGCGGCGGGGTCGGCGCGGAGAACTGGTCCTTCCAGAAGTCGACCGACGAGCAGCCCGCCGCGAGAACGGCTGCGAGCACGAGCGGCAGGACTGTGCGAGGGGTCACACCGTCAATCTTGGCCGACCCGGAGCCCTCCCGCGCGGGCAATCGTCAGACGAGGCGCCGGGCGGTAGCCCAGCGAGACAGTTCGTGCCTGTTGGAGAGCTGAAGTTTGCGCAGGACGGAGGAGACGTGCGTCTCGACCGTCTTCACCGAGATGAACAGCTCCTTGGCGATCTCCTTGTACGCGTACCCGCGCGCGATCAGCCGCAGCACCTCGCGCTCGCGGGTGGTCAGCGAGTCCAGCTCGGGGTCGATGGACGGCGCCTCGGTGGAGGCGAAGGCGTCCAGCACGAACCCGGCCAGCCGCGGCGAGAAGACCGCGTCGCCCTCGGAGACCCGGACGATCGCGTCGGTCAGCTCCCTGCCGCTGATGGTCTTGGTGACGTACCCCCGCGCGCCGCCGCGGATGACGCCGATCACGTCCTCGGCCGCGTCGGAGACCGACAGCGCGAGGAAGCGGACCTGGGACCCCGAGCCGAGCACCCGGCGCAGCACCTCCTGGCCGCCGCCCCCGGGCATGTGGACGTCGAGGAGGATCACGTCCGGCTTGAGCGCCTCGATGGCCGTGACCGCCGACTCGACGTCCTCCGCCTCGCCGACCACCTCGATCTGGGGGCCCAGCTCGGCGCGCACTCCCGACCGGAAGAGCCGGTGGTCGTCCACGATCAGTACCTTGACCATCACAGGGCTCCCTCAGAGCATCGGGGCAGGCCGTGGTTCACGACTGCTCCCGCTTTACCGTCAGCATTACTTCCGTCCCCTCGCCAGGTCCAGTCTTGACCCTGGCGCTTCCGCCGTGGCGCTCCATCCGGCCGATGATCGACTGGCGGATGCCCATGCGGTCGTCGGGGACGTCGTCCATGTCGAAGCCCTTGCCCCGGTCCCTGACGAACACGGTGACCTCGTCCGCCTCCACCTCCGCGTACACGGATATGACCGGCGCCTCAGCATATTTGGCCGCGTTCACCATCGCCTGCCGGGCGGCCTGCAGCAGGGCGCGCAGCCCGTCGTCCAGGTCGCAGTCACCGACGCAGACGATCTCGATCGGTATGCCGTGCTCGTCCTCGATCTCGGCGGCCACCCGGCGCACGGCCGCGGCCATCGACGCGTCGGCGTCCGCCTTGGGCTGGTACAGCCAGTTGCGGAGCTCGCGTTCCTGCGACCGGGCCAGCCGGGTGACCTCGAACGGATCGCCCGAGTTGCGCTGGATGAGCGTGAGGGTGTGCAGCACCGAGTCGTGGACGTGCGCGGCCATCTCGGCGCGCTCCTCCTGCCGGATGCGCTCCCGGCGCTCCTTCTGCAGTTCCTTCCACAGCCCGGTCAGCCAGGGCGCCGCGATCAGCGCGATGCCGCCGACCACGACAGCGGTGAACACCAGGCCGGGACGGGCCTCGGCGAGCTTGCCCTGGGCGGCCAGGAAGCCGATCGCGCCGGTGACCACCAGAAGGAGGCCGATGGCGGTGCGTATCCATGATCGCCGTACCTGGCGGACCGCGTCGGTCATCCAGCGCTGGCGGCGCCCGGGTTCCGCCTGCTGCCACAGGATCAGGGTGCCGATGCCGCCCACGGCGATCGACCAGGTGCCGACGCCGCCGGTCGACGCGCCGGTGATCCAGCCGAACGCCGTCAGCGCCATGCCGAGCGCGCCGTACGCGGCGGCCTGGCCCCAGTCGCGACCGGGCGGCTCCCCCTCGTACTGTTCGCGCGGAGTGAACATCCACAGGGCGGCGTAGGCGAGGACGCCCAGCCCGTCCAGGACACTGAGCAGCACGAAGGCCAGTCGCAGCACGACCGGGTCGAGCCGTAACTGGGCGGCGGCGCCTTGGGCGACGCCCGCCACGAGCCGGCCTTTCATGGGCCGGACCATGCGCGGGTACGCCTCGGGAATGGTGGGGGTCTCAGACATCTCCCGAGCATCGTCACACGTCGAGGGCCCTCCGTGCATCAGGGCGCCCCCTGACTCCTCCCCTGAGGGCTCGGGGACGAGTCAGGGGTGTCCCGGATGGTGAGCGGGCGGTCGTCCGGCCACGATGGACCCATGACCGAAGCAGGCATTCCCGACACGACGCAGGAGCCAGGTAGCTTCGCACCCGTGGACGAAGAGCGTGTGCTCAAGCGCAGTGACGAGGGACGCATGCTCACCGGCGTGTGCGCCGGGCTCGGCCGGTACACGGGGATGGACCCCGTGATCTTCCGGGTGGGCTTCGCCGCGCTCGTCGTCGGCTCCGGCATCGGCATCATGCTGTACGTCGGGGCGTTCCTGCTGATGAGGAGCCCGAACGGCGGGCCGGGGTACGCCGAGCAGTGGAGCCGCAGGGTCTTCGACACCGAGACCGTGATGGCGCTGCTGGCCGCGATCTTCGCGCTCGGGCTGATCATCAACCTGGCGGCCGACGGCATCAGCACCTCGACGGTCGTCGTCGGCACGCTGCTGGCGATCGCGCTCCTCGCGGCGCACGCCCGTGGCGTCGACCTGCTGGGCCTGGCGAGGACCCTGCCCGAGCGGGCCAGGGGACGGCGCGGCACCCGGCCGGTCCCCGAGCAGTGGGCGGGCTACCCGCCGGGCGCCCGCCCCTTCTCCCCTCTGCGCGACACTCCCGCCGGCCCCTTCGCCGACGCGAGGCCGGACGGCATGCCGGCCGCGGCCGCCGAGACCGTCACCGGCCCGAACGCGGGAGCGGCACCGGTCCAGGAGACGTGGGCGGGGGCGGTGCCGCTCGCCGATCGGGCACCGGACGCGGGGCCGGTGACCGAGCGCGCCACGGGGGCCGTGACCGAGCAGGTCGCGGACGCGGCGCCGGTCAGGGACGGGGGCACGGTGCCGGGCGCGGTGCCGGGCGCGGTCCCAGGGGTTTCAGGGGTTCCGGTGGCGGACGTACCCGTCGCGGACGCTCCCGTCGCGGGGGCGGGGAGCGGCGCGGAGGCGCCGGCGGGGGCCGGCGTCGCGCAGGAGTACCGCCGCCTGGCCGACCTCGCCAGGGAGGCGCGCGGCGCCTCGCCCGAGTCGGCGGGACCGCCTCGCGTGGCGCCCGGGGGCGCGGTCTCCTCGCGCTACGGGCCGGTGCGCCGCAGTGGCACGGGATCCGGTTCGACCGGGTTCGACTCGTCGGGCGAGCCCTTCGCCCCGCACGGGCCGTACAGCCGGTACACGCCGTCCCGCGCCTACGAGCCCCACGACTGGGGCTACGGCAGGGGAGGCGCGGGCGCCGCCCGCGCGGCCCGTCCCAAACGGCCGAAGTCCTACGTGGGCGCGGTCACGATGTTCGTCGCGCTCCTGACCGGGGGGATCATGTTCGCCGCGCAGTCACCCTCAGGGACGCCCGGAAACCTGCCGTTGATCGGCGGGGTGGTTCTGATCACGATCGGCGCGGGCCTGCTCGTCACGACCTGGTTCGGCCGGGGCGCGGGGCTGGTGGCGACAGGCACGATCATGTCTCTTCTTCTGGTGGCGGGGTCGACGGTGAACGGTATTCCGAGAAAGATCGGCAGCTACACGTGGGAGCCGCTGGACAGCTCCCAGACCATCCGCTCGTACTCCGTGGGCATCGGGGACGGAACGCTCGACCTGACGGGCACCAAGCTCGTGCCCGGGTCGCGCACCCGGTTCGACGCCTCGGTGTCCATCGGCGAACTCAAGATCATCGTGCCGCGCACGGCCCGGGTGGAGGTGTTCGGGTACACCAGGCTGGGCGACGTGAAGATCGAGCACACCGTCCAGGGTGGCGCGGACGTCCACCACGACAAGGTCCTCGAACCGGACGTCGCCTCCTCCGGGAGCACGCCCGTGATCGAGCTGCACGTCAAGGCGGGCATCGGCGACGTGGAGGTGAACCGTGCGGCATAGGACGGACTGGCTGTCGCTGCTCGCGGGCCTGCTGTTCATCGGCATCGGCATCCGCTACCTGGTCCGGCCCGAGCCGGACACGCTGATCATGGCCCTGGTCCTGGTCTTCGGGATCGGCTTCGCCGGATTCGTCGGCATCATCGCCAAGGCCGTACGCAAACGCTGACCCGGGCCGGCGGGATCACCCGGCCCGCTTCTAACGGCAGTGCGATGGAAATGGCGTTAGAATGGCGTGATGTCCGACCCCTTGGCCCTGCGGTTCACCCAGACCGTCCGCGCGAGCCGCGACGGGCCCGCCGACGCCCTCGCCGACACGGCCGGCCTGGCCGCCTGGGTCGCCGCCAACGCCGGGGACCTCGGCGTGGACGCCGCCACGTTCACCCCTAGCGAGTCCCTGCGCGAGGAGGTCGTCGCGCTCCGCCAGGCCGTACGGGCACTGTTCGCCAGGGCGGTCGCCCCCGGAGAGCCCAGTTCGGCCGACGCGGCCCGCCTCCCGAGGTTCACCGAGGCGCTCGCCGCCGTGAACGCGACGGCGATGGCCGTCCCGACGGCCCCGCGGCTCGACTGGCCGGCGGACTCGGGCCCGGTGGCGACGAGCGAGCCGGCCGTCGCGGTGAGCGGGTCGGCGCGGCTGCGTGCGGCGCTGGCTTCGGCGGCGGTGGAGTTCCTGGCCGGCCCCGACCGGGAGCGGCTGCGGGCCTGCCCGGCGCCGCGCTGCGTCATCTATTTCGTCAAGGAGCACACCCGGCAGGAGTGGTGCTCGGTCACCTGCGGCAACCGGGCACGCGCCGCCCGCCACTACCGGCAGCACCGCGCCGGCTGACCCCTCCCCCGGCGGTCCGATCCCACCAGCCTGCCGCCGATCCGGACCCGCCGCCCCACAGAACTTCTAACGGATTGATTCGGAGCCACCCGTTAGGTTAAGCTCGCCAGGAGTTCTAACGGACCATCGGCCTTGATTCCGTTATAAGTGAGTGGCGAAGGGTGGCGGCATGGCTTTCCAGATCGGGCACGTCGGCCTCAATGTGACCGACCTCGACCAGAGCAAGCGGTTCTACCAGCGCGTCTTCGGCTTCGCCGTCCACCACGAGTCGGCGGACGGCGACCGCCGGTACGCCTCCCTCGGGTACGACGGCGCCACCATGGTGACCCTCTGGCAGCAGAGCGAGGGCCGCTTCTCCGGCGCCGTGCCCGGCCTGCACCACTTCGCGTTCCGCGTCGCCGACCTGGACGCCGTACGGCGGGCCGAGGCCACGCTCAAGGAGATCGGCGTCGAGTTCGCCTACGAGGGCATCGTCCCGCACGGGAAGGACCGGACCTCCGGCGGCGTCTTCTTCACCGACCCCGACGGCATCCGGGTGGAGATCTTCGCCCCCTCCGGCGCCGAGTCGCTCACGGCGCCGGTGAGCGACGCCCCGACCTGCGGGTTCTTCTGATGGAGCACCCAGGGGAGGCCCTGCTGCAACGCCGCGCCGGGATGACCAGGCCGCTCGGCTCGGCCCGCGCGCGAGCGGAGATCCCTCCCGTGGCGGCCGAGTTCCTGCGGGCCCAGCGCATGCTGGTCATCGGCGCCCCCGGCGACGGGGGCAGGGTCTGGGCGGGCGCCCTCACCGGGCCCGAGGGGTTCGCCGACCCGATCGGCGAGCGCACGATCGCCATCGCCGCCCTGCCCGGCGCGCCGCTCGCGGGCCTGTTCGAGGAGGACCACGACATCGGGATCCTGGCCATCGAGCCCGCGACCCGCCGCCGCATGCGGGTGAACGGCCGGGCGCGCCGCGACGGCGACCGCCTGCTCGTCCACACCGAGCAGGTCTACTCCAACTGCCCGAAGTACATCCAGAGGCGCGAGCCGTCCACCGGCGGCGCGGCGGCCGGGGGCGAGGTCACGACGGGGACCGCCCTCACCCAGGCCCAGCGCAACTGGATCCGCGAGGCGGACACGTTCTTCGTCGCCACCCACGTGGACGGCGCTGGCACCGACGTCTCCCATCGTGGCGGGAACCCGGGGTTCGTCCGGGTCACCGGCGAGCGGCGCCTGGAGTGGCCGGAGTACCCCGGCAACTTCATGTTCATGACCCTCGGGAACCTGCTGCTCAACCCCGCCTGCGGTCTGCTGTTCCCCGACTGGGAGAACGGCCGGGGCCTGCACCTCACCGGCCGCGCGGAGATCGGCGGCGACGGGGTGACGTTCGACGTGGACGAGGTCGTCGAGGTGGCCGGAGAGCTGCCGGCGCACTGGCGGTTCCTGGAGTTCTCGCCGGTCAACCCGCCGGTGGATCGCTCGCGCGAGGTTTCGTAGCGCGCCCGGACCGGTATCGATCTTCCTGGGGGACGTTCGCCCACGCACCTGGACCGGTGTCGGTCCCCGGCGGGATTCCGTCCCGCGCCCGGACCGATACCGATACCGATACCGATACCGAGGAAAGGGATCTCCATGGCACCGCCGGTACCACCGTTCACGGAGGACACCGCACGGGTGAAGGTCCAGGGGGCCGAGGACGCGTGGAACACCCGCGACCCGCACCACGTGGCCCTCGCCTACACGCCCGGCTCGGTCTGGCGCAACCGGTCGGAGTTCGTGACCGGGCGCGACCAGATCACCGAGTTCCTCACCCGCAAGTGGGCCAAGGAGCTCGACTACGCGCTGCGCAAGGAGCTGTGGGCCTTCACCGGCGACCACATCGCGGTGCGTTTCCAGTACGAGTGCCGCGACCTCGACGGCCAGTGGTGGCGCAGCTACGGCAACGAGCTGTGGGAGTTCGACGAGGACGGCCTGATGCGGCGGCGCGAGGCCAGCATCAACGACCTGCCGATCGACGAGCGCGATCGGCGGATCTTCGGATCACGCCCCCGCGAGGAGCACGGCGTCCCGTTCCCCCTCGCGTGACGGGCCCGGCGGGCGTGGGTCCGGCGAGACGGGTGGGGTGCGGGAGGTCTCCGGCGCGTGTTCTGCCGCCACGGGGGGTTGACCCGGCCGACCAGGGGCGTACTTTCGCATTTGTCGGTTCTCACTCCATCCACTCCACTCACCGTTAGTGCGCTCGCCACATCACCGTCACCCTGCCGGAGGTCACCTCCAACGAGGTCCGCACTGGTCGTCTGGTCGTCTGGTCGGCGCACGGCCATAGCTGCCAGCCTGCGCGCATGGAGGGCCAATGACCCGTATCACCGTCACCGTCGACGGCGTCACGTACGAGGAGGAGGTGGAGCCACGCCTGCTCCTCGTCCATCTCCTCCGTGAACGACTGGGCAAGACGGGCACACCGATCGGCTGCGACACCAGCAACTGCGGCGCCTGCACGGTCATGCTGGACGGCACCAGCGTGAAGAGCTGCTCCGTGCTCGCCGTCCAGGCCGACGAGGGCGACGTCCTCACCGTCGAGGGCCTGGCGGGCGGCGGTGGATGGCACCCCATGCAGCGGGCCTTCCACGAGGAGCACGCGCTCCAGTGCGGCTACTGCACCCCCGGCATGATCATGGCCGCCATCGACCTGCTGAAGGACGACCCCGACCCCTCCGACGAGGCGATCCGGCACGGCCTGGAGGGCAACCTGTGCCGGTGCACCGGCTACTGCAACATCGTCAGGGCCGTACGGCGCGGCGCGGCCGAGATGAGCGGCCACCAGGAGGTGACCGCGTCGTGACCGGAGAGCCGGCCCCCGGCGGGCACGAGGTGGGCGCCGCCCGCAGGCGCAAGGAGGACGCGCGGCTGGTCACCGGCCGCACCCAGTGGACCGACAACATCCAGCTCCCCGGCATGCTGCACGTCGCCTTCCTGCGCAGCCCGATGGCGCACGCCCGCGTCACCCGCGTCGACGTCTCCGCCGCGCTGCGCCGTCCGGGGATCGTCGCGGCGTTCTCCGGCGCGGACCTGGCCGCCGAGCAGGGCAGCCTGCCGTGCGCGTGGCCCGTCAACGACGGCATGGTCATCCCCGAGCACCCGCCGATGGCGGTGGACATGGTCCGGTACGTGGGCGAGGCCGTGGCCTGCGTCGTCTCCACCGACCGGTACAAGGCCATCGACGCGCTGGAGGCCATCGAGGTCGACTACGACCCCCTGCCCGCCGTGCTCGACATGACCGAGGCGCTCAAGGAGGACGGCCCGAAGGTCCACGAGGCGGGCAACCAGGCGTACGTCTGGAAGTTCGCCGAGGGCGACATCGACGCGGCCTTCCGCGAAGCGCCCGTGGTCATCGAGCGGACCTACGTCCAGCAGCGGCTCATCCCGACGGCGATGGAGCCGCGATCGGTGGTCGCGCAGACCGACGGCGAGTCGTTCACGCTGCACTCCGCCACGCAGATCCCGCACATCCTGCGGATCATGCTCGCGCAGGTCACCGGGATCCCCGAGCACAAGCTGCGCGTGATCGCGCCCGACGTGGGCGGCGGGTTCGGCTCCAAGCTGCAGGTGACCGCCGAGGAGGTGCTGCTGCTCCTGCTGACCAGGCGGCTCGGCAAGCCGGTCAAGTGGACCGAGTCCCGCTCGGAGGGCAACCTGACGGTGCACCACGGCCGCGACCAGCTCCAGCGCCTCTCGCTGGCCGCCGACGCCGAAGGGCACGTCAAGGGGCTGCGGGTCGACCTGCTGGCCGACATGGGCGCCTACCTGATGCTGGTCACGCCGGGCATCCCGATCCTCGGCGCCTTCATGTACAACGGCATCTACAAGATGGACGCCTACGACTTCACCTGTACGGGCGTGTTCACCACCAAGATGCCCACCGACGCCTACCGTGGCGCGGGCCGTCCCGAGGCGACGTTCGCGATCGAGCGGCTCATGGACGAACTGGCGCACGAGCTGTCCCTGGACCCGATCGAGGTGCGGCGGCGCAACTGGATCGCCCACGAGGAGTTCCCGTACACCACGATCGCCAACCTGACCTACGACTCGGGCAACTACGAGGCGGCCACCGACAGGGCGCTGTCGCTGTTCGGGTACGACAAGCTCAGGGCCGAACAGTCCGACCGGCGCGATCGGGGCGACCCCGTCCAGCTCGGGATCGGTGTCTCGACCTTCACCGAGATGTGCGGCCTGGCGCCCAGCCGGGTGCTCGGCTCGCTCAGCTACGGCGCCGGCGGGTGGGAGCACGCGTCCGTGCGGATGCTGCCGACCGGGAAGGTGGAGGTGGTCACGGGCTCAAGCCCGCACGGGCAGGGCCACGAGACGGCCTGGAGCCAGATCGTCGCCGACGCCCTCGGCGTGCCGTTCGACGACATCTCGGTCGTCCACGGCGACACGGCCGTCTCGCACAAGGGCATGGACACCTACGGCTCCCGGTCGCTGGTCGTCGGCGGGATCGCCGTGCTCCAGGCGTGCGACAAGGTCCAGGAGAAGGCCAGGCACATCGCCGCGCACCTGCTGGAGGCCTCCCCCGACGACATCGAGTTCACCGGGGGCTCGTTCACCGTGCGCGGCACCGGCGCGGGCAAGACGATCCAGGAGATCGCGCTCGCGACGTTCGCCGCCCACGACCTGCCCGACGGGGTGGAGGCGAGCCTGGACTCCGACGCCACCTACGACCCCGACAACTTCTCCTTCCCCCACGGGACGCACCTGTGCGCGATCGAGGTCGACACCGAGACCGGCGCCACCAGGATCAGGTCGTACGTCGCGGTCGACGACGTGGGCAAGGTGGTCAACCCGCTGATCGTGGAGGGCCAGGTCCACGGCGGGCTCGCCCAGGGCATCGCGCAGGCGCTGTTCGAGGAGGCCGTCTACGACCCCGAGGGCAACCTGCTGACCACGACCATGGCCGACTACCTGGTGCCCTCGGCGGCCGACCTGCCCGACTTCGTGACCGACCGCACCGAGACCGCGGCCACCTCCAACCGGCTCGGCGTCAAGGGCGTCGGCGAGGCCGGGACGATCGCCTCGACGCCCGCCGTGGTCAACGCGGTCGTCGACGCGCTCCGTCCCTACGGCGTGCACGACGTGCGAATGCCCTGCACCCCCGAGCGGGTGTGGCGAGCGATCCAGGAGACCACCTCATGATCCCGGCGTCCTTCGACTATGTCCGCCCGGCGTCGCTCGCCGAGGCCGTCCAGGTGCTCACGCAGGGCGGGGAGGAGGCGAAGGTGCTGTCCGGAGGGCAGTCGCTGCTGCCGCTGCTCCGGCTGCGGCTCGCCTACCCGAGCCTGCTCGTCGACGTCGGCCGGCTGGGCGAGCTGCACGGCATCCGCGACGAGGGCGGCCACCTGCACATCGGTGCCACCACCACGCACGACGAGGTGGTCAGGTCGCCGCTCGTCAACGCCGAGTGCCCGCTGCTGGCGCTCGCCACCGCGACCGTCGCCGACCCGGCCGTACGGCACCGGGGCACGCTCGGCGGCTCGCTCGCGCACGCCGACCCGGCCGGCGACCTGCCGGCGGTGGCCGTCGCGCTGGACATGGAGTTCGTGATCTACTCCACGTCCGGCGAGCGGGTCGTGGCGGCGCGCGACTTCTTCCTCGACTACCTGGAGACGGCCCTCGGGCCCGGCGAGATCCTCACCGGGATCCGGGTGCCCAAGCTCGGCCCGGGATGGGGCTACCACTACGAGAAGTTCCACCGCACCGCCCAGGCCTGGGCGACCGTCGGCGTCGCGGCGGCCGTCCGGGTCTCCGGCGCGAACGGCGGCACCCGCCGCATCGAGGAGGCCCGCGTCGCCCTGACCAACATGGGCCCGACCCCCATCCGCGCCACCGCCGTCGAATCCGCCATCCAGGGCACCGACCTCCCCGACCCCCACGGCCCGCCCGGCACCGACCCCGTACGTGAGGCCGCCGCCAGGGCGGACGAGAACACCTCACCCCCCTCCGACCTCCACGCCGCCCCCGACTACCGCCGCCACCTGGCCCAAGTCCTAACCCACCGAGCCCTCCTCACCGCCGCCACCACCCCCTGACCCCCGCCCCGGCCGCCGCGCCCCATGTGTTGGGGCCGCGGCGGCCGGGACGTTGTCGGGGGATGTGAAGGCGGTGGTTCGGCGGACGATGGTGGCGGCGATGAGGCCGCAGGTCATCGCGGTCGCCACCGCGACGGGCAGGGTGCCGTGGTCGAGACAGGCGCCTCCGATCCAGGCTCCGAGGGCGATGCCGAGTTGGAAGGCGACGATGTAGACGGCGGACGCGAGGTCCTGCTGGGCGCCCGCGACGCGCAGGACCGCGGCCTGCAGCACCACGGCCAGCCCGCCGGCCGGTACGGCCCACAGCACTACGGCGGCTCCCGCGATGGAACCGGAACCCGGGCCGGCGACCAGCAGCACGAGCATGCACGCGGCGGTTCCTCCGGTGACGACCAGGGCGGTGGCCTGTGGACGACCGTCCACCTGCCGGCCGATCAGCGTCAGGCCGACCAGCCCCGCCGCCCCGTACGCGAGGAGAAGACTCGATGTCGCGGGGCCGGTGAGGTGGACGTAGTCGGCGATGATCGCGGTGATGTAGGTGAACGCCGCGAAATGACCTGACACCACGATCACCGTGACCAGGTTGACCGCGGCGAGGGACCGGTCGGTCACGACGCGCCGGACCGCTGACCGTCCTTGCCGTCGCGCCGAGTGCTCGGGTGGCATTGGATGGATCGTGAGGCGGATCACCACTGCCGACAGCGCCGCGACGCCGGCCATGGCGAGGACGGCGGGTCGCCAGCCGACCGTCGCGCCGAGCCATGAGCTCAGCGGCAGCCCGAGGAGGAAGGCGAGTGAGTTCCCGGCGAAGACCACCGCGGTGGCACGGCCGACCCGCTGTGGTCCGAGCAGTCGTGCGGCCATCGGCGCGACGACCGACCAGAACACCCCGTGGCCGACGGCCGAGACCAGCCGGGCGACCACGGCGACGCCGTAACCGGGCGCGGCGGCCAGCAGCAGGTTGGACACCGCGATCGCCGCCACCGTGGCCAGTGCGGTCGTACGACGGTCCCAGCGAGCCGTCACGGCGACCAGCGGCACCACGGTGACCGCGACGACGACCGCGTAGCCGGTGACCAGAAGGCCGATGGCCTGCTCGGACACGCCGAAGCCGGGCGCGAGCTGGGGCAGCAGGGCGACCGGAAGGTTCTCCGATGTCACAGACACGAAGCAGGCGGCGCTGAGCGCCCCGAGGGCCAAGCCCGTGCGAGATGACCTCCGAAGGAGCATTGTGTAACGATACACAGATAGGCTTGGCCCATGTCCGGCCCCGGGTCTTCGCGCGTCACCATGGCCAAGGTGGCGCACCGCTGCGGCGTCTCACTGATGACGGTGTCGTACTGCTACAACCAGCCGGATCGGGTCGCCCCGGACACGTTGCGCCGCGTACGGGAGGTCGCCGCCGAGCTGGGCTACCGAGGACCGGACCCGACCGCACGGTCCCTGCGCCGTCGTCACAACGACGCGATCGGCGTCGTGCTCGGCGAGCACCTCGCTTACGCCTTCGAGGACCCGCAGGCCCGCCGCTTCCTGGCCGGCGTCGCCGAGGTCTGCCGCGAGCGCGGGATCGGGCTGAACCTCATTCCGACCACCGGTGCGGACAGGGACGTCGACCGCGTGAGGTCGGCGTCCGTCGACGGCTACATCGTCTGGACCACCGTCGACTCCGACCCGGTGCTCGCCGTCCTGAGCGGGATCGGCAGGCCCGTCGCCGTACACGGCGGTCCCGCCGTCCCCGGCGCCCAGGTGGTCGGCATCGACAACCGCGCCTCCGCCCGCGATCTGGCCGCACACACCTTCCCCGGGGCCCGCCGTCCCACCGTGCTCAGCTTTCCCTTCGGCCGCGACCGCCGGCCTCGGCTGGAGACCGGACCGGACCCCGGCCTCGTGGAGTTCCCGGTCACCCGCGACCGCCTCCTCGGCATCTACGACCACTGCCGGGAAACGGGTCTCGACCCGCGCCACCTGCCCGTGGCCGTCGTGGCCCGCAACGACCGCGACGAGGCCGCGGCCATGGCCGACGTGCTGCTCGACTCCTGCGAAACCGACGCGGTGGTCGCCATGAGCGACCAACTGGCCTTCGCCGCCCTCGATGCCGCCCGCCGCCGAGGCCTCCGCGTGCCCGGCGACGTCGCGGTCGCCGGCTGGGACGACGACCCGGACGCGAGCCGGAAGGGCCTCACCACGATCGCCCAGTCCCTCCACGACCAGGGCCGAACCTGCGCCCAGATCGCCCTCGGCGACCCCGCCCCACCCCCCGAACCCACCTGGACCACCACAGTACGAACAAGCACCAGACCAACCGGCTAACGCCGCCCAGGGACATGACCATGCGTCTCCGGCACCAGCGGAGCGACGCAACTGCCAGTTGCTGCCATTTGGCGCCACACTGGTAGATCGTTTGCTACCTCTGGGCCGACGTCGGGGTGGTGGCGAGGCCGAGAGGGTGGAGTTTTTCGTCCAGGGTGCGGATGTGGGTGTTGGTGGACCAGGGGTGGAGGGCTTGGCGGGCGGTTCGGAGGGTGTGGAGCAGGCGGGCCGAGCTGTGGCGGGTGGCGATGATCGCGACTTCGCCCAACTGGCGGGCGACCTCCGGGATCTCCCGCTTCTGGGTCAGGGCACTCGCGTACTCGACGAGGACGAAGCCGCGTTGGCGTACCCAGTTCTCGTCAAGGGTGAGTGACTTCTCCGCTGCCGCGAGCGCTTGATCCGGCCTTTTGAGCGTGACGTAGCAGTAGAGCGAATGGCGTTGTACCCGAGCAGGCGTACACCAGTAAAGGTGGGCGGGGTCGGTCTCACTGCGCGGTTTCCCGGCGATGTCGTATGCGTGATCAATAGCCCGCAAGCTGGCGTTGCCGTCTCCCGAGTGGGCGAGCACACGCGCCAGGACCAGCGACGTAGCGGCATGCTGGAGCGGGCTGAGGCTACTTCTCACCCATCCTTGCGCGGCGAATGCGTGATCACGCGCTCTGGAGTGCTCCCCCTTGAAACCGGCCGCTTCGGCGAGGAGTCCGTGCATGTGGGCGAGGAGGGTCGCGTCCTCTAACTGGTGGGCGGCTTTAAGGCCGTCCTCGTAGCGGGTGACGGCGCCCTCGTGGTCCAGTACGTCGTAGTGCAGCCAGCCGCCCAGGTGTGACACCGCCCAGTAGGCGCGGAGAAGGCGGTCGCGCAGAGCGGGTGTGAGCGATTCGCGGTGGAGAAGCCGGCCCACCAGGTCTCGGTGAGCGTCCGCGATGGGAAGCAGTCTCTGGGGGCCGAGCGACTCGTCGAGCTGCCAGCAGTGGGCGATGAGCTTCTCGATCGCGGTGACGGTGTGGGCGTCGACGCGGCCGGAGCCCTGGACGGCCTGGGCGAGGTGGACCTCTTCGTCCGGGGTGAGGTGACGCAGCAGGCGCAGGGCCGGGACCCCGCCGAGCGCCACGGCCAACTGGAAGAGCAACTCACGTCGCTTCACATCGGCCTCCTCGGCGGTGAGGGCGCGAAACAAAGCAGCACAGTCGCCGGGCCGCAACCCGGCGTTCCCGGCCGAGGGCGCGTCCGTCACCGGCCACCCACTGCCCGCCGCCGATTCCATGCTCGCATGCGGAATTCCGGATATGGCAGGCATGAGATGGGTGTGCTGGCAGGGGTCAAGGTGACGATGGTCGGTGGCGTCGATCAGTTCGCGGTCGTAGGGGCCGTAGGTGGCGTATGTGGTGTCGGTGACCAGGCGGCGCGCGGTGGTCTGGTAGATACGGGCCAGCAGATCGAGCACACGCGGCGAGGGACGACGCCTGCCCTGCGGCCACCCCTCCAGGTCGTACAACCGGGCCGTACGCATCGAGGCCGTGCCCGCAGGGTCCAGATCGTTGAACACCGCCACCACCTGCGCGGCCGTCAACCCATGCGCGTACCGGTGCAGCAGCAGCGGGCTGTCGTCCAGATCGAGGCTCATCACGTCGGCGATCTGCTCGAACGTGAACCCCTTCGCTCGCAACGCCGCCCCGCGCCTGCGGCAGACGACCAGAATCCGATGCCCCTCCGTCACGACCAACCCCCTCCATGAAGATCGAGCACAGCGCTCACGACCTCACATGACACGGCCACCCTACTCACGCAGAGTGCCCGCACGGTGACGATTTCCGGGGTCCGGGGGGTCATTGCCAGGTGGAGGCGATGGTGATCCGCGACTCGTGGCGAGGAGTGCGGCCAGGTGGGAAGACCGCCACTCGCGTCCTCCCGTCCGAGGTCGCGGGGGTGGGGCCTGGTCGCGCGCCGGGTGACAGTACTGCTCAGCGCGGGACGGCCCCGTGCCCAGCGTCGAGGAGGTGGCCCGATGGCCGATCCCAGCACCGACATCCTGCCCGGCATCGGGCGTCCCGGCGACGGCCAAGGAGCGGGTGTTCCAGAAGGCCGCCCCGCCACAGATGATCGTCCCGGCTTGGTGGAGGGGACGAAAAGCGGCCTGGTGCCGGTGGGGAGGATGGTGTGGCGGCGAGCGTTCGCCGGGCTCGCCGAGGAGGCCCCCAGCGCCCGTGCCTTCGTGCGGTGCCTGCTGGCCGGCACCCGCTGGATGGACGACGCCGAACTCGCCGTCGCGGAGCTCGTCAACAACGCCCTGTTCCACAGCCGTTCGGGCGACCCCGGCGGCTACTTCGTGGTCGAGGTCACGAGATGCCCGCGCAGCGTACGCGTCGGGGTGTACGACCTCGGCGGAGGTGGCGCACCCGGTCTCGATGATCCGCAGATGAGGGCATCGGAGGGTCGTCCGGACGAGGCGCTTCGCGAGTACGGCCGTGGGCTGGAGATCGTCAGGCTGCTGGCCACGCGAGTCGGGTACCGGGGAAGCCCGGACGGTGGCCATCTCGTGTGGGCGTTGTTCGGGGGCCCGGCGGTGGAGGAGACGTCGGCCTCTTGACGGCGACTGGGGTGGGTTCCTATAGTCAACCAAATGGTTTATAAAGAGATTGGTTGATGATGGACGGCGAGGCCGAGGAGTGGCTGGATCGGGCGTTCGCGGCGCTGGGGGATCCGGTGCGGCGGGCGATGGTGGCGCGGCTGTCGCGGGGCGAGGCGACCGTGAACGAGCTCGCCGAGCCGTTTCCGATCACCAAGCAGGCGGTGTCGCGGCACATCCAGGTGCTGGAGGCCGCCGGGCTGATCACCCGTAGCCGCGACGGCCAGCGTCGTCCGTGCCATCTCGACCCGGCGGCGCTCGAAGCGCTGACGAGCTGGATCGACGGCTACCGGCTGGCCGCCGAGCGACGCCACCGCCGGTTGGACGCCGTGCTGGAGACCATGGCGGACGAGCCGGCCGGGACAGGTACGAGCACGTCCGGGATGAGTACGAGCACGTTCGGGACAAGTAGGAGCACGTTCGGGACAAGTAGGAGCACGTCAGAAGGAGAGCAGGAGATATGAGCGATCGCATCAATCCCACGGTCATCACGGCGCCTTCGGGTAGCCCGTTCATCGAGATCGTCCGCGAGTTCGACGCGCCGCCCGCGAAGGTGTTCCGGGCCATGACCGATCCTGGTCTGGTCCCCCAGTGGCTCGGGCCGCGTGAGGTCGAGATGGACCTGCTCGAGTACGACGCCCGGCCCGGCGGGGCATACCGGTACATCCACCGCAGCCCCGACGGCGGGGAATACGGCTTCCGCGGCGTCTTCCACACCGTCGCCGCCGGGGCGCGGATCATCCAGACCTTCGAGTACGAGGGCAGTCCCGGCGTGGTCAGCCTGGAGTCCACGACCTTCGAGGACCTGGGCGGGCGCACCCGGGTGCACGGCCACACCGTGTACCCGTCCGTGGAGGCGCGGGACGCGATGCTCGCCAGCGGCATGGAGCACGGCCTCAACGACTCGATGGACCGGCTGTCGGAGGTGCTCGCCGCCGGGGGTGAGACGCAGAGGTCGGGACAGGTGTTCGTCGACATCACCATGTCGCTGGACGGGTACGTCACGGCTGCGGGCGCCGGTCCCGACGCCGGGCTCGGTGTGGGCGGGGAGCCCCTGCACGAATGGGTCTTCAGCGGCGAGGACCCGCGAAACGCCGAGATCCTGGAAGCCTCCTACGCCCGGTCCGGGGCCGTGATCATGGGAAGGAACCTCTTCGACGTGGTCGACGGGCCGAACGGGTGGAACGACGAGCTGGGGTACGGCGCGGAGCGCGACCAGTCCGACGCGCCGCCGATCTTCGTGCTGACCCACTCTGTGCCGGAGAAGGTGCGGCTGACCGGAAGATTCGCCTTCGTCACCGACGGGCCGCACAGCGCGCTGGCCCAGGCCCGGGCGGCGGCGGGCGGCAGGGACGTCGTGGTCATGGGGGGCGGGAACGTCGCGCACGAGTTCCTGGAGGCGGGGCTGGCCGACGTCCTGCTGATCCATCTCGCCCCCATGGTCCTTGGGGAGGGCACCCGGCTGTTCCCGGCGGCGGCGTCCGCCGCGGTGCGGCTGGAGCTCCTGGAGTCGGTTTCGACGTCGGCCGCCCAGCACCTCACGTACCGGGTGATCAAAGAAGGCACCCGGACCTGACGGCACATCCCCCTGAAAGGGATCCGCATGACCCTCGCATGAGGGGTACGAGGGTAGCGAGGGCACCCTGAGCGGTCATAGTGTCGCAAGAGCGACAAGGGCCGCCCAGCCGTTCACTCGGTGGGTCGTCACCCTGGAGGAGGAGCGGATCGATGACGATGCGGTTCGAGCACGACTTCACGGTCCCCGTGCCGATCGAGCAGGCGTGGTCGGTGCTTCTCGACGTCGAGCGGGTGGCTCCCTGCCTTCCGGGGGCGACGGTCGACACCGTCGACGGCGACGTCTTCTCCGGGCGGATGAAGGTGAAGGTCGGGCCCATCACGGTCACCTACCGGGGGAAGGCCTCTTTCGAGGCCGTCGACAAGGACGCCCACTCCCTGAGCCTGGTCGCCTCGGGCAAGGAGGCGCGCGGGACGGGCACCGCCAAGGCGGTCGTCAGCGCGAAGCTGTCCGGTGATGGCGCCCAGACCAAGGTCACGGTCGAGACCACGTTCACCGTGACCGGGCGTCCGGCGCAGTTCGGGCGGGGGGTGATGGCCGAGGTGGGAGCCAAGCTCATCGACCGCTTCGCCGCCAATCTTTCGGCGCTGCTGCGCGAGGCACCGGAGGAGGTCACCCCGGCCGCCAGGGCGGAGGGGTCCATCCCGCCGCTGTCCGGCGAACCCGCCGCCACCCCCTTCAACCAGCCCGCCACCAGCCCCCTGAGCGAAACAGGCACCCCCACCCTCGACTCCCCCCTCCAGCCGGAACCCCCTCTGGAGACATTGCCCGCGGAACCGGAAGTCCCCCTCAAGGGAGACGAACCCTCCCTGGCTGGGCCCCATGCGGAGGGAAGCCCGCAACGGGCGGGCGGCCTAGTTCCAGCGGCCGGGTCGGTTCCAGCGGGGGGTGCCATTTCGGCCGAGCCGGATCAGGCCGACGGTTCCGTGGGCAAGGGAGACGAACCCTCCCTGGTGGGGCCCCCTGAAGAGGAGGTTCCGCAGCGAGGTACGGCCGGGTCGGGCCCAGTGGGGGGACCCGCTTCGGTTGAGCCGGATCAGGCGGAGGGGTCTGGGGTGCGGGGAGGGCCTACGCAGGTTTTGCCGGGTGGTGGGGACGGGGCCGGGGCCGGTGGGGCGCCGGCGCATGTGGGGCATGCCGCGCGGCATCTGAGTGCCGTGCCGGATGACTACGACGCGCCGATCTCGGAGGAGGCCGCCGGGCGGGAGGCGCACCCTGCCGGGACCGCTCGTACGTCCAGGAGCCCCGAGGAGGAGGCGCTCGACCTGCTGGAGATCGCCGGACTGCCTCTGCTCAAGCGTGCCGCCCCCATCGTCGCCGGCATCGCCGCCCTGATCGTCGCCGCCTGGTTCCTCCGCCGCTTCCTCACCCGCCGCTGAGCCTCGGCCACTCCTCACCCGCCGCTGAGCCTCGGCCACTCCTCACCCGCCGCTGAGGCTCGGTCGCTCCTCACCCGCCGTCAGGGCCTGGCCACGTCCTTGGTTGCCGGTGGGGGTTGGGGATAAGCGTAAAAGTCGGGCAAGAGAGGGTCAGCAGTCGGCTGGGGGCGGCGGGATGGTGGGATGCGGGGGAATACCCGAGTCAGCGCCAATGCCGACTCAGGGGATGAAGTATGCAGCCGGATGTCAGCGTTGTGCTCATAACGTTCAACGATTCCGCCCGGTTGCCACGCGCTCTCGCCTCCGTGCTGAACCAGTCGCTCCGCAACCTCGAAGTGATCGTCGTGGACGACGCGAGCACCGACGACACCGCCCGTGTCCTCGCCCGCTTCGATGATCCACGGCTCAGGTACATACGCAGGGAGACCAACAGCGGAGGCTGCGGGGCGCCGCGCAACACCGGGATGGACGCGGCCCGCGCCCCGTACATCATGTTCCTGGACAGCGACGACGAGCTGACCAAGCACGCCTGCAAGAGCCTGCTGAGCGAGGTGGAGGGGACCGACGCGGACTTCGCCGCCGGTCAGATCGCCCGCCTGTTCGAGGCCACCGGGCGCGTGCAGCGGTACTACCCGTCCCTGTACCAGCCGCGCCGGGTGGTCGAGGGGATCCGTACCGAGCCCCGCCTGTTCCTCGACGGCTTCGCCACCAACAAGCTGTTCCGTACCGCCTTCCTGCGCGACCACGGCCTGCGTTTCGCCGAGAACATCCATTACGAGGACCACGTCTTCACCGCCGCCCTGTTCTGCGCGTCCCGCCGCTTCGCCGTCGTGCCGTGGGTGGTCTACCTGTGGCACCGCGCGGTCGAGTCGACGTCCATCTCGCTGAACCTGCGGGAGATGGAGAACATCCGGCACCGGGTGCGCGCGGCGCAGACCAGTGACGCGATCCTGCGGGACAACGGCTGCTCGGACCTGGTCGGCGACCGGCAGCAGCGTTTCCTGGTCCAGGACCTGCGCGTCTACCTGAACAAGCTGCCGCACCACACCTCGGTCTGGACCAAGGACTTCGCGTCGGTGGTGCGCCCGTACCTCGACGAGCTCGAACCGGGCGTGCTCGCCCGCGCCGAGCCGATGACCAGGGTGTGCTGCCATCTCATCCGCACCGACCGGTTCGAGGACCTGGTGGTCGCGGCCCGGTCGCTGACCGCCCCGAAGGCCGCCCCGCGTCACGCCATGCTGGTGGACGGCCGGACGTACTGGGGGACGCGCGCCGACCCCGGGATGGAGATCACCGAGCTGCGCCTGGCCGAGCTGCCGTACACCGCGACCAGGATCCGGCACGAGATCTGCGAGATGTCGGCCGAGGGGACGGTCGTGTCGATGACCGTGCGCACCTACGACCCGTTCGCGGTGCTGCGCCGCTGGAAGACGGTGGCCGACCTGACGGTCAAGGGGCTGAAGGTGCCGCTGACGCCGCGACGCCAGGCGGACGGCAGCTACCTCACCCAGATCGAGATGGACCTCGCCGGGGCGAGCCTCGGCCGCCTGGGCTTCGACGGCCGCCGCGACGTGCGCATCGGGTTCACCCGCCCCGACGGGCACCGGACGAGCGACCGGCTGCTGATCGACCCGGCCACGCCCCCGCTGACGTTCACGATCGGCCGGCACGAGGTCATGGTCGGCCCCGAGGGGGACAGCGCGTTCCTGCGGGTCCGCTGGCGGCCGGCGAGCACGCTGCGCCGGATGTCGCGATTGCGCCGGCTCCGCACGCTGGTCGCCCGCACCGACCTTAAGCTGTGGGTGTACCGGCGGCTGATCAAGATCGTCCCGCAGCGCCGTGACCTGGCGTTGTTCGAGTCCGACATCGGCGCCGCCTACACCGGCAACCCGAAGTACATCCACGAGGAGATCCTGCGGCGCGGGCTGCCGCTCCAGGTGCGCTGGTCGGTGCGCGGCGACCGCAGGGGCTTCCCGGCGAGCGTGCCGCTCGTCCGGCGGATGAGCTGGCGGTACGTCTGGACGCTGGCCAGAGCCGGGTACTGGGTGGACACGCACGGCTTCCCGCTGGACTTCCCCAAGCCCAAGGGGACGCGCTACCTGCAGACCTGGCACGGGCAGACGCTCAAGACGGTGGGGTTCGACTCCCCCGACCTGCGCGGCGACTTCCCCGGCCCCCGGGAGCAGTGGCGGTCGGCGGTGGCCCGGTGGGACGCCCTGGTGTCGCCGGGGCCGGAGTTCGAGCGGGTCTTCGTCCCGTCGAACGAGTACACCGGCGCGGTGCTGGGCTTCGGCTCGCCGCGCTGCGACGTGCTCGTCAACGGCGACCCTGGCGCCCTGGCCCGCGTGCGGGCGGCCCTGGAGATCCCCGAGGACCGAAAGATCATGCTGTACGCGCCCACCTACCGCGACCGGTCCAAACGGAGCGGCGCCTCGGTGCGGGTCGACCTGGACGCGCTGGCCGCCGCGCTCGCGGACGAGTGGGTCGTGGTACTGCGCACCCACCCGGCCGAACGGTACAAAGTGCCCCAGCGGATGCGGCACTTCGTCCGGCCCGCCGGGTCCTATCCCGAGGTCAACGATCTCATCCTGGCCTCGGACGCCCTGCTCAGCGACTACTCGTCGATCATCTGCGACTACGCCTGCACCGGGCGGCCCATCCTGCTGTACGCCGACGACTACGACGAGTACGTCCGGGTGGAGCGCGGTCTCAACTACGACCTTCGGGAGATCGCCCCCGGCCCGATGCTGTCGACGACCGGCGAGCTGGTCGCGGCCGTGCGCGGGCTGGCGGCGGTCACCGAGGAGTACGCCGAGCGGTACGCCGACTTCGCCGGCCTGTTCTGCTCGGAGGAGAGCGGCAAGGCCGCCCCCCGGGTGGTCGACGCCTTCTTCCACGGCCTGGGAACGCACCCGTGACGCCGGAACCGGGCCGCACGTCCGTGACGCCGGGACCCACAGCGGGGTCATGCGCGCCGCCGAGCGCGGGGCCTCGCGCATGACGACGGGATGGGACGCGTGAACACGGTCGTCTTCGCCTGCATGGACGCCGACACGCTCGGCGGCATCCAGCAGGTGACCCACACGGTCGCCCAGGGTCTCGCCCTGCGCGGCCACGAGGTCCACGTGGTCGGCCTGCACCGGGCCCCCGACCCGTTCAAATACGTCGAACGGCCCCTGTACGAGCACCACGTGGTGCAACGGCGCCACCTCGGCGACGGCAGCCGGCGGGCCGCGCGGCGGGGGGTGTCCCGGCTGCTCTCCTCCCTCGGGCCCGGGTACGCGGTGCTGACCTCGCCCGGGGTGGTGTCGTGGGTCGCGGACCTGCTGCCGCCCCGGCTGCGCGCGATCGGCCAGTACCACGGCTCGTTCGACCACGCCCGGGGCACCCCGCACTTCGCGGCCGTGCGCCGCGACTACCGGCACCTGGACCAGGCCGTCTTCCTCAGCCCCGAGGACGCGTGGCGGTTCGCCGAGGAGGCGCTGCTGCCGAACGTCACCGACCTGCCCAACCCGCTGCGGGCGTGGCCGGAGCGCACGTCCTTCCTGGACGTGCCGCGCGTGCTCGGGATCGGCCGCCTGGCCGCCGTCAAGCGGTTCGACCGGCTGATCACGGCCTTCGCCCGCGCGTCCCGCACGCAGACGCAGTGGGAGCTCCACCTGATCGGCGACGGCCCCGAGCTGTCCCGCCTGCGCACGCACGCCGCGTCCGCGGGTGTGGCCGGCCGCGTGGTGTTCCGCGGCCGGGTCCCGGCGGCGGAGATCGGCCAGGAGTACCTGAACGGCTCGATCCTCGGCCTGTCCAGCGAGCACGAGGGGTTCCCGCTGGTCGTGGGCGAGGCCGCCTCGTACGGCATGCCGTCGGTCGCCTTCGACGTGTCCGGCGGCGTGCGCTCGCTGGTCCTGGACGGGACGACGGGCGTGCTCGTGCCGCCCTCGGACGTGGACGCGTTCACCGGCGCGCTGGGCGGCCTGATGGCGGACCCGGCACGGCGGCGGCGGCTCGGGGCGGCGGGGCGTGTGCACGCGGAGTCGTTCCGCGCCGACCGGGTCCTCGACCGCTGGGAGGACCTGTTCGCCCGCACCCGCCGCTGAACCCCGGCCGCCCGCCCTGGACGGCGTGCCCTTGGACGAGCCGGGACGCCCGGGTGTCAGCCCTTGACGGGACGGGCCGCCCGGGTGTCAGCTCCAGATGAGCTGGGACGCCCGGGTGGTCAGCCCTTGATGAGCTGGGACGACTCGCGTGGCCTCGGGACGCGGGCGAGCGAGAGCTGGCCGGAGGTGAGCATCGCCGGGAGCGGGCCGGGCTCGCGCAGCCGGTCGAGCCACTCGCGTCCCCGCTGTTTGCTCCAGGACAGCCCGCGCCGCGCGGCCGTCCCCCGGTAGGTGAGCAGGTGCTCGGCCGAGGCCCCGGGCCCGCCGGACAGCTCGTAGCCGCGCGCCTGGAGACGGTCGCCCAGCACCTCCTCGCAGAGCGCGATCTCCCAGGGCGCGAGCCGGGTGGCCCAGCTCCCCACCCGCGCCCGGGTGATGTCCTTGTGGGTGTTGCCGTGCCAGACCTTGCGCGCGGGCACCGCCACCGTCGCCACCCGCCGGGGGTCGCACATCGCCGGGTCGAACTCCTCGCCGATGAATTCGCACAGCTTGGTGAGCTCCGCCTCGGGGTCGGCGGTCAGGTCCTCGTAGCGCATCTCGTGGTAACTGCCGGCGGGCAGGCGCCTGGCGTACCGCCGCCCACGGTCGACCGAGTCGGCCCAGACGGAGATGGCGTGGTACACGTCGAGCCGGAACCACGGCATCTCCTTGAGCGAGGCCACGCAGTCGCGCCCGTCCCGCACGAGGTGGACGAACTGCGCGTCGGGGAACAGCCGGAGCAGCGTCCCGACGTGCTTGACGTAGGCGGGCCGCTTGTCGCCCCAGCGCGGCTTGCCGAACCGCTCGGCGTACGCCCGGAACGCCTCGCCGAGCACCGAGCCCAGCGACCCGGGCCCCTCGACGGCCCTGCGGACGTAGGTCACGCGGTCGACGCCCAGCTCGCGGAACCGGGTCGCCCGGTCGGTCGCGATCCATTCGGCCAGCCGCCGCCGGTTCTCGGCGTCGCGCATGTCCCCGTACGCGCGCCTGCGCAGGTAGGCGGCGAGCAGGAAGCGGGTCTCCGGCGGCACCGCGATCCTCGGGTGCGAGTGCAGCATGAGCTGGAGCAGTGTGGTGCCCGATCGGGGGCACCCGATGACGAAGATCGGCCTGTCTGGACTCATCGTCCTGCACCTCCGTGTCCCATCGCCCTACACCCCTGTGAAGAACGGGTCGGTCCGCACGTGCTGGTCGTCCGCGCCGGCGGTCCTCGGCTCGGCGCGGCCCGCGAGCGCGCGGGTGGACAGCCACATGCGGTAGACGAGGAAGATCTCGTTGAGGACCAGCAGGGCGCCGGCGCAGGTCGTGACGGGCAGCAGCGCGGCGGGCCCGCCCAGCGGCGCGATCACGAACACGGCCGCGTGGAACTCGATCCCACTCATCAGGTGGGTGCGCACCCGGTGCCGGGCGAGGAAGTGGCCGAGGCGCTGCCGCGCGCCCACCGGGGCCTCGGCCTCCCAGGCCGCCGCCTGGTCGTACGGGCCCGAGGACGGCGAGGGCGGCGCGTAGGAGAGGCTCTCGGGGGTGAGGGGCCGGGTGAAGGCGAGGGAGTCGCCGGGGATCGACCCCTGCCTCGGGATCGTGGCCCCGTAGTCGCGCAGCAGGGGGCCGGTGTCGTCCCGGTCGCCGGGCCGCGCGCCGTCGGTCTCCCGCTCGCCCTGCCGGTCGGCGGCCTCCCGCTCCCCGGGCCGGCGGGCCGCGTCCTGGCCAACGGGCCAGGGGGCCGCGTCCTGGCCGATGGGCCAGTGGGCCGCGTCCGGGTCCGTGGGCCAGGGGGCCGCCTCCCGGTCACCAGGCTGGTGGGCCGCCTGGCCGTGGGCGGCGTCCCTGCGGGTGGCGGAGTCGAAGCCCCCCTCCTCGCCGGCCTGGTCGTACGCCTCGGCCATCTGGTCGAAGGGCTCGCCGGACCCGTACCCGTGGTCGGGCGGCTCGTGGGCCCGCGAGGTGTAGTCGGGGAAGTCGTGCGGCTCGGGGAGCAGCGAGCCGCACATGGCGTACCCGGCGCCCTGGTCCAGCGACTCGACGGCCATGGCGTCCCGGACCGCCGCGAGCTCCTCGCGGCGCGCGGCCCGCCTGCGCGACTTCACCGTCTGGCGCACCCGCTTCATCTGCGGGGCGTTGACGTAGCGGAACAGGTCGAGGATGGCGATCCCGGCGCCGAGCAGGACGTAGGCCATGCGCCCGGTCGCGACGTACTGGCCGTAGGCGAGGCCGAACGCGCAGCAGACGACGCGGAACCGGTCGCCCACGTAGTCGAGCCAGAGCCCGAACGGCGTCCCGGTGCCCTTGAGGCGGGCGATCTTGCCGTCCACGCAGTCGATCATGAAGCTGACGTAGAACACCACCGCGCCCAGCACGAGCCGGTTCGCCGCGAAGCAGGCCGCCGACACCATGCCGAGGATCAGCGAGAAGCGGGTCAGGGCGTTCGGCGTGATCTCGGTGCGATTCGCTACGAACAGTGCCACCCGGCAGGCCACCGGGTCGACCATGAACACCGTCCACCATGAGTCTCTGCGTTTGCGCGTCGCGCGGACGTCATCCAGCGAATAGGACCTCATAGCTGCCAGCATGGCCACGTGAAGCCACCGAAAACTCACCGTCTGTAACTAACATGAGATCTCTAGGCGCTTTCTTGACCGGCCTTGGCGACTCTCCTCGGGCGTCTTGACCAGCGCCCTCGCGACGCCGGCCGCCGCGAGGGCCCGTGACCCGCCGCCGGAGGCGACGACCACGCTTCGCACACGGCCGGGCGCCTATCGTAGTGGTCATGACCCGTGCGGGAGGGGGCACGTGACGGAACTCAGCGTCGTCGTCCCGATCTACAACGTCGAGCCGTACCTCGCGGCGTGCCTGGACTCGCTGGCGTCGCAGACCTGGCGCGACATCGAGGTCGTCATGGTCGACGACGGCTCCCCCGACGGCAGCGCCGCCATCGCCGAGCGCTTCGCCGCGCGCGATCGGAGGTTCCGGCTGGTCAGGCAGCCGAACGCCGGCCTCGGCGCCGCGCGCAACACCGGCGTCCTGCACGCCCGAGGAGAGTACCTGGCCTTCGTGGACAGCGACGACCTCGTCCCGGAGTACGCCCTGGAGTACCTCCTGGCGAGCCTGCGCGCGACCGGCTCGGACTTCGCGACCGGCAACGTCGACGTGCTGACCTCGCGGGGACGCAAGCGGTCCCCGATGCACCGCCCGATCTTCCGGGGGTCGGCGGCCGGGACCCACGTGACCCGCCGGCCGGTGCTGCTGTACGACCGGCTCGTGACGAACAAGGTGTGGCGCCGGTCCTTCTGGGACCGCCACGGCCTGCGCTTCCCCGAAGGCGTCCTGTACGAGGACATCCAGGTGGCGATCCCGGCCCATTTCCTGGCCGGGAAGGTCGACGTGCTGGCGGCCCCGGTGTACGTGTGGCGGCGGCACGCCAGCTCCATCACCCGCAACCGGGTGAACATCAGGAGTATGGAGGACCGCTTCGCGGCGGTGGAGTCCGTCCGCCGCTTCCTGGCGGAGCACGGTTCCCGGCGGCACCTTCGCGAATGGGACCGCGTGGCGCTCGACTCCGACCTGCGGATCTTCATGCACCTGCTCGACCGGGCGGACGAGCCGTTCCAGGAACGCTTCCTCGATCTCGCGGGCGGCTACCTCGCCCGCGTCCACCGCGCCTCGACCGACCGCCTCACCGCCGTACGGCGGCTCCAGTGGCACCTCGCGGGCAACCGGATGCTGCCGGAGCTGCTCGAGACGCTGGGCTTCGAGCGGACGACCCAGGACGACCACGCGCGGGCCGTCCGGCACGGGCTGCGCCACTACGGCAGGCTCCCCTTCCTCGACGACCCCCGCTACGCGGTGCCGAGGGAGGTGTACCGGATGCGGGAGGACCTCGTGCTGGCCCAGGAGGTGCGGTCGGTGACCTGGAGCGCAGGCAACCTCCAGTTGTCGGGGCGGGCCCGCGTGCTCCACCTGCGCGCGGCGCGGCGCCGCGACCAGCAGATGGTGGCCTGGCTGGTGCGGAAGGGGACGTTGCGCCGCCTGCCGCTGGGCATCGTCCTCGGGTCGCGGGGCCGCTACCGGTTCACCGTCGACCCTCGGCGGCTGCGCCCCCGGCGGGCGTCCGGGCCGGCGACGTGGACGGTCGAGCTGTGGGTGCACAACCACGGCGTCTTCCACCGGGCCGAGCTCGGGCCGCCGTCCAACGTCAAGGCGCGCGGCCTGGTGAGCAGGCAGGTCGAGGAGGGGGTGTGGGCGCGCCCGCACTGGTCGGACCAGAAGACGCTGCGCATCACGGTCGGCCCGTCCCAGGCCCGCCTGAGCGGCCACCGCCTGGCCGGCGACGACCTGGAGCTGTCGCTCGCGGTGCCGGTCCGGCTCGGCGGCGGGGCCCGGCTGCGGCTGACCCCCCGCCCGGGCGGCGTCGCCCACCACCATCCGCTCGTCCCTGGCGAGCGGCCGGGCACGTTCGGCGTCCGGGTCCCGGCCGGCCCGTTACGGCGGAGCGTGACCGGGCGTCCGTCCGAATGGCGGGCGCATGTGGTGGGGGACGCGATATCCGAGCCGATCGCGGTCACGATGGCCGGCCCGAAGGCCAGGGCGCGTTACACCACCAAGGACCGTGAGATCACGCTGTACCGGACCGCGGCCGACGAGCTGGCGATCCGGGTACGGAATCCGCGGACCATGGCCACCCTGTTTCCGGCGGAGCACCGGCCGATCGTCTGACGGCCCGTGATTCTCCGGGGACCGTCCGTTCGCCATGCCACCCCAATTCGATACCGATATTGCACGATTTATCCGTCTATAGGGGGGTTGGGATAAGGTGGCGCGGCGCTGACGGTAAAGGAGACGGACGATGCGGCGATGGATTCCGATCGTGCTCGCGGCGGTCATGGTGACGCTGGTGGCGGCGCCGCCGGCCTCGGCCCGTACGAGCCGCGCCGTGAACTGCGCGAAGGTGAAATGCATCGCCCTGACCTTCGACGACGGCCCCGGCCCCTACACCGGAAAGCTGCTCGACCTGCTGCGCAAGCACCACACGAAGGTGACGTTCTTCCTGGTCGGCGCGCGCGTGGAGAAGTACCGCAAGACCGCGCTCAGGATGGCCCGCGAGGGCCACGAGATCGGCAACCACACCTGGTCGCACCCGCACCTGACCTCGCTCTCCGACGACGAGATCCGCGAGGAGATCGGCCGGACCCAGGACGCCATCGAGCACGCCACCGGCAAGGCCCCCGGCCTCCTGCGCCCGCCGTACGGCGACACCGACGACCGCGTGGGGTCCGTCGCGGCCGAGATGGGGCTGGCGCAGATCGTGTGGAACGGGACCTCGCGCGACTGGGAGCTGCGAAACACCGTGGCCGTCACCAAGAAGGTGCTCGGGCTGGCCAAGCGGGACCGCGTCGTGCTGATGCACGACGTCTGGCCCGAGACGGTCAAGGCCATGCCGAAGATCCTGGCCACGCTGGAGAAGCGCGGGTATCACGTCGTACCGGTCAGCAAGCTGCTGCGCGGCCGGGAGCTCGGCGCGGGCGAGGTCTACCCGGTCGGCGGCTGGAACTGACCCGGCGGTTCCTGACCTGGTGACCCCGGCGGGTCCTGCGCCGGCGGCTCGGGCGGGCTCGGCGAGAGGGTCTGGCAGGCGCGCAGGCTCCAGTGACTGATGGCCGGGTCGTCGAGCACCGCCGTGATGGTCTCCTCGACCTGCTCGCCGGTGGTGTCGTCCTGGGTGTCGACGCGGATGATGATCTCTCCGTTGGCCTGGCTGAGGTCCTTGCGCCACTGCTCGGGCAGCAGGGCGAGGATCCGGATGCCGTCGATCGGCGAGTCGGCCGACGGGTGCGACGGAGTGGTGTGCATCGTGAGCTCGACCAGCATTGTGTCGTGTCCTCGTCCAGTCCCAGGTGATGCCTTCGGTGCCGGCCGGAGCCGAGTCCCAGATGGTGCTCTCGGTGAGGGTGGTGACCCGCCGATGGCGATGCTACAAGGAACCACGACCGCGCGATCCCGGCTACTCCATTCGCGACGAACTTGAAATTCCCCGGGACTCGGACAATTCCGGCAATTCCCTCTGATTTCCCCGTATGGGGCGCATTCTCGCCGGTAGCCCGGCTCCGCCGGATTCCCATCCCGTCGCAGGCGGGAGGGCTGCTAACGTTGTCCACGGCTCCCGACAAGGTTACTCGCCGATGACCCTCACAAGGCCCATTAAGAAGACGAGGAAGATGAGCGACGTGCACGAAAAGGCCGAACTGTACGCGCTTGACATCTCGGACGTGACCTGGCTCAGCGCGCCCGGGAGCAACTCGGAGGACCGCATCGAGATCGCCTACCTCCCCGGTGGCGCGGTCGCGCTCCGCAACCCGGCCGACCCCAACGGCACCGTGCTGCGCTACACCGCCGCCGAGTGGGAAGCCTTCGTCCTAGGCGTCCGGGACGGCGAGTTCGACGACTGACCCACCCCGCGACGGCCGGGACCTCCTCGGAGGGGTGGCGCGGGCGGGCTACCGGGCGGACGACGGCAGGGCGTGGGCGACGCGGCGGCCCAGGCGCCGCATCGGGCACTCCACATACCGGTAGGTCAGCCAGCTCACCCCGAGCACCACGGACACGAACGCGGCGGCGAGCAGCGCCTGGGCGGCCAGGGGCCGCTCCCGGGGGTCGCCGAACAGGGTGAGGTAGAGCTTCAGCAGCGGGTGGTGCAGCAGGTAGACGGAGTAGCTGATCACGCCCAGCCAGACCAGCACGCGCGGCATCTCCCGGCGGCGGAAGACCATGCCGATCGCGAACGTCGCCCCGGCCAGCGCGATCGTGGTGATCCACACGCGCGGGTACGCCCACCAGCCTGAGGGGAAGGCGAAGACGGGGACGAGCGCCAGCACGACGGTCACGACCGCCACCGTCCGCAGGCCGGAGATCTGCCCCCGCTCCCAGCGGTACAGCACGGTCCCGGTGAACATCACCGACAGGATCGCCGGGCCCAGCCAGGGCGTGCGGCTGCCGAGGAGCACGAGCGTCACCGCGAGGCCCCCGATGAGCAGTGCGCCCGCCATGCGCACCCGCCCGGAACCGGCGACCACGCAGCCGAGGCCGGCGACGAAGACGCCGAGGGCGACGAACGCGGCCGGGGCGCGGGTGAGGGCGGGGGCCGCGAGCAGCAGCCCGACGGCCAGCGAGGCGAGGGCGAACCCGACCGCCCAGGCGCCGCTGCGCCGGTGGAACCCGGCCACGAACAGCGCCGTGACCAGCAGGTAGAACACCATCTCGTACGACAGGGTCCACATCGTGTCGGCCACCCCCGCGGCCCCGACCACGTCGACGAGCATCGTGGCGTGCGCGGCGGCGGTGCCGAGGTCGGGCACGACCGCCTCGCGCAGCGGCACGAGCGCGACCAACCCGAGGACGAGCGCGACGACCAGGAGGTACAGCGGGTAGAGGCGGAAGAACCGGCCGACCCAGAACGCCCTGACGTCACCGCGGTGCTCCAGCGAGGCCGGGATGATGTACCCGCTGACCAGGAAGAACACCAGCACCCCGTACATGCCGAGGTTGAACCAGTAGGGCCGTAACCCCGGCAGGAACCGGTAGAGCATGTGCTCCATCAGGACCGCCGTCGACCCCACTCCCCGGACGGCGTCCAGCCAGGCCAGCCTCGGGCCGGGGGAATCGGAGGACGCCGTCGTCGCCGGGTCGACCGTCGAGGTCGTAAGCATTCGACAAAACTTACCGGCTCCCGGCTTTCAAAACCGTGAACCAGACTTTTCACTGGGTTTGCCCGATCACCCCGACCGCCCGGCCCGGCCGGATCACGGCCGCACCCGCCGGCGGCTCAACCCACCCGATCGCGGGTCTCAGCCGTGGACGGCCCCGGTCACTCCCACTCGATGGTGCCGGGGGGCTTGCTGGTGATGTCGAGGGTCACGCGGTTGATGTCCCGGACCTCGTTGGTGATGCGCGTGGAGATGCGGGCCAGCACGTCGTAGGGGACGCGGGCCCAGTCGGCGGTCATCGCGTCCTCGCTGGTGACCGGGCGGAGCACGACGGGGTGACCGTAGGTGCGGCCGTCGCCCTGGACGCCGACCGAGCGGACCTCCGACAGCAGCACCACCGGGCACTGCCAGATCTCGCGGTCGAGCCCGGCCCTGGACAGCTCCTCGCGGGCGATGGCGTCGGCCTCGCGCAGGACGGTCAGCCGGTCCTGGGTGACCTCGCCGACGATGCGGATGGCGAGGCCGGGGCCGGGGAACGGCTGGCGCCACACCATCGCCGCCGGCAGGCCGAGCTCCTCGCCCGCGCGGCGCACCTCGTCCTTGAACAGGGTGCGCAGCGGCTCGACCAGGGAGAACTTCAGGTCGTCCGGCAGGCCGCCCACGTTGTGGTGTGACTTGATGTTGGCGGTGCCCGTGCCGCCGCCGGACTCGACGACGTCGGGGTAGAGCGTGCCCTGGACCAGGAAGTCGACGGGCCCGGCGGCCAGGATCGCCCGCTGCTCGTCCTCGAAGACCCGGATGAACTCCCGGCCGATGATCTTGCGCTTCTCCTCGGGGTCGGACACCCCGTTCAGGGCCTTGAGGAACCGCTCGGCCGCGTCCACCACCCGCAGCTTGACGCCCGTGGCGGCCACGAAGTCGCGCTCGACCTGCTCGGCCTCGCCCTTGCGCAGCAGCCCGTGGTCCACGAAGACGCAGGTGAGGCGGTCGCCGATCGCCCGCTGGACGATCGCGGCGGCCACGGCGGAGTCGACGCCGCCCGACAGCCCGCAGATCGCCCGCCCCTCGGGCCCGACCTGCTGGCGCACCGCCTCGACGGCGTCCTCGACGATGTTGAGCATGGTCCAGGTGGGGAGGCAGCCGGCGGCGTCCAGGAAGTGGCGCATGACGGCCTGGCCGTGCTCGGAGTGCATCACCTCGGGGTGGAACTGCACCCCGTACAGGCCCCGCTCGCGGCACTCCATCGCCGCGACCGGGGTGTCGCGCGTCCAGGCGGTGACCTCGAAGCCCGGAGGGGCGGCGGCCACGCTGTCACCGTGGGACATCCAGACCGACTGGGCGGCGGGGAGGCCGGCGAAGAGCACGCCCTCGCTCCCGACCGCGAGCGGTGTGCCGCCGTACTCGGCGATGCCCGTCTGGGCGACCTGGCCGCCGAGGACGCGGGCCATCTCCTGGAACCCGTAGCAGATGCCGAAGGTCGGCACGCCGGTGTCGAACAGCCCCTCGGGGGCGGCCGGGGCACCCTCGGCGTACACCGACGCGGGGCCGCCGGACAGGATGATCGCCTTCGGGTTCCGGGCGAGCATCTCGCTCACCGGCATGCTGGAGGGGACGATCTCGGAGTACACGTGGCACTCACGGACCCGCCGGGCGATCAACTGCGCGTATTGCGCGCCGAAGTCGACGACCAGGACCGTGTCGAACTCTGACACCGAAAAGACCCCCCAAGAGCTGCCGCGGTCCCCCAGTCTATCGGCGCCCGCGTACGGCGGGACGCCGCGTGTTGATCTACCGGCGGGGATGAACCTCGGCCTCCTGAGATGCGTCGTAGGGGCATGAGGACTTCGATCGGTACGGCCGCGCTCGTCGCGCTCGCCGCTGGGCTGGTGGCGACGGCGTGCACGGACGGTGGCGGCGTCGCCACCGTGCCCAAGGCCGGCGAGCCCGTGACGCTGGGTGACATCAAGCTGGTCTCCTACTCCGGATGCGACGACATGCTGGAGGCCCTGCGCGGGGCCACGGCGCGCAACGTCGGCCCGTGGGGCCTCGGCGGGGACATGATCTACACCGACCTCGGCTCGCGGCGCGACGCCGTGGCGAAATCCGTCGGGCAGACCTCCGAGCCCGCCTACTCCACGACGAACGTGAACGAGGCCGGCGTCGACGAGCCCGACCTGGTCAAGACCGACGGAAAACGGATCATCAGCTACAGCCGGGGCGTGCTGCGCGTCGTGGACGTGGCGTCCAAGAAGGTCACCGGCAGCCTGCGGCTCGTGCCGTCCCAGCAGCGGTGGGCCCCCGGCGAACTGCTGGTGCACGGCGACCGGGCCCTGGTGATCTTCGGCGGCGGCGGCATCCTGCCGCTGGGCGCGACGGCCAAGCGCGCCGCGAGCCCCGGCCCGAAGTACGTGCTGGTCGACCTGAAGGACATGAAGTCGCTGGGATCGATCATCCCGATGGGCTCGCACGTCGACGCCCGCCTCGTCGGCTCCACCGTGCGCATCGTCGTCAGGTCGCAGCCCGAGATCACCTTCCCCCCTGGCCGCGACGGCGACACCGAGAAGATCCTCCTCAAGCGCAACCAGGACGTCGTGCGCGCCGCGCCGGTCGACGCCTGGCTCCCCTCCTACGAGGTCACCGGGCCCGACGGGGCGCCCCACAAGGAGAAGGTGAAGTGCGAGCAGGTCAGCCATCCCGAGGAGTACACCGGGACCTCGATGCTGACCGTGCACACGATCGACCTCGAGGGCACGCTCGACGCCGGTGACCCGATCAGCGTGGCCGCCGACGGCGACACCGTGTACGCCACCCCGTCCAGCCTGTACGTCACCAGCAACCCCCGCTGGTGGTTCCGGCGCATGATCGACGACACGCCCACGACGGAGACGACCCCCGCCATCACCTCCCCCACGCCGACGCTGACCGACCCCATCTCCACGCCGGTGGCGAGTGCGTCAGCCACGAGCACCGGCCCGGCCGCGGGGAACACCGAGGCGTCCCCGAGCGCCACGGTCGTCGCGCCCAAGGACCCGGTCAGCTCGGCGCCCGCCGAGAAGGTCGAGCCGAGCGACGACCCGGCGATGCCGTCCCTGCTGCCCGAGTCCCCGGCGCCGGTGGACACCCCGACAGTCGTGCCGCCGAGCGCGGTGGACACCCCGACGGCCGTACCGCCGAGCCCGGCCGGGACCCCGACGGCCGAGCCCTCGCCGCCGGAGCGTACCGAAGTGCACCGGTTCGACATCACCAAGCCGGGCGCGCCCAGGTACGTCGCCTCCGGGGCGGTCCCCGGACGCCTGCTCAACCAGTACTCCCTGTCGGACTACGAGGGGAACCTGAGGGTCGCCACGACCTCCCTGGGTGAGAAGCTCGACCAGGCCAAGGCTTCGAGCGCCGTCTACGTGCTGAACGCCGACACGCTCGCGAAGGTCGGCGAGGTCTCCGGCCTCGGCTCCGGGGAGCGGATCTACTCGGTGCGCTTCATCGGCCCGGTGGGGTACGTCGTGACGTTCCGGCAGGTGGACCCGCTGTACACGCTGGACCTGCGCGACCCGGCCCGGCCGAAGGTCACCGGCGAGCTGAAGATCACCGGCTACTCCGCCTACCTGCACCCGGCCGGCGACGGGCGGCTCATCGGCATCGGGCAGGAGGCGAGCGAGGAGGGCAGGACGCAGGGCACCCAGGTCTCGCTGTTCGACGTCAGCGACCCGGCCAAGCCGGCCCGGCTGTCCCGGTTCCACCAGAAGGACGCCGGTTCCGAGGCCGAGTGGGACCCGCACGCGTTCCTGTACTGGCCCTCGGCCGGCATCGCGGTGGTACCGCTCAACAGCTACGGCGGCAGGACCGACAGCCCGGAGTCGGCCGCGCTGGTGCTGAAGGTCGGGGACACCTCGATCACCAGGACCGGGCTGATCACCCATCCCAAGCAGGACGGCGGCGGTGGCGGAGGCTTCGCGCCGGACGACTCGATGATCCGCCGCAGCCTGGTCATCGGCGGCACGCTGTGGACGGTCTCCGACCAGGGGCTCAAGGCCAGTGACGCGACCTCCCTGGACGACCAGGGCTGGGTCCCCTTCACCACCTGAGCCCGCCCGCCTCCCGGGCGTCCGTACGAGCCTCGGCGAAAGGCCGGGACGGACGCCCCACGGACACGCCGAGCCCGGACCCGCGCGCACGGGTCCGGGCTCGGCGTCTGAACGTCCGCCGGGCGCGGGGTCAGATCGTCTCGGGTTCCCCCACCGGGACGATCTCGGGGGCGCCGAGGCGGATGGCGTCCGCCTCCTGGTCGGTGTCCTGCTCCTGTGAGGCCCGCTCGGCCTCGACCCGCTTGGCGTAGTACTCGACCTCGCGCTTGACCTGCTCGGCGTCCCATCCGAGCGGCCCGGCCATCAGCTCGGCGGCCTCCTGGGCGACGGCCGTGCCCCGGTGGAAGGTCTCGATCGAGATGCGCGTGCGGCGGGTGAGCGCGTCGTTGAGATGACGCGCCCCCTCGTGCGTGGCCGCGTAGACGATCTCGGCCCGCAGGTAGTCGTCGGCGCCGGTCAGCGGGCGGGCCAGCGACGGGTCGCGCTCGATCAGCGCCAGCACCTCGTCGATCAGCGACCCGTACCTCTGCAGCAGGTGCTCGATGCGGGCGACGTGCAGGCCCGAGGAGCGGGCCAGCCGGTGGCGCGAGTTCCACAGCGCCTGGTAGCCCTCGGCGCCCACCAGCGGGATCCTGTCGGTGCAGGACGGCGGCACGCGCTGGTCCAGGCCGTGCGCGACCGCGTCGACCGCGTCCTTGGCCATGAGGCGGTACGTCGTGTACTTCCCGCCCGCGATCATCACCAGGCCCGGGACCGGGTGGGTGACGACGTGCTCGCGCGACAGCTTGGAGGTCTCCTCGGACTCGCCGGCCAGCAGCGGGCGCAGCCCCGCGTACACGCCCTCCACGTCGTCACGGGTCAGCGGCACCGACAGGACCGCGTTGACGTGGTCGAGGACGTAGTCGATGTCCTGGCGCGAGGCGGCCGGGTGCGCCTTGTCGAGCGACCACTGCGTGTCGGTGGTGCCGACGATCCAGTGGCGCCCCCACGGGATCACGAACAGCACCGACTTCTCGGTGCGCAGGATGATGCCGGTGAGCGAGTGGATGCGGTCGCGCGGCACGACGAGGTGGACGCCCTTGGACGCGCGCACGTGGATCTGCCCGCGCCCGCCGACCATCTCCTGGATCTCGTCGGTCCACACGCCGGTGGCGTTGACGACCTGGCGGGCGCGGATGTCGAACTCCGCGCCGGTCTCCAGGTCACGCACCCGCACGCCGGTCACCCGCTCGCCCTCGCGCAGGAAGCTGACGACCTTGGTGCGCGACACGACGTGCGCCCCGTAGGCGGCGGCGGTCCGCAGCATCGTCGTGACGTGCCGCGCGTCGTCCACCTGGGCGTCCCAGTACTGCACCGCGCCGGTGAGCGAGGACCGGCGCAGCGCGGGGGCCAGCCGCAGGGCGCGCCGCCGCGACAGGTGCCGGTGCCCGGGTACGCCCCTGGACAGGCCGGTCGAGAAGCCCAGCGAGTCGTACAGCGTGAGTCCCGCGCCGACGTACGGCCGTTCCCAGATGTGGTGGGTGAGCGGGAACAGGAACGGGACCGGGCGCACGAGGTGCGGGGCGAGCCGTTGCAGGAGCAGCGCCCGCTCCTGGAGCGCCTCGCGTACGAGGTCGAAGTTGAGCTGCTCCAGGTAGCGGAGGCCGCCGTGGATCAGCTTGGAGGAGCGTGAGGAGGTCCCTGAGGCGAAGTCGCGCGCCTCGACCAGGCCGACGGAGAGCCCCCGGGTCACGGCGTCGAGCGCGACGCCCGAGCCGACCACCCCGCCGCCGACCACGATCACGTCGAGCTCGTGGTCGGGGGCGGACATCCGGGCGAGCGCCGCGGCCCGCTGGGCGGGTCCGATGCGTGCCGAATGCATCCCACCGCCTCGGGACTCCGCGTCGGCGCCATCCCGAACCTGACCGTCACCGTGCTGGATGTCCACGATCACACCGTCCCGCCTGAAACCGCCATCGCCATCACCGTGTCCGCCTCTTCGCGGTCCCGGGCTCATCCTGAGGCCTGAGCGCCTCATCCCCGGACCTGACCCGCCGGGTCCCCTGACCGGTGTCGCCCGGTCCAACCCCGTTGACCGCGTGAACCGGCATCGTGACCCCCCTCGGGTTGGCTTGTCGCATTGTGTCCTATTTCTACCCGCGAGTAGATAGCCGCATGCCCTGAGCGGACCGGGCCGGGGACCACGCTCCGCACGGCCGTCGACTCACGTGCCGCGCGCCGTCACAGGGGTGCCCCTCCGTCACCGGCTTCACCGGCCGGCCGAGGTAGATTTTCGCCACGCCCACCGAACCGGAGATCTTTCCGGCCCGCCAGGGGGCGCCGGTCGGGGGGTGGCCGGTCGGCGAGGATGTCGCGGACCATGGAGATCCGGCACCGGACCACCCAGGCGCTCAGGGCCATCCAGGTTCGCAAGACCATCCAGGTTCGCAAGACCATCCGGCCTCAGACGCGGACCACCTCGACGCCCGCGGCCGTGAACTCCGCCGCCGCGTCGTCGGACAGGCCGACGTCGGTGATCAGCATGCCGATGCGCTGGATGTCGCAGATCTTGGCGAAGGCGCGGCGCCCGGCCTTGGACGCGTCCGCCACGGCCACGACGCGGGCGGCCCGGCCGATCAGCAGGTCGTTCACGCTGGCCTCGCCCTCGTGGTTGGCGGACGCGCCCGCCGCGGCGTCGATGCCGTCGACCCCGAGGAAGGCGATGTCCAGGGTGACCTGTTCCAGCACCCCGTTGGCGAGCGGGCCGATCAGCTCGTACGACTGCGGCCGGGCGACGCCGCCGGTCACGACCAGCTTCACGTTCTGCCGCACGGTCAGCTCGGCGGCGATGTTGAGCGCGTTGGTCACGACGGTCAGCCGGGTGCCGGGGTCGGCTCGCAGGGCCAGCGTCCGGGCCACCTCGGACGTCGTCGTGCCGCCGTTCATGCCGACGATGGCCCCGGGCGGGACCAGTTCGGCCGCCGCCTCGGCGATGCGCTGCTTCTCCCCGGCGTGCCTCGCGGTCTTGTAGCGGAGCGGCAGGTCGTAGCTGACACTCTGGGCGACGGCCCCGCCGCGCGTGCGCATGAGCATCTGCTGCTGGGAGAGCTCGTCGAAGTCGCGGCGGATGGTCGCCGTCGAGACCTCGAGCGTCTCGGCGGCCTCCTCGACCGTCAGGCGTCCGTGCTGAGCCAGCAGCTCCAGCAGGGTGTTCCACCGTTCATACCGGCTCATGGTCCCAAAGCGTGGCACAGTCCCCGGCCCCGTACACCAACGCATCGGCCACTCGATGCACAATCGTGCTCAGTTCTGCTATAAAAAGTGCAGAACAAATCAAACAGGAGGAACCGGCCCGTGACGACGCACACCGAGACCGAGATCGCTTCTCAGCCGGCCTGCTGGAGCCGCGCGGCGGAGCTGGCCGGCACCGCGGCGCTCCCCCGGCCGGGCGAGCGCGTGGCCGTGATCGGCTGCGGCACCTCCTGGTTCATCGCCCAGTCCTACGCCGCCCTGCGCGAGGCCGCGGGGCACGGCGAGACCGACGCGTTCGCCGCCTCGGAGTTCCCGCTCGGCCGCGCGTACGACCGGGTGCTGGCGCTGACCCGCTCAGGGACCACGACCGAGGTGCTGGACGTGCTGCGCCGCGTCGAGGGCACCAGGACCACGGCCGTCACCGCCGACCCGCACACGCCCGTCATGGCGCTCGCGGACGAGGTCGTCGTGCTCGACTTCGCCGACGAGAGGTCCGTGGTGCAGACCCGCTTCGCCACCACGCAGCTCGCGCTGCTCCGCGCCCACCTCGGCGAGGACCTGACCCGGGCCGTCGCCGACGTGACGGCGGCGATCTCCGAGCCGGTCCCCGCGGAGCTGATCGGCGCCGAGCAGTTCTCCTTCCTCGGCCGGGGCTGGACGTACGGCCTGGCCCAGGAGGCGGCGCTGAAGATGCGCGAGGCCTCGCGCTCGTGGACCGAGGCGTACCCGGCCATGGAGTATCGCCACGGCCCGATCAGCATCGCCGGCCCCGGCCGCGTCACGTGGGCGCTCGGCACCGCCCCCGAGGGCCTGGCCGAGGACGTGCGCGACACCGGGGGCACGTTCGTCGCCGGCGGCGCCGACCCGATGGCCGAACTGGTCCGGGTACAGCGGCTCGCCGTGGCCCGCGCCCACGCCCGGAACCTGGACCCCGACCACCCCCTCCACCTGACCCGCTCAGTGATCCTCTCCTCATGACCACCCCCCACCCACACACGGTCGCCACCCCCGCCCACGCACGTAGTGGGGACGTGGGTGGCGACTCCCCACTCCGCGTGCGCGTGGTGGGGGCCGTCCCGGGGACCAGTCCGGTGCGACCTGTGATCCTGTCCCCATGAGCATCACACTCGCCGACGCCCGCATCGTGACCCCCGATGGTGTGCACGAGGGCTGGATCACCATCGAGGACGGCCGGTTCACCCACATCGGCCAGGGCCAGGCCCCCCGCGACGGGCACGGGCTGGCCGGGCGGTACGTCGTCCCCGGCTTCGTCGACATCCACACCCACGGCGGGGCCGGGGGTTCGTTCCCCTCGGGCGACCAGGACCAGGCTCGCAGGGCCGCGGCCTTCCACGCCGCGCACGGCACCACGACGATCATGGCGAGCCTCGTCACCGCGTCGCTGCCCGACCTGGCCCGCGCCACGGCCTCACTCGCGGACCTGTGCGACGACGGGCTGCTCGCCGGGATCCACTTCGAGGGGCCCTACATCGCCCGGTCGCGCTGCGGCGCGCACGACCCGGCCAAGCTGCGCGACCCCTCCCCCGGCGAGCTGTCCGGCCTGCTCAAGGCCGGGCGCGGGCACGTGCGGATGGTCACCGTCGCGTCCGAGCTGCCCGGCGGCCTGGACACCGTGCGCGCGGCCGCCGCCGAAGGCGTGATCGCGGCCCTCGGGCACAGCGACGCCACCTACGAGCAGGCCATCGAGGCCATCGAGGCGGGCTGCACCGTCGCCACCCACCTGTACAACGCCCTGCCCCCGCTGCACCACCGCGAGCCCGGGCCGATGGCCGCGCTGCTGGAGGACGAGCGGGTGACCGTCGAGCTGATCAACGACGGGGTGCACGTCCACCCGGCGATGGTTCGGCTGGCGACCGCCGTCGCCGGCCCCGCCCGCACGGCGCTGATCACCGACGCGATGGGGGCGGCCGGGATGGGCGACGGGACCTACCGGCTGGGGTCCATGGAGGTCACCGTGACCGGCGGCACCGCCCGGCTCACCGAAGGCGGCGCCATCGCGGGCAGCACGCTGACCATGGACGTCGCCTTCCGGCGCGCCGTGCTCGACGCGGGGCTGCCGGTGGCCGTGGCCGCCGAGATGGCCTCGCTCACCCCCGCCCGTGTCCTCGGCGTGGACGACCGCGTGGGCTCGATCACGGTCGGCAAAACCGCCGACCTGCTCGTCCTCAACGACGACCTCACCCTCCAGGGCGTCATGCGCCACGGCTCCTGGCTCACCTCCCCATGACCGCCTCCCCGCCACGTCGAACACCACGGACCCTGGACCACCCCGCCGTGGCCGCCTCCCCGGCGCGGCGTCCGTACTGAGATCGGAGTTGGAACCATGCCCGTCGTGACCACCGGCGCCATCGTGCACCAGGCCCCCGCGGCCGTGGGGGCCTTCAACGTGATCCAGTTGGAGCACGCCGAGGCCATCGTGACCGGTGCCGAGGCGGCGGGCGTGCCCGTGGTCCTGCAGATCAGCGAGAACTGCGTCCGGTACCACCGGGCGCTGAAGCCGCTCGCCCTCGCGTGCCTGGCCGTCGCGGAGGCGTCGGCCGTCCCGGTGGCCGTGCATCTCGACCACGCCACCGACCGGGACCTGGTCGAGGAGGCGGTGCGCCTGGGCCTCGGCTCGGTGATGTTCGACGCCTCGGCGCTGTCGGACGCCGCGAACGTGGCGGCGACCGCCGACGTGGCGGCCTGGTGCCACGAGCGGGGCGTCTGGGTCGAGGCAGAGCTGGGCGAGATCGGCGGCAAGGACGGCGTGCACGCTCCTGGCGCGCGCACCAAGCCGTCGGAGGCCGTCTCCTACGTGTCCGCGACGGGAGTGGACGCCCTGGCCGTGGCCGTGGGCAGCTCGCACGCCATGACGACCAAGGACGCCGTGCTCGACCTTGACCTGATCGGCGAGCTGCGCGGCGCGGTGCCGGTGCCGCTGGTGCTGCACGGATCGTCGGGCGTCCCGGACGACGTCCTCCGCGAGGCCGTGCGGCGCGGCATGAAGAAGATCAACATCGCCACGCACCTCAACAAGGCCTTCACCGGCGCCGTACGCGCCTACCTGACCGCCGACCCCAAAACCGTCGACTCCCGCAAATACCTAACCCCCGCCCGAGACGCCGTCACCCAAGAAGTAACCCACCTCCTAACCCTCCTCACCTCCCCCTGAACCCCCCACCGCGAGGCGGCCGGCATTGGCGGGGTGCGGGTCAGCGGACCCGGGGACGGACGCGAGACCCCGATCCCCCATCACAAGACGCCGGTGGTGGGTGGGGGTGGTCAGTGGACCCGGGGACGAACGTGAGGTCCCGTCCCCTCGTCGCGAGGCGGCGGGGGCCGGTGGGGTGGG
>NZ_JANZYP010000075.1 GCF_025506355.1 Sphaerisporangium corydalis
GGGGTGGGGGTCTGGGAGGTTGGGGGGGTGCTCAAAGGGACGTTGTTGGTGGCGGGGACTACTTCGGATGCGGGGAAGAGCGTGGTCACGGCGGGGATCTGCCGTTGGCTGGCTCGGCGGGGTGTGCGTGTGGCGCCGTTCAAGGCGCAGAACATGTCGCTCAACTCGTATGTGACCGCGGACGGGGCCGAGATCGGGCGGGCGCAGGTCGCGCAGGCGCAGGCGGCCGGGGTGGAGCCGGCCGCCGACATGAACCCGATCCTGTTGAAGCCCGGCAGTGAGCGCCGTAGCCAGGTCGTCGTCCTCGGCAGGCCGCTCGCCGAGGTCGACGCGATGGAGTACGGCGCTTACAAGGACCACCTCAGAACGGTGGCCCTGGAGTCGTTGAATCGGCTCCGTGCGGCGTATGACGTGGTCATCTGTGAGGGTGCGGGCAGTCCGGCGGAGATCAATCTTCGCAAGGGGGACATCGCGAACATGGGGTTGGCCCGGGCCGCGGACATCCCGGTGATCGTCGTCGGGGACATCGACCGGGGCGGGGTCTTCGCCTCGTTGTACGGGACGGTGGCGCTGCTGGACGCGGGAGATCAGGCGCTCATCAGTGGGTTTCTGATCAACAAGTTCCGTGGTGCCGCTGAATTGCTGGAGCCCGGGCTCGACATGCTGAGGCAGCTCACCGGGCGTCCCGTGCACGGCGTCCTGCCCTGGCTCGACGGGCTGTGGATGGATCTTGAGGACTCCCTCGCACTGGACAACCGGCGCGGTATGGGCCCGCCGACCGTGGCCGAACCACCCGATCCGGGTGCCCTGCCCGGTCCCGGTACCTCATCCGGTTCGGGCGTCCCGGAGAGTCTGCGGGTCGTGGTCGTGCGGTATCCGAGGATTTCCAACTTCACGGATGTGGACGCGCTCGCGGCCGAGCCGGGGGTCGTCGTTCGGTTCGTCACCTCGCCTGGTGACGCCGCCGAGATTCGCGAGGCCGACCTGGTGGTGCTGCCCGGGTCGCGGGCGACGGTCACCGACCTCGAATGGCTCCGCCGCACGGGTCTGGCCTCGGCGCTGCTCGATCGGCGGGGGCCGATTCTCGGGATCTGCGGGGGGTACCAGATGCTCGCGCGCTCGATCCGCGACGACGTGGAGTCCGGCGCCGGGCGGGTGGACGGGCTGGGCCTGCTTCCCGCGACCGTCGAGTTCGTCCGCGACAAGACCCTGTCCCGCCCGGTCGGGGAGGCGTACGGCCACCGCGTCGCCGCGTACGAGATCCATCACGGGATCGTGAGCGTGGACGGCGGCGCGGAGCTCCTCCGGGATGGGGGTGTGGAGCGGTTCTTGGATGGTTGTCGGGTGGGCGTCGTGTGGGGGACCACCTGGCACGGGATCATGGAGAACGACGACTTCCGCCGCGCCTTCCTGGCCGACGTGGCGTTCGTCACGGGACGGCGGTTCGTCCCGGCGGCGGGGGTCTCGTTCGCGGCGCTCAGAGAGCGGCAACTGGACGCGCTCGGCGATCTCATAGAGCGGCACGCGGACACCGAGGCGCTTCTCGCCCTCATCGAGAACGGCGCGCCGGAGGGCCTGCCCGTACTCCCTCCCGGAGGGGTCGGCTGACCTGGACGTGGCGTGGCGAGCAAGGGAACGGCCATGCGTGCATGGTCCGGGGACGGGGGGTTTCAGGGTCGTGTGGGAGAATCGGCGGGTGCTGGTGTATGACGGTGACTGTGGGTTCTGCCAGCGGTGTGTCGACTTCGGGCGCGGGCGGCTTCCCGCGATGCCGGAGGCCGTCCGGTGGCAGGATCTCGATCTCGCCGAGCATGGCCTGACGCTCGACCAGGTCACCCGGTCGATCCAGCTTGTCGGTCCTGGGGGCCTGCACGCTTCCGGTGCGCGGGCCGTCGCGTTGATGCTCGCCGTGCAGCCCGTGGTGTGGTGGCGCGCGGCCGGGCGGATCATGCTCGTTCCCCCGGTGAGCTGGGCGGCCGAGGTGGTCTACCGGGTGGTCGCCCGCAACCGCCACCGCCTCCCCGGAAGCACCGACACCTGCGCGATCCAGCGCTGACCCCTCGACCATGCCGTTTTCGAGGTTCGATCGGCCTGCGTAGCCATTTAAAGCTGCTCAGCACCTAATGTCCGGTTTGGGTTATTCAACCGCTGGTCGCCGTTCGAAGCCGAGTCTCGCCTCGTACCCGGCCGGGGTTGCCGGATTGTCGAAATGAATGGTCGCGTAAGTGTTCAGGTCCGGTCCTACCGGGCGCCGGGCGGTCGGCGGCAATATGCGACGCATGACAGCAGTGGTGGAAACCGAGGGACTCACCAAGTTCTACGGTAAACGCCGGGGCCTTGAGGATCTCACGCTCGAGATCCGCCCCGGCGAGGTGTTCGGGTACCTCGGCCCGAACGGTGCCGGCAAGACGACCACGATCCGTCTGCTCCTCGACGTGATCCGCCCGACGCGCGGTAGCGTGCGCGTGCTCGGCGTCGACCCGCGCGAGGCGGGTATCCGCAGCAGGATCGGCTACCTCCCGGGCGAGCTGGCCCTGGAGGGGCGGGAGAGGGCGAGCGAGTACCTGCGCTTCCTCGCGGGGGTCCGGGGCGGCGTGGCCAAGGGGAGGATCGAGCTGCTCGCCGAGCGGCTGGAGGCCGATCTGTCGGTCAAGATGGGGCAGCTCTCCAAGGGCAACAAGCAGAAGGTGGGCCTGATCCAGGCGTTCATGCACGATCCGGAGTTCCTGATCCTGGACGAGCCGACGAGCGGCCTGGACCCGCTGGTGCAGCAGGAGTTCCTCTCGATGGTGCGCGAGGCCCGTACGGCGGGGCGGACGGTGCTGATGTCGTCCCACGTGCTGGCGGAGGTGGAGCACGTCTCGGACCGGGTGGGCATCGTCAGGGGCGGCCGGCTGGTCGCCGTCGAGGACGTCGCCGCGCTGCGGGAGAAGGCGGTGCGCCGGGTGGAGCTCCATTTCGACGCCCCGGTGCCCGAGGAGGCGTTCCGGGATCTGCCGGGCGTGCGGGACCTGAAGGTGGAGGGCGCGAGCGTGCACTGCACGATCGACGGGCGCCCGGACGCGCTCATCAAGGCGGCGGCCCGGTTCACGGTCGTGCACATGGTCAGCGCGGAGCCCGACCTTGAGGAGATCTTCCTCACCTACTACAGCGAGGACGTGCACCATGCCCATGTTGGTGCGTAAGACCCTGCGCGACTACCGCCGCGCGCTCATCGGCTGGACGATCGGCATCTGCGTCTTCACAGGGCTGTACACGTCATTCTTCCCCCAAATGCGGGAAAATCCGGATTTCTATAATCAGGCCGCGCTCGCGAAATACCCGGACAGCGTCAGGAAGCTCATGGGCGGCCTGGAGAACATCAGCACCGGCACCGGCTTCCTGCAGGCCGTCGTCTACCAGCTCTTCGTCCCCCTGCTCTTCATCATGTGCGCCGTGATGCTCGGCAACAAGGCCATCGCCGCCCCCGAGGAGGCCGGGACGCTGGAGCTGACCGTCACGTTGCCGGTGGACCGCAAGCGGCTGGTGCTGGAGCGGTTCGCGGCGCTCGCCCTCGGCCTGCTGGTCGTCGCGGTCGCCTCCCTGGCGGTGGTGGTGGTCCTCGGGTCGGCGGTGGGGCTGGGCGTCCCCTTCGGCAGGATCCTCGCGGCCCACACCGGCCTTTACCTGCTGGTCCTGTTCTTCGGGACGGTCGCGCTCACCGTGGGCGCCGCCACCGGGCGCAAGGCGCTGGCCATGTCGGTCGCCGGCGGGTACGCGGTCGCGGGTTACGTGGTCAACGCGATGTCCGCCGACGTCGAGGTGATGAGGTGGCTGAACAACCTCTCGCCGTTCCACTACTACAGTGAGGGAAACCCGCTGGTCAACGGCCTGCAGGTCGGCGACGACCTCGTCCTGCTGGCCGCGGCGGCGGTGCTGGCCCTGACGGCCGTCCTCTCGTTCGACCGGCGTGACGTAGGAGTGTGATGGACGTTCTCGCTCACCTGAGCGAGGCCACCGGTGTGCCCGCCGACCTGCTCGGCGGGTACGTCTCGGTGCTCGCGGCCGCCGCCTCCACGGGCCGCTTACCCGGCCGCGAGGAGGTGGAGATGCTCCGCGCCGCAGGCAGGGACGCCGCCGAGCGCGGCGTGCCGATGCGATCGCTCATGGACGCCTGCCTCCTCGCCTGCGAGCTCACGTCCCGTCCTGGCTCGGTCCCGCCGCTGGCGGCGGTGCGCCGGGCGGTCGGGGCCTACTTCGACGGGTACGAGGAGGCGCAGGCCCAGGCCATCCGCGACGAGGACGAGGCCCGCAGAGAGTTCATCGGCGACCTGCTGCAGGGACGCGCCGACCGGCTGGCCGAGCGCGCCGAGCACTTCGGGCTCCGGCTGGCCGAGGCGTACGTGGTGGCGGTGGCCAGGGACGTCAAGCCGATCAGCGAGGGCGACCCGCTCATCCGCCGGATCGAGGAGGCGCTGGTCGTCCGTTTCGGCTCGCACAACATCCTGGTCGCCGCCCGCGACGGCCTGCTCGTGTGCGTGGCCCCGGGCACCCTGCCGGCCGCGATGGGGGAGTTCACCCACCACGTGCGCGCGAACCTCGGATCCGGCTGGCGGGTGGGCGTCGGGCGCCCGCATCGCGGGCCGGGAGGCGTGGTGACCTCCTTTCGCGAGGCGAGCGACGCGATCGAGCTGGGCGACCGGCTCGGCCTGCGGCCCCAGGTGCTCAAGGCGTCCGACCTGCTGGTCTTCCCGGTCCTGCTGCGCGACCGCGCGGCCATCGAGGATCTCGTCGCCACCGTGCTCGGCCCCCTGCGGGAGGCGCGCGGCGGCCCCGAGCCGCTGCTGGAGACCCTGGAGGCGGTGTTCGGGGCGCAGGGGAACCAGACGGCGGCCGCCCGGCGCCTCGCGATCAGCACCCGGGCGGTGACCTACCGGCTGGAGCGCGTCCGCCGGCTCACCGGGTTCTCGCCGGACGACCCGACCCAGCGCTTCACGCTGGAGACCGCCGTCCTGGGCGCCCGTCTCATCGGCTGGCCACCGGGGGCGGCACCCGTGGCGGGCCGTACCCCATAGCAGGGCAGGTCACAGGGGAGGTCAATGTTTACCGACTTCATAAGTCCTGTCCTGAAATAGCGGGTGTGGCCTACCATACGGAGCGTGATCACCCCCATTCGACTGGTGCGCAGGTCACTCGGGACCGTACTCGGGCTGGGCGGCCTGGCCTGCTGCCTCACCCTGCTCTTCCTGGGCTCCCGCCTGGTCATGAGCATCGGCGGGAGCTGCGGCTCCGGCGGGCCGTACGTGGCGGCCACACCGTGTCCCGGCGGCCTCGGGTGGATCATGCCGGTGTCCATACTGGGCGGTCTCGTGGCGATCGCCGTCTACATGGCGAGCCTGCTGCCGGTGGGTCCCCGGATCGTCCCGCTGGCCTGGCCCGCGCTGTTCCTCAGCATCGGCTGGAACTTCGCGGAGGCCGGGCTGTCCGGGCCCCGGCTCGACGTGGGCTTCCTGATCTGCGCGGTGGTCTTCGTGCTGATGGGCGGGGTGCCGCTGTACTTCCTGCTCAACCGGGACGCGCTGCGGGCGGTGTTCTGGGGTCCGGCCCCCAGACCGGCCCCCGCGACGCCGTCCCCCGGGAACGTGCGCTGGACGACCTCGGTCGTCCTGCCGGGCGACGACGACCCGCCGAGGGACGCCGCCCCCGCACGGCCGGCGCGCCCGGTGTCGCGCTTCGTCGACCTGAGCCCGGAGGACGCGATGGCCGGCGTCGGCTCCGTCGACCTGGTGGGCCAGCTCGAACGGCTCTCGGTGCTGCACCGGACCGGCCGGCTCGACGACGCCGAGTACGCCGCCGCCAAGGCCCGCCTCCTGAACGGCTCCCGATGAACCGCCGCACGCACGCGGCCGCCTCGATCCACCGCCCGTCGAAGGGGGCACGATGAAGAACGAGACGGCGTTGCGCGCCTGGGCGATCGCGCTCCACGTGATCGCGATCGCCGGAGGCGTCTACCTGGGCGTCCTGATCTTCAACCTGGCGACCGCGGGCGGCTGAACCGACCGAGGGACCAGGGCTAGGGGATCAGGACGAGCTTGCCGGTCGTGTGGCGGCCTTCGAGGTCGTCGTGGGCCTTCTTGGCGTCGGCCAGGGAGTACCGGCTGCTGCGCACCTTGAGCGCCCCGGAGGCGACCCAGCCGAGCACGTCGTCGGCCCGCGCGAGCAGCTCCTCGCGCTTGGCGACGTAGTGGACGAGCGTCGGCCTGGTCAGGAACAGCGACCCGGCCTGGTTCAGCCGCTGCGGGTCGAACGGGGGCACCGGCCCGCTCGCCGCCCCGTACAGGGCCATCAGCCCGCGGGGCCGCAGCGAGGCCAGGCCGCCGTCGAAGGTGGTCGCGCCGACGCCGTCGTACACCACATGCACGCCCTCGCCGCCGGTCAGCTCGCGCACCGCCTCGGCGAACCCCTCGTAGGGGAGCACGTCGTCCGCCCCGGCCTCGCGGGCCAGCTTGCCCTTCTCCTCGGTGGAGACCGTGCCGATCACCCGGCCGCCGCGCAGCTTGACCATCTGGGTGAGCAGCAGCCCCATGCCGCCCGCCGCCGCGTGGACGAGCACGTCGTCACCGGTCTTGACCTCGTACGTCGAGTGCGTCAGGTAGTGCGCGGTGAGTCCTTGCAGGAGCACCGCCGCCGCGAGCTCGAAGGACAGGTCGTCCGGCAGCGGGATCGCCCTGGCCGCGGGGATGACCGCCTTCTCGGCGTAGCTGCCCAGCACCCCCTGCCAGCCGACCCGGTCGCCGATCGCGACGCCGGTGACGTCCGGGCCGACGCCGGACACGGTCCCCGCGCCCTCCGAACCGAGGACGAACGGCGTCGGGATGGGGTAACGGCCCTCGCGGTGGTAGACGTCGATGAAGTTCACGCCCGCGGCGGCCACGTCGACCAGCACCTCACCGGGACCCGGTTCGGGGTCGGGCACCTCGGTGTACTCGAGCGCTGAGGAACCACCGGGACGGGAGACGGCGATGGCATGCATGACGATGACTCCTTCGGGTGCGAGCGGTGTCTTGATCGTGCCCAACCCCCTGGTGCCCACTCCTTGTTCCCTCTGATGGCCGCCCCGCTGAGCAAGATCGGCTACGGCGGAAAAAATTGTCAGAGCCGTACCGCATATTGGACGATGATGGTGTCGATCCTGGTGCGGTGGTCGCGCCGGCGATCGAGTGCACGAAAGAAGAAGACGGGAGCTGTCGAAGCATGACTGCGACAACCATCGCCGGCCGGGGGCAGACGGTCACCTTCCCTGACGGATTCATATGGGGATCCGCCACCGCCGCCTACCAGGTCGAGGGGGCAGCGGCGGAGGACGGCAGGGGTCCGTCGATCTGGGACACGTTCTCGCGCAGGCCGGGGGCCATCGCCAACGGGCACAACGGCGACACCGCGTGCGATCACTACCATCGGTACGCCGCCGACATCGGCGTGATGCGCGAGCTCGACCTGGACGTCTACCGGTTCTCGGTGGCCTGGCCGAGGGTCCAGCCGGACGGGGCCGGCGCGATCAACGCTGCGGGTCTCGACTTCTACGAGAAGCTGGTCGACGACCTGCTGGAGGCCGGCATCGCGCCGTACGTCACGCTCTACCACTGGGACCTTCCCCAGGCCCTGGAGGAGTTCGGCGGCTGGACGAACCGCGACACCGCCTACCGTTTCGCCGACTACACCAAGGCCGTGTACGACCGGCTCGGCGACCGGGTCAGCACCTGGATGACCATCAACGAGCCGTGGGTGGCGGCCTTCCTCGGGTACGGCATCGGCGTGCACGCCCCGGGGCGTACCTCCTCGGCGGAGGCGTTCCGCGCCGCGCACCACCTCATGCTCGCCCACGGGCTGAGCGTCCGCGCGCTGCGCGGCTCGGGGGCCGACGAGATCGCCCTCACGCTCAACCTGGTCCCGGTGGTGACCCCGGGCCAGGTGAACGACCCGGCCCTGGTCCTGTCCGCGGCGGACGCCGAGGCGGTCGACCGCGTCGACTGCCTGATCAACCGGCAGTTCCTGGACCCGGCCCTGCGCGGCGAGTACCCCGAGCAGGTGCTGAAGATCGTGGACCGCGTCGCCGGCCTCGATCACATCCGAGGCGGCGACCTCGCGATCATCAACCAGCCGATCGACCTGCTCGGCATCAACTACTACACCCCGTGCGTGGTGCGGTCCGGGCCCGGCGAGCCGGCCAACCCGGCCTACCCCGGTACCGAGGACATCGAGTTCGCCGGCGCCTACGCCCCGACGACCGCCACCGGCTGGCCGATCGTCCCGACCGGGCTGTCCCAGCTTCTCGTGCGGCTCTCGCGCGACTACCCCGAGGTCGGGCTGCTCGTCACCGAGAACGGCGCCGCGTTCGACGACGTGGTGTCGGGCGAGCGCGTGCACGACGCCGACCGCACCGCCTACCTGGAGGGTCACCTCCGGGCCGCGCACGCCGCCATCGAGGCAGGGGCCGACCTGCGCGGGTACCTCGTCTGGTCCCTGCTGGACAACTTCGAGTGGGCCGAGGGGTACAACAAGCGCTTCGGCATCGTGCACGTCGACTTCGCGACCCAGCGCCGCCTGCTCAAGGACAGCGCGCTGTGGTTCCGCGAGGTCATCCAGCGCAACGGCCTGTGGAAGGAGCGCGCCCGGCGCCCCACCCTGGAGGAGGTGGCCGCGCGGGCGGGCGTGTCGCGCTCGACGGTCTCGCGGGTGATAAACGGGCAGGCCACGGTCAGCGACAAGCACCGCGCCATCGTCATGGACGCCGTCAACGAGCTCGGCTACGTGCCGAACTCCGCCGCGCGCAGCCTGGTGACCCAGCGCACCGACACGATCGGCCTGGTCGTCCTGGAGGCCGCCAGGGGGCGAGGCGACGACCCGATGTTCTCGGCGGCCGTGCGGTCGGCCGTCCACGCCCTGGAGGACGAGGGCAAGCAGGTCACGCTCATGCTCGCCGGGTCGACGCGCAGCCGCCTGCGGGTGGAGCAGTACGTCGCGGCCGGGCACGTGGACGGGGTCGTGGTCGTCTCGGCGCGCGGCGCCGACCCGCTGCTCGGCACCCTGGTCCGCACGGGCATCCCGATCGTGTCGCTGGGCCGGCCGTCGGTGCCCATCGCGCTGCCGTACGTCGACAGCGACGACGTCGGCGGGGCCATCTCCGCGGTCACGCATCTGCTCGGCGGCGGGCGCCGCAGGATCGCGATGATCTGCGGTCCGCTGGACAGCGTGGCCGCGCAGGACCGGCTGGCCGGCTACCGCGACACGCTCCGCGACCACGGGCGCCGGTCGATCATCGCGATCGGCGACCTCACCCGCGGGTCGGGCGGGGCCGCGATGCGCCAGCTCCTCCAGGACGACCCCGACCTGGACGCGGTCTTCGCCGCCAACGACCTGATGGCCATCGGCGCGCTGAGCGTGCTGCACGAGGCGGGCCGCACGGTCCCCGGGGACGTCGCGGTCGTCGGCTTCGACGACATCGAGGCCGCCGCCTACACCATCCCCCCGCTCACCACGGTCCGCGGCCACATCGAGGACCGCGCCCGCACCGCCGTTCGCCTGCTCCTCACCCAGACCGAGGGCGGCCCCGTCTCCTCGACCATCCTCCCCACCGAACTGGTCGTCCGCGAAAGCACGTGACGGTAGGGGATTGATAGGGGGCGGCTAACCGGGGAAAAGGGTACGGAGTGCGCTTTGTTCTGCAATCATGACTTTTTGTAGCAACGCCATGTCGAGACGGGAGCGGTGTCGGCGTGATATGGCGTACGGCTACGTGCGGCAATCTGGCGTGCGCGGGACCCGTTCCGGGCCACGCCATCTGCGATTCCCGGACTTAAGGATTGAGCGCCGGTGAGCGAGAACCTGGATGGGGCCGAGGGGGAGGCCGCGGAGAGGGGCGGGAGGCGCGCGCCCGACAGGCAGGCCGCGGGGGCGGCCACTGAGAGCGCGCGAGAGCGGCCCGGCCCGGAACGCGCGCCCGACGAGGGCGGCGCGGCGGACGCGCCGGAGGAAGGCGTCTCCGGTAAGGCGGCCGAGAAGGACAGGCCCGCGACGTTCGGGGAGGTCTTCGGGGTCGCGGAGTACCGCGCGCTGTTCGGGGCGGCCCTGCTGTCGTGGGTCGGTGACTACTTCGCCAAGGTGGCCGTGACCTTCCTGGTCTTCCAGGACACCGGTTCGGTGCTGCTGTCGGCCGTCGGCTTCGCCATCAGCTACCTCCCCTGGGTGGCGGGCGGCCCGGTGCTCGCCGCGCTCGCCGAGCGGTACCCCTACCGGCGGGTCATGATCATCTGTGATCTGGCCCGCATGGTGCTGGTGGGGGCGATGGCCATCCCGGGGACGCCCCTGGTGATCCTGCTCGCGCTGCTGCTCGGCGCGTCGCTGCTGACGCCGCCGTTCCAGGCGGCCCGCTCGGCGATGGTCGCGCAGCTCCTCACCGGAGACCGGTACGTCGTCGGCCTGTCGTTCCAGAACATGGCGGCCCAGGCGGCGCAGGTCGCCGGGTACGCGGTGGGCGGCGTGATCACCGCCATCGACGGTCACGGCGCGCTGCTGATCAACGCCGCGACGTTCGCCGCCTCGGCGCTGATGCTCTGGCGCGGCGTGCGCCCCCGGCCCAATCCCTCCGCCGACGTCCCACGGAGGTCGCTGCTCCGGGAGACCGGCGACGGGCTGCGCTTCGTCTTCGGGCACCGGGTGATGCGGCCGACCTCCCTGGTGGTGTTCAGCGTGGTGGCGATCGTGATCGTCCCTGAGGGGCTGGCGGCCGCGTGGGCGCCCGAGTTCGGCGGCGGGCCGGAGATCACCGGGCTGCTGATGGCCGCGCCGCCGGTCGGCGCCGTCATCGGGGCGCTCGTGACGCGCATCACCGGCCCGGAGCGGCGGCTGAAGCTGCTCAAACCCCTTCTGCTGGCCGGGCCGCTGCTGCTGGTCCCCGTGCTGGTCTCGCCGCCGTTCGCGGTGGTGTTCGTGCTGGTGCTGCTGGCGGCGTGCGCGGTCAACACGGTGCTCGTCCCGTTGAACGGGGTGTTCGTCCAGATGCTCCCGAACGCCTTCCGGGCCAGGGCTTTCGGGATCATGCAAGGGGGGATCCAGCTCACGCACGCGGTCGCGGTCCTCGCGGCCGGCGCGTTCGCCGAGCGGTACCCGGTGGCGATCGTGGTGGGGGCGTGGTCGGTGTGCGGGCTGGCCGTCATGGGAGTCGCGGTGACCAAGTGGCCGGGACGCGAGATCATCAGAGAGGAGATCGCCCGCGCCACCGAACTCAACCGCGCCACGCCCACGGTGCCGGCGACCACCTGAGCCCAGGACTGCGGTCGGCGACCTTCGTGAACCGGTGTCATGGGGCCGATGGCCCGGGGGCCGTGTTCAGATGGTGATGACGATTTTGGCCCGGGCGTGGCCCTCGCCGAAGTAGCGCATGGCCTCGGGGACCTCGCTCAGCGGGTACGTCCTGTCGATGGCCGGTGTGATCTCGCCGGACTCGGCGAGCCGCCTGAGCTCGGCCAGGTCCTTCGGGTTCGTCCTGGTCATGAACGTGCGGACGTTCTGGCGCACGAACGGCGACAGCACGCGCGCCCTGACCAGCCGGCCCAGCGGGCCGAACCACCGGCCACCGGTCGCGCTGGACAGCACGAGCGTCCCCCTCGGGGTCAGCGCGCGCCGGAGGTCCGCCAGCGAGTGGTTCCCCGCGAGGTCGAGGATCACGTCCCAGTGCCGGCCGCTCCTGGTGAAGTCCTCCTTGGTGTAGTCGATGACCTCGGCGGCGCCGAGCGACCGGACCAGGTCCACGTTCCGCGTGCCGCACACGCCGGTCACCTCGGCGCCGAACGACCTGGCGACCTGCACGGCGAACGTCCCCACGCCCCCCGACGCGCCGTTGACCAGGACCCGCTGCCCCGGCCGGACGCGTCCGTGGTCGCGCAGGGCCTGCAGGGCGGTGGCCGCCGCGACGGGCATCGTGGCGGCCTGCTCGAACGTCAGGTTGGCCGGCTTCTGCTCCGGCACGTCCTCAGGGACGCACGCGTACTCGGCGAAGGTCCCCGTCTCGATCTCGGCATACACCTCGTCGCCGGCGCGGAACCGCCGCACGTTCGCGCCGACCGACTCGACCGTGCCCGCGAAATCCCTGCCCCGGATCCGGTACTTCGGCCTGGGCAGCCCGAACGCCAGGCGGGACACGTACGGCACACCCGACAGGATGACCTGGTCGCCGTGGTTGACCGACGCCGCGTGCACGCGGATCAGCAGCTCGCCGTCCTTGGCCACCGGCTTGTCGACGTCCGTGAGCTCCAGCTCGTCCGGTGAGCCGTACCCCGCCTGGATGATCGCCTTCATCGTGCCCTCCTGGTGCGTACCGGGATGGTGCGGGATGGGTGCGGCCGGCGCGGGTCGGGTGTGCCGGCTCATTCGACGGTCCGCAGGATCTGCTCGATCGAGGTCGTCCGGCTCCGCAGCTCGGACAGGTCGGCGGCCACCCGCTGCTGGGCGTCCAGGGTGTTCTCGGCGAGATGCTCGTAGCGGCGCACGAGCTGCCGCAGGGCGTCGTCCTGGGCGGCAGAGACCTTCAGCTTGCGGAACTCGTGGAAGGTCGCGAGGACGGCGATGATCAGGATCGTGGCCAGCACCAGGATGCCGAGGGTGAGTATCGTGCCGGGCCAGTTCGCGGGCTCGGCCGCGCTGAGGTTCATCAGGACTGCTCCTCTGGTGCGGGGCCCTTCTCCGAGCCCGGTCTGGTCAGGGTCGTGACCGCCTCGACCAGCGCGGACGCGGTCAGGTGCAGGTCGAAGTCCGCGATCTCGTAGTACTTCATGGCCTTGCCGTCCGAGGACAGCTCAAGGGTGCCGACGATCAGTCCGGCGGCCTCCAGGCGTTGCAGGTGCATGTGCAGCAGGGGACGGCTCACGCCGATCTCGCGGGCCAGGTGGCTCACGTAGTCGCGCCCGCCGGCCAGCGTCGCGACGATGCGCATCCGTAGCGGGTTGGCCAGCGCCGCCAGCATCACGACCAGCTCGTCGCCGCTCGGCCCGGCCTTCGTCATGTTTCTCCATCACGTGTAAGAATTGTCTTACGCATGAAACCGTAGCATGTCCCATGCGCCGGCGATACAGGCCGGACGAGCGGTCAGCGGAGAGAGCGGAGAAGGGCGAAAGGTCAGCGGGGAGAGGAGGCGGACGCCGGGCCCTGGACGGTGAAGTCGTCGAAGGAGACGCCGAGCGAGGAGCCGGACTTCTCCGGGACGCGGGCCAGGAAGCCGACGTCCCCGTTGGGCAGGCTCGACGGGCTGCCCGAGTTGTCCAGGAAGGACTGCACCCGCGCGCCGTCCACCCACATGGTGAGCTGGACGCCCTCGGCGGTCTTGGCGCACTCCACCTGCACCTTGGCGGGGGTGTTCTTGGTGATGCCGGTCGCCGCGGCCGCCGTGAGGTTGCCGCCGGTGCCCTTGGTGACCCTGCGGATGCGCGCCTCGCCGGTCTCGCTGAGCAGGAACTCGTACCTGCTCTGGCGGTACTCGCCGTCGGCCCGGCAGAACAGCCCGTACTCGCCGGGGCCCTTGGAGCTCCGCAGGGTCGCGGTCACGGTGAGGAGCAGCCGCTGGGGCGTCGTCGGGGTCGGGGTCGCCGACGGGTCGGGGGTGGCCGGCTGCTCGGGGACGAAGGGGATGGGCGCCTTCTCGATGCGCTCGGAGCCCTCGTCGTTGACGTCGACGGCGTAGAACCCGCCCGGGGCGTAGCCGTACATTCCGTACTCCTTGCCGGTGTACTCGCTGCCGCTCCAGCCGGTGCCGCTCTCGTTGAAGTCGTCCCGGTACAGGAAGCTGAGGTCTGTCGGCGGACCCGAGGGCGCGAGCAGCGCGCGCAGCCCGAACCCCGCGACGGCGAACAGGACCACCCCGGCCACGCCGATCCCGATGAGCCGCCGGCGCCGGGCGGCCGGGTCGGCGGGCCGGCCGCCTTCCGGCGGACCCTGCGCGCGCCAGGTCGCGTCCAGCGGCGTCCCCGCCCCCTGGTGCCGGGGGACGGCCGGCGTCGTGCCCAGGTACGTCGGGGACCCCGCGGGGACGGTCCCCTGGTGCGCGGCGGTGGGCGGCTGGCCCTGGTACGGCGCGTGTGCCCCGGTGGGCGGCCCGGCCGGGAGGTGGCCCGTGGGCGGCGGGCCGTGGCGCGTCGGGGGCTGGCCGGGGAGGGTCGGCGCCTGGCCCTGGAGGGTCGGGGACCGCTGCCAGGCCTGGACGACGGTGTGCTCGGCGCGCTCGGGGGTCGTGCGGCCGACCATCTGGTCGAGGATCTGCTGGGCCGTCGGCCTGCGCTCCGGGTCCTTCTCCAGCGCCGCGGCCACCAGCGTGCGCAGCGGGGGCTCCATGCTGTCCAGCGAGGGCTCGGTGTTGAGCACCTGGTAGACGATCGAGGGAAGCGACTCGCCGCCGAACGGGGCGCGCCCGCTGGCGGCGAAGGCGACCAGGCACCCCCACGAGAACACGTCGCACGCCGGCGCGGCGGGGGCGCCCCGCAGGACCTCGGGCGCCATGTAGCGGGGCGTCCCCATGAGCTCGCCGGTGCCGGTGATGCCGCTGAGCGTGTCCAGCGCCCGCGCGATCCCGAAGTCGATGACCCGGGGGCCGACCGGCGACAGCAGCACGTTGGACGGCTTGAGGTCGCGGTGGACGATGCCGGCGCTGTGGATGGCGGTGAGCGCGGTGGCGACGCCGACGGCCAGCGCGTCCAGGCTGGAGCCGCGCAGCGGCCCGGTCCGCTGGATGGCGTCGTGCAGGTTGGGGCCCTCGACGTACTCGGTGACGACGTAGAGCAGGTCGCCCTCCAGGTCGGAGTCCAGGACCGCGGCCGTGCAGAAGCGCCTGACCCGGCGGGCGGACTCGGCCTCGCGGCGGAACCGCACGCGGAACTGCTCGTGCTGGCTGTACTCGGCGTTGATCACCTTGACGGCGACCCGCTGGCCGGTGTCGTCCTGGCCGAGGTAGACGGTGCCCATCCCGCCACGGCCCAGCCGGCCGATGAGTTGGTAACGGCCGATCTGGGTGGGTTCACTCGGACTTAGGTTGTTCACCACGTCGCCTTACCGCTATGCACCTGTACGCGACCGCCACCCTATCGAGATCGAGCCCGGCCGTCCGGTCTCCCGGCCGTGCGAAGAAAGAGCGGAATGGCGCCGGTACGGCCGGCCCCCTCGCGCGGGAGCCGGCCGTACCGTCAACCGGCGGCGGGCACCGCGTCCGCCACGGCGGCCGTGCGCGGCGCGACGAGCACCGGGCGCTCCACCAGCCGTACCCGGGCGTGCTCCCCGGGCGCGAGGCGCGCGGCGTCGTGCCCCGGCAGGTCGGCGAGGATCTCCGTCCCGCCGGCGAGCCGCAGCCGCAGGCGCACGGACGCGCCGCGGAACGAGGAGGTGACGACGACCGCCTCCCCCTCCGGGTCCGGGGTGACCAGCACGGTCTCGGGGCGGACGAGCACGTCGACGTCGGGGGAGTCCGGCCTCTGACCGTGCACGGGCAGGCGCTGCCCCGCGACCTCGACCTCGTCCCCGGTGACCCGTCCAGGCAGGTGGTTCATGGTCCCGACGAACTCGGCCACGAACGGGGTCGCCGGCCGGTCGTAGATCTCGGCCGGGGGACCGGACTGCTCCAGCCGCCCGTCCTTGAGCACCGCGACGTGGTCGGCGATCGAGAGGGCCTCCTCCTGGTCGTGCGTCACGAAGATCGTGGTGATGCCGAGCGACAACTGCAGCCGCCGGATCTCCTCGCGGAGCGTGACCCGGACCTTGGCGTCGAGCGCCGACAGCGGCTCGTCGAGCAGCAGCACCTGCGGCTCCAGGGCCAGGGCGCGGGCCAGCGCGACCCGCTGCTGCTGCCCGCCGGAGAGCTGGTGCGGGTAGCGCTCGCCCTGGGACGGCAGGCCGACCAGTTCGAGCAGCTCGGCGGCGCGGGCGTGCCGCTTGGCCGTGGGGACCTTGCGCACCCGCAGCCCGAACGTCACGTTGTCGCGCGCGTTCAGGTTGGGGAACAGGCTGTAGGACTGGAAGACCATCCCGGCGTCGCGGCGGTTGGCCGGTACGCGCGTGATGTCCTTCCCGTCGACCAGCACGGCGCCGGCGTCGGGGCTCTCGAAGCCCGCGACGCAACGCAGCGCCGTCGTCTTGCCGCAGCCTGAGGGGCCGAGCAGGGCGATCAGCTCGCCCGGCTCGACGGTCAGGTCCAGGCCGTCGAGGGCGACGGTGGTGCCGAAGGTACGGCGAAGCCCCCGGAACTCCACCCGAGCCCCGTTCACGAACCACTCCTTTGCCTGGTGCCGGCGGTGGAAAGGACAAGCAGCAACAGCCAGGTGAGCAGCAGGCTGAAGATGGACACGGCGACCGACAGGGCGGCGTTCGCGCCGGAGATGGTGACGATCCACACGGAGAACGGCTGGAAGCCGAGCAGCCGCGCGACGGTGTACTCCCCGAGGACCAGGGCGAGCGTCAGGAACGACGCGCTGGCCAGGCCGGACTTCAGGTTGGGGATGACCACCCTGAACATCACGTGCGGCCAGGAGGCGCCGCAGTTCCTGGCCGCCTCCACCAGCGTGCGGACGTCCATCGCGCCGAGCCCGGCGTCCAGCGCCCGGTAGACGAACGGCAGCGCCAGCACGACGTCCGCGATCACCAGCACGACGGGGAACGCCGGGTTCTGTACGGCGATGAACGTCTGGTAGAGCGGCGTGGTCGACAGGTAGTCGGGCCCCCAGCGCAGCACCGTGCTGATCCCGGCCACGAACGTGATCGGCGGGACCACCAGCGGCAGGGTGCACAGGATCTCCATCACCGGCCGCAGCCTCGGCGCGCTGAGCCGGACGGCCAGCATCGCCGGGAGCGTCAGCACCAGCACGGTGACGATGGTCGCGGCGGCCAGCCCGAGCGACAGCAGCAGGCTCTGGCCGAACCCCTCCGCGGAGAAGATCTCCCCGTAGGCGTCGAGCGAGAAGCCCTGGACGGGGTCGTTGACGGTGAAGACGAACGACGCCAGCAGCGGCACGAGGAAGTACACCGCGGCCACGACCAGCACGATCCCCCGCCAGACGCGCACCCGGCGCGGACGGCCGGTGGGCGCGGCGGGCGCGCCGACGTCGGGGAGCACTGTCGGGGTCAGCGCAGCCATCGCGCACTCCTGCGCTGGAGGGGCAGGTAGACGGCCATGACCAGGCCGGCCACCACGATCATGTCGAAGCTGAGCGCCAGCGCCACGTTCTCGTGCCCGATCAGCACGTTGCCGGTGAGCGCGTCGGCGATCTGGAGCGTGACCAGCGGGACGACCGTGCCGACCATCGCGGCGGCGGTCGCGTACGCGGCGAAGGCGCCGCCGAACAGCAGCACCACCCCGCCGAGCAGGCTCGGCGTGAGCACCGGGATGCCGACGTACCGCCAGAACTGCCAGGCGCTCGCCCCGTTGTTCTGGGCCGCCTCGCGCCACTGCGGCCGCAGGCCGTCCAGGGCGGGGACGACGACCAGGACCATCAGCGGGACCGAGAAGTAGAGGTACACCAGTGCCAGGCCCCAGAAGCTGTAGAGGCTCCAGCCGTGGTCGCCCAAATTGAGCCGGCTGGTCAGCACGCCGGAGTTGCCCAGCGTGGCGATCCAGGCGAACGCCAGCGGGACGCCGCCGAAGTTGGCGAGCACCCCCGAGGCCGTCAGGACCGCCTCGCGCAGCGCGCGGAAGCGGGAGGTGACGACCGCCTGGGCGAGGAAGGTGCCGAGCACGGCACCGGCCACCGCGACGAGCGCGGACAGCTTGACGCTGCCGAGCAGCGCGGTGAGGTAGGCGCCTTGGAGGGACTCGGTGAGGTTCGCCGTGCTCAGCGAGCCGTCCGAGGTGAACGCCCCGCCGAGCAGGGCGATCGCCGGGATCCCGAAGGCCAGGCCCACGAACAGCATCAAAGGGAGCGCCGCGGTCCAGCCCTTCGCGCGATGACGGCTCCCGCCCGTCTTGGGCGGCTCCTCGGCGGGGAGGCCGGCGGGAGCCGTGGTAAGCGTCTCAGCCATGGTCGGTCGCGGTGTCAGCCGGAGACCGCGGCGCCCCAGCCGGTGGCCAGGACTTCCTTGGCCTTGGTGACCTGGGCGTCGCTGGCGAACTCGGGTGTGCCGTCCACCTTCGGGAGCTTGGCGACCAGGGCCGCGTCGGCCGAGCCGTCGGTCTGCATGGCGGGCAGCAGCACGGCGCGGGCGTACCCCTTCAGGTAGAGGTTCTGGCCCTCGGGGCTGTAGATGAACTCCTCCCACAGGCGCGCGGCGGCCGGGTGGGGGGCCTCCTTGTTGATCGCCTGGGCGTAGTACTGCGCGTACTTGCCGTCGGAGGGCACGGTGACCTTCCAGTCGACGCCCTTGGCGGCGAACTGGTCGGTGTACCCGGCGTTGAGGTAGTCCCAGTCGATGCTGATCGGCGTCTCGCCGTTCTGCACGGTCGCGGGAGTGGACTCGACGGGGTTGAAGTTGCCCGCCGCCTTGAGCTTCTTGAAGAAGTCCAGGCCGGGCTGGATGTCGTCGAAGGAGCCGCCGTTGGCGAGCGAGGCGGCGAAGACGCCGGCGAAGGCGGAGCCCGCCTTGGTCGGGTTGCCGTTCATCGCGACCTTGCCCTTGTACTCGGGCTTGAGCAGGTCGGCGAAGGTCTGCGGGCAGTTCTTGACGCGCTTGCCGTCACACCCGATCGAGACGTAGCCGCCGTAGTCGTTGTACCAGGTGCCGCTCGCGTCCTTCTGGCCCTCGGGGATCTTGTCCCAGGTCTGGACCTTGTACGGGGCGAACAGGCCCTCCGACGCGCCGCTGAGCGCGAAGGCGGTGCCGAGGTCGAGCACGTCGGGGGCGCGGTCCTGGCCCTTGCGGGTCTTGACCGCGTTGATCTCGTCGGAGCTGGAACCGTCGGGGTTCTCGCTGTTCACCTTGATGCCGTACTTGGTGGTGAAGGCGGTGATGATCTCGCCGTAGTTCGCCCAGTCCGGAGGCAGGGCGATGACGTTGAGCTGGCCTTCCTTCTTGGCCGCCTCGACGAGTTTGTCCAGGCCGCCGAGGTCGGCGGCGGAGCCCGCCGTCTTGGCGGCGCTTCCCGCGGCCGGCGCCCCGCTCTCGGTGGTGGTCGTCGGCGCGGCGCCACAGGCGGCGCCGAAGGATGCGGCAACGGTGAGCGCGACCGCCAGGCCGGCGAGACGCGTTTGAGGTGAATGCACGCTTTGCTCCCACTTTCGGAGGGTGTGGGAGGGACGATAGTTGAGCCGAGACAACAACTCGCATCTAGTTCGCTGCGTTCCGGTGTAGTTATGTGAACAAAAGGTGATGAAACCGACTCCTTGCTGTTCACTCGGGGCCTCGTCCGGCCTCCCGCCCCTGGTGGATCCCCGGTCCGTGCGCGCCGCCGGCCCCGGCGGGGACGGGGATGGCGGGTGTGGACCGTGGCGATTTGCCCTGCGAGCCCTGAGAACATATGTTCGATGTAGGCATCACCCGTCTTCCCCCGGGTGCTCTCAAAAGTTCATGAGGCCCAGGGAGAAGAAGCGCCTTGAGCAGAATCTACGGAGATCCCATCGAGGTGTGGACGCGGGACGACGACCCCGCCCGCTTCGTCTGGCGTGACCGGCTCTACGTCGTCCACCGGATCCTCGACCACTGGGTGACCTCCCGCGAGTGGTGGAAGATCTCCGAGAACGACCCGGGCGAGCGCCGGTTCTGGCGGGTCGAGGCGAGCCCCGCCAAGGGGGTCGGCACCTACGAGCTGCGGTTCGACACCGCGAGCGGCGGCTGGCTGCTGCTCAGGGCGTGGGACTGATGTTCGCCCACCTCCACGTCGCCTCCGCCTACTCCCTGCGGTACGGCTCGGCGTTCCCCGCGGAGCTGGCCCGCCGGGCGGCCGAGCACGGGATGGACGTCCTCGCGCTGACCGACCGCGACGGCATGTACGGCGCGGTGAAGCACGTCCAGGCGTGCGCCGACGCCGGGATCGCCCCCGTCGTCGGCGTCGACCTCGCGCTCCGGGAGGCCGGCGACGGCCTCGCGCTCCGGGGGCCTGACGGCGGCGGGACGGGTCCCGGGCGGGCCCGCGAGGAGGAGCGGATCACCGTGCTGGCGCGGACCGGCGGGTGGGCGCACCTGTGCCGGCTCACCACCGCCGCCCACTACGCGGGCGAGCGGGGCGAACCCCGGGTGACCCGGGACCTGGTCGCCCCGCACGCCGGGGAGCTGCTGGTCATGCTGGGCCCCCGGTCCGACGTCGGCCGGGCGCTCGCGGCGCGCAGGGACGAGCAGGCCCGCGCGCTGCTGGCCGCGTGGCGGGCCGAGGTCCCCCACCTGGTGGTCGAGGTCGTCGACCAGTACGGCTACCGGGAGGCCAACGCCGCCCTGCGGATGCTCACCCTGGCCGAGTCGATGGGCGTGCCCGCCGTGCTGACCAACGCGGTGCGCCACCTCGACCCGGGGGACTACCGCGTCGGGAACGTGCTCGACGCCGCGCGCAAGCTCGTCCCCCTGCACCCCCGGCACCTTGAGCACTCCGCCTCGCACGCCTACCTCAAGAGCGGCGCGGAGATGGAACGGGTCGCCTCGCGGATCTGCGAGGGCGACCGCGACCGGGCGCGGCGGCTGCTCGCCGCCACCGGTGAGGCCGCCGGGCAGTGCGTGATCGACCCGCTGGAGGTCCTCGCGCTGCGCGGCGGGCCGGAGCGGCTGCTCCTCCCGGAGGTCGACGGGGACCCGGTCCCCCTGCTGCGCGGCCTGTGCGAGGACGGGCTGGCCGTCCGGGGCCTGGACCGGTCCGCGGCGGCCAGGGACCGGCTGGCGTCCGAGCTGCACGTCATCGAGCGGAAACAGTTGTCCGGATATTTCATAACCGTCTCCGGCATCACGGACATGATCCGCCGCATGGGGGTGCGCTGCGCGATCAGGGGATCGGGGGCGGGCAGCCTGGTCAACTACCTCATCCGCATCGGCGAGGTGAACCCCCTGGACCACGGCCTGCTCATGGAGCGCTTCCTGTCCGACGGCCGCGTGGGCCTGCCCGACATCGACGTGGACGTGGAGTCCGCGCGACGGCTCGACTGCTACCAGGCCATCCTCGACCGCTACGGCGAGGACCGGGTGGCCTGCGTGTCCATGATGGAGACCTACCGGGCGCGCAGCGCCATCCGCGACGTCGGCGCGGCCATGGGGCTGCCGCCGCACGAGGTCGACGTCATCGCCAAGGCGTTCCCGCACATCAGGGCCAGGCAGATCGGCTCCGCCCTGACCGACCTGCCCGAACTGCGCGACAGCGGCCTCAACGACCGGGCCCTTGAGACGCTGTTCCGGCTCGCCGAGAAGCTCGACGGGCTGCCGCGCCACATCGCCCTGCACCCATGCGGCGTGCTCGTCGGCAACTCCGGGCTGCGCGACCGCACCCCCGTCGAGCGCAGCCTGCTGGACTTCCCGATGAGCCAGTACGACAAGGAGGACGTCGAGGAGGCCGGGCTGCTCAAGCTGGACGTCCTCGGCGTGCGGATGCAGTCGTCGATCGCGTACGCGCTGAGCGAGGTCAGGCGGGTGGACGGCCAGGAGATCGACATCGACCGCGGCGTCCCCCAGGACGACCGGGCGACGTACGACATGATCAGCACCGGCCGCACGCTCGGCTGCTTCCAGATCGAGTCGCCCGGCCAGCGCGAGCTGGTGGCCAAGCTGGAGCCCCGCACGATGCACGACCTGATCGTGGACATCTCGCTGTTCCGGCCCGGCCCGGTCAACTCCGACATGATCACCCCCTATCTGGAGGCCAGGCACGGCTGGCGCGAGGCGCGCTACCCGCACCCGAGGCTCAGGGCCGCGCTGGCGGAGACCAACGGCGTTGTCGTCTTCCACGAGCAGGTCCTGAGGATCGTCGACACCATGACCGGCTGCGGCCTGTCGCGGGCCGAGGAGGTCCGCCGCTCCCTCTCCACCCCAGAGGGCCGCGCCGGGATCATGGCGTGGTGGGAGGCCGAGGTGCTCCCCGAGTTCGACAGGGAGACGACCGACCGGGCGTGGGGCGTGCTCGACGCGTTCGGCGCGTTCGGGTTCTGCAAGGCGCACGCGGCGGCGTTCGCGCTGCCCACCTACCAGTCGGCCTGGCTGAAACGCCACCACACCGCCGCGTTCTTCGCCGGCCTGCTCACCCACGAGCCCGGCATGTACCCCAACCGGGTGATCCTGGACGAGGCCCGCCAGTGCGGGGTGGCCGTCCTGCCGCTGGACGTGAACCACTCCGGCCGGCACTGGCTCGTCGAACGCCACCAGGCACCCCCCGTCGAGGGCCCGGAAGAGCCGCGTGACCCCGGAGATGGACCCTCCGAGCGGCGTTTCGGGGAGGGGTACGGCCTGCGGGTGCCGTTCTCGTCGGTGAAGGGGATCAGCGAGGCCGAGGTGGAGCGCATGGTCGCCGGCCGGCCGTACACCTCGCTGGCCGACTTCTGGGAGCGCGCCCGCCCGTCCAGGCCGGTCGCCGAGCGGATCGTCCAGGTCGGCGGGGTCGACGCCCTGTACGGCCTGCACACCGGCGCCCCGCGCTGGCGCCCGGGGGAGCTGACCCGGCGCGACCTGCTCGCCCAGGTGGGCGCCCTGGACCGGGCCTCCGCGACCGGCGTGACCGGGGGGAGGCGGGGCCGCGCGGGCTTCCGGTCCCGGTACGCCGCCGCCCGCCCCGCGCCCGCCGAGGCGGCGCCGGTGGTGCAGATCCCGATGGAGTTCACCGAACGGGTCGAGCCGGGCGAGCTGCCGGAGATGACCGAGGCGGAGGCCGTCGAGGCCGAGCTGGAGATCCTCGGCATGGACGTCTCCCGGCACGTGATCGGCTTCCACCGGGAGCTGCTCGACGCGATCGGCGTCGTCAGGTCCGACGAGCTGCTCAGGATGCGCAACGGGGCGGAGATCCTGGTGGCGGGGGTGAAGGTCGCCACGCAGACCCCGGCCATCCGCTCGGGGCAGCGCATCGTGTTCACCACCCTGGACGACTCGACGGGCCCGGTCGACCTGACGTTCTTCGAGTCCGTGCAGGGCCACTGCGCCGCCACGATCTTCGGCTCGTGGCTGATGGTGGCCAAGGGGGTCGTCCGGCGGGTCGGCGCGCGTGCGGTGTCCCTGCGCGCCCTGGACTGCTGGAACCTCGTCGAGCTGGACGAGGCCTGGCGCACCGAGGGCATGGACAAGGTGTGGGCCATGCTGGGCGTCGCCCGCCGGGACACCGGAGGCGTCGGCGGGCGTCCCATCCAGTACGGCAACGGGTTCCGGCTCTCCCCGTACGCCGACAACGGCGCCCCGCCCGGGATGCGGCTGCCCCCGGCGAAACTCTGGCACGCCAGCCCGGGCAGCTCCGGGCCCCCGCCGTCCGCTCCCCGCCGCCGCACGACGGACGTCACCCCCTGAGACCGGAGGTCATTCCATGGGACCGGAGGTCGTCCCACGAGGCCGGACGTCACCCCGTGGGACCGGCGGTGGTCACTCCCCGGCGGGATAGGTGTGCCGGGGCAGGGACCGCAGCGCGGGCAGCAGCTTCAGGCGGGGGGCGATCCCCGACGGCCGCGCGCTCATCCTGGCCCCGGTGACCTCCCTGACGGTCGCGGCGCACAACAGGGCGGCCAGCACCGCGACGGCGAGCTCGGAGGGGCCGAGACCGGTCAGGTCCCTGCCCTGCGGCGAATGCGTGACCGGCAGCCGGATCAGGATCAGGAACACCATGGCCAGCCAGCACGCCCACCAGGCGGCGAGCAGCACCAGCCAGGACCGGCGGCGGCCCTCACGCAGGCCGGCGTCCTCCCGGAGCGAGTGCACGAGCAGCGCCGGCGCGGCGAGGTTCAGCACGGGCACGAACCACGCGACGCCGATCATGCGCGGGGTCGCCCCGGCCTGGCGCAGCCACGCGAAGTACGAGCACCCGGCCGCGACCGTCGCCGAGACGACCAGGAGGATCAGCACGGCGAACCACGTCACCGCGCCGACGACGGCCTCGGCGCCCGGCGCGTTCGGGTTGTCGCCCAGCATGGCGACCTGGCGCGCGAGCAGCTTGCCCCGCGCCTCCTCGAAGACGACAAGGCACGTCAAGGTGGCGATCTGGGCGGCGAGCGCCAGGTAGACGCCGATCGCCGACCTGCTCACTGCGGATCGGGAATAGCGCATTAGTGTCTCCCCCCGGCATGCGCAGAAAGGTCGTGTTCCGTCCGCGACTTAACGCGACGCCTGACTCACTCCTATCCAGTCGGCCTCCCCGCTAATCGGCGAGCCGCCGGAGAAGATCCCGACGCCCGTGAGAGGCCCTTCAGGGACGCGGGCCTCGGGCCGGGAGGAGGGCGTCAGCCGACGGTGCCGGACTCCCAGGCCCAGGCGGCGATCTCGACGCGGTTCCTGGCGCCTAGTTTGAGCTGGATGCTGCTGAGATGCGTCTTCACCGTGGACAGGGAGACGAACAGCTCCGCGGCGACCTCCTGGTTGGTGCGGCCCCGCGCGACCAGGAGCACGACGTCCAGCTCGCGTTCGGTCAGCGGCTCCCTGGGCGGCAGCGGCCGGCCGGCCCGGGGCCGGGCGAGGTGCGCCAGGAGCCGGACCGTGACCGACGGCGAGACCAGCGACTCCCCATTGGCGGCGGCGCGGATCGCCTCGATCAGCAGCGTGGGGCCGCTGTCCTTGAGCAGGAACCCGCACGCGCCCGCGCGCAGCGCCCCGTAGACGTACTCGTCCAGGTCGAAGGTCGTGACGATCACCACGCGCATGGGGTCGGGCACGCCGGGGCCGGCCAGGATCCTGGTGGCCTCCAGGCCGTCGAGGCGGGGCATCCGGATGTCCAGCAGGCAGACGTCGGGCCGGAGGCGGCGGGCCTGCTCGACCGCGGAGGCGCCGTCGGCGACGGCCGCGACGACCTGGATGTCCGGCTGGGCGTCGAGGATCATCTGGAAGCCGGTGCGCACCAGTTCCTGGTCATCCGCGATGAGTACCCTCACCCGCTCGATTGTGCCAGCAGCGGCCCGCCCCTTTCGCCCGGGAAGAATCGTGCCGGCAGCCGTCCGCCCCTTTCGCCGGGAAGGATCGTGCCGGCGGCCGTCCGTCCCCTTTTCCGGAAGATCAGCCTTTCGGCTGATGGCCGGCCGCGGAGCATCGGACGGGCGGCCGATGCGCCCGCCGCCTCCCCGGCGGGAGGCTCGTCGCCATGTCCTCGCACAATGTTCTCGAAGGCCGGGGCCTGAAGAAGAGTTTCGGGCCCACGGTCGCCCTCGCCGGTGTGGACCTCACGATCCACCGGGGTGAGGCCGTCGCCATCATGGGTCCGAGCGGCTCAGGGAAGTCGACCCTGCTGCACTGCCTGGCGGGCATCATGAAGCCCGACTCCGGGGAGGTCCACCTGCTCGGGCAGCGCGTCGACACGCTGGGGGAGCGCGGGCGCAGCGTGCTCCGCCGCACCCGCTTCGGGTTCGTCTTCCAGTTCGGCCAGCTGCTGCCCGAGCTGCCCGCCGACGAGAACGTGGCGCTGCCGCTCATGCTCGGCGACCACTCCCGCGCGCGGGCCGTCCGGGAGGCCAGGTCGTGGTTCGGGCCGCTCGGCCTGGCCGGCATGGAGGGGCGCCGGCCGGGCGAGCTGTCCGGCGGGCAGGCCCAGCGGGTGGCGATCGCCAGGGCGCTGGTGACCAGGCCGGCGGTCGTGTTCGCCGACGAGCCCACCGGGGCACTCGACCAGGCCACCGGCCACGACACGATGCGCCTGCTGGTGGAGGCGACCAAGCACAACGACGCCTCGCTCGTCGTGGTCACCCATGATCCGCACGTGGCGGGCTGGTGCGACCGCGTGGTGGAGGTCCGCGACGGGCTCATGCTCACCGGCCGCCCGCACGCCGCCTCACCCTCACCGCACACCGCCTCAGCCCACGCCGTCTCACCGCACGCCGTTTCACCGCATGCAGAGGCGGGCGGGCGATGAGGAACCTGATGGCGCTCACCTGGCGGCTGCTGAGGGGCGGCGGGCGCCGGGGGCTGCTCGGATCCTCCCTGACGGTCGCGGCGGTGGCCGTATCCACCACGCTGCTGATCTTCGCGGTGGCGGTCAACTTCGCCTTCGCCGGGCGGGCCGGCCGCGAGGCGTGGCGCAGCCCGGTGCCGGCCGGGGGCACCGCCCGCGCCATCGAGGCGGTCCAGGCCGACCTCGTACGCGGCCGGCTGGTCACCGTGGTGCATGTCGCGGTGCTCGTGCCCGGCATCGCCCCGCCGCCCGGCCTGACCCGCCTGCCGGGGCCGGGGGAGGTGGCGATGTCCCCCGCGCTCGCGGCCATCGCGAACCTGCCGGAGCTGGTCGGCCGCTTCCCGCGCACGGTCGCGGGAACGGTCGGGGACGCGGGCCTGATCCACCCCGGCGAGCTGGTCGCCGTCGTCGGCCACGCGCCCGCCGACCCGGTGATGAGCGGCCGGGGGACGGCCGGCCACCGGCCCGGCGCGCCGGCGACGAGGGTGGCCGGCTTCGAGGGCGCGACGACCCCGGACGCCGGAGCGTACAGCGCGCTGGCGGCCGTCGCGAGCGTGTTCATGGTCGTGCCGCTGCTGGTCTTCGGGGGCGCGGCGGCCCGGCTGACGGTCGCCCGGCGCGACCGGCGTCTCGCCTCGCTCCGCCTGGTCGGGGCGACCCCCGGGCAGGTGGTCGTGATGACCGTGGCCGAGGCGGTGATCACCGCGTTCGGGGGAGCGGTCCTCGGCCTGGTGCTGTACGCGGCGGCGAGCCCGCCGCTCACCCGCGTCGAGATCGCCGGGGGCCCGTGGTTCGTGGCCGACCTGTGGCCGGGCGTGCTTCCCCTCGCCGCCGTGCTGCTGGCGGTCCCCCTGCTGGTCGGGGTGTCGGCGGTGGCCGGTCTGCGCAGGATCGTCGTCAGCCCGCTCGGCGTGGCCAAGCGGGAGACGCCGCCCGCGATGCGGTTCGTCCGGGTGACGGGACTGCTGGTGGCGCTCGCCCTGGTGCCCACCCTGGGGTTCGGGGCCAGGGTGGGCGTCGTCGTGGCGGTGCTCGGCCTGGCGTTCCTGTCGCTCAACCTCGTGGGGCCGTGGGTGGTCGCCCTGGTCGGGCGGGTCACCGTCCGCGCGGCACGGGGGCCCGCGAGCCTGCTGGCGGGCCGGCGCCTCGTGGACGACCCGAGGTCGGCGTGGCGCACCGTGAGCGGGGTGGCGCTCACCGGCTTCGTCGCGGGGTTCGTCGGCCTGCTGGCGCCGAGCTCGTCGCTGTCGGCGCAGGACGACGTGGTGGCGTCGTGGCTCCTGCGGGACATCAGGACCGGCACGCTGATCGTGCTGGTGGTCTCCTTCCTGGTGGCCATCGTGAGCGCGGGCATCACGGCCGCGTCCTCGGTCCTGGACCGGCGGCAGACCTACGCGCTCCTCCGCCTGGCCGGGACCCCGCTTGAGGTGCTCGACAGGGCCAGGAGGCTGGAGACGCTCGTGCCGCTCACGGTCATGGGCGGGGGCTCGATCCTGACGGGGGCGATCTGCGCCACACCGTTCGCCAAGGTGGGCGTGAGCTCGACCGGGGCGATCACCCTGCTGGTGTGCGTCGTCGCGGGCTTCGCCGGGGTCGTCGGCGCCGGCGCGCTCAGCAGGCCGCTGCTCCGCTCGGTCGCCACCGACCCCGCTCCCCGGCCCGACTAGGGCGCGGCACGTCCTCGGTCGGGACGGTCTCGGGCGGCACGGTTTCGCACGGGCGCGGCGTTCTGGACGGTCCCGCCCGGGCCGCACGCACGACCCCGGGCGGATGTTTCGTCCGCGTTTGAGTAGGGCCCTACTCATGCGGCACCCCGCCTCCCGGAGCAGGATCCGAGGAAACGGAGGCCCGCCGTACGGCCTCCGGACGTGCGGGCGCCCGCGAGCGTGGGCGCCGGGATGGGGACCGCTCCGTGTATGTCGTGCTCATGGTCATCGTGGTGACCATCTCGCTGGCCATGCTGGCGCGCGGGCTGCGTGCCAGGAGGATGGCGCGGCCGCTCGGCGTCCCCGACACCACCCCGACGTTCCAGGTGGTGGCCCTCGGCCTGCAGGGCTCGGGGAAGACGCTGCTGCTGGCGAGCATGTACCACCGGCTGAAGGCGCCCGCGGGCCAGAGCTACTACCTGACCGCCTCGCACGAGGACGTGCTGCTGCTCAACAGGTGGTACGTCCAGATGGCCGACACGGCGGCGTCGGGGGACTGGCCGCAGGGCACGGCCAAGGGCGAGACGCGGCACTTCACGTTCACGGTGAGGACCCACGTCGCCGGGGCGGCCATGAGCATCCTGCACCTGAAGTACCTGGAGTACGCGGGGGAGCTGCTCACCGAGATCCAGGACGCCGGGTCCACCAGGCAGAAGGAGCTGTTCGACCAGATCGACGCGGCGGACGCGCTGATCGGGGTGATCGACGGCCACCGGATCCGGCAGCACCTCGATGGGCACCCCCGGGGATGGGTGCACCTGGAACGGACGCTGAACGCGCTGCTGCCGGTGATGATCCAGGCGTCGGCGCCGATCAGCTTCGTCATCACCAAGTGGGACCTGCTGGCCGACCTGCACCCCGACGAGGACACCCGGCTGAGCATGGTGCACAACCTGCTGACCTCCAACGACCTGTTCCGGTCGCTGGTGCGCCTGCACAGCGCCGACCGGGTGGTGCGGTTGATCCCCGTGAGCGCCGTCGGCCCGGGGTTCGCCGAGGTCGGCCCGGAAGGGGAGATCGTCAAGGTGGCGCGGAGCGAGGTGCACCCGGCCAACGTGGAGGTCCCGCTGTCGGCGGTGGTGCCGGACATGTTCGACCAGGTGGAGAGCCGGCTCGACCGCCAGACGCGCTCGGCGCTGAACGCCCAGATACGCCGCCGCACCCAGCAGGGCGCGCTGGAGGCGCTGGCGTCCCTGACGAGCTTCGCCGGGCAGGTCGCCGGGCGGGCGGTGATGGCCGCGTTCGGGCCCTCGGCGGCCGTGGTGGGGGAGGCCGTCCTCGGCCTGTTCCTGGACGCGCGGGTGGCCGGGCCCGGTGACGAGTGGACGCGGGCGAACGACGAGCTGAGCCAGGCCGAGCGGCGCCTGGAGGAGTCCCGGCGGGCGCGGAGGCAGGTCCTGTACGACATGAGACGCAAGGTGGACCTGCTGGAAGGCCGGCTGCCGCACTCCCGGCTGTCGGACGGGCGCTGACATGGCCGGCGACCTCTCTCCCCGAGGCTGGCCCTTCCTGGTCGCCCGTGGCCGCAGGCTCGGGTACCGGACGCTGATGGCCCCCGGCTTCCTGATCGACGAGCGTGACCACGGCATCCTGGACGACAGGGTGGTGCCCGGTTCGTCCCCCGAGGTGGCGAGCGTCATCGAGCTGGTCACCGGGGCAGGCCGCCGCCTGACGGTGGTCCACGCCACCCACCCCGTCACCGCCGCCGACATCACCGGCCCCGGCACGCCCTCGGGGGCGGGGCCCCGCCCGTCCGGCGGCGGTGGGTCCGCGGAGGCGGGGTCCGGCACGCCGGCGGGGGCCGGGCCGGGTGCTCCGGTGCCCAGGGACGAGCACAGCCGCCCGCTGCGGCTCATCTACGGGTTCTGCGTGGACGGGACCGTCTCCAGGCCCGACGAGGACGACCTGCGGGCCTGCCGCGAGGTGGCGCTGGGCGCGTACCGCCGGTTCCTCGGCGACGAGGAGGGGTTCACGGTGGAGCCCGGCCCGGAGTTCCGGCCGGTGTCGCCCGTCGTCCCGCCCACCCAGGGACGCCCGTCCGGCACCGAGGACCGCCGGGCCGTCACGGCGGCCCACCACGAGAGCGGGCAGAGCGCGGCCGGCGGGCGGGACCTCGCCGGTCGCCGGGAGCGGGCCGAGGTCGGCCGGGAGCGGGCCGAGGTCGGTGGCAGGGAGCGGGTCGAAGCCGGTGGTCGGGAGGGGGCCGGGGGCGGTCGGCGGGTCATGAGTCTGGCCGATCGTCGTGCGCTCCGGCCGCCGGCCGGTCGGGGGGCCGTGCTGGCCGGCACGGCCGCCGTGCTGGTCGTCGCCATGATCGCGGTGGTCTTCTGGCTCACCCGCCCCGCACCCCCCGCACCCCCCGTGGCCTGCGACAAGGCCGGACGGGTGAGCACTTCCGAACCGGGCGGTCCCGCCGGGGACGAGCGGTCCGGCGGCGCCGGGCGGGAGGGCGAGCCCGGATCTGACGGGTCTGAGGGGTCTGACGGGGTCGAGCGGGAGGACGGGCCCGGGTCGGACGCGTCGTCCCGCTCGCCGGTCCCGGGCACGACGCCCGCCTGCTCGCCTACCCGCCGGGCGACGACGGGAGAAGGAGATCGCAGAGGGCCTCGGTGACCGGCATCCCGGTGACCTCCTCGATCAGCAGGAAGCCGCCCCCGGGGTTCACCTCCTGGAAGACGTAGTGGCCTTCGGGGGTCAGGGTGAGGTCGATCGTCCCGAAGGACAGGCCGAGGTGGTGCATGAGGCCCAGGCACCGCATGCCGACGTCCTCGGGGAGGGTGTGCTCGCGCAGCCGCCGCGCGCTCTCCGGGGAGTGGATCTCCGCGGCGAACACCCGTGGGCCGGCGACGATGACCCGAAGGGCGAGCCTGCGCAGTACCTGCGCCTGCGCGACCAGCGGGAAGGGCCCGGTCCCCTTGGGGTCGGTGAGGGCGGTGGCCTCCTCCTGCGGGTTCCGTTCGGTGATGGCCCACGGGCGGTTGAGCACCTGGGTCACGATCTGTCCCTGGTGGGCGAGGTAGAAGTCCAGTAACTCGTCATGGTCGGTGCTGATCAGCGTGGACGGCAGCTCGAAGCCCAGCCGCCCGGCGGCCGACAACTGGTAGAGCTTCCGCTGGGCGCGCCCGATGACCGCCCGCGTGGCCGGTACGGCGAGGCAGTCGAGCGTGTCCCACACGTCGGAGGCGAACCCGTTCTGCTGCGTGGGCCCCTCCTCGGCCGGTTCGCCCTGCGGCGGGGCCGGCCGCCGGAACCAGACCGACGTGATCCGGTCCAGGTCGACGCGGCGGTCGTCGGTGAGGAGCAGCCGGGTGGCCGATCCGGACGGGTCGAGGGCGACGGAGAGCCGGGCGGTCTCGGGGAACCACCCGGGGTCCAGGACGAGCGCTTCGGCCCCCCGTTCGGCGAGGGCGCGGGCGACGTGCCGTGCCTGCGTGTCGCCATCCTCGGTGAGGATGAGCACCGTGCTGCTCATTTGTGCTGATCTCCGCTCATGGGTGGGCGCGGCGAGCCGCCGCGCCGGCGCCGTGGCTTGGCCGATCCCTGGGATCCGACGATGCCGTGAATCACTTGGTCGCAACTTGTCTGCGAGGCCGCTGACTTGCGGATGGCTTGGAAACCCCTAATTTCATATAAAACAAGTAGGGATAGTTGCAAAGAGCCAGGCAAGTGTTTACCGTAGGTCAGGTGAACCGCGCCGCCTTTCTGACCTCCCGCCGGCACGTCGATCTGTGCAGGGTCACCGGGACGCTCTGTCGCGCCGTGACGCCCACCGGCCGATCGACGACGACAGGAGAAGAACGTGCAGGAGCTTTGGTACACCCGCCACCCCGAGCGGCTCACGGCCACGGGGATCGCCGCTGATCTCGGCTGGCTCGACGACGAGTTCACTCCCGAAGGCATCGCCGTACGCGACCTCGGGCAAACCCCGGGCGCCGATGGCCATCGCCATACGCCCAGAACCTTGTTCCGCGAGAGCGGCAACGCGTTGGCCCTCGGGGCGCGCTCACGCGGCGCCGCCACCCGCCTGGTCGGCCTGACCTGGGCCGAAGAGCGCCAGGCCATCGTCACCCGCCCCTACGTGACCATCCGCGAACCCGAGGACCTGCGGGGACGGCGTATCGGCCTGCCTCTCCGCACCGGCCCGAGGTTCGGCGTCCGCCGCGCGAACGGCGCGGTCGACGTGCGGCGCGCGTCCGCCCTGCGCGGCTTCCAGGGTGCCCTGTGGGCCGGCGGCCTGACCCTCAACGACACCCACCCCATCGACGTCCCCATCCCCGCCGTCACCCCCCGCCGCCCATCCGGCATCGCACGAACCCCGGCCGCCGCCGTCCGACGCTCGTCCGCCGACATCCGGAGCCCCGCCGCCGACTTCCGGAGCTCCGCCGCTGACATCCGGAGCTCCGCCGCCGGCGAGGCCCGAGGTCCCGCTGCCGGTGACGTCTGGGGTCCCGCCACCAGTGAGTTCCGGAGCCCCGCCGGTGAGGTCCGGGGTCCCGCCGCCACGGGCGCGTGGTCCTCCGCCGTCGCGGGCCGTCCGGCCGCCCATGCTGCACGGCAGTGGGCCGCCGAGTTCGAGGCGCTCGCCAGGGGCGAGATCGACGCCGTATACGTCAAGGGCGCGCCGGCCGTGGAGGCCGCGCGCCGGTACGGCCTGCACGTCGCGATCGACCTCGACGGCCACCCCGACCGGCGGGTGCGCCTCAACGACGGCACGCTCAGGCCGATCACCGTCGACAAGCTGCTCCTGGACGTCCGCCCGGACGTCGTCGCGCGCTTCCTGCGCGTCCTGCTCGACGCGGCCGAATGGGCCACCGCCCACCCCGCCCACGCCCTCGCCCTCCCGGGCGAACCCCCCACCACCCGCGACCGGTTCCCCACCTCCCACGACCGGCCACCCACCTCCCACGACCGGTTCCCCACCCACGACCGGTCCGCCGTCCCACCCGCCTCCCACGAACTGCCCGACCTGTCGGTCGACCTGTCCGCCGAGCGGCTGGCGCTCCTCGCCGACCAGGGACGCTTCCTGCGGGCGCACGGCTTCCTGGACGCGGCCGTGGACGTGGACGCCTGGGCCGACCACTCCGCCCTGGCGGACGCCCAGGCCCGCCGCCGGTCCTACCAGGAGCAGACCGTATGACCCCGCCGGCGTACACGAGGATCACGGGGCCCACAGACCGGGCACGGCGGCGAGCGGGGCGCGCTCAGGAGGACGCCCGCCGTGCCCGGGTACCCCGGCTCCCCATGACCACCCCGGATCAGGATGTCCAGCGATGACCATTCGGATCGGCGTGCACAACGACAGCCCGTCGCTGTTCTTCCTGTCGCGCCTCGACCACCTGCTCGACGGCTTCGAGGAACCCCTGGAGCTGTACTTCTACGCCGACGGCACCCGGACCGGTGACCTGCTGGCCGAGGGCGCCATCGACTTCGGCGGCACCGGCTCCACCGCGCCGCTGGTCGCGCGGGCCGCCGGGCTGCCCGTCGTGCACGTCGCCGCCTCGGCCCCCCGTCCCGGCCACGGCGCCCTCCTGGTGGCCGCGCCGGGGACGCCGGGCCCGGCCCACCCGGTCCGCACGGTCGCCGACCTCGAAGGCAGGCCCGTCGCCTTCGGCGCCGGTACCTGGCACACCCACTTCATGGCCAAGCTGCTGGCCGGGGCGGGCCTGTCGTACCAGGACGTCGAGCCGCGCGCGGCGGGCCGTGAGGCGGTCAAGTGGCTCCGCTCAGGAGAGATCGCCGCCTGGGTGGCCCAGGGCGCCGACCTGGTGAAGGCCGAGAGTTCGGAACGGGTCCGCGTCCTCGCGAGGACCGCCGGGGTGGTCTCCGACCGTTCGCTGTTCCTCGCCAGGCGCGACTTCGCCGAGAGCCGCCCTGACGCGGTCGCCGCCGTGGTCGGGGCGCTGCGGCAGGCCGACGACTGGGCCCGGGCCAACCCGAGAGAGGCGGCCCACCTGACCGTGGAGGCGGTCGGCGGCTCGGTGGACGCCTGGGAGACGGCCCTGGCCCGCCTCCCCTGGCGCCTGGAACCCGCCGGCCCGGAACTCGCCGCCGAACAACAGGAGGCCGCCGACCTCCTCTACGCGGCGAGCGTCCTCCGCCGCCCCGTCGACGTCTCCGAGTCCTTCCTCCCCACCCTGACCCCCCTGATCACCGCCACCCTCACCGACCCTCTCCCCCGAACCGATCAGACCACCAAGAACCCATACCCAGCGGCGATCTCCGCCTGAGCCTTGTCGCGGGACGCGAACCCGTACGGCTCGCCGTCGGCCAGTTCGGGGACGACCAGGGAGGCCACCGACACGTGCCAGGCGTCCCTGGCCCGCAGCCCGTGTTCGCGGACGATTCGCAGCGCCAGGGCCTCCACCTTCTCCTGCGGGGCGGTGAGCAGCGTGATCAGCCCGCCGTCGGGGTCGGTGTGGGAGTCCCATGCGTTCAGGAGGGTCTGGACGTCCCCCCGGTGTCCGCGCGCGGCCCGGACCAGGGCACCGCTCACCTCGATGTCCGTCCACGACCCCGTGACCAGCAGCACATCGGGATCTTCGAGGAGCGAACGGGCCTCACGGTGATACGGCTCGTCGGACAGGTAGGCCCGGGCCAGGACCGACGAGTCGGCGTAGACGATCACGAGCGTTCCCGGTCTTCGGCGAAGATCTTCTCCAGCTGGGGACCCCAGCCTGCCGTGAGATCGGCGATGGTGTTCAGGTCCACGGGGTGGCGCGGGGGAGAGGCGGGCGCGCCGTCTCCGGGCTCACGTGGGGACCGTGCCGCCAGCACGCCCAGCGCCGCCGCCCGGGACCTCAGCCGATCGCGTGGCGAATCGGGGTCGACCGTGGCGGCGACGGCGAGGATGTCGTTGGCGATGGCGTTGATGGAGCGGTGTTCTCGCCGGGCGCGTTCTCGCAGGCGCGCGTGGAGCTCGTCGTCGACCCTCAACAGGAGCTGCTTCATCCCCTCATGATATCACTTTCAAAAGTGATATCATGAGGTGTCAGCCGAGGACGAGGTCGCGGATGGTGCGGAGGGTGGGTTCGTCGCGGGGGCCCATGACCAGGAGGTTGGTCACGGGGCTGTCGCGCCAGGGCTGGAGGCGTTCGCGGATGCGGGCGGGCGGGCCGACCAGGGAGATGCCGTCGGCGAGTTCGTCCGGTATCGCCGCGAAGGCCTCGTCCCTGCGCCCGGCGAGGTAGAGCTCCTGGATCTTCTCCGCCGCGTCGGCGAAGCCCATCCGGCCGACGATGTCGGCGTGGAAGTTGCGGCTCTTGGCGCCCATGCCCCCGATGTAGAGGGTGAGCATCATCTTCACGCCGTCCAGCGCGGACCGGATGTCGTCGGTGACGCTCACCAGGACCATCGCCGCGATGTCGAAGCCGGGCCCGGCGCCCGCGAGCGAGTCGCCGTACATGGCGCCGAGCTTCTCGGGGAACACGAACAGCGGCAGCCAGCCGTCGGTGATCTCGGCGGCGAGCGCGACGTTCTTGGGGCCCTCGGCGCCCAGGTAGATCGGGATCTCGGGCCGCAGCGGGTGGGTGATCAGCTTGAGCGGCTTGCCGAGGTTCGCTCCGCCGGGGTAGGGGAGGGGGTAGTGCGGGCCGTCGCTGGTAACGGGTTCCTCCCGGCGCCAGACCTTGCGCATGATGTCGACGTACTCGCGGGTGCGGGCGAGCGGGCGGGGGAACGGCGTGCCGTACCAGCCCTCCACGACCTGCGGCCCGGAGGCGCCGATGCCGAGCAGCAGCCGCCCTCCGGTGAGGTGGTCGAGCGTCATCGCGGTCATCGCGGTGGTCACCGGCGCGCGGGCGGAGATCTGCGCGACGCTGGTGCCCAGCTTGATCCTGCTGGTCCTGGCGCCGTACCAGGCCAGTGGCGTGAAGGCGTCCGAGCCGTACGCCTCGGCCGTCCACACCGACTCGTAGCCGAGCCGTTCGGCGGTCAGCACCACCTCGGTGGCGTCGTCGGCGTTCCGCTGCCAGTAGCCGACGTTCAGTCCGAGCTTCAGGTCACCGCTCATCTTCAAGCCTCCGCAGGAGTCCGGCCAGCGCCCGCAATTAGAACACGTTCTATCTAGGTCGGTCGAGTGCGCGGCGGTCAGAGGAGTTCGGGGTAGGCGTGGGCGAGGTGGGCGGTCACGGCGTCGGCAGCGCCGGCCGCGTCGCCCGAGGTGATCGCGGCGTGGATCCGCCGGTGGTCCTCCCGCAGCACGCCCGTGTCGCCGAGCCGCTCGACCGCCTCGATGGCGTACCGGCGCATCGCGTCGCGCAGGGCGCGCATGACGGCCTCGATGAGCCGGTTGCCCGAGGCCTCGGCGATGGCCATGTGGAAGGCGATGTCGTGCTCGACGAACTCCTCCGCGCTCCCGGCGGCCTCCATGGCGCGCATGGCCTCACCCATGGCGCCGGACGGCTCCGGCGCGGCCCGGCGGGCGGCCTGCTCGGCCGACCAGCGCTCGATCATCAGCCGGGTGTCGATGACCTCGCGCATCGTGAGGCTGGACAGGCCGAGGCTGAGGCGCAGCAGGCCGGTCAGCGCGCTGTCGGGACGTGAGGTGAGCACCGCACCCGCGTCCGGCCCCCGGCCCGCCTGCGACGACACCACGCCCAGCGTCTCGAGGACGCGGAGCGCCTCGCGCACCGAGGCCCGGCTCACCTGGAGCTGCTCGGCGAGCTGCCGTTCGCCCGGCAGCCGGTCGCCCACCCTGAGCCCGTCGTCGGCGATGCGCCGCTCGACCTGGAGGAGCACCTCCTCGAACGCGCGCGGCCGACGTGCCTTGTCCGCCACGTGACCCTCCTTCGGTCCTGGAGTATGGTCTGACCATACCCGGCACGACGCCGGCGCCTGGAACGGATCACTGGACCAGCGGCGGCGTGCGGCCTCGAACCAGCTCGGTTCGCCTCGGAGGAAGGGGTGCGATGCGGGTCGCCCTGTTCATCACGTGTGTCAACGACACGCTCTTTCCCGACACGGGGAAGGCGGTCGTGACCCTGTTGCGCCGCCTCGGATGCGAGGTGGAGTTCCCCATGGCCCAGACCTGCTGCGGCCAGATGCACGTCAACACCGGTTACCGGGACGAGGGCGTGCGCCTGGCGCGGCACTTCCTGGACGTCTTCCAGGGGTACGACGCCGTGGTCGCCCCCTCGGGTTCGTGCGCGGCGATGGTCCGCGAGCAGTACCCGAAGCTGGCGGCCGGCATGGGCGCGACCAGGGCGGGCGCGTTCGCGAGCGCCCACGGCGGGCACTCCCCGTTCGCCGAGGCGGTCGCCGAGGTGGCGCCGAAGGTGTACGACCTGTCGGAGTTCCTGGTCGACGTCCTCGACCGCACCGACGTAGGCGCATATTTCCCGCACCGGGTGACATATCACCCGACGTGTCACTCGCTCCGCGGGCTGCGTGTGGGGGACCGTCCTACCCGGCTCCTCCAGAACGTCCGGGGCCTGGAGCTCACCCCCCTGCCGGGCGCCGAGGAGTGCTGCGGCTTCGGCGGCACCTTCTCCGTCAAGAACGCGGCGGTCTCCGCGGCCATGTGCTCCGACAAGGTGGGGAACATCATCTCCACCGGCGCCGAAGTGCTCTGCGCCGCCGACAACTCCTGCCTGATGCACATCGGCGGCACGCTCGGCCGCCAGCGCAGCGGCGTCCGGGTCATGCACCTGGCGGAGATCCTCGCCAGGACCGAGGCGGACCGATGACCGGCCCCGGCACCTTCCTCGGCATGCCCGCCTTCCCCGAGAACGCCGAAGAGGCCCTCGCGGACTCGCAGCTCAGGTTCAACCTCCGCAAGGCCACGCACACGATCCGCGGCAAGCGGGCCTCGGTCGTCGGGGAACTGCCCGACTGGGCCGAGCTGCGCGCCTCGGCCAAGGCCGTCAAGGACGAGACCCTGCGCCACCTCGACCGCTACCTGCTCCAGGTGGAGGAGGCGGTCACCAAGGCGGGCGGCCACGTCCACTGGGCCGCCGACGCCGCCGAGGCCAACGAGATCGTGACCGGCCTGGTCAGGGCCACCGGCCAGACCGAGGTGGTCAAGGTCAAGTCGATGGCCACCCAGGAGATCGGCCTGAACGAGGCGCTGGCGGAGGCCGGCGTCACCGCCTACGAGACCGACCTCGCCGAGCTGATCGTGCAGCTCGGGGACGACTGGCCCTCGCACATCCTGGTGCCGGCCATCCACCGCAACCGCTCGGAGATCCGGGAGATCTTCCGCGAGCACATGGCCGACTGGGGCCGCCCGGCCCCCGAGAACCTGAGCGACGAGCCACGTGCCCTCGCCGAGGCCGCGCGCCTGCACCTGCGCGAGCGCTTCATGTCCACCAAGGTCGGCGTGTCCGGCGCCAACTTCCTGATCGCCGAGACCGGCACCCTGGTCGTGCTGGAGTCCGAGGGCAACGGCCGGATGTGCCTGACCCTGCCGGAGACGCTGATCAGCGTGGTGGGCATCGAGAAGGTGCTGCCCACCTGGCGTGACCTGGAGGTGTTCCTGCAACTGCTGCCGAGGAGCTCCACCGGCGAGCGCATGAACCCGTACACCTCCATGTGGACCGGCGCCACCGAGGGCCAGGAGTTCCACCTGGTGCTCCTGGACAACGGCCGCACCAAGGTGCTCGCCGACGAGATCGGGCGCCAGGCGTTGCGCTGCATCCGCTGCTCGGCCTGCCTGAACGTCTGCCCCGTCTACGAACGCGTCGGTGGCCACTCGTACGGCTCGGTCTATCCCGGGCCGATCGGCGCCATCCTCACCCCGCAGCTCCGCGGGACGGCCTCCGAGCTCGACGCCTCGCTGCCGTACGCCTCCAGCCTGTGCGGCGCGTGCTACGACGTGTGCCCGGTCGCGATCGACATCCCCGAGGTGCTCGTCCACCTGCGCTCCACCGGGCCGCACGCCCCGGCGGAACGGCTCGGGCTGAAGGTCGCCGGCTGGGTGCTCGACCGGCCGGTACGGCTGGAGCGGGCGCAGCGGCTGGCCACCCGGTTCCGCGGGCTGGTGCCCAAGAAGCGGCTGCCGGGCCCGGGCGCCGCCTGGACCGACACCAGGGACGTCCCTCCCGTTCCCGAGGAGTCGTTCCGCGACTGGTGGCAGCGCACCGAGGGAGACACCCGATGAGTTCCCGAGACCTGATCCTTTCCCGGATCCGCGCGGCCGTGGCGGGCGCGCCCGAGGTCGTGATCCCCCGCGCCTACCGGCCGGCGGGCCCCGAGGAGGGACGCGTCGAGCTGTTCGCCGAGCGGGTCGCCGACTACCGCGCGATCGTGCGTCTCGTCCCCGTGGAAGAGGTGGCCACGGCCGTCGCGGCGGCGCTGGCCGCCCGGGGCGCGCGCCGCGTGGTCGTCCCCGCCGGGCTGCCGGAGGAGTGGCTCGGCTCGGTGCCCGGCCTGGAACGGCTCGGCGACGATCCGCCGCTCGGCGTCACCGGCCTCGACGCCGCCGACGGCGTGGTCACCGGCTGCGCGGCCGGTGTGGCGGAGACGGGTACGATCGTGCTGGACGCGGGCCCCGGGCAGGGACGCAGGGCACTGACCCTCCTGCCCGACTACCACCTGTGCGTCGTCCTCGCCGACCAGATCGTGGCCACGGTGCCCGAGGCGCTGGCCCGCCTCGATCCGGTGCGCCCCCTGACGTGGATCAGCGGCCCTTCGGCGACCAGCGACATCGAGCTGAACCGCGTCGAGGGCGTGCACGGCCCCCGCACGCTCGAAGTGATCATCGGCGCCTGACGCCTTCCCACACGCCCCGGCAGGCCCACGAGGGACCGCGCCGGGGCGCGTCATGTCCGGAGCCGTCGCCACTTCCTGACCGCGTCATGCCCGGGACCACGGCAGGTCCCGGAACCGCGTCATGTCCGGAATCGCGGGAAAGCACTTGAATGCGAGTTGAGTACTTGCTAGCTTGTTGAGCACATGAAGGGCGGGAAAGCCTATGGACACCACCGACGACCTCAGCCCCGGCGACGCGCTCGCCGAGATCGGCCGCGTCCGCAGGCGGGTCGGCCGGTCCGCGAGCTGGACCGGCTGGCAGTACCTCGTCTGGGGTCTCGCCGCCCTGTGCTACTGGCCCGCGATGCTCCTCGGCCACAGGGCCGTCGCGGCCGCCGCCGCGATCGCCTGGGTGGTCATGACGGTGGCCTCGGTGGTGTACTCCTACCGGCAGGGCGTGTACGGCCGCGAGTACGTCCGCGACATGCACTGGGTGACCAACGCCTGGGTGGTCACGATGTTCGGCGCCGCCGGGTTCGGCCTGCTCATGCCGAAGGACCCGTCCGGCTGGTGGATCCCGGCCGCGCTGGCCGTCTCGGTCCTCGCGGCGCTGCCCGTCCTGTACGCGGCCTGGCGGCTGCGCCCGTGGGAACGGGCCCGGTGACGGGCAACGGCGCCCACCCGCGTCACGATCTCGACCAGCTCATCCACACGCCGGTCCGCCTGTCGATCGTGGCCACGCTCGCGGCGGCCGACAAGGTGGAGTTCCGTTTCCTGCGCGACACGATCGAGGTCAGCGACTCCCTGCTCTCCAAGCACATGCTGACGCTCGAAGAGGCCGGATACGTCAAGGTCGAGAAGGCCTTCGTCAGCAAGAAGCCCGGCACGTGGTACTCGCTCACCCCCAAGGGCCGCGAGGCGTTCCACGAGTACGTCTCGGTACTAGAGAAGATCATGAAGGGATCCCCCCATGCTTGAGGTCGACGGGCTGAAAAAGCGGTACGGCGACAAGGTGGCCCTCGACGGCGTGAGCCTGACCGTGCGTCCCGGTGAGATGTACGGCTTCGTCGGCGCCAACGGCGCGGGCAAGACGACGACGATGCGCATCGTCATGGGCGTGCTCGCCTCCGACGGCGGCGAGGTGCGCTGGAAGGGCGCGCCCGCCGGCTTCGAGACCCGCCGCCGCTTCGGCTACATGCCCGAGGAACGCGGCCTGTACGCCAAGATGCGCGTCGGCGAGCAGGTCGAGTACTTCGGCCGGCTCGGCGGCATGGACGCGCCGGCCGCGCGGCGGTCGGCGGACGCGCTGATCGAGCGGCTGGGGCTGACCGACCGGCGCGGCGACGAGGTCGCCGGGCTGTCGCTCGGCAACCAGCAGCGGGTCCAGCTCGCCGTCGCCCTCATCCACGAGCCCGAGCTGCTGGTCCTGGACGAGCCGTTCTCCGGCCTGGACCCGATCGCGGTCGACGCGCTGGCGGGCGTGCTGGCCGAGCGCACCGCCGCAGGGGTGGCCGTCGTCTTCTCCAGCCACCAGCTCGACCTGGTGGAACGGTTGTGCGACGCGGTCGGCATCATCAAGGACGGCCGCATGATCGCCGGCGGCACCGTCGCGGAGTTGCGCGCACGGGAGTCGCGCAAGCGCCTGCGCATCGTGGTGACCGGCGCCGAGCCCGGCTGGGCCGACCGGCTGCCCGGCGAGATCGTCGCCAAGAACGACCGGCCGCCGCAGGGCGACCCCGCCGGTCCGGACGGCGACCAGCGCTACGACGAGGTGATCCTTCGGCCCTCCGACGACCAGGAGGCGCTGCTCCTGGCGGCACGGGCCGGCCGCGTCCAGCACTTCGGCTGGCAGGAGCCCTCCCTGGCCGAGATCTTCCGTGAGGTGGTCGCGTGAACGCCATATCCCTGGTCGCCCGGCGGGAGATCACCGTTCGGAGCCGCACGAAGGGGTACCGCTACGGCCTCGTCGTCACGGCGATCCTGGTGGCCGTGCTCGCCGCGCTCCCCAAGCTGCTCGGCGGCGGCTCCGACTACACCGTGGGACTGGTAGGACCGCAGGCCGACCGCCTCCAGGCGGCCCTGTCGGCCCAGGCCGCGCACGGCGACGACCTGACCATCAAGATCACACGGTTCGCCGACGAGGCGGCGGCCCGTAGGGCCGTGGCGAACGACGACGTGGAGGTCGCCGTCGTGGACAACGCGACGGTCGTTTCCAAGACCGTGGTGAGCCAGACCCTGTCGGCCATCCTCGACACCGCCCACCGCATGGTGGCCACCGAGGAGAACCTCACCTCGGCCGGCCTGGACCCGGCCAAGGTCGGCGCGGCGCAGCAGGTGCGGCCGATGACGGAGCTGACCCTCAACGGCAGCGGCGAGGACGCGACCATCCGGCGCGTGATCGCGATGACCATCGTCGTCATCCTGTTCATGCTGCTCATCCAGATCTGCACCTGGGTCGCGATGGGCGTGGTCGAGGAGAAGGGCAGCAGGATCGTCGAGATCCTGCTCACCTCGGTCCGGCCGTGGCAGCTCCTTGCGGGCAAGACGATCGGCCTCGGCGTGCTCGGCCTGTCCCAGCTCATCGTCATCGCCGTGGTGGGCCTGGCCGCCGCCCAGCTCACCGGCGCGGTCCCCCAGCTCCCCGACGGCACGTACGGGGTGGTGGCGACCACGATCGTCTGGTTCCTGCTCGGTTACGCCTTCTACGCGGCGATGTTCGCGGCCATCGCGTCGCTGGTTTCGCGGCAGGAGGACCTCAGCGGCGTGCTCACCCCGGCGACGATGCTGCTGATGGCGAGCTACCTGGTCGGCTTCGTCGCCGCCCAGTCGCCCGACGGCCCGCTGACGCACGCGTTGTCGATCATCCCGCCGTTCTCGGCGATGGTCATGCCGGTGCGGGCGGCGGTCGTCGCGGTCCCGCTCTGGGAGACGGCGCTGGCGATGGGCCTGATGCTCCTGGCGGCGGTGGCCATCCTGTTCGTCGGCGGCCGGATCTACCAGCGTGCCGTGCTGCGGACGGGCGCGCGGGTGCGCTGGCGGGAGGCGTTCGGCTCGGCCTCCTGACCGATCGGCCTCCTCGCCCGGGCGCCTTTCCGGGCGGGAGGGCCGTGGCGTACGAAGATCGGGGTCCTCGGCGGCCGGTGCCGTCGAGGGCCTAACAAAGTTGCGAATGACCCCCAATGTGCGGTGAGCTGATATGTCCGCACAAGGGGGATGAAATTGACCGGCTTTGATCAGCACCTGACGATCACGACGAGGCGGCTGGTGCTGCGGCCCTTCGGCCCCCGCGACACCGACCGTGTGCGGGCGATCGTCGAGTCCGGCGCCCAGTTCCTGCCGCCGGGCGTCCCCGGCCACATCTCGGGCATCTCCCAGTGGCTGTCCTACGGTGTGCACGAACTGTGGCGCTCCGGCCAGGGCATCCACCTCGCCATGGTCGCCGAAGGGGCGATCGTCGGCGCCGTCAGCCTGTTCCGCACGGTCTGGGGCGTCGCCACCGCCGAGATCGGCTACGGCGTCCATCCCGCGCACCGCGGCCGGGGCTTCGCGCCCGAGGCCGTCGGCGCGCTGACCGAATGGATGCTCACCAAGGGCGGCCTGCGGCGCATCGAGCTGCGCGCGAACCTGGACAACACCGCCTCCCTCCGGGTCGCCGAGAAGGCCGGGTTCACCCGCGAGGGCCTGCTGCGCGGCGCGGGCTTCGAGGACGACGGCCCGCACGACCTGGTCGTCTTCGGCCTGCTCTCCCGCGACATCGCCATCGGGCCGCCCACGATGAACGCCCGGGGCTTCGGCACCGGCGTGCGCCTGGAGAGCGAGCGGCTCATCCTGCGCCCGTTCACCGGTACCGACGCCAGGGACCTGTTCGCCGCCGTCGACCGCGACCCCGACATCTACCGCTGGATGCCCTGGGCCGAGGGGTACGACCTCCAGCGGGCCTACGACTGGTGCACCAGGTACGCCCACGCCGACCCCGTGAACGGCGTGCAGTTCGCCATCGAGCCCCGGGCCGGCGGGCGCCTCGCCGGATCGGCGGGGGTGCAGCGCGCCGACTGGGAACGCGGCGACGTCGAGGTCGGCTACTGGATCTCCCCGTGGGCCCGCCGCCGGGGGTACGCGACCGAGGCGACGCGCGCGCTCTGCACGTTCTTGATGATGCGCGGCTTCCACCGCGTCACCCTGCTCGCCGCCGTCGGCAACGTCGCCAGCCAGGCGGTCGCCCGCAAGGCCGGGTTCGTGGAGGAGGGGGTGCTGCGGCGGGCGCTCCCGGTGTCCGGCGGCATCTCCGACGCCGTGCTGTTCAGCATCCTCAAAGGCGAGATCGACTGACGCGCCCTGGGCACGGCAGGGGGCCGAGCGTCCTGTGGGGCGGGATCGGCCGGGCGTTTCTCAGGGCATGAGATCGGCTGAGACGTTTTCCCGCCGGAAGGCGCCCGGCCGACGTACGGTCGACCAGATCACGATGAACGGTCGGTCTTGTCTTGACCAAATGCTGCGCAAAGCGATGTCCATGGAATGACAGATTCGGATATCCTCGCGACCCGACCACATAACCGCAGGTCAAAGTATCGGAGATCCACATGAAGCCGCCGCTCCTGCTCATAGGGCACGGCGCCCACGACGACACCGGTGCGGCGGAGTTCGGCCGTTTCGTCCACCGGCTGCGGTGCCGACTCGATCGGCTGGCGGCGGATGTGTCGGGTGGGTTCGTCGCCAAAGGGCGACCATCGCTGAGCGACTCGGTCGCCTCGCTGGTCTCCCGGGGCCACCACCGCCTCGTGGCCGTCCCCCTCGCGCTCGAGGACAGCGACGACGTGCCCGCCGCCATCGCGCGGGCCCAGGTGGCCCATCCGACCCTCACCTGCGAGTACGGCCGTTCCCTCGGCGCCTCGCCCCAGGTGCTCGCGCTGATGGCCGAGCGGCTCGCCGACGCGCTCGCCGAGATGCCCCGCCTCGCGGCGGTCTCGGTGACCGACGAGCACGGCGTCGCGCCGTGGGAGCCGGTGACGCCCGCCGAGACCGCGGTGGTGCTGGTCGGCCACGGATCCGCCGAGACCGGCGCCAACGCCGAGGTGCACCGCGTCTCCCGGCTGTTCTGGGAGACCCACGCGTTCGACCTGCTGACGGTCGAGACCGCCTACGTCGCCGACGCGCCGCCGAGCGTGGCCCAGGGCATCGAGCGCTGCCGCCGCCTGGGCGCCAAGCGGGTCGTCGTGCTTCCCTACCTGCTGTTCGCCGGCGGCGTCCTCGAACGCATCTGGGCCGAGGCCCTGGCCTACGCCGCCGGGCACGTCGACCTGGACGTCCGCTGCGCGGAGGTGATCGGCGACTGCGAGGGCCTCGCCGACCTGATCATCGAGCGCTACGAGGAGGTCCTCGGGGCCGCCGACGTGCGCGCCGCCCTTCCCGGCGGTCTCGACGGGCCTCCCGTCGCGGAGCCGTGGCCGTCGGACCCCGCTGTCCTCCCCTCTGGAAAGGCCGTGACCTTGGACCTGGTCGACCCTCTGGACGTCGTCTCCCTGGACGACGTCGAGTCCCTTGAGACGGGCGCGCCTGACGTGCTTCGCGTGGGGAAGCCGTCCGTGCGCCGGTTGTCCCGCGAAGAGGCCGCGATGGCCGACGGGCTCGTCTGACCCATGGAGATCCTCGACCAGACCCTCGCGGCGATCCGCCCGGCCGACCTTCAGGCGATGGCGGACGCGCGGGCGCATCAGGACCGACTGACCAAGCCGCGCGGAGCGCTCGGCGTGCTGGAGGAGGTCGCGGTGCGGCTCGCCGGCGTCGCGGGCGCCTGCCCGCCGCCCGCCCCGGCCCCCGCCGCCCTGGCGATCTTCGCCGCCGACCACGGCGTGCACGCCCAGGGGGTCACTCCATGGCCGCGTGAGGTCACCACCCAGATGGTGCTGAACTTCCTCGCGGGCGGCGCCGTGGCCAACGCCTTCGCCGCGCAGGCCGGCGTCTCGGTGACCGTGGTCGACGTCGGCGTCGCCGCCGACCTGCCCGAGGCCCCCGGGCTGGTCTCCCGCAAGATCGCCTACGGCACGGCCGACCTGTCGGCAGGACCCGCAATGACCGCCGAACAGGCCGTGGCCGCCCTCGAAGCGGGCATCACGGTGGCCCGCGACCTGGTGGCGCAGGGCAACGCCTGCCTGGTCACCGGTGACATGGGCATCGCCAACACCACCGCCTCCGCCGCCCTGATCTGCGCCTTCACCGGCAGGGACGCCGCCGACACCACCGGTAGGGGGACCGGCGCCGACGACGCGACCCTCCGCCACAAGATCGAGATCGTACGCCGGGGGCTCGAAGTCAACGACATTCCGGGTGACGGCGACCCTGGGTCGCGGTCCGAGGTCGTCCGGCGGCTGGCTGCGGTCGGCGGGCTGGAGCACGCCGCCCTCGCGGGGTTCGTCCTCGGTGCCGCCGCCGCGCGGGTGCCGGTCATCCTGGACGGGGTCATCGCCGGCGCGGCGGCCCTGGTCGCCGCCGCGCTCGCGCCCGACGCCGTCGGCTACTGCCTGGCCGGGCACCGCTCGGCCGAGCCCGGCCACGCGATCACGCTCGACCATCTCGGCCTCCGCGCCCTGGTCGACCTCGAACTGCGGCTCGGCGAGGGCACGGGGGCGCTGCTGGCGTACCCGCTGGTGAGCGCGGCCGTGCGCGTCATGCACGAGGTGGCCACCTTCGACTCGGCCGGCGTGACGGACAAGGACGCCCAGGCCACCCTCGACCCGAGCACCTGACCATGCCGGCGACGGCACAGGCCCTGTCGATCCCGGGGCCTGGCCGCGTCGAGCGGGGCGTCCGGGTGCCTCGGGCCTCTCTGGCGGGTCGCGCGCGTCACTACAGTTGAATGGTGACATTTCACGACACGTCATGATTGGACCCTGATGCGCTACGGCCCCATGTTCGGACCCGACATCACCTTCCTCGGCGTCGAGCGGTGCGACCTGGGCGACGCCGAGAGCTTCGCCGGCGCGGACGTCGTGATCGTCGGGGCCCCCTTCGACGGCGGCACGAGCAACCGGCCCGGCGCGCGTTTCGGCCCCATGGCCCTGCGCCAGGCCTGCTACCTGGCCCACGACGGATCCCGGCCCAGCCTGGCCCTGCGGGTCGACCCGCTGCGCGACCTCAAGGTCCTGGACGCCGGCGACGTCGAGTGCTACTCGGGCGACATCGAGACCTCCATCAGGGACATCGAGGAGGCCGTCCACACGATCTCCGCGTCCGGCGCGATGCCGCTCGTCCTCGGCGGCGACCACACCATCGCCCTGCCCGACGCGCGCGGCGTCGCCCGCCACCACGGCTTCGGCCGGATCTCCATGATCCACTTCGACGCCCACGCCGACACCGGCGAGATCGAGTTCGGGCACCTCTACGGGCACGGCCAGCCGATGCGCCGGCTCATCGAGTCCGAGGCGATCCGCGGGGACCGCTTCCTGCAGATCGGCCTGCGCGGCTACTGGCCCGGCCCCGAGACCCTGGACTGGATGGCCGGGCAGGACATGCGCTCCTACGAGATGACCGAGATCGTGGAGCGCGGCCTCACCGAATGCCTGACCGAGGCGTTCGCCATCGCCACCGACGAGTGCGACGGCGTGTTCCTCTCGGTGGACATCGACGTTTGCGACCCCGCCCACGCCCCCGGCACCGGAACCCCCGAGCCCGGCGGCCTTTCGGCGCGGCAGCTCCTCGACGCCGTGCGGCGCATCTGCTACGAACTGCCGGTCGTCGGCATGGAGGTGGTCGAGGTGGCCCCGCCCTACGACCACGCGGAGATCACCGCCTATCTCGGCAACCGCGTCATCCTGGAGGCGCTGTCCGCCATCGCGCGCAGGCGCGAGGTGGCGGCAGGCGGGGAACCGTGGGATCCGCGCAAGCCCCTCCTCGCGGGAAGGCACCCTGTGCCGCCCACGACCGAGGGCCTGTAGGTTTACTTCACGCGCAACGGGTTTTGCCTCTTCCCGGGAAAGGGAACACCGTCCCATGTCGTCGCCCTACCTGCTCGGTCTCCGCCTCCACGGCAGGCGCGTGCTCGTCGTCGGCGGCGGGCGCGTGGCCCAGCGCAGAGTGCCGGCCCTGCTGGACGCGGGCGCCGCGGTCACTCTCGTGTCACCGAGCGTGACCCCCGCGCTCGACGACCTCATCGCCGACGGCCAGGTCACCTGGGAGCGCCGCACCTACCAGCTCGGCGACTGCGACGGCTCATGGCTCGTCCAGGCGTGCACCGACGAGCGCTCCGTCAACGCGGCCATCGCCGCCGAGGCCGAGGCCAAGCGCATCTGGTGTGTGCGCGCCGACGACCGCGACGCCTCCGCCGCCTGGACGCCCGCCAGCGGCCGGGTCGACGAGATCAGCGTGGCCGTCACCGCCGGCGGTGACCCGCGCCGCGCGGCCGGCATCCGCGACGCCGTGGTGGCCGCCCTGCGCGACGGCACCGTCGACGCGCGGCGCAACCGCACCAAACCCATCGGCGTCGCGCTGGTCGGCGGCGGCCCCGGCGACCCCGGCCTGATCACCGTGCGCGGGCGCCAGCTCCTGGCCCAGGCGGACGTGGTCGTCGCCGATCGCCTCGCGCCCCGCGCCCTGCTGGACGAGCTCGCGCCGGACGTCGAGCTGATCGACGCGGCCAAGATCCCGTACGGCCGCTTCCTCGCCCAGGAGAAGATCAACGAACTGCTGATCGAGCACGCGCGGCGGGGCCGTTTCGTCGTACGCCTCAAGGGGGGCGACCCCTTTGTGTTCGGCCGGGGCGGTGAGGAGATGCTCGCGTGCGCGCGCGCGGGAATTCCCGTCATCGTGGTGCCCGGCGTCACCAGCGCCGTCGCCGTCCCCGCCGCAGCGGGCGTGCCCGTCACCCACCGCGGGGTCAGCCAGGAGTTCCACGTCATTTCCGTCCACGTGGCGCCCGACGATCCGAAATCAACTGTTGACTGGGCGGGACTGGCGAGATCACCGGGAACCCTGGTACTTCTGATGGCTGTTGAACGAATAGCCATGATCGCTGACACACTTATACGAGACGGACGTTCGCCGGAAACCCCCGTGATGGTGGTACAGGACGGTACTCTTCCGACCCAGCGAGCTCTTTATGCCAGCCTCTCCACGGTGGCGGAGCGCGTGACCGCCGCTGGGACGCGGCCGCCGGCGATCGTGGTCGTCGGTGACGTCGTCAGGGTCGGCCAGGAGATCGAGATGGTTCGAGCGGAGCGGGTTCCGTGAAATCGGCCGCGAAGAAGACGGAGCGCGCCGATGAGCACACAGAACAGTCAGGTGACGCGGTGATCGAGGGGAAGGACAGCGTCCCCGAGACCCCGGGAGAGCAGACGTTGACGTTCCAGGCGATCCGGCCAGGCGACGAGGATCCGCGCCATGGCGACCAGGCGGCACAACCCGCCCCCCAGACGACCCCCACCCCACCCGGGC